>NZ_CP100763.1:627667-1255334 GCF_024296685.1 Natrinema marinum | reverse complement strand
CGCTCAGCTTGAGGTTCTGGGACTTCTCCTCGTGGAGGATATCGAGCCCCCAGAACGTGTGGAAGACGACGACATCCCAGCCGAAGGCGGCGGCCGTGCTCGCGAGGATCAGCGGCGGGTACGCCATGTCGAACGTCCCCTGCGTCGCGATAATCGTCATCTTCCCCTGATCGTCGGCGTCGTCGAGCTCGGAGACCGACTCCTCGAGCTCGTCGACGCGCTCGCGCAGCGCCTGCAGCTCCGCGGCGTCGAACTCGCCGTCGCCGTCGTCGACCGGTGTGGTGGAGTTGTCCGTACTCATCTTACGCCGTCTTCTTCACGTAGTGGGTGTACAGGTCGCCGTCCTCGACCTGGTCGAGCAGTTCCACGCCGTCGGTACCGTCCGCCCACCCCTGAATGTCGCTCATACTGCCCGAGTCCGTCGCGACGACCTCGAGCACGTCGCCGGCCTCGAGATCGTCGATGGCGCCCTTGGTCTTCACGATGGGCATCGGGCAGGACTGTCCTTTCACGTCGAGCGTCTCCGTGGTAGTGTATTCCGAACTCATGGTTTGTCTGTGCTCTGTTGTGGAGCTATCGTACAATATCGGTTGCGACCATAAAAGGATATCGGTTATTGTGCAGTATTCGAACTCCTCTCGTTGCCGCATCCATACTACGGGCGTATATGAGCACTAAGGTAGCCTCTGAAGGACAAGTTCGGTCAGACTCCCGACCGGCTATATTGTACACTAATCGAAATACTATGCAAACTCTTATGTGGGAGCGGCCGATACTGGACGGTGTACACGATGGACGACATGGACTTCCCAACGCCGGACGTTTCGGTCGAATCGATCGCCCCCGACGAGCTGAAACAGCGAATCGACGCGGGCGAGGACGTGACGATCCTCGACGCGCGCATGGCGTCGGAGTACGACGAGTGGCACGTCGACGGCGACACCGTCGAATCGATCAACGTCCCCTACTTCGAGTTCCTCGAGGAGGAGATCGACGAGGACGTGCTTGCACGAATTCCCGACGACCGTGAAATCACCGTCCTCTGTGCGAAAGGCGGCGCCAGCGAGTACGTCGCCGGCGCGCTCAAAGAGCGCGGCTACGACGCCGTCCACCTAGAGAACGGCATGAACGGCTGGGCGCGCATCTACGAGGCCGTCGAGGTCGAGCGCTACGACGGCGCGGGGACGCTGCGCCAGTATCAGCGCCCCTCCTCGGGCTGTCTCGGCTACCTCGTCTACGACGACGGCGAGGCCGCCGTGATCGACCCGCTGCGCGCGTTCACCGACCGCTATCTCGCCGACGCCGACGACCTGGGCGTCGACCTGAAATATGCGATCGACACCCACATCCACGCCGACCACATCTCGGGCGTCCGCGCGCTCGACGCGGTCGGCGTCGAGGGCGTCATCCCCGCGGCGGCGGTCGACCGCGGCGTTACTTACGCCAACGAGTTGACGACTGCCGCCGACGGCGACGAGTTCGAGGTCGGCGACGCCGTTATCGAGACAGTGTCCACGCCCGGGCACACCTCCGGGATGACCTCGTACCTGATCGACGGCTCGCTGCTGGCGACCGGCGACGGCCTGTTCGTCGAGAGCGTCGCCCGCCCCGACCTGGAGGAAGGCGACGATGGCGCGCCCGAGGCCGCCAGCACGCTCTACGAGTCGCTGCAAGAACGCGTCCTCTCGCTGCCCGACGACACACTCGTCGGCGGCGCACACTTCAGCGACGCGGCTCAGCCGGCCGAAGACGGAACCTATACGGCGCCGATCGGCCAACTCGAGGAGGAGATGGACGCACTGACGATGGACGAAGAGGCGTTCGTGGAGTTGATCCTCTCGGACATGCCGCCCCGGCCGGCCAACTACGAGGACATTATCGCGACGAACCTCGGCCAGCAGGAGGCCGACGACGACGAGGCGTTCGAACTCGAGCTCGGGCCGAACAACTGCGCGGCGAGCCAGGAATCGCTCGCGGGTGACTGACTCGACCGATGGTCGCTGATCCGGTAGCGCTCCAGGTGGCCGCCGAGTTGTTCCCCAACGGGATCAGTCGCTACGCCGTCGGCGGATTGCTCGTCGGCCTCGGCGCGGTCGTCATCTACGTCGGCACCGGCATCCCCGCCGGCGCCAGCACCTTCCTCGAGTCGACGCTCTCGTACGTCTCCGAGCAGTCGCGCTTCCAGCAGTACGTCGCCTCGCGGGACTGGCGCGTCGTGTTCACGCTCGGGATCATCCTGGGCGCGCTGGCGTTCGCGGCGACGATCCAATCGGGCGTAATCACGACCGCGCTCTACGAGCCCGGGACGACCGGCGAACTCTACGAGGTCGGGGGCGTGACGCTGTGGACGACCGACGTGCAGGCCTGGCGGCTGCTGGTCGGCGGCGTCTTCGTCGGCATCGGCACCCGTATCGGGAAGGGCTGTACGTCCGGCCACGGCGTCTGCGGCGTCGGCTCGGCCTCGAAAACGTCGCTCGTCGGCGTGCTGACGTTCCTGACCGTCGCGATCGTCACTGCGCAAACCGTCGCCGCCCTGGGGGTGTCGCCATGAGCGAGACGCCTCCGTCTCGAGGCGGCGACCGGGGAGGTGAGGACCCGTGAGCGAGGATCGTCATCCGCTGTTCATGCCGCTGATCCTCGTCGGCGGCCTGATCTTCGGCTTCGGCCTCGGATTCAGTCAGATGGCGCGCCCGGAAGTGGTGCTGCACTTCCTGCAGTTCGAGGATTTCGGGCTGCTGTTCGTCATGTTCGGCGCGGCGATCGTCTCCGGGATCGCCTTCGCCGTCATGCCCCGCGTCCGCGATAGCGCGCCGCTGACCGGCGATCGGTACGAACGCCGGCTCAAACCGTTCGATCGGAACGTCCTGATCGGCGGCGCGATCTTCGGCGTCGGCTGGGGCCTCTCCGGGATCTGCCCCGGCGCGGCCTACGCCAGCCTCGGCGTCGGTAACGTCGCCATCCTCTGGGCCATCGGCGGCATGTTCGCCGGCGCGTACCTTCAGGGCGCCTGGCGAAGCAGACGGGCGGCGGCCGATTCCGCCGCCTCGAGCGCCGACTGAGCCTATTTTCCGATGACGGCGCCGGTTTCCGGGACCGCGATACCGCCGTCCCCTCGTTCGTAGCGGGTCCGCGCGGTCGCTCGACTGCTCGGCGGTCAGACCGGAGTACGTCTTTAGGCCTCCGCACGAAAGACGCGGACGATGGCCGAGCAGCCACACGGACGGCGGCCGAAGCGCGTCCTCGAGGACCTCGAGTCGCGACCGAACGGGCTGTCGAACGGAGAGGTACGTCGACGACGCGAGGAGCACGGCGAGAACGAGATCGTGCAGGGTGGCGGGCGCTCGGCGGTCGACATCTTCGTCGCCCAGTTCGACAGCGTCCTGATCTGGGTGTTGGTGGTCGCGGCGCTGCTCTCGATCTGGGCGGGTCACACTATCGACGCGGTCCTGATCGCGGTCATCGTCGTCGCGAACGGGATCTTCGGTTTCGTGCAGGACTACCAGGCCGAGCGCAGCCTCGAATCGCTCCGGGAACTGGCCGCGCCGACGGCGACCGTCCGCCGGGCGGGAGAGTCGAGGACGGTCGACGCGACCGAACTCGTCCCCGGCGATGTCGTCGTCCTGCGCGGCGGCGACGTGATCCCCGCGGACGGCCGGCTGCTCGAGGCGACCGGCCTCGAAGTCGACGAAGCGGCGCTGACCGGCGAGAGCGTGCCGGTCTCGAAGGCCTCGGAGGCGGTCGACCCTGACGCACCGCTCGCGGAGCGCTCGAGCATGGTCTACAAGGGGACGAACGTCACGCGCGGCAAGGGCGTCGCGGTCGTCACCGGCACGGGCATGGAGACGGCCGTGGGCGCGATCGCTCGCGAACTCGCCGCGACCGAGGAGACCGAGACGCCGCTGCAGGGCGAACTCGACCGGCTGGGGCGAAGTCTCGGGATCGGGGTCCTCGCGCTCTCGGCGCTGGTCGCGCCGCTGTTGATCCTGCGCGGGACGGACGCGATCGGGGCCGCGCTCACGGCCGTCTCGCTCGCCGTCGCGGCGATCCCCGAGGGATTGCCCGCGGTGGTTACGCTCACGCTGGCGCTCGGCGTCCGCAGGATGTCCGCGGAGAACGCGCTCGTCCGCCGGCTGCCGGCCGTCGAGGCGCTCGGTGCCGTCGACGTCATCTGTACGGACAAGACCGGAACGCTCACGAAAGGGCAGATGACCGTCAGCCGGTGCTGGGTCCACGACGCCGTCCTCGAGTTCGACGAGGAGCAGGCAGCGAGAACGGAGGCGGCAAACGGCGGAGCGCTGGCCGACGCGGAATCGGTCGTCGGTGACACCACCGGCGCTGCGGACGGAGCCGCAGAGGCCGACGCGCCCTCGGACCACGAGGAACTGCTCTTACGAATCGGCGCGCTCTGTAACGACTCGACGCTCGAGGAGGGAGATCCGACCGAGCAGGCGTTGCTCGAGGCGGCCGACCGGCGAGGGCTCGACCGCGAGGCGCTCCGGGCCGAGAATCCGCGGACGGGCGAGGTTCCCTTCTCCTCCGAGCGCAAGTGGATGGGGACCGTCCACGGCGACGTCGGCTACGTCAAGGGCGCGCCGGAGGTCGTCGTCGACAACTGCGATCGGGTCCTGACCGCCGACGGGCCGGCCGCGCTGACCGACGAGCGTCGCGAGCGGATCGAGACGCGGGTCCGCGAGTTCGGCGACGACGCGTTGCGCGTGCTGGCGATGGCCTACCGCGAGGAGCCCGCCTCCCCCGACGACCTCGCGGACGGGCTGACGTTCGTCGGGCTGACCGGGATGATCGACCCGCCACGGACCGAAGTCGCCAACGCCATCGCGGCGACGAACCGCGCCGGCATCGACGTGAAGATGGTGACCGGCGACAACGTCCGGACGGCCGGCGCGATCGCCGAGACGCTGGGGATCGGCACCGAGGTGCTCGAGGGGCGGGCGATCGAGGGCATGGACGACGCGACGCTGCGCGAGCGCGTCGAGTCGGTCGACGTCTTCGCGCGCACGTCGCCCGAGCATAAGGTCCGCATCCTGCGAGCGTTACAGGACCGGGGCCACGACGTGGCGATGACCGGCGACGGCGTCAACGACGCGCCGGCGCTGAAAAACGCCGACGTGGGCGTCGCGATGGGGATTCGTGGGACCGACGTCGCCAGACAGGCCTCGGACGTGGTCCTGCTCGACGACAACTACGCGACGATCGAGCGCGCCGTCGAGCGCGGCCGGACGATCTTCGACAACGTCTGGAAGTTCGTCGCCTACCTCCTCAGCGCGAACGTCGCGGAGGTGGCGCTCGTTTTCATCGCGTCGCTGTTCGGCTACCTCATCCTGCCCGCCGTACAGCTGCTGTGGATCAACCTGCTGACCGACGGGCTGCCGGCGCTGGCCCTCGGCGCGGACCCGAACAGCGGCGACGTGATGGACCGGCCGCCGCGCGATCCCGAGCAGGGGATCATCGGCCGGCCGATGCTCGCACTCGTCGGCGGTGTCGGTGCAGTCACCACGACCGTCATGCTCGGGCTCACGTTGTTCACGCTCGCGGGCGCTGCCGCCGTCACGCCCTACGCGATGACGATGGTGTTCACCGGCTTCGTCTTCCTCGAGTTCGAGAAGCTCTACGTCATCCGCTGGCTGCGCGGGACGCCGACGCTGTCGAACCGGTGGCTCGCGGCCGCCGTCGCGGCGTCGGTCGCCCTCCAGCTCGCGGTGCTGTACACGCCGCTCAATCGGTACTTCGGGACGGTCCCCCTCGAGGCGGCCGACTGGGGGCTCATCGCGGCCGTCCTCGCCGTCTGTTTGCCCGCCTACATCGGGGTCGCTACCGTCGTGCAACGCACGTGGCAGTGACGGAACGGTTGGTCGTGCCGACTCGAGCCGAGCGGGCGGATATCCTCGTGTGCGTTCTCTCATCGGTGTGCTCGGCGATCGCACCGGCCGAACCGATCGGGCGAGTCACGGATTCGCATCGGCATTTATATGCGGCCTTCTGGTACCGGCCGTATGCGCCTCGTACAGGTGTTGGTTCCGGAGGGGAACCGCGCTCAGGTGTTGGAAGCGCTCGACGATCAGGGGATCGATTACGCCGTCTTCGACGAGACCGGGCGCGGCGAGTTCGAGGCGATGGTTCAGTTCCCGGTCCCACCGAACGGTGTCGAGCCGGTCCTCGACGACCTGCAGGCGGCGGGTATCAGCGAGAGCGCATACACCATCGTCCTTCCGACCGAAACCGTCGTTTCGCGCCGGATAACGGCGCTACAGGCGCTCTATCCCGGCACTCGAATCTCGCGGGACGAGCTCAAGGAGCAGGCGTCGACCCTCGCACCGGAACGCTCGACGTTCTTCGCGTTCATCGTTTTGAGCACGCTCATCGCCACGACCGGGCTGTTGCTCGACTCCGCGGCGACGATCATCGGTGCCATGGTCGTCGCACCGCTGATGGGGCCGGCGATCACCGCGAGCGCGGGCAGCGTTCTGGCGGACCGCAGCCTGGCGAGTCGCGGAGTCGTGCTCCAGATCACGGGCCTTCTGCTGGCTATCGCGGTCGCCGCCGCGCTCGGGGCGGCGCTCAAGGGGACGGTGCTCCTCCCGCCGGGAATCGACATCCGAACGATCCCGCAGGTGGCCGAACGGACGAGCCCTGGCTTCCTCTCGCTGTTTCTCGCATTCGGGTCGGGAATCGCCGGTGCGATCAGTATCTCGCGCGGTTCGGGATCGGCGCTCATCGGCGTCGCGATCGCGGTCGCGCTCATTCCGCCCGCGGCGACGGCGGGGCTGGGTATCGCTTGGGGATACACCGGCGTCGCGGTGACCGCCTCGGTGCTGGTGTTGGTCAACCTCCTGGCGATCAACCTCTCCGCACTGCTCCTCTTCTGGTTCAGCGGCTATCGGCCCGAGCAGACCGAACAACACGCCGCGGCTCGCTCGTCGGTGCGCCGACGCGGCGTGATCCTCGTCATCGCACTCGTCGCCCTCTCGGCCGTCCTCGGGGTCGTCACGCTGGGGACCTACTACACCACGACGGTCGAACATCAGGTCACCGCGGAAACGGAACAGTTCTTCGACGATCCGGCACTCTCCGCCTACGCCCTCGAGAGCGTCAGGGTACAGTACGACCTTCAGGACGCCCTTCTCGGCGACAAGCCGACCGTCTTCGTCATCGTCGGTCAGTCCGACGACGCGGCCGTTCCCCCGGACGTTTCGGAGCGCCTCGATCGACACCTAGAGGAGCGAATCGACGATGAGGTCGCCGTCCGGGTGGGCTTTATCACCGCTCAGGAGTCCGAACCGATCCCACCGACGACGGACACCGGGGTCGGGATCTAGCGCTGCGCGCTCTCGAGGACGGGCGCACCGGTGTGCTGTCGACCGAGAGCCGATCGGTAGCGCCATCGAGTTCCAGTCGTCTCGTCCCCTGTCACTAAGGGTGTCGAGCGAGAGTCACGTAGCATGGCCTCCCCGATACGACGGCTCGTCTTCGACGTGATGAAGCCACACGAACCGGACATCCTCGAGTTTGCCGCGGTCGTCACCGAGTGCGAGGGCGTCACCGGCGTCAACGTCGCGCTGATCGAAACCGATCGAGACGTTCAGAACCTCAAGGTGACCCTCGAGGGCGACGACATCGACGCGGCGGCCGTCGAGGAGGCCATCGTCGACCTCGGCGGGACGGTCCACTCGATCGACGGGGTCGCCCGCGGCGAGCGGCTGGTCGAAGAACGCGATACGCCCCAGGACCGCTGATCCGGTGAGACAGTGAGTTCCCTGCACACCCTTCTCGAGGACGATGACGTTCGGTCCATCTCGCGACGGTACTTCATCTCCAACGGGTTCGACGGCACGCTGACGAGCATCGGGGTCATCGTCGGCTCGTACCTGTCGGGGGTCGACGACGGTCTCACCGTGGTCACCATCGGGCTGGGCGCGGCCGTCGGCCTGGGTACGTCCGGCGTCTGGAGCGTCTGGGAGATCGAACGAGCCGAGAAGCAGGCCGACCTGCTGCGGATCGAGCGGGCCATGCTGACCGACTTGCAGGACACGCAACTCCAGCAGCGACGCGCGGGTGCACGGAAGATCAACGCCGTCGCGAGCGGTATCGGCCCGCTCATCGGCATTATCCTTCCGCTACTTCCGTTTCTCGCACACGGCGTGCTCTTCTCGCTGCTCGAGGCGACGCTGGTCGCGGTCGCCATCGGCGTGGCCGTCCTCTTTACGTTCGGTGCGTATCTCGGCTCGATCTCGAAGCAGAACTGGATCGTCGCCGGCGTCCGCATGGGGCTCGCGGGTATCGTGGTCGCGTTTCTCAACCTATTTCTACCCGGCTGAGTCCGGGCTCGGAAGGGGCAGAGGGCAGCTCAGACCCTCGAGGTGACCGGCCTCGCGCGCACCCGCCGGCCGACGATTCGAGCGACGTAGTAGCACCAGATGCCGAGCAACACGGTGTAGCCGGGGCCGTGAAGGAGCGCCGACCACGGCTCCTCCCGGTAGAAGAAGCCGACGCCGACGGCCAACACCGCCGCGTTCCAGAGCAGGACCGTGGCCGGACCGACGACCGACGGAACGGAGCCGCGGGCGAGGAGCGTATCGGAGCGGTCGGCCGTTCCCGACTCCGGCTCCGTTTCGGTCGTGCGCTCGAGGGGGCGAACGGCGAGCAGCGAACCGGCGAGCGCGACGGGGAGCGCCCACCCCGTGAAGAGGAAGTGAAGTGCGCCCGTTTCGATCCAGGCGCGCGGGATCCCGAGCGGGACGCCGAAGAGGATGAACGGGGCGAAACTCGCCGGCGCGAGGACCCAGAACTGCGCGACGAGCACCGAGAAAGCGGTCCCGTTGGGCGTCCCGGCCAGATAGGTCCGCACGAGGGTGTAGGCGTACAGCAGGTAGCCGCCGGCGTACAGCGCGAGGCCGACGCCGGTGACCGACCGTCCCATGCCGAGGACCGGACCGAAGACGAGCGGGAAGATTCCGAACGCGAACAAGACGAGCGAGAGACGTTGCAGGCGATCGCTGTACGGCTCCGCGTCGACGAGTCGGGGAAACAGATCGTACAGCGTTCCGATCGCCGCGAGCCCGAAGAAGCCCCACGCGTTGGCGTGGACGTGCGCCTCGCGAAGCCCGGCCCAGCCGCCCGGAACGGAGACACTGTGACTGTACAGGCCGAACGCGAAAGCCAGCCCGAGCAGGTAGACGAACGGCGAGAGCAGGTAGAAGCCGACGGTCGGATCGCGTGTCAACCGGCCATCGGCGCGGCGGGCCATCCCGAGCACGAGGGCAAACAGCCACAGCGCGAGCAGCCAGACGACCGCGAGCCCGATGTCGAACGCGAGCGGGATACCGACCGCGCGGCCGTACCAGGCGAGGAGGAGCGCGCCGTTCAGCCCGAGGAAACTCGCTCGAGTCGCCCGCGTCGACGGGGTCGGCCGCTCGAGTTTCCGGGCAGCCAGGTTCGGGAGCGTGCCGAAAATCAGCTGGGTGAACGCACCGATCGTCACGAAGTGGATGTGCGTCCACGTGAGCCAGGAGAGCCGCGGCACGAGCGCGAACGCCTGAAGGCCCTGATAGAGCGCGAGCACGAGCCCGGCGAGCAGAAAGCAGACGCCGGCGACGTGAAACGGCGTTCCCGCCGGCACGAGCGGGCTGCTCGTCGGCCGGGTAGCGTCTCGTTCGGAAGCGGGCCCGCGTGACTCGGTCGGCGCGTCGTCGGTCATACGTGTTCGAACGAGCGGCGAGGGCGTATCGGTTCTCGCGAATATCTCGGGGCGATTCGAACATGTTCGAAGGAGTCGCTACCGGTCTGGCCGCCGTCTTCGAAGCCGAATGCCGCGTGCAACGCTTACGGTACGGATTCCCGACTCCCTGTGGATTCGCGAGGTTTCGACGACGTATTCCGACACCGCCTTTCGGGTGATTTCGGTGCTGGTGGGGCCCGATGTCAGCGTCGCCGGTATCGAATTGGCGACGCCGAACCCCGTCCCGATCATCGCCAGCATCGACGACCGTGACGACGTCCGCGACCTGGAACTGCTGTGGAAACACGACGACACCGCGCTCCTCCAGGTCGAAACGGCGGACCCGTCCGTACTCCGCCCGATGCAGCGAGCGGGCGTCCCGGTCGAGACCCCGTTCGTCGTCGAGGACGGCGTCGTCACGTGGGAGTTGACCACGAGCGCCGACCGACTGTCCACGCTCGGGACCCTCTTGGAGGAAAGCGACATCGGCTATCGCCTCGAGTCCGTCCACGACGTCACCGGTCGGACGGACCGCCTGTTGACCGACCGGCAACGAGAGGTGTTCCTGACCGCCGTCGACGAGGGGTACTACGACGTTCCGCGCGCGGCGACGCTCACGGAGGTCGCCGCTCACCTCGAGATTTCGAAGTCAACGTGCAGCGATATTTTACACCGCGCAGAGGGGAAGATCGCGCACTGGTTCGCCGACGAGCGCATCGGACGGGGATCCGACGACCGGTGATCGTCGCGGGTGCCGCCAGCACGCGACTGACAATTCGTTTAGGCCGTCCGCGGCGGCGGGACGAGCAACACGTTCCCGTCGGCTCGAGCGACGATGTCTTCGGAGACGCTGCCGAGCAGCAGGCGGCGGAGCCTGCTGTGGCCGCGCGAGCCCACGAGGGTCGTCGTCGGCTCGTGGTCGGCCTCCGCGGCGAGGATCTCGTCGGCCGGATCGCCCTCGCGGATCTCGGTTCGCGTCTCGATCTCCCACTCCTCGAGTCGATCCGCGAGCGCCGCCAGTCGCTCCTCGGCGTCGTCTTCGTCCGGCAGGTCCGGGTCCTTCGGCGTTCGGACGTGAACCAGCGTGGCTTCCCGAGTCGCGTGGCGAAGGTACGAGAACGCCTCGAACGCCCGGTCGGCGTTCTCGGAGAAGTCCGTCGCGTACAGTACCCGCCGGAACAGGTGGGCCTCGCGGACGGCCGGCTCTTCGGTCTCGCGCTCGATCCGGTTGACCAACAGCGGCGTCACCGTCGTTCGCGCGAGATTGCGAGCGGTCGAGCCGATGACCCGGTTCTCGAGCGGGCTCTTCCCGCGCGAGCCGACGATCGTCAGGCCCGCGCCGATCGTTTCGGCGAGCCCGGTGATGCGTCGGTGGGGCGTCCCTCGCACGACGTGGGTCTCCACGTCGAACCCTGCGTCCTCGATGACGCGGCGATAGCGCTCGAGCGCCTCCGCACGTCGCTTCTCGAAGTCCATTCCCGGCATGCCGACGTGGACGTTCGACGGAATGACCGTCACGAGGTGGACCTCCTCGACCCCGATCCGCTCGAGACACTCGAGACACGTTTCGTTTCGAATGGTCGCTTCACTGGCCGCCGACAGGTCGGTCGCGTACACTGCCTTCATACTCTCCGTAGGGCCCGGCAGTATAATATTGTTTCCTGAGCTCAATACAGTGGGCCAGTTCGCTACCGATAGATTACTCTAGACCAACACGGTTCGATCCCCATGGCCGACGAATGACGACGATCGAAACGGTCGTCCATCGGTACCCCGATAACCCGTCACTCTCTGGGGCCGAACGCGCCCGAGATGGTGACCAACAGTCACGGCCCCCTTCTGTATCTCCATAACTTATGAGAATATTCCGGTGGGTTAGCGGTGAGATAGCCACGGATAATATTGTGCAGTATCTCCAAAAGCGTTATACCGTTGCTTCGGGTAGTGGGTAATGTGCAGAAACCCATGATCCATACACAACCGATTGGCGATCGGAGGCGGTACGAATGATCGACTTCGCAACCCTCGCGACGCCGGTACAGGCGGGCGCGCTCGTCGGCACCGTCCTCACCGAGGCGGTCGTCCTCTACGCCGGCTACGGCGCGCTCGAGCGAGTCGCGGGCCCGCACCTCGTCGGGGTGATCGCGGACCGATGACGATGGAACTGTTCGGTATCGGACTGCCCCTGCTCGCGCTGTTCGTGGGCTTTGGCTTCATGATCGGCGTGCTGTTCGGGTTCTTCGGAATGGGCGGCTCGTTCCTCGTCACGCCCGCGTTGCTCGTGATGGGGTATCCCGCTCGGGTCGCCGTCGGTAGCGGGATGGCGTTCGTCTTCGGGACGGCCGTGATCGCGACGCTGAAACATCACGACCTCGGGCAGGTCGACTACAAGCTCGGCGGGCTGATGGTCGTCGGCACCTCGATCGGGATCGAGGTCGGCCGGATCGGCGTGTTCCACCTCGAGGAACTGGGCCTCGCCAGCGGGGTCATCGGCGTCACCTACGTCGTCCTGCTCGGTGCGATCGGCCTGTTCGTCACGCGCAACGCGCTCAGAGACGACGGCGACGACGGCGGCGGTCACCACGATCCGGACGCGGAGATCGATCCCGACGCGATCCCCGACATCGCCAAGACGATCCAGTCGTACCGAATTCCGCCGATGATGACGATCACGGGCGGGCTGCAGGTCTCGCTGTGGATGGTCCTCGGCGTCGCGTTCGCGACCGGCCTGCTGTCGGGATTCCTCGGCGTCGGCGGCGGATTCATCCGCATGCCCGCGCTGTTCTACCTGATCGGGGTGCCGGTTCCCGTCGCGGTCGGGACCGACCTCTTCGAGATCGTCATCTCGGGCGGGATCGGCTCGTACCTCTACGGGATGGAAGGCGGCGTCGACCTCGCGATCGTCGCGCCGCTTTTGGCCGGGAGCGCCCTCGGCGCTCGCATCGGCTCGGCGGCGACCAGCATCGCCGACGAGGGCGACATCAAGATCTACTTCGGGCTAATGTTGCTGGGCGGCTCGGTCGCGGTCGCATTCCGACAGGCCGGGAACTACCTCGGAATCGAGGCGCTGAGCACGGTCAGCTTCGCGCTGATCATGCTCTCTGCGCTGTTGGTCAGCGGAGCCGTGATCTACAGCACGATCACCACCATGCGCGCCGAACCCGACGCCGCTCCCCGAGCCGCGGACTGACGCGGCTCCCGGGCGGTTCGCGGCGGCGAGATTGTACAATATTCACAAAATCCTTTTATCAGTTCGATTCCTACCACGTGGTAGGACAATGGCAGATTCAATGGCGGAACAACTCCAGCAGGATATGGAGTGCGAAGGGCTGCTGGAGTGTATCCACGGCCTCAAACAGCTCGACAAGGACTGCTTTCGGGTGCTGGTTGACAGCGGCGAGCCGCTGACGATCGACGAGGTCGCCGACCGGGTCGACCGGGAGCGCTCGACCGCCTACCGAGCGATCCAGCGACTGCTCCAGAGCGGCTTCATCCAGAAAGAACAGATCAACTACGATCAGGGCGGCTACTACCACGTCTACCGGCCGACGGACCCGACTCAGATCGCAAACGACATGCAGCGGATGCTAAACGACTGGTACGCGAAGATGGGCCAGCTCATTCAGGAGTTCGAGGATAAGTACGAACAGCCCGACGAAAGCGCGGCGACTGTCGAAGGGTAACTCGCGATCGAGCCTACTCCCTGACGTTGCTGAGGTTTTGCATCTCCCCGCCGCAGTTCGAGCACGCTGTCGTGTGGTGTGCCTTCACTCTCCTACCGCATCGTATA
Organism: Natrinema marinum; assembly: GCF_024296685.1. Classification (NCBI taxonomy): domain Archaea; kingdom Methanobacteriati; phylum Methanobacteriota; class Halobacteria; order Halobacteriales; family Natrialbaceae; genus Natrinema; species Natrinema marinum. The sequence goes on along the minus strand of NZ_CP100763.1, from coordinate 1,241,811 downwards.
CATTCATACAGGTTGTCGGGATGTTTCTCTTCGACCATAGCATACACCGTGGTATATGGTACCACTCATACCGCGATAAGTCATTCGTGCGCAAGACTGGCAATTCGTCGGGTGGCGGATAGCGACTGGTCACGCCGGCCGGACCCCACGCTCGTGCACCCGGTCGCGGCCGCGGATCCGTCGGGCATCTCGAGCGCTGAGAACCACCGCGAACGGTTATCGGAACGCCACGCGAAGGGAATCCCATGCGTCGACTCGCCGTCGGTCTCTTTCTCGTGTTGCACGGCCTCGTCCACGGCTGGTACGTCGTGCTGAGTCTGGGCTGGGTCGAGGTGGAAGACCAGATGGGGTGGAGCGGCCACTCGTGGCTCCTCTCGTCGCTCCTGCCCGAGGGTGTGATACTGACGGTCGCGAGCGTGCTGTACGTCGCGGTCACCGTCGGTTTCGTTCTCGGCGGTATCGGATACGCGTTCGAGTGGGGCTGGTGGAAACCGGCCGTCGTCGGTGCGGCAGTCCTCTCGACGGTGGTCCTCGTCGTCATGTGGAACGGTCGGTTCGACCTGCTGATCGAACAGGGCGCGGCGGGCGTGCTCATCAACATCGGCCTCCTCGTCGCCATCCTCGTTCTCGAGTTGGAGTAGCGCGACCGACTCGAGCGCGCGACTGAACCGATCGACCGTCATCGGAGAACGGGCGCGTCGTACTCGATCGCGTCCACGCTGGCTCGCCAGTACGACAGGTCGCCGTCCTCGAGATTCCACTCGACTTCCGCCTCGGTCGGCACCCGTCGTCCGTCGCGGTCCTCGTAGTCGCCGAAGCGTCCGGTCCACGGCGCGTACGACTCGTCTTCCTGCCGGTAGCGCTCGGCCGTCACCCGCTCGATCTCGTCGCGGTCGTCGAAGTGAAACACGACCGACGCCGTCGCACCGCCGTGCTCGAGCGTCGCCCGGGCGGCGTCATCGTCGTCGATCGGCTCCCACTCGACGCCGCGAGCGGGCAGCAAGGCGGTCGGATACCACGCTGCCTCGGCGAGGTAACGGACCAGTTCGCCCTCGTTCATCTCGGGCGACGGGCCGGCGCTCGCGACGGGAATCGCCGAGCGAAGGCGCGCCCGTAACAGCCCCTCGCCGCGCGCGTACAGGTCGACGACGCGAACCGACAGTAGCGGTGCGACGGCGATCGTCGCGTCCCAGACGAAGCCCGGCGGGCGCGTCGTGACGTGCTGGGTCGCCTCGAGGCGCTTCCACGAGCCGTCCGCGCCGCCGAGGCGGAACTCGCCGCGCTGGCGGAGGCGGACCGTTTGGGTGTACGGCTGTCCCTCCTCGAGCACGGTCCGAAAATATCGCGCCGCGGGCGCGGGCACGTCCTCGAGGTCGTCGCGCGTGAACGCACCGTCGGGATGGGGCTCGGCGGACTCGAGGAGGGCGGTCACGCGGTCGTCGATCCGTCCGTCGAAGCGGCGTGCGGCGGCCGCGAGCGCGGCGACCGCGAGAGCGAACAGGAGTGCGGGAACGAGTCGCATCCACCTCCCCCGCGCAGACCGCGAGTGTGTCGTCGGTGCCATCGGTCATGAACGTCGCTCGAGCAGCCCCCTAAAGCCACTCCCTGCCGGGTGGACTGCCGCGGGTCTATCCCACACTGCTACCGGTGCGTTCGAGCGGTGAAAGAGCGGCGGTGGCAGCCACCATATTGCATGCTTGGGGCACGATTAATACTGGTGGTCGGATCCGGGAGCACCAGCAATTGCTCGAAGAGAACGGATACGCGTACCCCTGCCTGGGATTGCAGTGGATTCAATTGCTTTGTATTGTGGCTTTCGTGCAAACCTTTATGCACTCTCGGTTCATACGGAGGAGTGATGGCAACTGATGCACACCGCGACGCAGCCGGACAGTCGATCGACGAACCCGTCTACATCGAGGGGAAAAACCACCTCGACGAGGTCGTTGACGAGCACGACGTCGTCCTCGTCGACTTCTACGCGGACTGGTGTGGCCCCTGCAAGATGCTCGAGCCGGTCATCGACAGGCTGGCGGGCGAAACCGAGGCGGTGATGGCCAAAGTCGACGTCGACGCGAACCAGCAACTCGCGGCCGCGTACGGCGTACGGGGCGTTCCGACGCTCGCGCTGTTCGCGGACGGCGAGCAAGTCGAACAACAGACCGGCGCGCTGCCGGCGGACCGACTGCGGAGCCTGATCGAGGGATACACCGAATGAACGAGGACCAATCCAGCGTATCGTCCGTCCGTAACGTGATAATCGTCGGCTCTGGCGTGGCCGGCCTCTCGGCCGCGGTCTACGCCGCGCGAGCCGACCTCGAGCCGCTGGTGCTCGAGGGGCCGGAGCCGGGCGGCCAGCTCACGCTGACGACCGACGTGGAGAACTACCTCGGGTTCCCCGAGGGCGTCGGCGGCATGGAGCTGATCCAGCGTGGGAAAGCGCAAGCCGAGCGGTTCGGGGCCGAGTTCCGCCACGGCACCGTCGAGCGGGCGACGCTCGGCGAGCGGCCGTTCGAACTCGAGTTCTCGAGCGGCGACGCCGTACGGACGCGGGCGTTGATCGTCGCGACCGGCGCGAGCGCCCGCTGGGTCGGCGCCGAGAACGAAGACGAGTTGATGGGCTACGGCCTCTCGACGTGTGCAACTTGCGACGGCGCGTTCCACCGCGGCGACGACGTGCTCGTGATCGGCGGCGGCGACAGCGCGATGGAGGAGGCGCTCTTCCTCGCGAAGTTCGCCGACAGCGTGACGATCGTCCACCGGCGCGACGAACTGCGCGCCTCCGAGGTCATGGCACGGCGCGCCCGCGACCACGAGAAAATCGAGTTCCGCTGGAACACCGAGTTGCTCGAGATCCACGGCTCGCAGGCGGAGGGCGTCACCGGCGCGACGCTGGCCTCCCATCCCGACGGCCACCCCACCGAGAAGCTCGAGACGGGGTTCGAGGTCGAGCGCGAGGATGTCGCCGTCGGCGGGATCTTCTACGGCGTCGGCCACGTCCCGAACACGGAGTTCCTCGCCGACACCGCCGTCGACCTCGAGCCATCGGGCCACCTGCGAACGCTCGACGGGCGGACGACCGAGACCGCGGTCCCCGGCGTCTTCGGTGCCGGCGACGTGATGGACCCCGACTACCGGCAGGCGATCACCGCCGCGGGGACCGGCAGTATGGCCGCCCTCGACGCTGAATCATGGCTCGACGAGCGGGCGGCAGCCGAGGAGCAGCCGGCAGTCGCCGCGGAACTCGAGGCAGACGACTAGCCTGCCGGGCGAGACAGCGCGTCGACCGTGGTGGCAGCCGGCCTTCGATTCCAGCGAACCTGTTACTTATATGGCGTCGTCAGTGGTGGATTGGCTCGCCCATGTACGAGACGATCCTCATCGCAACGGACGGGAGCGATTCGGCCGAGCGAGCGACGGACCACGCACTCGATCTGGCGTCGAGGTTCGACGCCGACCTCCACGCGCTGTACGTCGTCGACACGCAGCGATACGGCGGGTCGATGGTGTCGGACGCGGACGCGATCACCGCGGACCTAGAAGAGCGCGGCCGAGAGCTGCTGGACGATATCGCATCGCGAGCCGACGTGGACGTGACGACCGAGATCCGAAGCGGTCGCCCCTCCCAGCTGATCGGCGAGTACGCCGACGAGATCGACGCGGAGCTGGTGGTCATCGGCAATCGCGGTCTCGGCTCCGGCGGCGAGATCGGGAGCACCGCCGAGCGGGTCGTCAGATACGTCGATCGGCCGGTAATCACGGCCTGACGGCGGTCGTGGGGGTCCGGCTCGAGCGACTCACCGGCGACATCCCTCGAAATTAATGGTCACGGGTGAGAGAGTAGGCGTATGACGTTCGTCGTTCCGTTCGACGGATCGGAGCTCGCGGAGGCCGCCCTCGTCAGGGCCGTCGAGTACGGCGCTGCCCTCGAGCAGGAGATCGTGGCCGTCTCTGTAGTCCCCGAACGAAAGAAATACGCGCGAGAGAAGGGCTGGATCGGCGAGGATGAAGAGTACGACGTCGCGGCCGCCGTCGAGCGGCTCCGGGAGCAGGTACAGTCGCTGGCTCCCGACGCGACGTTCGAGTACGAGCGGATCCGGGAGTTCCCCCCGGAAGCGCGGCTCGCGAACCGCATCGAGCGACTCGTCCTCGAGCACGATCCGAGCGTCGTCTTCCTCGGCAGCGACAACGTCGGCCGGGTCGTCACGCCGCTGACCAGCGTCGGCGTCCACGTCGCCGCCGACGAGTCCTACGACGTGTTCATCGTCCGCCAGCGCCACCCGCCGAAACTCGAGACGATCGACGCCCACGAGGACTTCTACGAGGATGCCGACTCGCCGTCGTAGTACACGCGACACCGGGTCGCCGATGTCGACTCGCCCGCCGGCTCACTCGGTCGTTCGCTCGATCGAGTCGAGCATCGCAGAGACGAGTTCGCACTCGTAGTAGCGAACCGTCTCGCTGTGGGCGTCGTACTCGACGAGCCCGCAGTCCTCGAGCCGCGGGAGGTGGGCGTGAGCGAGTTCCAGCGCCCACTCGTCGGCGGTCATCGCCTCGCTCGTGGGTAGCGACTCGAGCAGCGACTCGCGGTGAGTCCAGTTTTTCGGCGCCGTGTCGAGGGTTCGGACGACAGTCCGGCGATGGGCGTCGGCAAGCAGCGATAGGATCTCGTCTACGTCGCACGTGCGCCGGACGGTACCGTCCGAATCGACGATCTGGCACTCGCTCATGGATCCGATGGTCGAGGTGTCGAGACTACCGGATAAAGCTACACAGCGTGTTCCCACGCTATGAAAGCAACCGGACGAGCGGACTATTCAGCGACGCTACCGGAGCCGCTGGACGCACCGACCGGAACCCGATCGACGGCCCACTATTATCGGCTTGATCGTGGTCGATCACCGCATGCGTTATCTCGAGATCACGGTTCCGGAGGGGCGGCAGCGGGCCGTCATCGATATCCTCGAGTCCGAGGGGATCGATTACGTCGTCAGCGACGAGACCAGCGACAGGGGCTACGCCGCGGTCATCCGGTTTCCGCTCCCGACACGCGCTGTCGAACCGGTCCTCGATCGCCTCGCCGACGCCGAGATCGATGACGCGCGCGTCGTCGTCATCAACGCCGAAACGGTCATCTCACGGGAATTTGACGACCTGCTCTCCCGGTACAGCCGCGGCGGGACGGGCGAGCGGACCTCGAGGCAGGTGCTACGGACGAAGGCCGACGAACTCACCCCTTCGTTTTCGATCTACGTCGCCATGCTGGTGATCAGCGCGGTCGTCGGTACGGCCGGTCTGCTGTCGGACTCGCCCGCGGTCGTCGTCGGCTCGATGGTCATCGCTCCGCTGCTCGGCCCCGCGCTGGCCGCCAACGTCGGTATCGTCACTGCCGACGACCACCTCCGGTCGACTGGATTTCGCTACCAACTCGCCGGCATCGTCATCGTCGTCGGTGCGTCGATCGTCCTCGCATTGCTCGCACGGCTGGCGGGTCTCGAGCCGGCGGGCGTCGACATCGTGGTCGTCGCCGAGCTGGAAGAGCGCGTCTCGCCGAACCTCCTGTCGATCGCCGTCGCGCTTGGCGCCGGCGTGGCCGGCATTCTGAGCCTCACGCGAGGGTTCTCGGAAGCGATCGTCGGGGTGATGATCGCGGCGGCGCTCATTCCGCCGGCGGCCGCCGTCGGAATCACGGTCGGGTGGGGGATGTACGGTGCCGCGGTCGGTGCATTCGTGCTGGTCGTCGTCAACATCCTATCGATCAACGTCGCGGCCCTGGCCACGCTGTGGGCCATCGGCTATCGGCCGCAGGGACTGTTCGACCTCTCGCCGACGCGGACGCAGACGATCACGTACGCGACGGTGTTCGGGGTCGCGTTGCTGGTGCTGGCCGCCCCGCTCGCCGGCATGACGCTGCTCGAGATCCGAACGACGCAGCTCCAGTCGACCGCAGAGGCGGAGGTCACCGCGGTCGTCGACGACACCGAGTACGTCGCGGGAGAGGATTCGGTCGAGGTAGTTCTGAACGACGACTACCCGACCAGATCGATCGACAGCGTCGTCGTCACGGTCACCGGACACGATCCCGGCCCGGAACCGACGCTCGCCGACCGGATCTATGAGAATATCTCCGAACACGTCTCGGGGTCGCTCGTCGTCGAGGTCCGGTACGTCATCGCCGATCGGCTCGGGACCGACACCGGCGAGCGAATCGTCGTCCACACTACCCACTCGTCCGATGATTAGTCGACCGTCTCCCGACCGGTGACCGCCGCCGGCTCGAGTTCGTAGAGGACGAACTCGACGTCTTCGACCGCTTCGTCGAACAGGTGAAACGGCGGAAACCACTCGTTGAGCGTCCCCTCGTCGATGTCGCGGTCCGACTGGCGGACGGGGCCGCGGATGTGGATACTCCAGGATTCGTCCCCCGTCGTATCGTAGCAGACGAACGTGGCGGTGTCGGTGGTCTCCAGATATTGACGCTTCTCGGCGTCGCCGTGGTCGCTCACGCGAAGCAGGAACCGCTCGCCGTCGTAGTGGTAGCTCAGCGGAACCGCGTACGCGTCGTCGCCGTCGGCCAGCGCGAGGACGCCGTGGTCGCCGGTTCGCAGTCGCTCCTCGAGGTCGGCGTCGTCCATCCCCGTCGTGTATACGTAGTCGGCGTGCTCCATATCGAACAGGACGGGACGATACGGTAAGTACGCTTACCCCTCGCGCCGTCGAGCCCGAAATACCTGATTTCACAGTCTCAAATGTTCAGCGGCGCGCTCGCGCGGCGATCCTCGACGACGCCGCCTGGCGCGACACCGACTTGGTTGTCATCGGGACTCACGACCGCGCCGGCCTCGGCAGGTACCTCCTGAGAAGGGGCACCGAAAAGTGGCCCCCCCAGCGCCGAGACGCCCGTTCTGGCGGTCTCGCCGCCCGACGAAAAGCGAGCCTCAGTCGTCTAGATACCGGGCCGGCACGTACGCGAGGACGCCGGTCGGGAGACTCGAGACGACATCGCCGTCGAAGAGTTCCTCCGCGATCCGCGGAAGGAGCCGGCGCACCGCGGTGTAGACGACCGCGACGGCCAGCGACGCGGCGACGACCCACCGGAGCGCCCCCTCGAGGGTGAGCAACAGCGGGACGGCAAGCGTCACCGAGAGCAGGAGGTCCTCGGGCGCGCCGTCGTAGCGCACCCACCGGTAGGGGGCGATCCACTGCCCGCGGTAGTGGTCGTAGACCGCCCGGTCGGAGGTCGCCTCCCACGGACGAAGCTCGAGGCCGCCGCCGAAGACGTCCGTGACGCTGTGGACGGCCGCGGCGAGCAAGAATACGGCGGCGGCGACCGTTGCCGCCGTCGGCGCGAGGAGGGCGAGCGGGGCGACCGCGACGGCGAGCGCCGAAAAGTACACCGGGTAGTGCAGCGTCTTCCGGTGGCCGACGTACATATCGAGGTCCGGGAAGACGCCGCCGAGAAAGCCCGCGACGAGCGCCGCGGTACCGAACTCCGGTATCGCGAGCGCGATCGGGAGCGCGAGCACGAGCCCGGTGAAGGCGTGGGTCGGAAGCATCATCGTGACCTGTTTCAGGGGACGGAATTACTTGAACGCGTCGGTGGCTCGAGCGAGCGCGTCGGGACCTCTACGCCGACCGGCCGACGACGAGGACGGGCACGTCGACCGTCCGCAGCAGGGCCGAGGTCACGCTGCCGAGCAGTTGCCGCCCGACGTTCGAGCGGCCGTGAGACCCCATCACGATCAGATCGATGTCGTGGTCGGCGACGTATCCGCGGATACCGGCGGCGGCACCCTCGCCACCGGTCGTCCGGACGACAGCTGTCGTAACGTCGACCTCGGACGCCGTCTCGGCGATCGCGCTCGCGGCCGCGTCGACCGCCTCGGTCCCGCGGGCCTCGAGGCGGTCGACGAACTCGGCCTCGAGGCCGCCGGCGCTGAACAGGCCGCCCGCGCTCTGGAGGTCGACGACGTTCAGGACGTGGACGGCCGCACCGCAGTGGCTGGCGATCGTCGCCCCGCGCTCGGTGGCCCGGTTTGCGTTCTCGCTCCCGTCGGTCGGTACGAGGACGCGCTCGTAGTCGGTGGCGGGCGTCGACGCCGCGTCACCGGCCGGAACGACGAACACCGGAACCTCGCTGCGGTGGAGGAGGTGCTCCGTGACGCCGCCGAGCAGTCGCTTGCCGAGGCCCGTCGCACCCTGTCGCCCGACGACGAGCAGCGTCGCGTCGGCCTCGGCCGCGTACTCGCGGATCCGGACGCCGGGGCGTCCCTCGCGAAGCGCCGTCGTCACCGGCTGGCCGAGCGACGCGGCGATCTCCTCGATCTCCGAGAGGATCGACTCGCCGCGCTCTCGAAGCCGCGTCTCTTCGTCGGCCGACGCCGCGAGCCGAAGGGATTTCCGCTCGACGACGTGGAGCACGTCGACGGTCGCGTCGACGACGGTAGCCAGTTCGAGGCCGCGTTTCGCGGCCCGCGTCGCCTCCTCGCTCCCGTCGACGGGGATGACGATGTGGTCGGTCATTCGTGGGGAGTTCGAACCCCGCCCCCTTCACTATTGGCCGCCGTCCCGAGCGGTGGGAGGTCTCCGGGCGCCGGCCGGCGGCCGGCACCGACACCGCCGCCTCAGTCGACGATCAGCACCTGCGCCGTCGCCTCCTCGGCGACTCGCTTCGAGACGCTCCCGCGAATGAGGTGGTCGAGTTCCCTGTGTCGTCCCATTACGATGAGATCGATATCGTGGTCGGCCGCGTACCCCAGGATCGCCTCGCCGCGAAGCCCGTGGGTCACGCACTCCTCGACGTGCTCGACGCCGGCCTCGAGCGCGCGGTCGCGGACGTAGTCGACCGCCTGCCGGCCGATCGTCTCGAGGTCGGCGAAGCTGATCCCCGGCGCGATCGCGGCGGAGTTGACCACGTAGAGGGCGTGAAGCGTCGCGTCCGTCTCGGCCGCGAGTTCGATGGCTTCGTCGATCGCCTCCTCGGTGTTCTCGCGGCCGTCGGTCGGGATGAGAATGTCGTGATACATACTGCACACTGCGTCGAGGACGCCAATAAGGACTGGTCTCGACGTACTCGACGGTTAGGCGGTCAACACCGGCCGGTCCGCCGAGCGGACGACCCGTTCGGCGGTGCTGCCGATCTTCCCTTCTCGGCTGTGGCTCTGGCCCTGATAGCCAAGTACGATCAGATCGGCATCGACGCCGTCCGCCCGCTCGAGGATCTCTTCCCAGGGCCGGCCGTGGCAGAGACACGTCGACACCTCGACCCCGTAGTTGTCGGCGCGGTCGGCCAGTTCCGACAGCAGGTCCTGGCCGCGCTCCTCGAGGTCGTTGAGCACGATCTCGGCGCTGCTCAGCGCCGGTTCGCCGTAGCGGTACGTCTCGACGCAGTAGAGGATGTCTATCCGGGAGCCGTACTCGTCGGCCAGCGAGAGCGCGTGTTCGACGGCTCGGTTCGCCGGATCGCTGCCGTCCGCGGGAACGAGGATCGTCTCGTACATCGTCGGATCAATGTTTCTGATGCGAAATCGCGGCAAATAGCTTTCTCCCCGGTAGTTGACAGGTGCGTGATTCGAACCGTCTCCGGACTGGAACAACGAGTTACGTCGTCCAGCCGACGAACGGCTCCTCGGTCGCCACGTCGAGCGCGTCCAGCGTCCGCGCCGTCGAGACGTAATGACTGGCGAGCATCGCGACGCCGACGACGGTATCCGTCTCGTAGTGTTCGCCGAGCCGGTCGTGATCGCCGTCGCGCGGATCGCCCAGTGCTACGCTCCGAGCGTACGCGACGAGCGCGGCGTCGCGGTCCTCGAGCGCCGCGAGATCCCCCCGGCTGATGGCGTCGATCTCGGCGTCGGTGACGCCCGCCTCGCAGCCCAGTCGGACGTGCTGGTGCCACTCGTACTCGTGCTCGAGCGCCCGCGCCGCCGCGAGGATCACGACCTCGCGCTCGCGGGCGGGCAGCACGTCCCACAGCCGCGTCGAGTAGCGCATGTACCACCGCATGAGTTCGGGAGCGTTCGCCATCGCCTGGAAGATGTGGGCATCGCCGACGTCGTTTTCGGTGAAGAGGTAGCGGTACTCCTCGGGCAAGTCCTCGGCCTCGAGCAGCGGAACCCGCGCCATCTCACTCCTCACCCGGATTCCGACGTGCGATCATGCCCAGTCCAATCCAGGAGATGACGACATCGCCGTCCTGAGTGACCCCCTGGAGTCGGCTGTCGACGTACCCCCGCCGGGGATCGCTCTCGGAGACGCGCTTGTCGATCACTTCGGTGCGGATCGAGAGCGTGTCGCCGGGCTTGACGGGCTGTTTCCACCGGAGTTCGTCGACGCCGCGGGCGCCCATGCTCGCTCGGTCCTGAATCGGGCCGTCGACGAGCATCCGCATACACATCGCGGCGGTGTGCCAGCCGGAGGCGACGAGTTCGCCGAAGGCGGACTCCTCGGCGGCGTCTTCGTCGACGTGGAACGGCTGGGGATCGTACTGCTCGGCGAATTCGATGATCTCCGCTTTCGTGACGTGGTACTCACCGAACTCGTTTGTCTCCCCGACCTCGATGTCTTCGTAGTAGCGCATCGCCGTGTGGTGTGGTACGTATCGGCAAGAACCTGTGGGACGAGGCAGCGTCGCCCGCTGTCGTAGAGCTCGTCCGCAGCGAATCAGACCGTCAGCGCTCGTGTGTCCGACGACCGGTCAACTCGTCGACTGCTCGAGGTCCGCTCCCGACTCGAGCGGCCGTTCGTCCCGCGTCCGCAGGTGGAGGGCGATCGCACAAGCCGCGGCGATCAGCCCGGCCACCGTCGCGATGGCGAACGCGACCTGGTAGCCGAACTCCGTGTAGACGCGGGTGCCGTTGACGGTCTGGCCGGTCCAGTAGGCGTCGAGCGCGGCCCCGAGGACGACCGGGAAGACCGCCGCGCCGGTCCACGCCATCGTGTTGATCAGGCCGATGACGGTGCCGCTGGCCCCCTCCGGATGGCGCTCTTTGATGACCGTATAGGCGAGCGGTATCCCCCCGCGCAGGACCCGCGAGAAGAGGAAGATCGCGCCGACGAGCAACAGCGGAACGGTGCCAAAGAGGGCGAACACGCCCCAAGTCAGTCCGAAGATGACCGTCGAGAGGACGATGAGTCCCGTTCGCTTGCCCGACCGATCGGACAGCCAGCCGAACAGCGTCGGGCCAATCATCCCGCCGACGTTGCCGAGCAGGAGGTAGACCGACGCTTCGGTCACGGAAATGTCGTGGGTTTGGACCAGATAGGGAATCCCCCACAGGCCGAAGATAGTGATCCCGATGCCGGTCATGAAAAAGAGCATCGTCCCGAGTAGCCAGGTCTCGGGCTCTCTGACCGCGTCCGCGACGTACCGCTTGAGCGTCGCGGCCGAGGTCACGTCCGGCCGATCTGGCACGTCCTCGATCGGCGGCAGGCCCGCGTCGGCCGGCGAATCGTGCGAGAGGAGGGCGATACCGACGGCGGCCGCGAGCCCGACCGCGCCGAGGCCGAGCATCGAGGGCCGCCAGCCAACGGTCGTGACGGCGATCGCGAGCGGCGTCGTCGCCGCCAGTCCGCCCAGAATACCGACGCTGAAGGTCACGCCGGTCATCGTCCCGAACTCGTCCGGCCGGAACCAGTTTGCACAGAAGCGCAACACGGCGACGAACAACACGCTCGCACCGAGCCCGATGCACAGCCGCCCGAGGAAGGCCAGCGCGTAGGTCGTCGCGAGGCCGAAGGCTAGCGCGCCGACGCTCATCAGGATCGTCCCCGCCGCGGCGATCGCACGCGCCCCGTAGCGGTCCGTCAGCAGCCCGGCCGGCACCTGAAAGGCCGCGTAGAGGTAGAAAAACGACGAGTGGAGCAGTCCGAGGCTCGTCGCCGTCGTGTCGAACGACTGCATCAACTGTTCGGAGAGGACCGCGGTCGACGTGCGATGGAGGCTCACGAGAAAGAACGACCCGACGAGCAGGCCCCACCCGAGCCACCGTCGCCGATACGGATTCGAAAGCGGATTCACCTGCGGGCCTTTGCTATCGGGTATAGTAAAGCTAGGTCCATATCCGGTGTCTCAGGGCCGCTGGCGCGTTAAACTAACTCGAGCCGCATCGAATGATGTGTGTTCACGTCCCACATATAGGGCCGTCTCGCCTCGTTCGTCCTCGAGCGCGGACGCGTGCAGGACCTCGAGCCGGCGACCGGTGCGTCCGCCATGCCGTCGCCGCCTCCAGACTGGCTTTCACAACACCTATGCGTCGCCGCACGGGGGTTTCCGTATGGACCTCGAGGAGCGATCCGTCCTCGTTACCGGCGGGGCGGGATTCATCGGTTCGAATCTGGCGAACCACCTGGCTGCGGACAACGACGTGACCGTCGTCGACGACTGCTATCTGGGGACGCCCGAAAACCTCTCCGACGACGTGGACTTCGTGAACGCGAGCGTGCTCGACGACGACTTGCCGACCGACGTGGACATCGTCTTCCACCTGGCGGCGCTGTCGTCGTACGCGATGCACGAGGACGATCCGACGACGGGTGCCCGCGTCAACGTCGAGGGGTTCGTCAACGTCGTCGAACAGGCTCGTCAGGAGGGCTGCGAGACGGTCGTCTACGCGTCGACCTCGTCGATCTACGGGAGCCGCACCGAGCCCTCGCCGGAGGACATGCCGGTGACGGTCAACACCGGCTACGAGGCCTCGAAGCTCGCCCGCGAGCGCTACGGGGAGTACTTCGCGAACCACTACGGCATGACCGCGGCCGGCATGCGCTTTTTCTCGGTCTATCAGGGCTACGGCGGTGCCGAGGAACACAAAGGCGAGTACGCCAACGTGATCGCCCAGTTCGCCGACGATATCGCCGACGGCGACGCGCCCGTCCTCTACGGCGACGGCACGCAGACCCGCGATTTCACCCACGTCGACGATATCGTCCGCGGGCTCGAGCTGGCCGCGGCCCACGAACTCGACGGGATCTACAACCTCGGAACCGGCGAGGCATACGACTTCAACACCGTCGTCGAGATGATCAACGACGAACTCGGCACCGATATCGAGCCCGAGTACGTCGAGAACCCGATCCCCGAATCGGTGTACGTCCACGACACCTGCGCCGATTCCTCGAAGATCCGCGAGGAAACCGGCTGGGAGCCCGCGATCGACTTCGAGGAAGGGATCCGGCGGGTCTGTGCCCAGTACACAGACGAGTAACGACGTACGATCGTCGCGACCGGAGCGGTTCGCCGCGTTTTCGCTGCTCGAGTGAGCGGTCTCGAGTCTCCCGTTCGCCACGGGGACAGCCCTCACGGTCGTCACGGACGACAGCCGCGGTCTCGTCGTCCCGGCGGCGCTCGAGCGGGCTCGAACTCGACGAAGCGGTCGTCTCAGCGAGAGTCCGCTGTAGAACAAGCAGAATTCGTCGCTCGCTCGACGGGACGAATTACCGACCCCAGTAACGTCCCCGAACCGGCACTGGATATATAAGTGGAAATTTAACTATTCGGAACTGTTAAGTAATCACAGATAGGGGGTAACAGTAGTCCGAGCGATCCCGGAGGAGAAACGGGGGCGGAAACGATGTCAGAAAATATACTAACCAAAACGACCCACTGTTCGAACTGCGACGCCAAACGAGCCGTGCGGATCACGGTCCCCTGGCGAGACGATATCTGCGCCAGCTGTGGGACGAGCGTCTGCGACTGACGCCGCTCGGCGACGAGCGAGGAGACCGGTCGGCTCCGTAGCCCGTCCACCGGCACGTCGGTGGGGCGCTGATTCGAGATGCGGCCTCGAGAATGGGTCTGCGACTCCCATCGTGAACTGGATGCCCGACGAGCGGATTCGCTGTCCTCGTGATAGCGATCGCGGTGTACGGACGCCTCACCCTCCGAAGCAACGAGCATCCCACGAGGAGCGACTCGCGAGTGAGTCGGCGAGGTGCTGGACCGCTCGGACGAGCCGGTCCGCGAGGACTGGCCCTCGAAGAATCTCGGTTCCAATCCGATCTCACGGCGTGGCGGTTCGCGCCATCGGTTCGGAGACGCGACCTGCGCGTACAAGGAGTTTTGACGCGCCGCGTCCATGCACCTGACATGCGCCTCCATAACAGGGATGTCCGCCAGGATGTCCGCGAACTCGGTGCGCTGCTCGGTGACGTACTCGAGGACCAGACGTCTCGACGGGACTTCGAGACGGTCGAGTCGTGTCGGCGGGCCGCGATCGAGTACCGATCGGGCGAACGCGAGTCGCGCGAATCGCTAATCACCGAACTCGAGGGGCTCTCGCCGCATCAACAGCGGGTCGTCGCCCGGGGCTTCACGACTTACTTCGAGCTGATCAACCTCGCGGAGGAGCGCGAGCGGGTTCGGACGATCCGGTCCGAATCTCACGAGGGAACGCTCGCGGACAGCCTCGAGACCGCGGCCGAGGAACTCGGCGAGGCCGACGTCGAAACGGTCCGCCAGATTCTAGACGACGTGTTGATCGAGCCGACCTTTACGGCGCACCCAACCGAGGCACGACGCAAGACGGTCAAATCGAAGCTGCGGACGATCTCGACGTATCTCGAGACGTTAGACGAGCGCCTGCTGACCGAGAAGGAAGAAAGTCAGGTCTGGCGTGATATCGACGCGGAGGTGACGAGCCTCTGGCAGACCCCGCAGGTGCGCAATCGCCAGCCCGAGCCCGAAGACGAGGCGCGCAACGTTCAATGGTACTTGGAGAACACGCTGTTCGATGTCGTCGGCGAGGTCTACGACGAACTCGACGACGCCATCGACGACGAAGTTCCCGGCACGCTCGACATTCCGAAGCTCTTCGAGTTCCGCTCGTGGGCCGGCAGCGACCGCGACGGCAACCCCTACGTCACCCCCGAGGTGACGGCCAACACCCTCGAGCGCCAGCGCGAGGTCATTCTGGAGCGCTACCGCGACCAACTCAAGCGCCTCTCGGGCGTGCTGAGCCAGGACGGGAGCCGGATCGACGCCGGCTCCGAGTTTCAGGTTTCCCTCGAGCGCGACCGCGAGCGCCTGCCGGGTAGCGCGCGCACGGCCGAAGAGCGCTACCCCGGCGAACCCTACCGGCAGAAGCTCAAACTCATGCGCGAGCGGCTCCATCGGGTCGGCGACGTTCGGCCGGGCGGCTACGACGAGGTCGACGATCTCCTCTCCGACCTTGAGGTGATCGCGACGAGCCTGCGCAACAACGGGGCCGAGAGCGTCGTCGAGGCCCACGTCGACCCGATCCGACGACAGGTCGCGACGTTCGGGCTCTCGCTGGCGAGTCTCGACCTGCGGGACCACCAGCAGAAACACACCGACGCCATCGCCGAAGCCCTCGAGGCTGAGGGGATCGACTACCACGACCTCTTGGAGGACGAGCGCGTCGAGTTCCTCACCGACGCCGTGTTACAGGACGAGCCGGTGATCGACCTCAGTGCGACCGACGGGCTCTCGGCGGACTCCGCGCGCGTCCTCGAGTTGTTCGACAGCCTCGCCGAGTGGCAGACCGAGTACGGCGTCCACGCCATCGACACCTACTGCATCTCGATGACCGAGGAGCCCAGCCACGTCCTTGAGGTGCTCTTCCTGGCCGATCAGGCCGGCGTCGTCTCGTTGCCGGAGCACAGCGGCGTCGACATCGTTCCCCTGCTCGAGACCGAGTACGCCCTCTCGGGGGCCCGACGGATCATGGGCACGCTGTTCGAAAACGAGGCCTACGCGCAGGCCCTCGAGGCCCGCGGGCGCACCCAGGAGATCATGCTGGGGTATTCGGACTCGAACAAGGAAAACGGCTTTCTGGCGGCCAACTGGTCGCTGTACAAGAACCAGCGCCGGCTCGGCGAAATCTGTGACGATCACGACGTGACGATGCGGCTGTTCCACGGCCGCGGCGGCTCGATCTCGCGGGGCGGCGGCCCCATGAATGAGGCACTACTCGCGCTGCCGAACTCGACGGTGACGGGCCAGGTCAAGTTCACCGAGCAGGGCGAGGCCATCGCCGAGAAGTACGGCAACCCTCGCATCGCCGAGCGCAACATCGAGCAGATGCTCAACGCCCAGCTTCGTGCGCGCAAACGCGCGGTCGACCAGCCCGAAGAGGTGGTCCGCGAGGCGTGGCTCGAGGCCATGGAGACGATGGCCGACGCCGCCCGCCAGGAGTACCGCGATCTGCTCGAGAGCGACGGCTTCGTCCAGTACTTCGAGCAGGCGACGCCGATCACGGTCATCGAGGACCTCGACCTGGGCTCGCGGCCGGCCTCCCGGTCGGGCGAGCGCACCGTCGAAGACCTGCGGGCGATCCCGTGGGTGTTCTCGTGGACTCAGTCACGGTGTATCCTGCCCGGCTGGTACGCGATCGCGACGGGCGTCGACGCCTACCTGGACGACGGCGGCTCGATGGAGACGCTTCAGACGATGTACGAGGAGTGGCCGTTCTTCCGAACGACGCTCGACAATGCCGCGCTCTCGCTGTCCCGAACCGAACTCGAGATCGCCGAGCGCTACGCCGACATGGCGGACGCGGACCTCCGCGAGCGGTTCTTCCCGCGGCTGACCGGCGAGTACGAACGAGCGGCCGAACTGATCCAGAAGATCGGCCAGCGCGACCGGCTCCACACCCGCGACTGGCTCGGGGAGAACTTAGAGCGCCGGAACCCTTACGTCGACCCCCTGAACCTGTTGCAGGTCTACCTGCTCGATCGGACCCACCGGACGGACATCGAGGAGCGGACGCTGCGGCTGACGGTCAAGGGGATCGCTGCCGGAATGAAAAACACCGGCTGAGGACCCGGACGACCGTCGCGAGTAGTAGCCGCGACCGGTTCGGCGTGGCTGCGGCGGGCGGCGACCGGCGACCCACCCGGACGCGACTCGGTCACAGGGACGCGAAAAATCGAAACGGGTAAAAACGTCTCTCGAGTAGGAACGAGTGAGCCGAGATAGCCTAGCCCGGCCAAGGCGGTAGATTCGAAATCTACTGTCCTCACGGACTCGGGAGTTCAAATCTCCCTCTCGGCGCTTCTTCGCGACACAAGCCGGCGAGCACCGCGTGGCGCGTATTCGCCACGGATTAGCGAACGGTGAAGCCGCAAGCACCGCGAAGCGAGTGGTTCGTTTCGAAAGGCACAACACGGGGGTTCGACCGCGGTGAGCCACAGCGCGAGCGAAGTGTCCTCGTTTCCACGTCATCCGGACGCCGTCTCGACGCGTTTCACGGCGCGATATGGCGAGCGGTGTCTATGGCCCGTCACTCGCAGGGCGGAGTCATACGGAGATCCTCCCGGTAGTATTCATGCTACGACAAACCAATGTACGCAACTCGAGATCTACCGGCTCAAACGGGGTGGGTGTGATGAGTTCCGAGAACACCGACGAGGTGTCCGATGCGGACGACGAGGCGTTCCACCCGCTCGGGGAAGCGTGGCAGGACGACCTCGAGGACATGCTCGACGACACCGAGTACGATACGAAACTCGGCATGGAGATGGGGAAAGATGCGATGCGGGTCACGAAGGGGGAACTCTCCGAGGAGGAGTTCCACGAACGCTATCACGAGGACGTGATGGAGGAGTTCGGCGAAGACGAGCGGCCGATCGCCAGTCCCGACGATGTCGACGACGCGGAGTCTGGATCGCTGCTCTCGTCGCTCACCGGCGACGAGTCCCGTCGCGAGGTGCTCAAGAAAGGGGCCGCCGGTGCCGGATTCGCCAGTCTCGGCTGGGGAGCGGTCGACCAGCAGGAGCCGGAGCAGCCGGCCGTCGAGGAGGCGGGCGAGGTCGAACCCGACGAGGACGCAACGCAGTGGGGGATGACGATCGACCTCGAGCACTGCGATGGCTGTCTCTCCTGTGTCGTCGCCTGCAACGAGGAGCACAACTGGGATCTGGGTGCCAACTGGATGTACGTCCTCGCGTTCGAGGACGGGCAGGTCGAGTCGCCAGAACCGGACAACTACGAGAGCGTTCAAGACTTCAACTACCTCGTCCGGCCGTGCCAACACTGTACGGACGCTCCCTGCGAGAAGGTGTGCCCGACGACGGCGCGACACACGCGCGAAGAGGGCGGGCTGGTGCTGACCGACTACGATATCTGTATCGGCTGTCGCTACTGTCAGGTCGCCTGTCCGTACGGCGTCAACTACTTTCAGTGGGGCGAGCCGAACGTCGATGTCGAGGAGATCGATTCGGATATGATGTACGATCAACGTGACCGCTGGGTCAGCAGTCGAGCACCCCGCGGCGTCATGTCGAAGTGCGTCTTCGATCCGCCCCGTCAGGACGGGAACATGGGCGACGAACTCGTCGGCACGACGGCCTGCGAGATGGCCTGTCCGCCGAACGTGATCCAGTTCGGCGACAAGAACAACCCCGCGAGCGACCCGGAGCGGTACAGGAGCAATCCCGCCAGAGCACGAACGGTCATCAATCTGTACTCGGCGCTCCCGTCGCCGGATGCGGCCAGTTCGTCCCTTCAGGGCGTCGACGGGGATCTAGACGCGGTTATCGACGCCGTTCCGGAGTTCAATACGGGACGAATCGCGCTCGTGGCGGCGATCCAGCTTACACAGCAAGACTACGAGGAGGAAGCGTCGCCGGGCGATACCCTCCCGGACAAAGAGCAAACCATCGTCGAAGTCGCGAACGCGATCGAAACGACCGGACTGGACCTCACCAGTCAGCAGACGCTCCAGCAACTCGGGCTGACGGTCGAACAGTTTCAGGGGCCACAGCAGGACGTACCGGTCTCTACTCAAGCGGATGTCGCCCAGGAACTGTTCGAAGACTACGTCGACGCGCCCGAAAACGAGTTCGAACTGCTCGGGGACTTCGGCACGAACCCGAACGTCGACTACCTCGGGCACCAACCCGGCCCCGAAGCCCACCAGGTCCCCGGCCCGACCTCCTACCAGGACGTCGGGATGCTCAACGTGCGACAGAAAGCGCTCGCCGAGGAAACCATCGGCCCCTTCGGACGGGACGTAGATCTCGGCGTGGGCGAGACATCGGATTCCGGCCACTGACACCGTTCTCTCCTCTTCGTGTCCGCGTTTCAGCTCTTCGCCCGCGGGGCGAACGACGGATACCGTGAGCGAAGCCGCGGGGCGGCTTACACGTCGAAGCCGAAGTTGAAGTCGCCCTGCCAGCCGTCCCGTTCGCCGGCGAAGTCGGTCTCGCCGTTGTGGCGATTACCGACCCAGAGCACCGACGAGAGCGTCGTGTCGGGGTCGCTCAACACCAGACCGTCGAAGAACGAGCTTTCGACGGTGTGATTCTCGCCGCTCTCGGCGAATCGGAGGCTCGCGTCGGCATCGATCGTACAGCTATCGAGCGTGAGCCGATCGATCGCGTCCCCGCCAGCGACATAGATGCCGTGACGATCCGTCGACGACTGAGAATCGATGTCGAACTCGCAGTTGTCGAAAGTGACGTTCGACGACCGCACGTAAACCGCGTAGTCGGCCACCGTCGGACTCGAGCGATCGGTGATCGTACACCCCTCGAAGACCGTCGGCGCGGCGTCGTTGTCTGCGACCCGGATCGCCCGGCCGTCGGTTCCCTCGTTGGTGATGTGAACGTCGGTCAGTCGTGCCGGTCCGTCCTGCGTGAGCCGGACGATTTCGGTCGCGGTCTCGACCTGGTTGTTGACGAGGAGTTGCGAGACCAACTGGCCGCCGCCGTTCTCGAGCCAGAGGCCGGACCACGGGAAGCCCGGATACTCAGTCATGGTGATCTGGCAGTCCTGGACGTTGTCGTTGGGGCCGATTCGGATGCCCGCGCCGGCGCAGTTGCGGACGTAACAGCCGGTGACGACATTCCGGCCGTCGTCGCCGGAGACGTAAATGCCGTTGTCGATGTAGTCCGCGACTTGGCACCCCTCCCAGAAGTTCGTCCCGTGGTTGTAGATATCCGAACTGAAGGGGATCGCGTGACCGACGTGCGTCGGTCGGTCGTATCTGGTATCCCCGTTAGTCAGGGTACAGCCGCGGATCACGTTCGTCGTCGTGTGTCTGACGCCGTCGACCATGATCGTGTAGCGGTCGCCGCCGTAGGCCGGGTTCAGTTTGTCACGCTGGCCCCGCATCGAGACGTTCTCCATGTGGCCGTAGGCGTAGGTGTACCAGCGCGCGATACCGGCGTCGTACTCGCCGCGGATGTCGACCTGAAGGTTTCGCATCACGGTCCGCTGTGCGTGCGGAAGCGACGCATCTAGCGTGCCCACCGTCATCAGCCGGTCGACGTTCTGGTCGGTCACTTTGAGCACCGCGAACGGCGAGCCGACGATCTCGAGGTACTCGTGGGCCTCGAAGTGGACGTTGTTCGTCGCGACGTGCCACGTTCCGGCGGGGATCTCGTAGCGGTGGTTCCGCTCCGTCGGGGCGAACGAGTGGTAGTGGTCCCCGATCGCGGCCAACAGATCGGCGTCCTCGGGGGTCACGTCGAGATCCTCGCGGACGTCGACGACGTTCGGGTTCGTTTCCCCTCGCACCGTGACCGCGTTCTCGTCGGACTGGGTCGCGGAGAGGGTCTCCGCGAAGTTCAACCGCGTCACCTCCTCCCCGACGGTCGTGCCCGAGTCGCTGACGCTGACACCGCCCGCCGTCCCGCCCGGTTGGGCCGCGGCGGTACCGTCCCCTCGAGAGCCCGTCGCGGCGACGCCGCCGCCGAGGCCCAGCGCGGCGAGGAGTCCGACGTACGAACGGCGCGTGGTCGTTCCGGTGCGAGTCGACCGATCTGACTGGTGGTCGTCTTTCATCGCTGTCGGACAGTCTCGAATTCGGTAATTCGTTATAGACAATCTACTGATACTTGCGCCGCTGCGAACGGTGTTCTCTCAGTTTCTCCCCTGCAACGGTCGCGACCGAAAGCGGTAGGCACTCACTCACCGGACCGCTGCCGTCTCGGAGAAATTACTCCCTATCTCGAGTTGCAAGCAGCGATTTCGACTACCGACGGCTGCCAGTCGATCGTCGCGAAAACTATCCGATATCCGATTGGTGTGCCGTTCGAGCGGACCGACTGCGCGTCAGTCGTCGGCTGGCGTCAGTGGGCGCTGGTCGGCCGCGAGCAGTCGGTCGAGCGCGTCGACCATCGCTTTGACGCTCGCGCGGGTGATGTCGGCCTCGCTGCGGGCGACCGTTACCGAGCGGTCGTTACGAACCATCGTCACCTCGACGGTGACGACCGCGTCCGTCCCGCCCGTCACCGCGTCGACGTGGTAGGACTCGAGTTCGGCGTCGGCCATCGAGCCAAGCGCCTCGCGGACGGCCGAGACGGCGGCGTCGACGGGCCCGGAGCCGGTGCCGCTGGCGACGCGTTCCTCGCCGTCGACGTCCAGGCGGACGCTAGCGGTCGGGACGGCCCCGCCACTGGTGGCGGTGAGATCGAGCAGATCGACGACGCGGTCGCGGTCGTCGCCGGTGACATCCTCGGCGACGGCCAGCAGGTCGGCGTCCGTCACGCGGCGGCCGCGGTCGCCCAGTTCGGTCACGCGCTGGGCAATCTCGGCGATCTCGTCGTCGTCGGCGTCGACGCCGTGTTCCTCGAGTGCGGCTTTGACGCCCGCGCGGCCGGTGTGTTTGCCGAGCGCGAGTCGCCGTTCGCGGCCGACGGTCTCGGGCGCGTAGGGCTCGTACATCTTGTCGTCTTTGAGCGTGCCGTCGGTGTGGATCCCGCTCTCGTGGGTGAAGGCGTTCTCGCCGATGACGGCCTTGTTCGGGGCCAACTGGATCCCCGTCGCTCGGGAGACGATCTGCGCTAAGTCGTACAGCTCCTCGAGCTCGAGCGTCTCGACGTCGTAGACGTGCGAGAGCGCGATCGCGACCTCCTCTAAGGCGACGTTGCCGGCGCGCTCGCCGAGCCCGTTGACGGTGCAGTGCACGAGGTCGGCTCCCGCCGAGATGGCCGCGAGCGCGTTGGTGACGCCCAGCCCGAGGTCGTCGTGGGTGTGAGCGCTGACGGGGCCGAGTTCGGCGAGCCGGGAGACGGCCTCGTGGGTATGTTCCGGGCCGGTGTGACCGACCGTGTCGGCGAAACAGAACCGGTCCGCACCGGCCTCGAGGGAGGCTCCGGCCAGCTCCTCGAGGTAGTCGAGATCCGCTCGGGAGCCGTCTTCGCCGATGACTTCGACCCAGAGGTCGTGGTCTTTGGCGTAGGCGACGAGTTCGGCGGTTTTCTCGAGATTCTCCTCGCGGGAAGTGCCGACCTTGCCCTCGACGTGGCGGTCGCTCGCGGGGACGACGATGTGGACACCGTCGACATCGCAGTCGAGCGCGAGGTCGATGTCGGCTCGCATCCCGCGACAGAAGCTGGTGACGCGGGCGTCGAGATCGAGATCGGTCACCCGCGAGATGGCCTGTCGCTCACCCGCGCCCGTACAGGCGCTGCCGGCCTCGATGACCGAGACGCCGGCGCGCTCGAGCGAACGGGCGATCTCGACTTTCTCGTCGGGGGAAAGCGAGACGCCCGGCGCTTGCTCGCCGTCGCGAAGCGTCGTGTCGAGAAGGCGCACTGTACGGTCCGATGCGATCGTCTGTTCGGGTGAGTGAGTTACAGGCAAGAGTGGTGAGTTCCGGGAACTGCGGTTATCTTCGGCGGAGAATTTCACGCCCAGCCGGGTCGCCCCGACTTCCTCTATCCTCGTCAGATGGCGTATGACGTGCCATTGTACTGCAGGCTAACGGAAGTCGCCGACTTAAATCCGCCGGTCGTCGATCGCGGCCGGTGTGCCGATAGTCTCACTCGTCCTCGAGTTTCAGCCGGTCGCCGGGTTCGACATCGGCCGCAGCGCCGGCCGGGAGTTCGACGATCAGGTCGGCTCGAGCGCGGGCGAAACTCCGCCACGGCCGTAGGCGCTCGACGCGCTCGACGACGCCGTCGACGACCCAGACGGCGTCGATAGGAAAGCAGACGAACAGCATGTGAAGGTCGCGAACCGCCGCCGAGTCGAACCGGAAGGCGAGCGCATAGTCGTCCGGGATCGACCGGCGGAACATGAGCCCGCGGGCCTGACTCACCAGCGAGTCCGCGAGGTCGACGTTCGTCGCCACCGCGTTCGTCCGCTGGTCGAAGACCTCGTCGTCGGCATCGGTCGCGGGCTCGTGGACGAGTCGCACGACCAGGGGTGCGAACGGCGACGAGAAAAAGCTCTCGGCCCGGACGTGGCAAGGTCGGAGACGCGACTCCTCAGAGATCCCGGACCGATTCCGCGGCGTCGAACAGCGCCAGCACGCCTTCCTCGAGCAGCAGACGACCGAACTCGGTCAGTTCGTACTCGGTTCCCTCGACCGAGGGATCGACGAGACACGGCATCCGTTCGGCGAGCACGCCACCCGCGACGAGCGCGTCGACGCGCGTCGAAACCGCCGACTCGCCGTCCGCGACCTCGGTGGCGATCTCGCTCACCGTGAGGCCGTCCGCCGGGTGGGCGTACACCGCGTACGCGACCTCGAGGCGGCCGCGGTCGCCGATTGCGGTGACCGTCTCGAGTACGTCCTCGGTCGACAGGATGGTGTCGCGGTCGTCGGTCGGAAGCACGACGATGGCGACGCAGGCCGAGTAGAAAATTCCATCGACGATGGCGTTCCGAGGCGCCCACCGAGCGGGCGATTCAACATCCCTCGCACCCTACGGCCCGCCGACGATGGAGAAAACGCCGCAGGGGACTTCGGTCGGCGTCGACGACCCCTACGAGTTCGCGGGCGTCTGTGACCACCTGACCGGCGAGGGGACGTGTCGGTACGCCTTCGACCACTACCAGCACGACCCCGAGTTCGCCCGCGAGCGCGCCGCGGACGACTACGAGTGTCCCGTGGTCGACCCCGAATCCGACTGGTCGTGGGTCGACTGCCCCCATTTCCGCTCGCGCAACCGCGACCGCGAGTGCGTCCGCTGCGGTCTCGCCGAAAAGCGGATGGCACACGACGACGAGCGGCCGCTGCTCGAGGAACACCACCTCTCCTACGAACGCGATGGCGAGACCCTCTCCCACGAGATCACGATCTTCCTCTGTCGGTGGTGTCACGCCAAGGTCCACAACTCGTGGGCGCGGATCACCGACGATGCCGCGCCGGAGCCCGAGGCGGTCGCGGAACTCGAGGGGCGGCGCAGTCGCGAGCAGTCGGAACTCGGCTTCGAGTCGGCGGCGGAGCGCTACGAACCGGGCGACGAATAGGAGCTACGCGAGTTTTCGCAGGAGACCGTACACCGCGTCGCGCAGTCGGTCGGGGAGATAGCGCGCATAGAGGCCGTACTGGGCCATCGGGCCGACCGGGTACCGCGCCGGCGGGTCGGGGCTAGTCGCAGCCTCGAGGATCGCCTCGGCGACGTCTTCGGGATCGGACGCGAAGGGGCCGCCGGACCCGCCGCCACCGATCAGTTCGAACTCGTCGTAGAGCTCGTACAGCGACTCGTAGGCCGGCGTCCGCTCGTCGTCGGGCAGTTCGTCGTTCGCGCGTTCGGTGAAGTTCGTCTCGACCGGTCCGGGTTCGACCACGACCACGTCGATGCCGAACTCCTCGACCTCGCCGCGCAGGGAGTCGCTCATCGCCTCGAGGGCGTGCTTCGAGCCGGCGTAGGCACCCGCGCCGGGGAATGAGATCCGACCGATGACGCTCGAGACGTTGACGATCGTGCCGTCGCTCTGGGCGCGCATGTGCGGGACGGCGGCGCGGGTGAGCCGGTGTGGGCCGTAGACGTTGACGTCGAACTGTCGGTGGAGGTCGACCGTCGCGATATCTTCGAGCGGCCCCATCTGGGCGTAGCCGGCGTTGTTGACGACGCAGTCGATCGCGCCGGCGACATCGACGGTTTCCTCGACGGCCGTCGCGACCTCCTCGGGGTCGGTCACGTCGACTTCGAGCGTCTCGCAGCCATCCTCCTCGAGATCCTCGATGTCGTCGGCGTTCCGCGCCGTGGCGAACACCTGCCAGTCCTCCGTGAGGAAGGCCCGAGCGGTCGCGCGGCCGATCCCCGACGAGCAGCCAGTGATCAGCACCGACTTCTTTCGCGTGTAGCGGTCGGTGTCGCTTCCCGCCGTCTCGCGGTCTCGGTCGCGGTCGTCCTCGACGACGGTGCCGTCCGGCCCGTCGTCGGCTGTCCTCTCGACGTCCTCGGCGGTGGCCATACGCGACCGGTTCGAGAGCCGATACCTAAGTATCGACGGTTTGTCGCGCGATGCGTAATTTCAAGACAGAATCGGAGTCGCGATGCGGAGGACGATCGGTGTGGAATGGCAAACACCTCGAAAGCCCCCGACCGGCCCCTTTCAGCCCCATCCGCCTGCGGCGGGTGGTCGGTCGGCTGTAGTTGCCGGCCGAGTAGCAGGTCTAGTCGTCGAGCGATTTCTTCGCTTCGTCCGCGTACTTGTCCGCGAGCCGGACCGGTTCGGGAAGCTTGTACGACGAAGCCAGCTCGAGCACGACCTCGGCCGCCGTCTCGGGGCCGACGCGGTGGCCGGAACTGACGTACAGCGGATTGATGTGGCGGTTCGGCGCGTCGTACTGGCGCGTCTGGACCGCGTAGCCGATGAGTGTCCCGTCCGGCGCGTCGACCCGCGAATTTGCGTCGATGGGAACTCTCGAGCCAGCGGGTAGCCCGTCGGTGTCTTCTCTGGGTGCGCCACAGAGGAGGCTCTTCGCGACGCCGATGCTCGGCACGTCCCGGACGACGCCCATGTGAGTCGCGATACCCGCCTGCCGGAAGTGGATGCGGCCGCTGCCATCGAACAGTAGGAGGTCGGGCTCGGCGGAGAGTTCCTCGAGCGCGGCGAGGATCGGCCCGCCCTCGCGAAAGGAGAGAAGACCGGGGATGTAGGGGATCTCGAGGCCGGTCACGGCGTGGACGCGCTCGATGACCTCGCCGCCGCGCATGGCGACGACGGCGGACAGCGCGCGGTCCTGCTCGCCCGCGGCGTTCGTGAGAAATGATTGGTCGACGCCGACGACGACCGGGGGCGACCCGCCGGTGGCGGTCGCCTCGAGCGGGTTCGAGAGCGCGCCGGGGTCGAACGCGAAGTCGTCCTCGAAGACGGCAACGGCGGCGATCTCGCGCTGGAGGTCCTCCATCTCCTGACGCGAGAGGCCGGGCTCGGGTACGAGATCGGGGCGGGGGTCGGACATCTGTTTGCCGGTGGTAGACACCCTGTGAAAATCAGTTGCGGGGTTGTGACGGCGCGAGGGCGGCGTGGGTCAGAACCGGCGACGACCGCCGGGGCCGCCGGGACCACCCGGACCACCGGGGCCGCCACCGCCGAACTCGAGCTGGTTCGGCGCGCTGATGTTGCGGTTCTGCTTGACGTACTGACCGTAGGCGAGGCCAATTACGAGGCCCACGAGGTGTGCCATGTGGGCGATGCCCCCGCCGCCGCCGACGGCGCCGGAGAGGAAGGTAATGCTGAGAAGGGCGTAGCCACCGGTGAGCACCCAGATCGGCACCGGGAGGATGAAATAGAGGTACACCTTGAGCCCGGGGTTCAGGACCGTCAGGACGCCCATGATGGCGAGCACCGCCCCGCTGGCACCGACAACCCCTCCGGTCAACGGCGTTATCGTACTCGCTTGCAGTATCTGAATACCGATCTGGCTCAGACCAGCGAGCGCGCCGCTGACGAGGAAGAGGATAGCGAAGTTTCGCGACCCGACGTATCGCTCGACGAGCGGGCCGAAGAAGAATAACACGATGCTGTTACCGATGATGTGGTAGAATCCGCCGTGCGCGAAGATTGACGTGAACCACGTCCAGACGTACTCTGGATAGTAGGGGCGCAGTACGAAGAGAGTCTCCATCAGGTCGGAACCGAAAATCGCTCCGACGGCGATTTGGGCACCGAACGTCAGCCACATCAACGCGAGGAACGTGTACGTCATGTTCCCGCGGAAATAGCTCAAGGGACCGCCAGTGCCGGTGTTTATCGGGATCTTATCCGCGGCGCGTGAGATGCGCGACCCGCTCGTACCGGAGCTGACGCTGTCGTCGAATCCGCTGTCGAAGACGCCCTGCGGGTCGTTCCAGTTCTGGAGCCCCGAGCAGTCGTGGTTCTCGGGAAGCCGATGGTCGGCACAATACGTCCCACCACAGTGCCGACAGTTGTACGGCATGTTTTCGTCCTTCCCACACACGTCGCACTTGGCCATTGATCGGGGGTATGTGGGGAGCCGCTAAGGGATTTGGGGTTTTCACCGACTTTTTTCGGGTTGAACGAGCGATGTATCTTGGTTGCAGACCTCGAGAGGCCTCGGAAGTAAGTCGTGGCGGAGATCGGTACCCTGTTGGTACGCCCTATCGAACACAATCGCCGATGGGAAGCGAAACGGCGGTCGATCTCGTCGACTACCGACGGGGCGGAATCGCGCTCGGACTCGCGTTCCTCACACTGCTGTTCAACTACGGGGACGCCGTCGTAACCCCTCTGGACGCGGTGCTCTGGGTCAGTACCAGCGTCGTCGTGGGGTATCCGGTACTCACCGTCTTCTCGGTCGTCGGTGCGCGGATCTGGGAGCCGTGAGCGTCGACGGCCCGGTGACCGATCGCGGGACGGCCGGTTCTGGGACTGTACATTTTTGCCTCCCCGGCACCCACATTCGGCCGTGCAAGAGTACGAGCGCAAGCAACTGCTCGAGCGCGTCGAGCGCGAGGGCGCGACCGTCGGCGCGGACATCCCGGAGACGATCACGGTCCAGGGGGAGGAGATCGACCTCCGGACGTTCGTCTTCGAGATCAAGCGCCGCGAGACGGTGCCCTCGGGGGAGCGCGAGCGCGTCGAGCAGGCCAAGAGGAATCTGCGGCGCGAGCGCCTCGAGCGCCTCGAGCAAATCGAGGAGGGCGAGATCGCCCGAGAGAAGGGCGAAGAGCTCGCCCGGAGCATCATCGGCATCGATCGGGCGTTGAACGCCTTAGAGAGCTTGGGGCCGACCGACCTCGAGCGCGAGCAGAAAGTCCAGCAGGCACAGGATCGCAAGCGCTGGATGTCGTTCCTCAAGAAGGCGCTCGGGCAGGACGACGATCAGGCCACGCGGAGGGGGCGATGACGACCAACGCCGAACTCGCCGGCCGACTCGAGGAGTTCGCCGACCTGCTCGAGGCCGACGACGTGGAGTACAAACCCCGCGCGTACCGTCGGGCGGCCGAGAACGTCCGCTCGTTTCCGTCCCCGATCGCCGACCGAATCGAGGATGGCGACCGCGAGGCCGTCGAGAACATCGACGGCGTCGGCGAGGCCATCGCCTCCAAAATCGTCGAGTACGTCGAGACCGGCGGAATCGAGGAACTCGAGGAACTCCGCGCGGATCTCCCCATCGACATCGCCGACCTGACTCGCATCGAGGGCGTCGGTCCTAAAACGGCCGGGAAGCTCTACCGCGAACTCGGGGTGCAGACGTTGGACGATCTCGAAGACGCCGCCGAGGCCGGCGAGGTCCAGGAAGTCAAGGGGTTCGGCCCGAAGACGGAAGAGAACATCCTCGAGAACCTCGAGTTCGCCCGCAGCGTCGGCCAGCGCCACCTCGTGGGTGAGGCGCGCCCGCTGGCCGACGACGTGCTCGACTTTCTCGAGTCGCTCGAGGCGGTCGAACGCTGCGAGGTGGCGGGCTCGATCCGCCGGTGGCGCGAGACGATCGGCGACGTGGACGTACTCGCGTCGACGACGGCGAACGAGGCGGTGATCGAGGCGTTCGTCGACTGGGACTCGGTCGACGACGAGATCGAGTCCGGGCCGGAGAAAGCAAGCGTCCGCGTCGGCGAACTCCGCGTCGACCTGCGCGTGGTCGTCCCCGACGAGTTCGGCTCCGCCCTGCAGTACTTCACGGGGAGCAAGGACCACAACGTCGCCCTGCGCAACTACGCGATCGACCGCGGGATGAAGCTAAACGAGTACGGCGCGTTCGACAGCAGTGAGATCGACGATCCGGACGCGGGACAGCGGGTGGGCGAGCGCGTCGCCGGCGAGACAGAGGAAGGGATGTACGAAGCCCTCGGACTGCCGTGGATCCCGCCGGAGCTCCGAGAAAATCGCGGCGAGATCGCCGCCGCCGAGAACGGGGAGTTGCCAAACCTCGTCACTCGCGACGATATGCGGGGCGACCTGCACACCCACACCGAGTGGTCCGACGGCAACAACACCATCGCGGAGATGGTCGACGCCGCCACGGAGCGGGGCTACGACTACTTCGGGATCGCCGACCACGCCGAAGGTCCCGGAATCGTCGGCGGGATGGGCCTGGCGGACGATGAGATCGTAGAGCAAGTCGAGGAAATCCGCGCGGTCGGCGAGGATGCCGAGATCGAGGTCTTCGCGGGGATCGAGGCCAACGTCGACGCCGACGGCGAGATCGGCCTCTCCGATGAGGCGATCGATGCGTTAGACGTGATCGTCGCCTCACCTCACAGCGCGCTCGATCAGGACGCCGAGACCGCGACGGAGCGGCTCGTCACCGCCGTCGAGAACCCGGCGATCGACGTGCTCGGCCATCCGAGCGGCCGCTTGCTCAACCAGCGCTCCGGGCTCGAGTACGACGTGTCGGCAGTCGCGCGGGCCGCAGCCGACCACGGCACCGCCCTCGAGGTCAACAGCGATCCTCGCCGACTGGACCTCTGGGGCAGCGCCGTCCAGGCCGCCCTCGAGGAGGGCGCGACCATCGCGATAGACACCGATTCCCACCAGCCCTCGACGCTCGAGTACATGCGCTGGGGCGTCCACACCGCGCGCCGCGGCTGGGCCGAACGGGACGACGTGATCAACGCCTGGGAGCTCGATCGGATCCGAGCGTTCCTCCACTGACCGCCCTGCTGATCCATCGCCTGCGCCACTCATCTACTCATGCGCCTGCTCGTCGACGTCATGTGCGGCGGCATCGTCTCGTACCTGCGGATGTGCAACCACGACACCGTTTACGCCGGCGATTGGGGCCTCGAGGCCGACGACGACGCCCTCGCCATCGCTCGAGACGAGGGTCGGGCGATCGTCACCCGCGACAGGCCGCTCGCGAGTCGAGCTGACGAGTCGATCCTGCTCGAGTCCCGCGAGGTCGAGGCTCAACTCGCCGAACTCGCCGCGGCCGGTGTCGACCTCACGCTCGCGGACGACCCTGCATTCTGCGGGCGGTGTAACGGCCCGCTCGAATGCGTCGACCCGACCGCCTCGACGCCGGATTATGCTCCTGATCCGGCCGAATTCGAGACGTGGGTCTGTCGGGACTGCGGGCAGCACTTCTGGCGGGGCAGTCACTGGGATCGGGTAGCGGAGACGCTCGCTCGAGTTCGCGAATCAACTGAAGAATAGGAACCCCGTTTCTTCGATCAGAAAAGGAGTCGAAACGGAGTCGGAGGACTCGGTACTACGTGTGCGTACTCATCTCGATTTCATCCCGGGCCCCGAATAAAGGAACTGGATTGCCCACTACTGTTACCTAGGTATTTCTCGTTACCGACCCCTCTATCCGTTCCAAAGGGGTAATTCTGGAGTTCGGTCTGTTGTGTCGTACTCTCCGTTATATGGTAGGTGGCTGAGTACGTGAACTCCTCCGACTCGGAATAACTGTACTCCCCCGGTTCAGACCATGGTGATTCGACGACAGGAATCCCACCCCGACATTCTAAAGCGACGCGAAACTCGTCTGTACTAACGTTCGAGACTGAAACAGCGGTACAGTCGGCTATCACTCTTTCCTCGGAATCGAAACTGTGGTTGCGACTCGCAAGGAGATCGTTATAGAACAGGCGCTCCTCGTAAGTAACCGTGTAGTCCACGACGTTCGAGGAATTCAAAGGGATCGGTTTCTCGGGACCGTCTGGATAGGCGTCAATATGCACATCACCTTCTGTCTGCTCATCTGGCACTACATGAAACAGTGTGAATACGCCAAGCCCAACAAGAAGCACTATAACGAGAAATCCGAGTGGGATGACTACCCAGTCTGGGTCCATTGGATTAAAATAATACATCTATCGGCATAACTCTTAGGTGTATTAAAATGCGTCTACCGAGTGCTACGTCTACCGCCTGTACCGAACACGAGTTTTACCCCTTCGCCGATTCGATAAAGAAACTGATTGCTGACTACCGACGGAACGCGAGGCTGCGTGCGGTTCAGTCGAAGCCGCCAGTTCCCGAAAGCAGATGCTCCTCGACGGTCGCCTCGTCCAGTTCGATTCCCAGTCCCGGCTCGGTCGGCACGTCGATGTAGCCGTCCGCGATCAGCGGCTCGTCGCGTGCGAGCAGGTCGTCCCACCAGTCGACCTCGAGCGCGTGGTACTCGAGCACGTCAGCATTCGGAACTGCCGCACAGAGGTGGACACAGGCCATCGTCCCGACGGGGCTACAGACGTTGTGCGGCGAGAAGGGGATGTAGCGCTCCTCGGCGCGCTCGGCGATCCGTTTCGACTCCGCGAGGCCGCCGCAGGTCGCCGGATCGGGCGTGATCACGTCGACCGCGTAGTCGTCGATCAGGTCGCTCAACTCGTGGATGCGAAACCGGTTTTCGCCCGTCGCAAGCGGCGTCTCGGTCCGGCGAGCGACCTCCTTCTGGGCGGCCGTCTCCTCCGGTGGAACGACGTCCTCGAGCCACATGAGGTCGTAGGGCTCGAGTTTGCGTGCGAGCCGGGCGGCGCTCTCGACGGTGTAGTCCCAGTGGCAGTCGAAGGCGAGGTCGATCTCGTCGCCGACCGCCTCGCGGACGGCCTCGACGACCTTGACTTTCCGATTCAACGCGGCGTTCGTCAATCGCCCGTTGTACGGATCCGGCTCGTTGTCCCGTTCCATATCGAGGTCGAACTTGATCGCGTCGAAGCCCATGTCGACGACGCGCTCGGCTTCCGCGGCGTAGGCCTCGGGCGTGTACGCCGCCGCGTCGGCGTACTCGGTGAAACCCCCGTCGTCGACCGCGTAGGCCTCGCCGGCGTGGCAGTCGCAGTAGATCCGGACCCGATCGCGGTAGCGTGATCCGAGCAACTGGTAGACCGGCAGCTCGAGAATCTTACCGGCTGCATCCCACAGCGCGATCTCGATCCCCGAGGCGGCAGTGACGACCTTGCCGGTCGTTCCGCCGTGGCCCGACATCTCTTGGACGATGCGCCGGAACAGCCGCTCGACATCGAGCGGGTTCTCGCCGACGAGAAAACGGTTCGCGTACTCGACGAGTTCGGGGATTCCGCCGCCGCGATAGGCCTCGCCGATCCCCGTCACGCCCGCGTCGGTGTGGACCTTCACGAGGTTCCACTCGAAGTTACCTTCCACGACCGCCGCCTCGAGTCCGGTAATTTCCACGTCGTGGCCAGCGGGGCGGTCGGTCGCGTGATTCGAGAAGTCCCTCACCGCCGATCACCGCCGTCTCCGTCGCTCGGACCGGCCTCGAGACGCCGATTCGACGCGACGGCCAGCTCTCGCACTCCCATGATATTCGATAGCATATCTGCGTACTAGCACACCGGAGACCGTGTAACTACCGTCCGGCGTCGGTCGGCGATCGCGACTCCCGCCGGCCGTCCGTTCGCGGCCGTCGCCGTCAGTACACCGCCACGTCGTCGAACCGGCCATCGTAGGCGATGTGGTTCGGATGGGTCGGCTCCGTGCCCGAGAGAAAGAGTCGGTCGACTTTCTCCCACGTGTTCTCGTAGGCGAGATGTGCGAGTTCCGCCGTCGTGGTTGTCCAGCGATCACACCCGTTGTCGTAGATTACGCGACGGGCGACGCCGTCCGCAATGGCGGATAGCAGGTCCCGCTCGTCGTCGATCGCCGCGTCGAACGCGGTGTGGGCGACCCCGACCGACCGCGGGAGGTGAGCGTACGAGGAGGTAAACGGCGGCAGCGAGAGTGTCTCGGCGAGTTCGCGCGCGCGGCGATTGTGCGAGGGGAGGTGTTTCGGATTGAAGATTTCGAGCGCGTCGACGGTATCGGCGTACCGCCGCAGGTCGGATTCGGTCAGGCCCACCGTCGCGAACTCGGGATGCGGGGCGAGGACGGTCGCGTCCTGCCGGTCGAACTCGGCCATCGCTGCCTCGAGCGGGATGAAATCCGGGACGGGCTCCTCGAGTCCGAGCGCGAGGACGTGCTTGCGGTTTCGCCACGAGCCGGTGAACACTTCTCGACCGGGGATCACCAGCAGGTCCTCGCTCGAGTAAGCCGCCGCCCGCTCGCGGATCTCCGGGAGGCGGGTGAAATGCGGCGCGTAGACGATCGCGTCGAGACCGGCCCGCGTCGCACGCTCGACCACCCGATCGTCGAGCACCTTCACGTGGCAGTCGACTCGGTACGGCGCTCCGTCGGTCACGAGCCACACTTTCGGGACAGTCGAGTTATGAATTCTGATTCGGCGGCCACTCGATCGTCTCCTTGATCGCATCGACGATCGGGACGACCGGTTCCTCGGGGTCGACCGCGACGAACAGCCCCGTCTCGCCGACGTACACGCGAACGATCTTCATGAAGTCCATCGCCGTCGTGATGTACTCGACGCGCTCTGCGTCCGGAAACAGCGTGTTCCGAAACAGCTTGATCTGCATGAAATCCATGTGGACGTTCGTGTGAATCGTCTCGAAGTGCTCGAGCATCGCCGCCTGACTCTCGTACATCGAGACGGTCTCGTCGCTGAGAAAGAGCGGGCGAAACGACTCCGTGTTATACTCGCAGAACGCGTGTAGCGGCCCGGACACTGTCCGCTGGACGGCCTGACGTGCCCGATCGGCGTCGAACGCCGCCAGTTCCGACCTGTTTATCGCCGGCATACAAAGACCGACGAACCCGACGGCCGAAGGTCTATCGGCGGCGTGTGTTCTGGCCGATGGGGACCCCTGCGAAACAATCATTAGGGCGGCCCGTAGAGATGCAGTATCGAATGGCCTGGGAATGCGGAATCGACGGCTGCGGATCGGTGTTCGAGGACGTCGAATCGGCCGTCGTCCATCAGGCGACGGAACACCAGCGCCGCGAGTGTGCGGTCTGTGGCACCGTCGTCCCCGACGGCTATCTCGCGATTCGCCACGCCTTCACCGAACACAGCCGTGCCGAGTACGTCCGCGCCTACGGGGCGAGCTCCGAGGACGTCCGCGAGCGCGAAGAGTTGCTCGAGGAGATCGAGTCCGAGGCGGACATGCAGGCGATCGCGACGGAACTGAAACGCTAGCCCCCACACTCGTCGTCGCAGTCCGCAGTCGGTGTCAAACACCGTGTCGCGTTCCGTACATCTGCTGTCGTTCCACGTGACCGCCGTCACCGTCTCGATGTAGCTTAGGTACTCACGCAGCCACAGCAGGGTCTGTTCTCGATATGAATAGCGTAGAATATTCGACCGACGGAACCGGCCTGACTACTTGACGAGCGTATTCCCGCTCGTCGCTGTCTGCTCACGGCCACGAAGTGTCCGTTCGCACGGTCCGACGAACTACCGTTCGTCGCTATATTCAGCGCGGCAGAGCCGCGCTGACTGCTTGACGAGCACGTTAGCGCTCGTCACTGTCTGCTCACGGCCACGAAGTGGCCGTTCGCATGGTCCGACGAACTACCGTTCGTCGCTATCGAGCACGCGAATCTGGTCGCCCCGCACCGTCACCGGAATGGGAACGGTCGCCTCGTACAGTTCGACCGTCACCTGATCTTTCCCCTCGTCGATCCGCTGGACCTGCGCTTTCTCGCCTTTGAACGGACCGGCGATGAGTTCGACGATGTCGCCTTCTGCGATCCCCTCGACGTCCGGCTTCGGCGAGAGGAAGTGCTCGACTTCCGAAATATCCGACTCGCCGGGCACGATACTCCGCGCGTGCGGGATATCCTCGAGCACGCGGTTCAAGACCGCGTCGCCTTCGGCTTCGACCATCACGTAGGAGGTCAGCGAGTCGGGCGCGAGCGCGGCGTGGATCTCCGGCTCTTCGCGGTTGATGATCATGTCGGCGACGGTGCGCTCTTGGCTTGCCGTCGTTTTGACAGCGAAGATACCCATCAGATGCCACCACCGGTCAGCAACAGCATGATCGCGCCGATGAGGAACCCGACGAGACCGATCAGCAGGATACCCGCACCAGCGATCTTCGACACCTGGAGGAACTCCTCGGTCGTGGGTGTCGTTGCCATCTTCAACACCCGAACGTACGAGGTGAGGTCGTACGGAACGTCCATATCTGTCTATTCACAATGTGGGGTCTTTTATCTGTCTTTCGTGTCTCCCGAACGATCGGAATACTCGCCGACCGGCGACGTGAACCAACTACCGGCAGGTATCGACGTTGCACTCGAGCGGATCGGTCGCGATCCCGACGGTCTTCCTCCTCGTCGAACAGCCAACACCAGCGATGGACTGGCTCGACGAAACGTATGCTTCGTCGAACGACGCTGAACTTCGCTCAGCGAACTTGACTTCGGCTCACGCCTCGTCGAACAGTTCCTCTCCCTCGACCATGTGCTCGGCGACGGCGTCCATATCCAGCGTCACGCCCAGGCCGGGCTCTTCGGGGACCTCGATGTAGCCGTCCTCGATGACGGCTTCTTCGACCAGATCCTCCCACCAGCCGAGTTCGTAGGAGTGGTACTCGACCGCCAGCGCGTTCGAGATGGCCGCGCCGACGTGGGCGCTCCCGACCGTCGCAACGGGCGACGCGACGTTGTGCATCGCGACCGGGACGTAGTAGAGGTCCGCGAGATCGGCGATCTTTCGCGTCTCGCGCATTCCGCCGACCTTGGGCATGTCCGGCGCGATGATGTCGACGGCCTGCTCCTCGATGAGCCGGCGTTGGCCGTGCGTGCGGTAGACGTTCTCGCCGACGGTGATCGGCGTCGCTGTCGATCTCGTCACCTCGCGTTGCACATCGTGATTTTCCGGCGGTACCGGATCCTCGAGCCACCAGACGTCGTACTCCTCGAGGCGCTTTGCGAGCCGTGTCGCGCTGTCGGCCGAAAAGGTCCAGTGGCAGTCGAAGGCCACGTCGGCACGAGAACCGACGCGTTCGGTGATCGCATCGACGATCGCAGCCTTGTGCTCGATCTCGGGCGGCCGGAGGTGACGGTTCGCGCGGTCCTTCTCGTGGCCCGAGGGCACGTCGAGGTCGAACTTCAGCGCGTCGTAGCCCAGCTCCTCGACGACGCGCTCGGCCTCGTCGGCGCAGGCGACCGGGTCGGCCTCCTCCTCGGTGTGACAGTCGCAGTAGACCCGCACCTCGTCGCGGTACTTCCCGCCGAGAAGCTGGTAGGCCGGCAGCTCGAGGATCTTCCCGGCCAGATCGTGCAGTGCGACCTCGATACCCGAAATCGCGGTCACCGTGACGCCGCCGATCGAGCCCTCGCCGGACATCTTCTGGACGAGGTGCTCGGTCAGCCGGTCGATGTCGAGCGGATTCTCGCCCTGCAGGAAGGGTTTCATCCGCTCGATGAGTTCCGGCGCGCCCGCGCCCCAGTAGGCCTCGCCGGTACCGGTGATCCCGGCGTCGGTGTAGATCCGCACCAGTGTCCACGGAAAGTTGCCGTCGACCATCGTCGTCTGGATGTCCGTGATTTCGACATCCCGACCCTGGCCGCGCTCGCGCGTGACCCCCATCGTCTCGCTCGAGAGATCCCGCATGGTGTACTCGGCGTTCGGGTCGTGTAGCTGCGAGTAATCGATGCCCATAGGTCGTCGTTCACTCGCCCGATAGTAATAGATAGCACCTGCTGTGGGCGGGTTTCCCGCCGGCCGCCGCGAACTGACTGTGACGCTCAGGCCCGCTCGAGTTCGTCGCCGACCTCCTCGAGATCGACGCCCAGCGCCGACGTTGCGGCGAAGGCAGCCCGCTTCTCGGCGGTCCGGCGGTTGATCGCCTGCGGGCCGACGGCGAACTCGATCCGGGTCCGGTCGTCGGCGGTGCTCGAGCGGCCAAGCACCGTGACGGGACCGACCTCGCGGGTGTTCCGGACGTGGGTGCCGGGGCAGGCTCGGGCGTCCCACGGTGTCGGCGTCCCGTTCGTCCCGGCGAAGCGATTGCCGCGTCCGCCGTCGTTCTCGTCCTCGATGGCGACGATGCGGACGCGGCCCTTCTCGACGGCGGCTTCGTTGGCGTCCGGATCGAAGCGGATATCCGCGCGTTCGCGCGCCTCCGAGATCGGCACGTCGTCCCACGACACCGGTCGGGACTCCCAGATCACGCGGTTGACCCGCTCGTCGAGTTCGATCAGCGTCTCGTCGTCGATCGGAGCGTCGACCTCGAGGTCAACCCGAACCGTTTCGGGGCCGATCTCGAGGCCGGCACTGGTCGCGCTCTCGAGTACTCGGCGTGCGGCGCCCGCGAGGATGTGGCTGGCGGTGTGGGCTCGCATGCAGTACATCCGAAACGACCAGTCGACGGCACAGAGGGCGCGGTGGCCTACGTTGAACGATGGCGCGTCGGCCAGGACGTGAACCTGTTCCCCGCCGACCAGCTCTACGTCCGCCACCGCGATATCGGCGATCGTCCCGCGATCGGCCGGCTGGCCGCCGCTCGCACCGAAGAAGTGACTGCGCTCGAGCCAGACCCGCCGGCCGTCGATCGAGGTCACTTCGGTCTCGAACCGCGTCGCGTACGGCTCCGCTGCCGCCCGTTGCCCGGTCATCGGTTGCAGTCTATCGGCTGCGGTTAAAAGTCTGCTCGCCGAGAGTGTCAACTATTTTGAACAGAACTGGGGCCGCACTACTCCGAGAGGGTCACGTCCAGTCGGTCCTCGAGCGCCGCGATCAGGCCGCCACCGACACCGGCCTGGGTCGCTCGCCCCTGTTCGACGGCGAGGATGTCCGTCTCGGGCGCGCCGAGTTCTTCGGCGAGCTCCTCGCGCTGGAGGCCGGCCTCCCGTCGGGCCTCGACGAGGGTCTCACCGTAGTTCGAGACGAGGTAGGGGAGTGGGTCGTCGTCGTAGTTGGTTCCTTCGCTCTCCCAGTGCTCGGAGTCCCCGTCCCAGACCGGGTTCGCCTTCGCGACGTTCTGGGCCGCCTTCTGCTTGCGGCTCGGCTCGCTGTCGGAGCTTCCGCTCGAGCTCGAGGCCTGCCCGCCCCCGCCGCCCCGGTTCCGATCCCGGCCGTGGGTCTGCGAGTCGTCGTGTGGCGCGCAGTCCGGACAGACCTCGAGTTCCGCGCCGGCGACCGACGCGAGCCGAAGCGAGTCGCTCTCGGCACCGCAGAGTTCGCAGTTCGTCCCGCCTCCGCCGCCGGACGAACCGGTCGAGTATTTGGCCATGCGACACGTTGGCCGCTGGCGCATTTTAACGGTTCGGTACGGCGGGTTTCGGACGCTGTGGCTCGGCAACGATCGCTTCGAACGTGCCAGAACGATCGACGACTAGCGACCGAAGTGCTTCCGAATCGTCGTCCGCAGCGGCAGCGCCAGCCCGCCCAACAGCGGGACGACCACGAACGCAGCGATGTCGAGGGGAAGCGTGGCCGCCCCCGCCACGGTAGCACAGAAGCCGACCGCCGGCGCGAGCACCGGCAGGACGTATAGATAGGACGGTTTCCAGCCGGGCAGTCGCCGCGTGTGGCGGACGATCACGCCGAACAGGAACGGCATGAGGACCGTTCCCGCGAGCAGCGGGCCGCCGATCAGCGTCGTCGCAAGTCCCAGCGCGAGCGCGGCGACGATCGTCTCGTTGATCGTCACCGCCCCCCACGTGTCCTCTCGACTGCGGACGCGGGTCACGAGCAGGCCGGCGAGCGCGACCGCGACGACGCCCGCCAACGCGGCGTACCACAGCGTCGGCTCGAGCGGCGGGGAGACGAGTTCGACGCCGCTTACGAACGCCGCCGCGGTCTCGATCCCGTGGCGGCTCGCCGAAAGCAGACTCCAGAGGCCGGCGGGATCTGCGCCCGTCGCGCGCAAGTCGGCCCACAGCGAGCCGAGCGCGTCCCCATTCGAGAGCGCGAAGTGGCCGACGCCGGCCGCGTAGACGAGCACCGACAGCCAGATCAGCGGCAGCGAGAAGTTCTGTCGCCGCCACCAGCGGACGAGCGGGTTGTCGGTCTCGCTTTCCGTTCGCGACCGCGAGCGCGTTCCGGTCCCGCCGGCCGTCCCCGTTCCGCGAGCCGAGCCGCCACCGGAGCCGCCGGTTCGGCCGGCGGTCCCCGAGCTGCTTCCACCGGGGGTACCCGTTCCCGTCCCGGTACCGGCGCTCGTTCCGGCGGCCCTCGAGCCGCCGGCCGCGGCACCGGCCGATGTCGCACTGCCCGCGGCCGTCCTGCTCGAGCCGGCCCCGGCGGTCGATCGGCTCGAGGCGGTCGAACCGCTCGCCGCGCCGCCGGCTGCCGAGGCCGAGGCAGAGGCCGTTTCCGACTCCGAGTATTGCAGTTCCGTCCCGCTCGAGTCCTCCTCGTCGTCGCTCTTCCAGACATCGGGGGACGGAAGGCCGCTGGTTCGCTTTGCGACGTACTCCTCGTGGCCGAGGCGGTCGTACGCCTGGCGCTCGACGGGGTCGCCGAGGATGTCGTAGGCCGTCTTGACCGCGGTGAACTGGGCCTGTGCGCGGTCGTCGTCGTTCAGGTCCGGATGGTAGACGCGGACCTGTTCGCGGTAGGCGTCCTTGATCTCGCCCTGGGAGGCGTCGGAGGGAATCTCGAGCAGGTCGTAGAAATCCTCTGTCATGTGAGCGTGGGACGGTGTGGTCTGTGACGGGTTTATCGGGCGGGGGTTATAATTTCAGTGTTCTTTCCGGTCGGTTCGATGACCATCGTTACTCGAGGTATGAGTGTGTTGTGGCCGTACCGGCCGCCGGCGGCCAGTTACGAGAAGTCGCCGAGCGAAGATTGGCCGGCCGATAGCTCACTGGAGACGGGGTCCGGCTCCGAGTCGAGACTCGACTGGTCGGCGTCCGACCCGCCATCGGGCTCGGGGACGGAACCGCCCTCGTTGGACCCCCACCCCTCGAGGCTGGCCTGATCGGCGGCCGCGAACTCGAGGTTGGCGACGCGGACGCCGAGTTTGCGGACCGGCTCGGTCTCGAACTCGGTAAAGAGGTCGCGAGCGATCCGGTCGACGAGCTCGGGATCGTCGACCGGGCCGGGCAGCGACCGCTCGCGCGTGTTGACGTCGTACGGCGGCGTGACGGCTTTGACGCCGATGGTCCGGTATAGCGCGCCCTCGCGCTGTGCGCGATCTGCGACCGCCGCCGCGAGCGTCTCGATCAGGTCGTACTTCGGTTCGGGATCGTCGACGGGCTCGGCGAACGCCGACTCCCGGGAGAAGCTCTTGGGATCGCCCTTCGGCTCGACCCGGCGGTCGTCCTCGCCGCGAGCGCGGTCGTACAGTTCCCGGCCGCGCTCGCCGAATCGGTCGACCAGCGGCTCGGGATCGGCCGCCGCCACGTCGCCCGCCGTCTCGAGGCCCAGCTCCCGGAGCTCGCGGGCCGTCACGGGGCCGACGCCGTGGAGCAGGTCGACCTCGAGGGGGGCCAGAAACGCCCGGATTTCGCCGGGTTCGACGACGGTCAATCCGTCGGGTTTGTCGAAGTCGCTGGCGATCTTCGCGGCGCTCATCGTCGGCGCGACGCCGACGCTGACGGTCACGCCGACCTCCCGGCGGATGCGGTCCTTGACGTGGCGGGCGAAGCCGTCCGCGACCTCCCAGGCGGTGCGCTCGGTCACGTCGAGGTAGGCCTCGTCGATGCTCACTTCGCGGACGGTGTCGGCGCAGTCGTGGAGAATGTCGCGCACCTCGGCCGCGACCGACTCGTAGTAGTCCATGTCGACTGGCCGGTAGTGGCCGGTTTCGTCGCGCTCGAGTTCGGAATCGTCGATCTCGCCGTTCTCGTGGGCCGCGCGCCTGGGGAGGCGCTCGAGGGCCGTCGAGATGGCTTGGGCGCTCTCGACGCCGAACGCGCGGGCCTCGTAGCTGGCGGTGGCGACCGCGCCGATCGTCTCGCCTTCCTCGTAGCCCATGCCGACGACGAGGGGCTCGCCGCGGAGGTCGGGCTCGCGGAGGCGCTCGCAGGAGGCGTAAAAGCA
The DNA here is from genome assembly GCF_024296685.1 of Natrinema marinum. NCBI lineage: Archaea > Methanobacteriati > Methanobacteriota > Halobacteria > Halobacteriales > Natrialbaceae > Natrinema > Natrinema marinum. The sequence continues at coordinate 1,200,907 of NZ_CP100763.1, read as the reverse complement.
GTCGGCGTCGACGTGGCAGACGATCCGGTCCTCGTCGTCTGCGCCCTCGACGCCCGGTAGCCGCGGCCCGTCGGACATTCGTCTACGGGTCGATTCGTCCGAACCGACGTGAACGTTGTGCCCGCCCGCGGCGGTCGGCCGGGCACCCGCAAGCGCCGATCGAGATGGCTACAGCTCGTAGGCCATCATCACCTCGTCGACGTGCTCGCCGTCGATCGTGTAGTGGTCCTTCCGGATCGCCTCGGTGTCCCACCCGTGTGCGGTCAGGAACTCGAGTGCGGTGTCGTTGACGACCGGGATGCTGTTGTACAGTTTCCGGTAACCGTTCGCTTCGGCCCACTCGACCCCGCGTTGCAAGAGCGTGCTCCCGATGCCGTGGCCCCGGTAGGCCTCGCGGACGCCGACCGTCTGCTGGGCGACCTCCCGCACCGGATCGATCTGGTGGAGGTCGAGGTGAGTCCAGCCGACGACCTCGCCGTCGACGGTCGCGACGAAGAACCGCCGGGACTCCACCGCGTTGTGTCTGGTGACCGCGTTCTCGTACAACAGTTGCTCGGCGATCGTCTCGGCGACGACGTAGGTCTCTTCCGACGTGACGTCCCGGATCGTGTCGATGAGGCCGTCGAAATCCTGCTGGCGCGCGGGACGAACCGTGACCGTGAACTCTCCCACGTCGTGCTTTTCGATGGCCCCGAACTCGAGTGCGATCCGGAGCGTTCCGCCCTCCTCCTCGAGATAGCCGTCGTCTTTGAGTTCCTCGAGATGCGTACGGAACTCCTCGGCGGGCAGGGAAACGATGTCCAGCAGCTTGTGTCGCTCGGCAGTTCCGTGCCGCTCGACGTACTCGTACATGCGTTTGCTGGCGTCGGAGGAAAACGCCGGCCGTTCTCTTACGTCCATACGAACGCTACGAGTCACGGTCGCTTATCCCTTGTCCATCGTTAGCATGCAACGAACATGAGGGGTGTCGAGAACTCGCAAATGGACCTCGGGCTTCCCGACGACCAGTAATGCGTGCGAGACCCGGCTAGTTGTACTCCCGCCAGCGGTATCCGCAGTCGGTACACTTGAAGAACCGCGTCGGCGGCTCGTCGGCCGAGGCGGTCTGTTTGAGTGTGTACCACGCCTCCTGGTTTTCGCACTCGTCGCAGACGATGTCGGTGGCCTTCGGCTTCCCCTCGAAGTTCGCGTTCTCGTCGGATTCGATCACGTCGTCGTCGGTCTGTGACTCCGTTGTCACGAACGCGTCTTCGTGCTCGCGGTCGCGCTCGCTCGAGGCGCCACAGTCGTCGTTCGTACAGACCATGCGGTCGCCCCGCGCTTTCATCATCGAGCCGCAGTCGTCGCAAAACTGCATAGCCGTTGGCTACGGACTCGAGACGCAAAACTCCATTCGTCCGGGCGCGGAGCCACTCGCTCAGTACGCGTCCTCGAGCGACTCGTCTTCGCGGACGACCGGGCAGTCGGCGACCCGAAACGTCGCGACCGTCGGCACGGAGAGAATGTCGGTCCCCTCGCGAGTACACGCGGTCTCGGGCGGCCCGGCGAAGTGATCGCAGTCTTGACAGTAGGCGCGCTTCTCGACCTCGCGGACCGTGCGCTCGGCCGGGCGGATGACCGCGTCGGAATCGTTCGCGTCGTCTCCCTCGAGTCGCTCCCAGAGCCGATCGGTGTCGATATCGGCCGCGTCTTGGCGATCGAAGAGGTCGTCGAACCCCGGCTCGTCCGCGTCCGCGCGATCCGCGTCCGATCGCTCCGCTACGGTCGCCGCGAGGTCACCGAGCGGCTCGGCGTCGTCTTCGTGTGTCACCTCGATGCCACCCTCCGTCCCGTCCTCACGGCGTTCCTCGGGTTCACACGTCTCGTCCCGCGTACGGTCGTCCCGTCCGTGTCGGTCGGTCATCGCTCCTCACCGTCCGCTCGAGTCGATGGATCCGCCGCCGTGCTTTCCTCGCCGTCGGCCGCCGCTTCGACCGCGTCGAAGACCTCGTCGGTCAGCGACTCGCCGGCCCCGTCGGCCCGTCCCTCGAGCGCGGGCGGATCGCCGGTCAGCAGCCGGTGGGAGCCGAAGATCGACGACCGTTCGGCCACGTCGGAAAACTGGCTCGCACAGCGGGGACACTCGGGCGCGGTCAGTAACGCGATATCGACGCTCGAGTCGCAGTCCTCGCAGGCTGCCGTCCGGATCCCGACCCGGTTCGCCGCGAGCCGGAGCCGATCCGCGGCCTCGCGTCGCTGCCGGCGCTCGGCGAGTGCCTGGCGCTGCTCGCGGAGGTCGACGACGGCTCGCGCGAGCGCCGTCGATCGGTCCGCGAGCGCGTCGGTCTCGGCGAGCAGTTCCTCGAGGACGGTCTCGAAGTTGTCGAAGCCGCTATCCACGCGGTCCGCGAGGGTCGCGAGGTCCTCCTCGAGCGTCTCGCAGTCGGCCGCCGTGGCGAGGTCGGGGTGGTCGTGGTCGGCCGACGCTTTCCCGTCTGTCTCGCGTTTGACCTGCACGACGCGGTCGCGAACGTCCTCGAGGTGGTCGGAAAACTCCTCGCGCTGGGCCTCGAGTTGCCCCCGTAGTTCTGCGAGGTCGTCGCGGGCGGCCGGTTCGTGGTCGTCGGTCGTCACGGCGTGTGCCGCGGAGACCAGTCGACGACAGACGGCGCCACGACTCTCACCTCGCCGAGTCGCTTCCTCGGCGAGCCAGTCGTCGACCTCGGGCGGCGGATAGAAAGAGACGCCGCCGTCGTCCTGGCTGGACATTTGCCGGAGAGAGGGCCCGGAATCGCATAAGGGTTAGTTCCGACTCAGAAGCTGAGTTCGGCCTCGTGGGACCGCCCGCGGCGGTCACCGAATCTTGCGGACGTTGCTGATGTCGAAGCCGCCGTCGTGGATCTCGGTCTCGAACCGGACGATGTCCTCGTCCTCGAGTCGCGAGAGCACGCCTCGGAACTGCTCGACGACGAGCGTGCGGGCGCGCTCCGAGCCGCCGCTTTCCCACTCGAACAGCAGCGTGCCGTCGGTGGCCTCCTTGAGTCGACCCAGATCCGTCGGCTCGAGCAGGTCGGCGTTGACGAGCAACAGAATGACGCCGCCCCATCGGTGTGAGGCGCGTTTGAGCCCTTTCAGCAGAATCGTCAGGTCCGCCCAGCCGAGTCGCTCGTCGGCCGCCGCGACGAGGTCGGTCAGCGAGTCGATCACGACGAGGTTGCCCGTGGCGTGATCGGTCAGATAGTCGCCCAGCGCCTCGAGGACGTCGGTCCGCTCGTTGTGGCTCCCGAGTTCGGTGATATCGGCCATCCCCTCGGCGTACCAGTCGGTCGGCACCGGCGTCAGCTGGAAGTACTCCTCGGCGAATTCGACGAACGAAACGTCCGTCATGCCGGCGTCGACGAGTTCGTCGTCCATGACGAATCCCATCTCGCTGACGACGGCCGCTTGCTCGTCGGTAAACGAGACGTAGTGGACGGTTTCGGGAACCGTCACGCCCGGCTCGAGGTCGCCGTAGTAGAGTTCGAACAGGTCGGGATCGGTCTCGAGGAGGCCGTTCATCGCGGTGCTCGTGTAACAAAATTCCCGCGCGCCGGCCCCGGACTCGCCGGCCAGCAGGACGACGCTGCCGGCCGGTGCGCCGCCGCCGATCATCCGATCGAGCCGCGAGATTCCCAGCGGCATCCGCTCCATACGTCCCCGTTCGGACGAACCGATATACCTGTTGTGGCAGGGGTGACGGATTCGGTCACGACGGGTCGGTGCTAAGGCGCTCGGGCGCGTATCGAACGCATGGCTATCGTCGCGGAAATCTCGATCGAGGCCGACGAGTTCCTTCTGGGCCGGATCATCGCCGAGTACCCCGGCCTGTCGGTGGAAATCGAACGCGTCGTTCCCGCTGCAAAGCGTATCATGCCGTACATCTGGGGCTACGGGACGGATCTGGACGCGTTCGAAGCAGCCATGAAAGCGAGCCCGAACGTCGCGTCGATCACCGTTCTCGACGAGTACGAAGACCGGGCGCTGTACAAGATCGAGTGGGAAGACCCGGCCGAGCAGCTGATCACCGGCATCGCTCGGACCGACGCGACGATCCTCGAGGCCCACAGCGACGACGAGTGGCTCTTTCGGATTCGCTTCGAGGAACACGCCGGGCTCACGCGGTTCAACAAGTACTGCCTCGAGAACGACATTACGTACCGGCTCAACCGCGTCTCTTCGCTCGCCGACACCGGCGCGGGCGAGGACGACTACGGCCTCACGGAGGCCCAGTACGAGGCGCTTTCCCTCGCCGTCGAGCGCGGCTACTTCAAGGTCCCGCGCGAGGTCGAGTACGAGGAACTCGCGGACGAACTCGGCGTCTCGGTGCAGGCGTTCTCCGAGCGGGTGCGCCGCGGCGCGGACAAGGTACTCGAGAGCGCTTTCAATCAGGCCGTGTCGGGAAAGCCTTAAGACGATATTCAGGGAGGCCATTACTACCGAGATAAAGGCCATGAGTAGCCCGGAGCACGCGCTTTGCCGATCCGCTTCCCTCAGAGAGCATGGTCGAACGCCTTCGGCTCGAGCAAGCTGAGACGCCCGAATTTCTCGACGCGATTCACGCGCTGCTGGCCGACTCGGACCGGCGAACCGTGCTTCAGTATCTGATGGCCCAGCACCAACCGGTGACCGTCCACCGGCTGGCGACCGAACTCGCGGCGGCGGAGTACGGTGCCGCCACGGCCGATGCACTCGACCGCCAGCGGGAGATCGCGTTGGGCCTGCGCCACGCACATCTGCCCTTGCTTCAGGATGCGGGGGTAGTCGACTGGAACCTGGAGCGAGACTCGGTCGCGCTGACGCCGATACTGGACCACCTGTCGGTGACGGTTCCGGATCCCGGCGGACTGCTCGACCTGTCGCTGTCCTCCCGTCCGAACTCTCAGTAGACCCGTTTCGGTTCGCGTCTCGAACCGCCGCCGTCACTCTCCTTCGAGGTGGCCTCGAGCACCGCTTTTGGCGGCTTCTGCGAGGATCACTCGCCCCTCGAGCCCCCGCTCTGCCAGCGCGTCTGCGGCCGCGGCTTCGGCCTCGTCGACGTGATCGATATCCGTGACGCCGTAGACGACGGGGCCCCACGACGACTGCCCAATGCCCGACAGCACGGGGCAGTCCTCGAGCGCTTCCACCAGTTCACCCGCGGGCGGCCGGAAGACGCCACCCTGCGCGTCGGCGTACCAGGCACCGTTCTTGCGGCCGATCTCGGCGATGGCCTCGCCGAAGGCCTCGAGCCGGCCCGCTGCGGCGGCTGGCAGCAGTTTTCGGGTGACGACACCGGCAATCTCGTCGGCGACCGCGGGATCGGCTCGCTCGACGACAGTGCGCATGCTCGCGTCTTCGTCGTCGCCGCTGCGGCCGGGGTCGGCGTCTGGGACGACGACCAGAAACCGCCACTCCGGCGGGAGGGTGTGGCGGGCGACGACCGGCGGCACCGTCCAGTCGCCCTCGGCCGGCGGCTCGGTGGTAAAGCGAGTCGTCGGGTGCCCGGCGTCGACGACGAAGCCGCCACCTTCGAAGGTCGCGACGCCGACGCCGCTGCGACCGCCCCGCCCCATCGCCGGCGCGTGCTCTCGAACCCGCGGCTCGAGGCCGTGGGCCCGCGCGGTCGCCGCCAGAACGGCCAGCGCGACCTGCGTGCCGCTGCCGAGACCGACGTGGCGCGGCAGCGACTCCTCGAGCGAAATCGAGACGCCGTCGACCGCGAGCACGTCGGCGGCGCGACGGGCGTACTCGCGGACCAGCGGGTCGTCGGTTGCGACGGTTGCGGCTGGTTCTGCGGTGACGGTGACCCGCGGCTCCGCGAGGCCGACGCCGATACCGCCGTAGAGTCGCTCGCGAGCGAGCGAGAGGTTCTGGAAGCCGACGTGGAGTCGTGCGCCGGCGCTGACGGTCGCGGTGGCCATTGCTGTCCGCCGCTACGAAAGCCCCGGGCAAGGGGGTTTCGACGCTGGCAACGACTGTCGGCGTTTTCTCCGGCAGCAGATCGTCGCCGTCGGACCGGGTGACCGATGGCTGCCCTCGGATCGCAGGACACAGCGGTTATATCGCTCGCACCGACAGTTCACGACGATGCCGGACCCCGACGCCTCGGTCGTCGTCCCCGCCCGCGACGAGGGAGACCACCTCGAGCGAACGCTGGATGCGCTCGCGGCCCAGCGGTTCGACGGGCGACTCGAGGTGATCGCCGTCGCGAGCGGCGAGACGACGATTTCGGTGGCACGCGAGCATCCGATCGTCGACCGGGTGCTAATCGACGACCGACGGGCCGGTCCGGGACCCGCACGAAACCGGGGCACGACGGTGGCCGACGGCGACGTACTACTCTTTACGGACGCCGATACGGTCGTCCCGCCGACGTGGGTCCGGCGGCACTACCGCCACTACGCTACCCCCGGCGTCGTCGGCGTCGGCGGCCCCCTCCGACCGCTCGAGGCCGGCATCCGCCACCGAGCGTGCTTTCGGCTCCTCTCGGACTGGTGGTATCGCGCGTGCTGGCCGCTGGGGTTCGTCCAGCAGCCCGGTCCCAACTGCAGCGTGCGACGGACGGCGTTCGAGGCGATCGACGGCTTCGACGAGTCGCTGGGGTTTCTCGAGGACACCGATCTCTCCTTGCGGCTCTCGCGGGAGGGAACCGTCGTTTACGATCACACCTGTCCCGTCGAAACCTCCGCGCGACGGCAGGAACGAGTCGGCTACGCGCGACTCTTTCTGTGCTATCTCGTCGGCTACCTCGAGTACGCCGCGCCCGACCGCTCGCCGACGCGGGATCACTTCCGGTGAGACCGGGCTTCGGACGACTACCCCTGCCGGCTGGCCGAACAAATTCGGCCGAATACGGGGGCACGAACGGGTAACCGAGAAAGGGGAACTTATGCCCGCTCGAATCACAGTCAGACCATGAGCAGCGACGACGAGTTCGACTACGGGAAAGACGAGTCCCTCCGAAGCCGTGAGGTGACGGAGGGACCGGACAAGGCCCCGCACCGCGCGATGTTCCGCGCGATGGGGTTCGACGACGAGGACTTCGGCTCGCCGATGATCGGCGTGCCGAACCCGGCGGCCGACATCACGCCGTGTAACGTGCACTTAGACGACGTGGCCGAGGCCGCCCTCGAGGGCGTCGACGACTCCGGCGGCATGCCCATCGAGTTCGGGACGATCACCATCTCCGACGCGATCTCGATGGGGACCGAAGGGATGAAGGCCTCGCTGATCTCCCGCGAACTGATCGCCGACTCCGTCGAACTGGTTTCCTTCGGCGAGCGCATGGACGGGCTGGTCACCGTCGGCGGCTGCGACAAGAACATGCCCGGCATGATGATGGCCTCGATCCGGACGGATCTCCCCTCGGTGTTCCTCTACGGCGGTTCGATCAAGCCCGGCGAACACGAGGGCCGCGAGATCACGGTTCAGAACCTCTTCGAGGGCGTCGGTGCCGTCGCCGACGGCGAGATGAGCGAGGAAGAACTCGACGAGATGGAGCGCCACGCCTGCCCCGGCGCGGGCTCCTGTGGCGGCATGTTCACCGCGAACACGATGGCCTCGATCTCGGAGGCGATCGGCTTCGCGCCGCTTGGCAGCGCCAGCCCGCCCGCCGAGGACGAATCGCGCTACGATGTCGCCCGCGAAGCCGGCGAGATCGCCGTCGAGGCCGTCGAAGCCGGTCGGAAGCCCTCCGACTTCCTGAGCAAGAAATCGTTCGAGAACGCCATCGCGCTGCAGGTCGCCGTCGGCGGCTCGACCAACGCCGTCCTCCACCTGCTGGCGATGGCCGCCGAGGCCGGCGTCGATCTCTCCATCGAGGAGTTCGACGAGATCAGCCAGCGCACCCCGAAGATCGCCGATCTCCAGCCCGGCGGCACGCGGGTGATGCAGGACCTCCACGCGGTCGGCGGCGTCCCGGTCGTTCTGAACGCACTCTACGAGGCCGACCTGCTTCACGGCGACGCGCTGACGGTCACGGGGAACACGGTCGGCGAGGAACTCGAGCGACTTGATCCGCCGTCGATCGAGGAACTGGACGCGGACTTCCTCTACACCGTCGACGAGCCGAAAGACGAGCAGGGCGCGATCCGCATTCTGACGGGCAACCTCGCGCCCGGCGGGGCCGTTCTCAAGGTGACCGGTGACGATGACCTCCATCACGAAGGCCCCGTCCGCGTCTTCGAAGATGAGGAAAACGCCATGGCGTACGTCCAAGAAGGCCACGTCGAAACCGGCGACGTGCTCGCCATCCGGAACGAGGGTCCCCAGGGCGGCCCCGGTATGCGCGAGATGCTCGGCGTCACGAGCGCGGTCGCGGGCCAGGGCCACGCCGAAGACGTCGCGCTCCTCACCGACGGTCGCTTCTCGGGCGCGACGCGTGGCTTCTCGATCGGTCACGTCGCCCCCGAGGCGTTCGCCGGCGGCCCAATCGGTCTCATCGAGGACGGCGACGTGATCACCATCGATATCGAAGATCGCACCCTCGAGGTGGACCTCTCCGAGGCGGAACTCGAGGCCCGGCGCGAGGAGTGGGAGCGACCCGAACCCAACTACACGAACGGCGTGCTGGCGAAATTCGGCCACGCCTTCGGGTCGGCGGCCAACGGCGCGGTGACCAATCCGGGCGTCAAAGACGACTGACCACACTGAACCGTTCGGTATCACCTCGCACGCCGGCGCTCGCGTACTACTCGAGTGGCGGGTCGGGGGCGGGTCCCTTCGATTTCCTGCACGAATCTTTCCCGCCCATGCGATCGAATACCAGCTAGACCGACGTATGTGCAAATACTGTCTCGAGTGTGACTGGCAGGCCAGCACTGCCGACGGCTACACCGAAAAGGAGGTGTCGGAGAAGGCGATCGAACACTTCGTCGAGACGGGTCACACGGTCGACTCGCTTCGGCTCCCACCACCGGTGATCCTCGAGAACTGAGCCGGCTGCCGTCGATCGCCCCGCCTGACGCGCCCAGCGACCGGTCTCTACGTCGCTCGATTCGGGACGGACGAGGGCCCTGACTGTTATCCTCGTCGCTCGAGGATGCGATCGATGATCAGCCGCGTCGACAGCAGTTGCGCGTCGTCGGTCGGCTCTCGAGCGCTCGCGCGGCGAACCTCGCAGTCGATCCCGCGGCGCTCGAGTTCGGCCGAAATGGCCTCGTCGTCGTGGTGCTGGTCGTGGCCCAGCGCGATCACGTCGGGATCGATCTCCTCGATCGGGATGAAGATATCCTCCTCGTGGCCGAGTATCGCCTCGTCGACGGCCGCGAGCGCGCCCACCACGTCTCGACGCTGCGTCCCCGGACAGATCGGTTTCTCCTTGTGATCGACGTTCGCCTTGCGCGCGACGATCACGTACAGTTCGTCGCCCATCGCGGCGGCCTCCTCGAGGTAGTGAACGTGGCCGGGGTGGAGGATGTCGAAGGTCCCCTGGGCGATGACCGTCCGCGTCACGGCTGTGCCCCCGAATCAGCCCGTCGTTTCCGCATCGATTCCGCCGTCCGTGGTCCGGTAGTCACTGATAGCATCGTCTCGAGCGTTGCCAGTCTCATCCTCGCAGTTCCTCGTCGATGTCCGCCTGCGTGAAATCGAAGAAGTCCTCGGTGTCGGGCAGGTCGACGTCGATCACGTTCAGTTGCGTCGGTTTCCCCTGGGAGTCGAACGCCTTCCAGTCGGTCCGGCGATATGGTGCGCCGATGATGACGTGAACGCTGCCCCGTCCGAAGGTATCCAGATCCGCGTTGCTCGGCCTGATGACGCCGTTCGGGTGAGAGTGGATACTCCCCAGCGCCTTCACGTCGTTGGGTATCTGGTTCGTCTTGACGGTCGCGCTGACGCTGTTGGACTCGGTGCCGGGTACCACGAGAATGTCCGTGATGACCAGCCCATCCCGGTCCACTCCCAGCCGATCGGCCTCGGTCCCCCGGAGAAACCCCATGTACTCGTTGGGATGGGTCTCCTCGGAGGACTCGAGGGCGAACTCCAGCGTCTCCTCGGCGATGCCGAGGATCTCGCTCGAGCGAAACAGCGCGTCGAACAGCCCCATACACCCACCTGCGGCTTTGCGGTTGCTAAACGTTCCGATGCACCGGTTCGCCTCGAATTACGTCGACCACCGGCTTGTCCGGAACCGCGCCCTTCGGCGCGATGCCGTCGATATCGGTCGAACGCAGTGCACCAGGTCACGTACTCCTCCCGGAGCACAGTTGATTCGATCCAGTTTTATCGTTCGCGATACAGTAGGACAAAAGACATATCTGAGTTATGGATCCAATATCGAACCATGCCCTCCCGCCGTTCAGCGCTCGCTACCGTCGTTAGCGTTCTCCCGTCCGCTATCGTTGGGTGTGCATCGTTTCCCCGACTTCGGAACCCCGCCGGAACTGATTGGTCAGCTTCGGTCCCGGAACCGGATATGCTCACACCACCGGTCGCTACTGACGGAGTCGTCGTCGCCGGTGGCCGTCGCGAGGGCAATTTAAAAGACGGGCGTCTAGTCGCGTTCGATACAGAGACGGGAAAGCAAAAGTGGGAGCGTGAGTTCGGGAGAATGACCGGGGTCGCCGCCGCCGACGGCACCGTGTTCGCCGGCGAAAAACGGGTACCAGACCGATCTCGAGTCGTCGCCTTCGACGCTCACACGGGGGAGCGCCGGTGGACGCAAACGGTCGCCAATCTCTCGTCGTCGATGGCCGTAGCGAACGGAACGTTGTATACTGCAAACGGTAGCCTCGCCGCGATCGAAACCGCGGACGGCTCGATTCGCTGGGAGCGGTCCGCTGTCGACGGGACGGATTTCACCGTCGTCGCTGCCCCGGACGATCAGTTGGCAGCCGACGACGACGCGGTCTATTTCGGCGATTCGGACGGAGTCATCGCGCTCGCGGCCGCCGACGGAACTCTGACCTGGCGTTGGCGACCGGAACGATGGGACGTGACTGCCGTCGGTCCGACTCCGATCGACGACACGGTCTACGTCGGCGGTGGCGGAGACGCCGTCGCGCTCGACGAGACGGACGGCTCCCCTCGATGGCGGACATCGTTCGGTCGAGGTGCCGAGATAATGGGATTCCACGGAAGCGACTCGTCGCTACTCGTCGCAGAGAAAACCGACGCCGCTCCGTCGGACGTCTTCGGCACGATATACGAACTCTCGTTGGAAGACGGGAGCGAGCGGTACGAGATGCGGTTCGACGCACCCGTCGAGCGAGCGGTGTCGACGGCGGCCACGTTCGTCATCGGGACCGACGACGGAACCGTGACGTGGACCGACGGCGCGTCGTTCTTTCCCCGGTCCGAGACATCGCTCTCGACCGGTGACTTCGCACTCGGTGCCGCCGGCGAGCGAGCATTCGCACAGACCAGTGACGGAACGCTTTGGGCGCTGTCACCGCCTGCGTGAGGGGCCTCGCTGTGTTCTGATCCGCCACAAACAGCCGAATCGGGATCCAGTGATCGATTCCCTCGAGCCGCCATCGCTTCTTGACAAGGGTTATACGCGACCACCCCAAACGACGAGTCAAGATGACGCGTGACTCCGCCGGGGAACCCGGCGCAGGCGACGGGGATTCCGTCGTCTACGATCTTGCTTCCGATTGTACCGCCGACGACGTAGCAGAGGGGCGCTCCTATCTCGCCGAAATCAACGGCATCGTCGACTACGGCGTCTTCGTCGATCTCTCCGACTCCGTCTCCGGTCTCGTCCACGAATCCGTCCTCGAGGGAACGTTCGCCGTCGGCGACGAGCTCGTCGTCGAACTCGAGAGCATCCGCGACAACGGCGACATGGCGTTCGAGCCCGTCGATGTCGATGACTACACGCTCGCCGAAGTCACCCACGACTACGCGCTGACCGGCACCGACCGCCTCGAGGCGAACGTCGGCGAACAGATTCACCTCGAGGGCGAGGTCACGCAGGTCAAACAGACCGCCGGCCCGACGATCTTCCACGTCGCCGACGAGTCCGGCGTCGTCCCCTGTGCCGCCTTCGAAGAGGCCGGCGTCCGCGCTTACCCCACCATCGAAGTCGGTGACATCGTCCGCGTGACGGGCACGCCAGAACACCGCGAGGGCTCCGTCCAGATCGAGGTCGAGGGCCTCTCGAAACTCGAGGGCGAGGATGCCGACGAGGCTCGCGAACGCCTCGAGCGCAGTCTCGAGGCTCGCGCCGAGCCCCACGATGTCGAGCCGCTGATCGACTGGCCGGCTTTCGAGAAACTCCGGCCGGATCTCGAAGAAGTCGCCCGACTGCTCCGTCGGACGGTGCTCGAGGGGCGGCCGATCCGCGTGCGCCACCACGCCGACGGCGACGGGATGTGCGCCGCGGTTCCGGTCCAGATCGCCCTCGAACGGTTCATCGCCGACGTACACGAGGACGGGAACGCCCCGCGTCACCTCATCAAGCGCCTGCCTGCGAAGGCCCCCTTCTACGAGATGGAAGACGCTACGCGGGACCTGAACTTCGCGCTCGAGGACCGAGAGAAACACGGCCAGCAGCTCCCCCTGTTGCTCATGCTGGACAACGGTTCGACCGCCGAGGACGTGCCGGCCTACGAGACGCTGGCCCACTACGACATCCCGATCGTGGCGGTCGACCATCACCACCCCGATCCCGACGCGGTGGGTGAGCTGCTCGACGCCCACGTGAACCCGTACCTCCACGACGAGGACTACCGGATCACGACGGGGATGCTCTGTGTCGAACTCGCGCGAATGATCTACCCCGAGATGACCGAGGAACTCCGTCACATCCCGGCCGTCGCCGGCCTCTCGGACCGCTCGAAGGCCGACGCGATGGACGACTACATCGCGCTCGCCGCCGAGGAGGGCTACGACGAAGCGCGCCTCCAGGACGTCAGCGAGGCGCTCGACTACGCCGCGTTCTGGCTGCGCTACAACTCCGGCGACCAGCTGATTCAGGACCTGCTCGAGGTCGACAGCGACGACGAGGAACGCCACCGCGACCTCGTCGAGTTCTTCGCCGAGCGCGGTCGCGAAGCGGTCGACGACCAACTCGATGCCGCGATGTCCCACCTTGAGCACGAGACGCTCGAGAACGGCGCGCACCTCTACCGGATCGATGTCGAGAACTACGCCCACCGATTCACCTACCCCGCGCCGGGCAAGACCACCGGCGAGATCCACGACCGCAAGATCGAGGAGACCGGCGATCCGGTCATCACGGTCGGCTACGGCCCGGACTTCGCCGTTCTCCGCAGTGATGGCGTCCGACTGGATATCCCCAACATGGTCTCCGAACTCGAGGCCGAGATCGCCGGCGGCGGCGTCTCCGGCGGCGGCCACCTCGTCGTCGGCTCGATCAAGTTCGTTACCGGCAAGCGCGAGGAAGTGATCGACGCCTTGGTCGAGAAGATGGCCGAGGCCGACATCGACGAGGCGCTCTCGAGCGCCGCGCCGATCGACGACTGAGCCGCGACGGGGTCGCGCTCGAGGTCAATTCGACTGTTTTCACGCGAGTACGGCGTTGTCACGACGAGAGCGATGACTCTCGGTCGTCGACCGACCGATATCGGGAGCGACACGCGCTCGAGATCGAAAACCGGGGAGAGTGTTCGGCGGGCGACTCGAGACGGCGACCGACTCAGTCAGCGCCGTGATGCGGCGTGTGGCCGCAGTCGTCACAGACGAGCGACTCGTATCGAGTCGCGATCGATCCCGCACACTCGGGACAGCGGTACGCGTCGGCGGTAACTTGACTGATTGCCATATTGGACTGCAAGCCGCGAGAGGTCATAAACTGACCTATTATGCAGTAACGAGTGTATGATTGGCATTAAATGGATAATATGGTCGTCTGCTCGAGTCACGCGAGGGTGACCGACCGGTCGATTCCCGTCGGATCAGAACTGATAGCGGCGCTCGTCGTCCATCGTCGGATACTGGTCCGCGCCGGTCATTTCCTCGAAAGTCATCCCCGAGAGGTACTCGTCGTAGGTCACGTCGTACCCAGACCGGAGTTGGAAATCGATCTTTCCGGTGTCGACGGTCGACTGAAAGAGCATGTGGATCGCCCGTCGGACGAGTTCGTCCGTCGCCTCGGGCTCTAAGGCGGTCTCGAGCAGGGCCAACTCGTTGCGCGTCTCGCGGTCGAGCGAGACGGTCAGTTCGTCGCCGATATCAGAATACGAGTCCGTCACGTCGTCGGAGAGGTCGTCGAGACTCATACGGGAGGGGACTCGAGCGGGCCGGATAGGCCTTTCGTGGTCGAGTCGGGTTCGACCGCCTCACTCGGCGGCGCGGATTCAGCAGCTGGCCCCACAGTAGTCACAGGTATCGGCGTCGGCGTCGATCCGAGCGCCGCAGGACTCGCAGTTCGTCCGCTCGAGGTGGTCGACGTCGTCGTACCCGGCCGATTCACGCAGCGAGACGACGATGCCCGCGACCACGATCGATCCGCCGACGAGCATCCATCCGATGGGACCGAGCGACAGGTACAGCGTGACGAGATACGGACCGACGAGGGCCGCAAATCCGACGGCGATCAGTTTGAGACCGAGCGACTGCGAACTCATGTCAGTCGGGTGGCGTGTGTACGATCAAAAGCGTACCGGGATACGTCGCCGTCGACCACCACCCCTAAACCGTCGCTTCCCTAACCCCCGCCGATGACAGCAGAGGCAGGGGAACGGGCGCTGCCGGACGATCTCGAGGCCGCTCGCGAGGCGCTGATCGCGTGGTACGAGGACGACCACCGCGACTTTCCGTGGCGGCGAACCGACGACGCCTACGCGATCCTCGTCAGCGAGGTAATGAGCCAGCAGACCCAGCTCAGCCGCGTCGTCGAGGCCTGGGAGGCGTTCCTCGAGCGCTGGCCGACAACCGCCGATCTGGCCGACGCGGACCGCGCGGACGTGGTGGGGTTCTGGACCGACCACAGTCTCGGGTACAACAACCGGGCGAAGTACCTGCACGAAGCGGCCCGACAGGTCGAGGAGGAGTACGACAGCAGCTTCCCGGAGACGCCGGACGAACTACAGGAACTGATGGGTGTTGGTCCCTACACCGCCAACGCGGTGGCGAGTTTCGCGTTCGACAATGGCGACGCGGTCGTCGACACGAACGTCAAACGGGTGCTCTATCGGGCCTTCGACGTGCCGGACGACGACGCGGCCTTCGAGGACGCGGCACGGAAACTCATGCCCGCGGGCCGCTCTCGCGTCTGGAACAACGCGATCATGGAACTCGGCGGCGTCGCCTGCGAGCAGACGCCCGCTTGCGACGAGGCGGGCTGCCCGTGGCGCGAGTGGTGTGACGCCTACGCCACCGGCGACTTCACCGCCCCCGACGTGCCGACCCAGCCGAGCTTCGAGGGGAGCCGCCGGCAGTTCCGCGGCCGCGTGATCGCCGCGTTGCGGGAGTACGACGAACTCGAGCTCGATACGCTCGGCCACCGCATTCGGGTTGACTACGCGCCCGGCGGAGAGTACGGTCGCGAATGGCTCGAGGGACTGCTCGCCGATCTGTCCGACGACGAACTGGTCGAAACGACCGAGCGCGACGGCGACCGGGTCGCGCGGCTCCGTCGCTGACTGTCCGACCGCTCAAGCCCACGGATCGCGAAGCTACGCCGTTCTGGTGTTGGACGCCTTCTTCCTGTGCTGGATGACGTTCGAATCGACTGGGAGTAGCAAGGTCGTCCAAGGGATGTAGCGTACGCTCGAGTACACGGCCGAGAGGAACGGAAAAGAACGGACGACGAGCGCCGCGCATTCCCTGACGGCCAAATTCCAGTAGTTGGCCACCGAAACCAACGATGTCACCGCACTTGTAGCTAGCCAGGAGTTTCAGGGGTTGAGAACCCACAAGGTGTTCGACTCGTTCGGCCCCTCGTCGCGACCGGCAGACATATTATGGTAGCAACATTTTCGGCAGAGAATAATGAGGAGCTGCCGGGGAAAGGACGGAAAGCGGTCCTCGGCGGACTTGTTGTCTCGAGCGATCCTCACATGATACTGACAGTCACTGCGATTGGGTGGCGGGAAAGGCTACCGGTAACAAAATCCGTCTATACGTCTCTGTGGTGGAGTCCGATAATGACTACAGTCGTCGAACTCGAGATTCCGGCCGATCGACTCGGTTTCGACCGGACGTTCGATCGAGTGTCGGCGTTCGAGTTTCAGGTCGGGGGACTGATCGGCGGAGCGTCGCCGCTGGTCTGGACGGGCGGTCCGGACCGAGAGACAGTTCGGAACGCCCTCGAGGCGGATCCGTCGGTCGATCTGATCGGGAGCGTCGCGGACGACAGCGGTGGCTCTCCGGCGGAAGATGGGCCTGCCGTCGGACCGGGAGACCGCTGGCTGTTTCGGCTCGAATTCGGGGACGGCGTGAAGCTCTTCGAGGAGATCGTGACCGAACACGACGGAGCGATCCTGACGGCACGCGGCCACGACGGGCGCTGGAAGCTGAAACTGCTCTTTCACGACCGCGAGTCGGTCTCGACGTGTCACGAACTCTTCGAGCAGTACGAGTACCGGGCGAACGTCACCCGGATCAGCGGCGTCGACGATCTCGCGACGGCGCGGACGCCGCTGACCGAGACGCAGTACGAGACGATCTACAAGGCTCACGAACTGGGCTATTTCGACGTGCCGAGGGGCGTCACGCTCAAGGAACTGGCCTCGGAACTGGGAATCTCCCACCAGGCGCTTTCCGAGCGACTTCGCCGCAGTCACGCCGCCCTCGTCAGCGCCGAGCTCTCCGATCGAACCGCACCCATGGAGATCGATCCCTGATCGAACCGGTAGTCGTTTCCGAGCGGCTGACAGATCGCTATCTCTGGTGGCAGATGTGGGGGAAACATTTGCGTATGAAATACTCTCTCCCCATATTTTGCCACGTATTTTATATTTTACCGAGCCATCTGTCGTATTTGTCTCGAGAGGTAGCTTTATTACTGGACACACTAATACTACGGTGTCGGCGAGGTGTCGACCGCCCGCCGCACCGAGAAGCCTGAATACGCCGGTGGATCACCCGTGCTCAATTACCGATACGCGGTCATTCGTGGCTGTATGACCGCGTTGCTACCGGACACCCGGCGGGTCGGCTCTCGACCCGTTCCTCTGTTTTACTTACTAGCCCGACGGTCGTTCAAACCGAGTCCGTAGCTTTATCTGTTCGTCAGGAATACAGTCTGTCGGGAACGAGAGTGATCGGTCGCAGTCACACGGATGCGGTCGACGGACCGACGCGAACACCCGATGCGGAGGCGCTCTCGTCGGATCTGGACCTCGACGATATCTACCATCTCTTGCAGACGAGGCGGCGGCGTGACGTGCTCCGATATCTCCGAGAGGCGGAGGAACCAGTGCGCCTGCGCGAGCTCGCCGAACAGATCGCCGCCTGGGAGCAGGACACGACCGTCGAGAACCTGCAATCGGACGAACGCCAGCGGGTCTACATCTCGTTGTACCAGTCTCACCTGCCGAAGCTCGACAATCATGGGATCGTCGACTACGATAAGGACCGCGGCCGGGTCGCGGCGACCCCGCTCGCGAACCAGTTCGATCAGTACCTCCGTCCGCCCGGCGAGACCGAGTCGGCCGATCGGTGGCCACTGTGGTACGCGGGGACGGCCGGCCTGGGCGGCCTCCTTCTCGCCGTGATCGCGATGGGAATCGTGCCGATCAGCGGTCTCACCGGCGGCGCTATCATCCTCGTCGCGTTCGCGGTCGTGACCGGTATCCACGCGTGGTCGACCGGTCACGTCCAGTAACAGCGGGCCCGCCGAGCGGTTCGAAGCGCACAGCCAGCGACGACCGTCAGTCGGCGCGGGAGGGGGCTGATGCGCTCGGTTCTCGAGTCCGCTCGAGCAGGCGATGGGCGTGAAACGCGACCGAGAAGTCCTGCGGGCTGGGGAGCGCACAGGCCAGCCAGCCGATGGCCGCCGCGGCGACGACCGGCGTCTCGGTCGTCACGTAGCCGGCGGCCGCGAGCCCGAAGACAGGGAGCGCGAGGAGCGCGGGTGCGAGGGCCGCAAGTCGAAGGGCCCACGCGGGCTCGCGGCCGGTCGGCCGGGGGTGAACGGCAGCCCAGGGACGGGTCGTCAGGAGCGAGACGATCCCGTCCGGTCGGCCAGGGAAATACGAAACCGAGTACTCGACGCGGGCGAGTCGGAGAACCGTTGCGTGCGCCCACTCGTGGGCCACCAGCCCGACTGCTACCGCGAGTGCGAGCGCACAGCCAGCAACCGCCACGTTCGGTCCGATCATGAGGAACGCGAGACACACCTGTCGGGCGCTCCGGCGCGAACCGGAGTCATCTCGCGCACTCGAGGCGTCGACCTACCGACGGAAGGTCCTCCGGCTGTACCAGTTGTCGCCTTAAGAGCGAGCGATCTCAGACGGACTCGAACGTCCAGCGCTGGTTGGCACCGCCCGTATCGGGCCATTGCATGACGTTCGCGCCGCTTTCGGTCGACCAGTTTTCGACGTCGGCGACCTTGCCGCTGTGGACGGCCTCGAGTGCGTACTGGCCGCCGTCGTCGACGATACCCCAGCGCTGACAGGCAGAGCCTGTCGGGGCATACTGGCGGACGTTTGCGCCGTCGGTCGTCTCGGCGAACGCGACCTCGAGGAGCTTGCCGCTGTTTTCGTTTTGGATGTGGTACTCGCCGTTGCCCAGATCCTCGACGTACCACTGCTGGGTCGGATGGCCGTTGGCGGGCCACTGCTGGACGTTCGCACCGTCGGCCGTCGAGGCGTTAGCCACCTCGAGAAGCTGGCCGCTGTGGACGTTGACGATCTCGTAGGTACCCGTCGGGATCGGGCCGCTCGCGCTCCCGTCGTCGCCGCTGCCGTCGCCGGGCGCCGAACCGCCGTTCTCGACCGCGCTGGCCCACTGGGCGAGCCAGTCGCGTAGGCCGCTGTCGGGGACCGACAGCGAGTGGGTGTTGACCGGTAGTTGCGGGTAGCCGCCGACCTCGTCGTGGTGGCCGACCCAATAGTCGTGCGGCGAATCGAGCCGGTCGTTGCCCGCGCGGTCGCGAATCTCTTGGACGATGCGCTGGTCGTTGCCGGTCCGATCGGCCGGGCGCGCTCCCGCGTTCGCGAGATTGTGACTCTCGACGTCGCTCGAGGGAAGCTCGGAGAGGCCGCTCGGCCACAGCGGCGGCGACCCCGTACTCGAGACCTCGGCGAACGACTGGCCGGAAAGCGCCGGATCGGCCGTCACGTTGTCACTGTGATAGGCCGTGGGCGTCCCCTCGAGAATCGGGTCGCCGGTGTCGGTCAGGCCGGTATAGACGTTACCGACGAAGCTCGTGGTGGCGGAGCTGTCGGCGTTGGCCGACTCGTCGAAGAAGTAGGTGAGGTTGTTGACGACGACCGTCTCGGTGTCGGCTTTGAGCCGCGGGAGACGACCGCGACACTTCGCCCAGACGTTGCCGGCCAGCGTCACGTTCGACGCGCCGTCGCCGATGAGCGAACCGTAGTTGTGGTCGGCCTCGTTACCGTAGGGGTTCCACAGCCCCTCGTAGATCAGCGAGTTGATGACCGTCGTGTTCTGCGTGTCGTAACCAACGGAGAGACACTCATCGACTCCCCACGAGGCCGTCACGTGGTCGACGACGTTGTTCTGCGTGCCGTCTTGCGTGTTGAACGCGTCGTTGCCCTGGATCGAGCCGTCGCCGGGGCCGATTCGCGATCGGATGTGCTGGACAACGCAGTCGTTGGCACTGATCTGAACGGCGCCCTTGATGAACGTGATCCCTGGCGAGGGTGCCGTCTGTCCGGCTACCCAGCACTTGTCCTCCGTAATCGCCAGATTCTCGTTTCCGAGGTCGATCGTGCCGCTGGTCTCGAAGACGACCAGGCGCGGACCGCTCGCTTGAAACGCGTTCGCGACCGCGCTCCGCGTCGGCTCCGTGACCCTGATCACCTGCACGTTCTCGCTTTCGAGCCACGAGGTGTCCGCGAACCCGTCGTCGAGTCCGTAGTGGGCGCCGCCGGATTGGGCCGCCACCGAGCCGAGGAACGAACTCGTCGATCCCGCGCCGATCATCGCCGATGCCGCTGCCGCTTTGAGATAGCTCCGCCGTGAGTGGTTCATGGAAATACACCAATCACAATGTCACAGAACTAAATATATATTTTTACAATATTAATTATACTCAGATATGATGTATATAATAAGCGGTCGTGAAACCTGCCGCTTCGGTAGCTCTCGCGACCCTGTGTAGCGGTCCGCTCGGGCCGCCTGCTACTCGAGCGGCCGGCCAAAGGTTAAGTAGTGGTTTGTGGTACCGCAATCCATGGCAACTACTGACACGCTCGAGTTCGGCCACGAGGACCGAAAGCAGATCTACGAGTACGTCGAGCGCCACGGGACCGCCGATCCGGACGAGACGCGCGAACGGCTCGGATTGGATCCCGGCGGCTTCCGCCACCACGTCGCGATCCTGAAGCGGGACGGCCGAATCGACGAAGCAGACGGAACGCTACGGGTAACGATCGACGCTGGGGCCGAAGAGGAGTACGTCTCCGAGGACCTCGAGTTCCACATCCGGCCGGCGCGCCAGGAAGACCTGACGGGGATCGTCGGCGCGATCCGGCAAGTCGCCGAGGAGAAGACCTACATCGAGGCCGAGAGCGTCGCCGACGAGATCGACCACGAGAACGCCCTGCTCCGGCACAACGAACTCGAGTCGCGGATGTTCTTCGTCGCGACCGTCGAGGACGACGTGGTCGGCTGGGTCCACCTCTACGCGCCGGAACTCGAGAAGCTCGGCCACACCGCCGAGCTCACCGTCGGCGTCTTGGAGGAGTACCGCGGCCACGGCGTCGGCTCACATCTCCTCTCGCGGGGCCTCGAGTGGGCCGGCTCGAACGGCTACGAGAAGGTCTACCAGAGCGTCCCCTCGACAAACGAGGAAGCCATCGCGTTCCTCGAGGCCCACGACTGGCAGACCGAGGCGGTCCGGGAAGACCACTACAAACTCAACGGCCGCTACGTCGACGAGGTGATGATGGCCGTCGAACTCTGAGTTGACAATTTGATTTATGTGACCGTCCCTGAAACGGGACGGTATGCGCTCTGCTACCCCCGCGTGGATCGAGTGGGAGGATTGGGGGGAATCGAGCGCCACGATCGTCGGTATGGGACTCGTGCTCGCGGTGACTGGTATCGTCCGAGCGCTCGGGACGCCGGCCTCGCAGCCGGTTGTCGCGTTCGAACTGTTCGTCTCGTTGCTCGTTCCGACCGGGCTGGCCACTGGCGGTTACTGGCTGGTCAGCCGAAACGCCTCCTCAGACGTGCGCTGGCGAGCCGTGACACAGGTGTCCGTTGGGATCGTCGTCGCCTGCGCGCTCGTCGTCTGGCTGACGGGGTACGTCACCCTCGAGGGCGGCACGATTCGCGATCCTCTGTCGCTGACGACGACGCTGGCTCCCGTCGGCGGTGCGGCCGGTTTCGTCACCGCCGTCCGGGAGGGATCGGATGTCGTTCCCATCGGATCGGTCGACGCGAACGGGGCGTCTCGAGCGGCCGATACAGAGTTGCCCGTCGCACTCGAGTCGTCCGACCCGATCGCGCGCTCGTCGACTGTCGCCGATACGGTAACTGAATCGACGATGGAACGACCGACGGCGGCCGCTGCCGCTTCTGTGGCCGCGATCGAAGCGACGCCGGACGACGTGCCGGCGCTGCCCGAGGGACCGGCCACAACCGCGGCGGCGGACTCCGGTGCGACGAGCGGGACGGAAACTACCGGACTGCCGATTGGATCGACCGCCGTCTGGAACGACTCCGATTCCGTGGGTCGGACGGCCCCTCCCGCGCGCCCACTGCAACCGTCCGACGGGGTCGGGACTGACGACCCCGTTCCCGACGCGTTCGAAGCGTCCGTCCGTGACGCGGTCTCGGATAGCGTCGACTCGCGCGACCCTCTCGACTCGCCGACGCCGAGACGAGACCCCGGCGTCGCTACCGTCGCAGCCGTTCCGTCGACGGCCGAGACGGTCCTCGACGTACTCCGGAACGAACGCGCTCGACTGGCACTCGCCGTGCTCTACCACGAGTGGAACGGCGACGCGCGCTCGGTCGACGACCTCGCTCGCGCCGTCTCGCGTCATACCGACGAGTCCGCCGACGCCGTCGCGGTCGGCCTGCGACACGCCACACTCCCCGAACTGCGCGAAATTCGGGCCGTCGACTGGGACCCGCATACCGATCGCGTCTCGGCGTCCGACCACGCGGTCTTCGAGGAGGGCGTCCGCGAGGCGTCGGTCGTCCTCGAGGCGTTCGAACCGGGTACCAGATAACGCCCGACGATACCCCGATCCGGGACTGCACCTCGTCGGAAACCGGGTTGCGGAATCGAAAGGTAGTTTTCCCGGACCCTGCTACGCTGAGCCATGCTTTCGATCGCACTTGCCGGGAAACCCAACGCCGGCAAGTCCACTTTTTACACCGCGGCGACGATGGCGGAGGTCGACGTCGCCAACTACCCGTTCACCACGATCGACGCCAACCGCGGGGTGAGCTACGTCCGGACCGAGTGTCCCTGCCTCGAGCGCGACGAGCGCTGTAACGCCGACGACTGCGAGGACGGCAAGCGCTACGTCCCGATCGAACTCATCGACGTGGCAGGACTGGTGCCGGGCGCCCACGAGGGGAAGGGACTGGGTAACCAGTTTCTGGACGAACTGACGAACGCGGACGTGATCGTCAGCGTGGTCGACGCCTCCGGCGGAACCAACGAGAAGGGCGAACCCGTCGATATCGGCGAACACGACCCGCTCGCGGACATCGACTTCATCGAAGAGGAGATGGACCTCTGGCTGGCCGGCATCGTCGAGCGCAACTGGGAGTCCGTCGAGCGAAAGTCCCGCTCGCCCGACTTCGACATCGACGACGCCCTCTCGGAGATGCTCTCGGGCTTTGGCGCCTCGCCGAAACAGATCGCGATCGTCCTTCGCGATCTGGACTACCCCGCCGACCCCATCCAGTGGGAGGACGAGCACCGCGAGGCGCTCGCCCGCGACGTTCGCCGGCGGACCAAACCGATCGTCGTCGCCGCGAACAAGATCGATATCGCGCCCGAGGAAAACGTCGAACGCCTCCTCGAACTCGACAAACCCGTGATCCCCACCACCGCGGAGGGCGAACTCGCGCTCCGCCGGGCGGCCGACAACGGCCTCGTCGACTACGATCCCGGCGACGAGACGATCGCCATCGGCGACGGCGTCAACGACGCCCAGCGAGACGCGCTCGAGGGACTCGCCGAGACCATGGCCGACTGGGGAGGGACCGGCGTGCAGGCGGCCCTCGATCACGCGGTCTACGACCTGCTCGACCACCTCACCGCCTACCCCGTCGAGGACGCCGCCAAGTGGTCCGACGGCAGCGGCAACGTGTTGCCCGACGCCTTCCTGCTCCCGCGGGGGTCGACGCCGGTCGATCTGGCCTACAGTGTCCACTCAGACATCGGTGACGGCTACCTCCACGCCGTCAACGCCAAGACGAACCGCGAGGTCGGCGAGGGCTACGAACTCGAGGAAGGCGACGTGATCAAGATCGTCAGCACGAACTGACCACCACGAACTGACCACCACGAACTCGAGTTTCACCCCGTCGTTCGTCCGACTTCCTACGTCGATCAGTGCAGGAAGTGTCTCGTCCGAACCGATCAGCGTCCGTCTACTCGGCGAGACAGTCGTTCCGCGAGGGTGTATCGCCAGCGACGCTCACATCAGACCGGTTCGCGCTCATCAGAACGAGGACATGATCTCGTCCGGTTCGTCGTCGTGAGTGAGGCCGAGGGTGTGTCCGAGTTCGTGTTTCAGTAGTTCCACGCTATCCCTCCGTATGAAACCCGTTTCGACGGTGACCGAAACGGTATCCGGAGCATCCCGTCTGACGATATCCGCACACCCGACGAGATGTGAATTCCGAGAGCGATCACACCGCTTTATTTCCGTCACCCACTCGACCCGTACGTCTGGGTCGGTCGCGTTCGGCTGCAGGTCGTATTCGATGGGGTAGCCGGCGTACACGTCGCTGTGTTCGCTCCAGTACTCGAGGGCGACAGCGACCTCTCCCGTCCGCATCTGGCCCGTCCCCGAGCCGTCTATGCCAACGACCAGGGTCCGCTTTCCGTATGGATTTACTGGGTCGGAAGACGTTTCGGTCTGGTCCGGTCCCAGATGCAGAGAACGGTGATGAACGGCACCGATGCTGAGGAGCGCGCCAGAGAGGAGCAGGACGGAGACAGCGACGACCAGATACCGGCCGCGATCGGAGTGCAACGGTCTCAAAGTCAGTAGTAACGTTCCAATTTTATTAGACATAAATACTTTATTTTTTGCTAATCTGTTCCGACTCTCTATAGATGGCGGATTTCGCGACCGGGACTTCTAGCGGTACGCTTCAGTCACTCGAGCCGACACCGTCAGGCAGGCAGCTTATGCCGCGGACTCGATGAAAGGCGATCTATGGTGGAGAAAACACTGTCCGAGGACGAGTTCACGCGAACCGAGGCCGCCGACCGGCTCCGCGAACTGGCCGACGAACTCGAGGGCGACGGCTCGTCGTCGGTTCGAACGGGGAACAAGACGGTCGATCTGCATCCGTCGGAAACCATCGCGTACGAAGTCGGCGTCCGCGAGCGGTCGTCGATCCTGCGCGGGGACCGCGAGACGGTGACGATCAAGCTGGACTGGAAGCCGCCGACCGGGGAAGAAACCGAGTAGGGACTCGCTCGAGGACCCGACCGAATCGACGATGCGAACGATTGAGGGGCGAAACAGTCCTGTTCACCGCAGTGTCTCGGCCGGTGGCGGGTGGAGATATCCTTTTCGCTCGTGGCGCCCTACGCGGCACATGATCCCACGTTCGCCGGCTAGTTCCGAATCGAAACGCGACCGGGCGCTCAGGGCGCAACTGGCCGCGATAAGTGAGCGCCTCGAGGCGACCGAGCGCCAACAGCAGCAACTGAAAAACACGATCACCGCACTCGGACGGGAGGTCGGCGTCTCGGTCGGCTGCCCGTGTGGCCGTTGCAACGAGAGTTACATGCTCATCAAACAGGGGAGTATGTACTGTCCGCGGTGTGGCCACCGCGGCGCAGTATAGCGATCGCTCGAGCCAGCGATTCGCGAGCCGCGTCGCCTCACACGAGGCCGGCGACCGGATCGAATCGCACCGCGGCCACGAGCACGGCGAGGAAGACGTACGAGCCGCGGATGAGGAGCATGGTCGCGAGTTCGGGGTCGGCCCGGCGCGCGACGAGCGCGACGGCGGCAAAAGCGAGGGCCGCGAGCAGCGACGTGACGGGAAAGACGCGGACGAGCGCGAACGCGACGACGGCGACCAGGGCGAGGGCCATCAGACCGTAGGCGACGCCGTAGGCGCGATCTGGACCGACGGCCACGGCGACGGTTCGTTTTTCGATCGACCGGTCGTACGCGTAGTCCTGCGCGTCGTCGATCACCTTGATACCAGAGAGGAGGATCAGAAAGACGAGCGCGAAGGCGATCGGGACCGCGGTGAGCGTCGCCGCCTGCACGTAGTAACCGCCGAGCACCGAGAGGGCGATCCCGAGCGGGTAGCCGGTCGTCGCCGTCACGGGATTCATGTCGAGTTGCGGCGCGTGGTGGTAGGCGATCAACCACGTCGGGAGGACCAGCGCGACCGCGGCCGGGCCGACGAGAACGGCGAGCGCGAGACAGCACACCGCGAACGTCGCCGTCGACAGCGCGAGCGCGACGCGACAGCCGATCGCGGTCAGCGGGTGATCGTCGTCCTCGCCGCGGACGTGGAAATCGACGTAGCCGTCCTTGACGTGGGCTGTGTAGACTGCCGCGAACATCGCGACGACGTGAATCACCGCGAGCTGCGGCTCGACGTTCCCGGCGAGGATCGCGCCGAACAGCGATGCAGCCAGCGGCGGCGTCATGAAGACGGGATGGACCTGCGACCAGAACGCTCGAGCCGTCGCGCCGACACCGGTCTCGTCTCTCGCGAGGGCCATATCCGAGCGACAACGAACTGATGTATAATACCCGGGCCAGCGTCACAGACGCTGGTTCCGGGATTCCGAAACACACAGTTTGATGGTCGGTGACGTGCCACGGGGGAGCATGACGGACAGCTACACTGGTGCGGATCTCTTCACTGATGCTCTGGAATCCTACGGCGTCGATTACGTCTTCGGTAATCCCGGAACGACCGAACTGCCGATCATGGACGCCATCGGGGAGAGCGACCTCGAGTACCGGCTCGCGCTCCACGAGGATATCGCGGTGGGGATGGCCGGCGGCTACGCCCAACGCCGGCGGTATCACTCCCATCACGACGACTCGGTCACCCCGGTCGGCGTGGCGAACCTCCACATCGCACCCGGCCTGGCCCACGGGCTGGGCAACCTTTACGCGGCCAAGATCGCCGGCGCGCCGCTGGTCGTGACCGCGGGCAACCACAGCACCGACTTCCGCCACGAGGAGCCGATCCTCTCGGGCCGGCTCGCGGAGATGGCCCGCGAGTTCTGCAAGTGGTCCGACGAGGTCCTCGACGTCTCGGCGCTGCCGACGATGCTCCGCCGGGCGTTCCGCGTCGCGATGACGCCCCCGACGGGGCCGGTCTTCCTCGGCTTGCCGCTGGACGTGACGATGGCTGAGACCGACGCCGAACCAGTGCGACTCGGCGCGATTCCCAACGCCGGGAGCGGCGATCCGGTGCAACTCGAGCGCGCCGCCGACCTGCTGGCCGAGGCCGAGAGCCCGGTGATGGTCGTCGGCGATCACATCGCCCGCTCGGGCGCGGACGCCGTCGCCGCGGCGGTCGACCTCGCGGAGGCAACGGGCGCTCGCGTTCACGGCGAGATCCTCTCCTGCGAGGTGGACTTCCCGACGGACCACGAGCAGTGGGTCTCCTATCTGCCGACGAACGAGGACTTGGCCTCGATGCTGATGGACACCGACACGCTGCTGTTTGTGGGCTGTTCGACGAACACGACGCTGACTCGCCACGAGGAGGCGCTGGTCGAGACCGACACGACCTGCATCCATATCAGCGACGACGCCTGGCAGGTCGGCAAGAACCAGCCCGCCGACGCGGCCGTCGTCGGCGACCCCGGCCTCGTGCTGCAGGGACTCTCCGAGCGCGTCCAAGAACGCCTCTCCGACGACGTGGTCGCCGACCGACTCGAGGAGGTCGCCGACGTGAAAGCGATGGTCGACGAGAAGATGGCCGGCTACGGCGAGAGCGACGGAAGCGATCCCGGCTCCTCGAAGGCCCAACTCGTCGACGCCATGGAGCGCGTCGCCGGCGACGCGGCCATCGTCGACGAGGGCGTCACCTCGAAGTACGCCATGTTGACCCGGTGGGACCTCGGCCCCGAACAGTACATGTCGAACAAGGGCGGCGGCCTCGGCTACGGGCTGCCGGCCGCGGTCGGTGCCGCCGTCGCCGAAGAGCAACGCGAGGAGCCCCGCGACGTGATCGGTTTCATCGGCGACGGCTCCTACCAGTACTACCCGCACTCGATCTACAGCGCCGCCCGCTACGATCTCGACCTGACGGTCGTCATCTCCGATAACCGCAACTACCGCATCCTGAAGGACAACACGCTCCACCTCATGGGCGGCGACGAGGAGGACTACGACTTCGTCGGCATGGACTTCGAGCCCGCGGTCGATCTCGTGAAAAACGCCGAGAGCCACGGCGCCCGTGCCGAACTCATCGAGACGCCCGACGAGATCGAGGGCGCGCTCGAGGACGCGCTCGCCAGCGAGGGGCCGGACGTGCTCGACGTGCTGGTCCACGACTGAGTGTTTTCATGCGGTTTCCGGCGTATCCGAAGGGTTCTCGGCCGGTAGACACTTGCGTCTCGTTGGTGCAGAAGGAGCTAGTCACGGATGGGTTGGGTCATCACTCCGTACAGCATCGTCCTCGCGCTTTCGCTCGTCGTCGCCGCCGGGACGGCCCTCTCGGCGTGGCGGACGCGCCCAGCCGCCGGTGCGACCGCCCTCACAGCGCTCATGGCGACCGTCGTCGTCTGGCTCGGGACCCACATCCTCGAGATCGAATCGACGACGCTGGCGTGGAAGCTGCGCTGGGCCGACGTGCAGTGGGCGTGTGCCGCGGTCATCCCGACGCTGTTTCTCGTCTTCGCGCTCGAATACACGGGCAAAGATCGGTGGCTCACTCGGCGTCGGGTCGGCCTGCTGGCGATAGAGCCGCTGATTATGATCGGCCTACTGACGATCAACGGCCGCACGCACGTGCTGTGGGGTCCGCCACACGAGAAGCCGATCGCTCTCGGCAGTTGGTGGACGTCGTCCGCGACGGTTGCGACCTCGGAGCCGAGCATCGGATTGTTCGCCCACCTCGGCTACGCGACGCTCTGTCTCGCGATCACTTCGGTGCTTGTCGTCGCCGTGATCGCGCGGAGCCAACGGCTCTACCGCTGGCAGGGCGTCGCCGTGTTCGTCGCGATCGCGGTCCCTTGGGCGACGGCCGTCCTCTCGGCCTCGTCGCTCGAGATCGTCGGGACGACGCCGATCGGGTTTACGATCACCGGCCTCGCGATCACGTTCGGCCTCTACCGGTATCGTCTCCTCGAGCTCACCCCGATCGCTCGCAGCGAGGTCGTCGCGAACCTCGAGGACGGGGTGCTCGTCATCGACGCCGACCGTCGAGTCGTCGACTGCAATCCGGTCGCACGGGAACTCTTCGCGAGCGACCGGCTCGTCGGCGAACCGGTCGATACCGTCGTCCCGATCGATGTCGACACGGTGATCGACGCACCGACCGATCGGAACGCCCGTGATGAGCGGTCCGACCCCGATACCGAGGACTGCATCGACCAGTTCTCCCTCGAAGACGGCACCGACCGCCGGCACTACGAGCTGTCGACCTCGCCGATCGACGACGGCCGCGGGCAGCCGATCGGTTGGACGGTCGTCGTCCACGATGTCACCGACCGCGTCCGACGAGCGCGCGAACTCGAGCGCAAGAACCGCAGGTTAGACGAGTTCGCGGATGTCGTCAGTCACGACCTCCGGAACCCGCTGTCGGTCTCGAAGGGCTATCTCGAGTTGCTCGAGGAGGAGTACGACCCCGAGTACGTCCGGACCGTCGCCGACTCTCACGAGCGCATGGAGCAACTGATCGACGACGTGTTAGCGCTCGCCCGACAGGGGCGGGCCGCCCTAGACCTGCGACCGGTATCGCTGGCCGACGTGGCGACTGAAGCCTGGTCGACGGTCGAGACGGATGACGCGACGCTTTCGATCGCCAGCGACGGGGTGTGCACCGCGGACCGGACCCAGCTTCGCCAGTTGCTCGAGAATCTCTTTCGAAACGCCGTCGATCACGGATCGACGAGCCCTGCATCGCAGGCTCGGCAGGACGCCGTCGACCACGGACGGGCGGAGCCGCGTTCAGACCGAGTCGACGCGGGCCACGGCGACGACCACACCCTGGTTGTGACCGTCGAAACGCTGGACGACGGGTTCGCGGTGACGGACTCGGGCACGGGGTTCGGAGCCGAGCCGGCGCGACTCTTCGAATCGGGGTACACGACCAGCGATCGCGGGACGGGCCTCGGGCTCTCGATCGTCGCCGATATCTGCGAGGCACACGGCTGGTCGGTGACGGCCGCCGAAGACGCTTGCGGCGGCGCACGCTTCGAGATCACGGGCGTCGACTTCCTCGAGGCGGCGACGAACGCGGCGGCTGGCGAATCGCTCTCTCGCGTCGGCGAAGAGGAGTGAACGCGCTACGACCGCCAGTACGCCGGCGTCAGGATGACCAGCACGGAGAGGATCTCGAGCCGGCCGATCCACATCAGGAAGACCATGTAGAGCTTCGCGGCGTTCGAAAAGGGCTCGTAGCTGTTCATCGGGCCGACGACGCCGACGCCCGGACCGACGTTGCCAAGCGTCGCGATCACCGCGCTCGCCGCCTCGATCGCCGACAGCGAGAGCCCCGGCGTGCGATGGGCGTCGACGAGGAGGAGCACGGTCGAGACGACGAACAGCGTCAGGAAGATCGCCACGAAGACGAAGATCCCGTGCGTCGTGTCCTCGTCGATGACGTCACCGGTCCCGCCCATACGGATCGGGCGCACCGCCTGGGGGTGGACGAGCCGAAAGAGTTCGCGCCCCATCGACTTCCGGATGACGTACCAGCGAACGATCTTGATCGAGCCGGCCGCCGACCCCGCCGAGCCGCCTAGGAACATCGCGAAAATCAGGATCACCTGGGTCGAATCACTCCACGTGTTGAAGTCCATACTCGCGTACCCGGTCGTCGTCACGATCGCGAGCGACTGGAAGAGCCCGTGACGCAGCGAGCGCTCGAGGCTGCCCGGAATCGGTGCGACGGCCTCGGGGTCGGTCGCGAGGCCGGCTCCGAGGAACAGCAGGGCCGAGAGCAGCGCGCCGACGGCGCCCATCGCGAGGAGGTACGCCCGGAACTCGGCGTTCTCGGTCAGTCGCTTCGGGCCGCCGCGCCAGGCGTACCAGTAGAGCGCGAAGTTCGTCCCGGCGACGATCATGAAGACCATGACCGCCCACTGGACGATCGGGCTGAAGGCCTCGACGCTGCGCCCCTCCGGGGAGAAGCCGCCGGTCGGCAGCGACGTGAGCGCGTGGGCGACGGCGTTGTAGAACGTCATCTCCGGAGCTAGACCGGCGAGGTGAAGGCCGTAGTAGACGACCACAGCGGCGAGCGTAAACCAGGCATAGATCAACCAGAGCGCGCGAGCCGTCTCCCGGATCCGCGGCGTCAACTTCTCGACCTGCAGGCCGGGCGATTCCTCCCGAATGATCTGCGTTCCGCCGACGGAGAGCTCCGAGAGGATCGCGACCATCAGGACGAGAATGCCCATCCCGCCCAGCCACTGGGTGAGCTGTCGCCACATCATGATCGACCGCGAGTGGGTCTCGACGGAGATATTGCCCATGACCGTCGCGCCGGTCGTCGTAAAGCCGCTCATGCTCTCGAAGAAGGCGTTGACTGGATCCGCGATCGTCCCGGTCCCGGCGAGGAGATAGGGGAGCATCCCAACCAGCGGGAGGACGAGCCACGTCAGCGAAACGAGCAGAAATGCCTCGCGGTGTTCGAGTTCGGGCTCGGCCTCGAGGCGCTCGAGACCCGCGCCGACCACGACGGCGACGACCAGGGTGGCGAGGAACGGAATCGGGCTCTCCCGGTAGTACAGCGCGACCACCGTCGGAAACAGTAGCGTCAACGAGAGATACTTCAGCACCGTACCGAGGAGGCTACAACTGGCTCGAACGTCGACGTAAATCCTGCTTTGCATGTCTCCCTCGATCGTCGGAGCGAGGTACTCACCCGCTCCCCGAACTGTTCCTATCTCAGATAGGTTTCGTGTTAAACACTGCGCTTGCTCCGACACTCCATCGGCTGCCTGACCGATATCGGGACACGCCAGCGGCCGGCCAAGCATCGGCGCTGCGGGGAGTAGCGACGGAGCGGCCTTGCGGGGATTACGAGAAGAACTGCCGGTAGTGTGCAGCCATCGCCGCTCGAGCCGTCCCCGAGAACTGCGGAACGTACGCCATGTTGAAGTACGACCACGATTCGTCGACCGGCTCTGCGGTCGCTCCGGGTTTCCCTCGCACCGTCGCGAATCGGTGCTCTCGGGGCGTGTTTCGACTCTCCCGGGCAGAGTATCCCGTCGCCATCGGCGTGATCCCGTGGCGGACGAACAGCCCGCTCGCCGCGGGGTGGTCCTGTGCGCCACAGCTATGGGCGCGCAGTCCGGGCGACGGGTCGTTGTGCGTCTCGTCGGCCGGATAGTGCGGAAAGTCCGCCCAGCCGAGCACCGCGTGGGCGCACTCGTGGGCGGCGAAGTTTCGTGTCAGACTGGGCGGCATCCCGACGCGCAGTCCGAGCAGGCCGCCGAGCCCGGTGTTGACGTAGCCGTACGCGCCCGATTTCCCCGCTCCGATCCCGTCGTCGCCGGCGTACGACCGCATCGCGCCCGCAGTCGTCGGACCGTCGACGATACACAGCGTCACGGTCTCGGGCGTCCGCTCGGCTCCGAGGGCGTCGTCGGCCTCGAGCGCGTCGAGGGTGTCCCGGTAGGACGGAACGATATCGAAGTCGGCGATCCTCGTCGGCTCGGGTCTCACCTCGGCCGAACCGGGGGTCGCGTCCGTCCACGTCTGGGCGAACAGTCGCGCGCCCTCCAGGACGGGCCCGATCGCGCCGTCAGTCGGCCCGACGGACGCGTGAGGGAGGACTTCGATCGTGAGGGTACCCCCACCGTCGCCGGCAGCGACGGAGCCGACCGTCGCGACGGCCCCGGCTGTAGCGGCGCAGGTCCCTGCGAGAAAGGCCCGCCGTTGCATGGGCAACGTGATTCGACGGGAGAGTGATAACGGTTGCGTACATACCGG
Organism: Natrinema marinum; assembly: GCF_024296685.1. Lineage (NCBI taxonomy): Archaea > Methanobacteriati > Methanobacteriota > Halobacteria > Halobacteriales > Natrialbaceae > Natrinema > Natrinema marinum. Next base: position 1,168,523 of record NZ_CP100763.1, on the reverse strand, counting down.
ATTCGGTATGTCTGTCGCCGGCCAAAGCGCGACCTCGAGAGGAGAGCCGGTTAGCGCTCCGAACCGTGCACTCGCCCGCCGTCGGCCGTCTCGGGGAAGATCTTCCCCGGGTTGAGAGTATCGGTCGGGTCAAGCGCCCGCTTGATCGTCCGCATCGCCTCGACCGCGCCGGCCCCGTGCTCGGGCTCGAGGTACTTCTGTTTCCCCTCGCCGATGCCGTGCTCGCCGGTGGCGGTGCCGCCCCGGTCGATCGCCAGTTCGACGATCTCCCGATAGAGGCGCTCGCCGCGCTCGAGTTGGTCGGGATCGCTCGGATCGACCATGACGCTGTAATGGAGGTTGCCGTCGCCGGCGTGGCCGAAACAAGGGACGAGGAGGTCGTGTTCGTCGGCCAGTCGCTTCGCCTCGCGGACGACTTCGGGGTAGGAACTGATCGGCACCGTCACGTCGCCGGGGTGGAGCGGCTGGAGGTCGGGGTCGTACGTCGAGACGGCGTAGGCCAGTTCCCGTCGAGCCTTCCAGAGCGCGTCCATCTCGGCGTCGTCGTCGCTCATCTCGAAGCGGACGACGCCGTGGTCCTCGAAGATCGCCCGACAGAGGTCTATCTCCTCCTCGACGCCGTGGTTCGCGTGGAACTCGAGGAAGACCATCGGTGCGTCCGGCAGGTCGCTGCCTAGATAGTCGTTTGCCATCGTCGCGCTCAGGCCGTCGACGAGTTCGATTCGTGCCACGGCGACGTCCGTCCGGACTGCGTCGAAGACGGCTTCGGCCGCGTCGTCTAACGTCTCGAAGATCGCCCGGCCGCCGCGGATCTGTTCAGGGCGGCCCGCGAGTTCCAGCGTGGCCTCGGTGACGACGGCCAGCGTCCCCTCGCTGCCTACGATGAGGTCGGTCAGGTTGTAGCCGCTCGAGGTCTTGATCGCCCGCGAGCCCGTCTCGATGACGGTGCCGTCGGCGAGCACCGCCTCGAGGCCGAGCACCCAGTCGGCGATTTCGCCGTAGCGGACCGTCTGCATCCCGCTCGCGTCGGTCGCGATCATCCCGCCGATCGTCGAGATGTCGCCCGACGACGGCAGCGGCGGGAAGAAGAGGCCGTCCGGCGCGACGTGCTCGTCGACGGCCGAGCCGATGATCCCCGGCCCCACGTCGATCTGGAAGTCGTCGGGTCGGTAGTCGACCACGTCGTCCATGCGCGTGAGGTCGAGACTGATTCCGCCGTGGGCCGGGACGGCGTTGCCCTCGAGGCCCGTCCCCGCGGCATACGGCGTCACGGGGACGCCGCGGTCGGTCGCCGCGGAAAGCACCGCCGAGACGTCGTCGGTGGTCTCGGGCCAGACGACCGCATCGGGCAGCACGCCGTCCTCGTCGTTCCGTTCCGAGCCGTAGTCGGTCGCGTGCGATTCTCGGCGGCCGTCCGCGAAGGAGAGCTGGTCGTCCGCGAGGTCGAGTTCCTCGAGGAACGAGCAGTCGTGTGTCATACGACCACGTTAGTCACAACCGGTATCAACGTTTCCCACCGGCTCGAGCGACGGAACCGGAGACCGCTGGCCGCCCCGATTCGAGGGCGAACAGTCAGGGCGTCTGCGGCCGTCCGTTCGACCGTGACGGATCCGTACGGGGACGACGAACCGGATTCGCTCGAGGCCCTGTCCCGCGCGCTCTACCGCCGGCTGGCGGCGACCGCCGAGCGCCCGATCGACCGGCGGACGAACCGCTGGCTGGGCGAGGCCGAAGCGGTAGCCGAAGACGTCGCGAGAAGCGACCTCGAGCCAGCGGTCGTCCGCGAGCGCGTCGAGACGGTCCGCTCGCTCCTCTCGGAAGCCGACACACCGGCCGACGACGACGCGCGCGAGCACCTCGAGGCCGCACGACGGCTCTGTGACGAGATTCTCTCGGACTGAACCGTCTCGATTTCGGTCTCAGCCGGCGCTCGAACGGTCATTGTCCGCGTCGTGACCGAACGGAAACGCTACAGTTTTATGTGATTGCGTACCGCGATGCATGGTGATGACACTGCGACGCGCGACTCGAGCGATGACGCGGAGGGACGAGCGATGAACGCCGAACTGGACCTGCTGCTTCGTCTTGGCGACTACGATCGGCCACAGGATGTCGGCGATCGGGCTGCGCAGGCGGAGGACCTGGGCTTCGACCGGATCACGGTCGGCGAGACGACCGGCTGGAACATCGTGCCGGCGCTGACGCTGGCCGCCGACCGCACCGAGGAACTCGGCATTTCGACCGACGTGATCTCGCCGTACGGACGGACGCCGGCGATGCTCGCTCAGACGGCGCTGTCGCTGCAGGCGGCCGCCGACGGCCGGTACCGATTCGGAATCGGGCCCAGTTCGCCCGCGATCACCGAGCGGTGGCACGGCATGGAGTTCGACCGCCCGCTGCGCCGGACCCGCGAAGTGATCGAGATCATGCGCGCGGTCTTCGAGGAAGGCAACCCCGCCTACGAGGGCGAGATCTTCGATATCCCTGGGCTGGGCTACGAGCGCGGCCCGACCGAGAATCCGCCGCCGATCGACCTCGGAACCCTCGGCCCCAAAGCCACCGAGATGGCCGGTCGCTTCGGCGACGGCTGGGCCCCGCAGATGTTCACCGCCGACGGCCTGCGCGACCGACTCGAGGACCTCGAGCGCGGTGCCAAACTGGCCGACAAGGAGCTCTCGGATCTGCGGGTGGCCCCGATCGTCCGCTGTATCGCGTCCGAGGACCGCGAGGCGGCCCGCGCGCGAGCACGAGGTTCGATCGCGTTCATGCTCGGCGCTTACGGCCCCTACTACGGGAACTCGGTCGCCGAACAGGGCTATCCCGACATCGTCGAGGAGATCCGGGCGGCCTGGGACGACCGCGACACCGACGCGATGGCCGCGGCCCTGCCCGACGAACTGCTCGACGAACTGGCACCCGCGGGCACCCCCGAGGAGGTCCGCGAGTGGCTCGAAGAGTACAGCGAAATCGACGGTGTCGACGCCGTTCGGATCGGCTTCGTCGACGGAATGAGCGAGGAAGACAAGCTGACGACGATGGAAGCGGTCGCCGACCTCGCGTAACGCGAGTCGCGAGATCGGCGGGCCGCGAAACGCGCGGAGGACCGCTTACGGCGGCGAATTTTCGGTGAACCGGGGTAGTGTTTCGATCGGACTCACACGCCGCATATATACCGTTCGGGCGCTATCGGTGGCATGATCCCGCTACTCGGGTCGCCCGACAGCTACACCGCGTTCGACGATTCGGACTCGGCAATAGACCTGTTAGCAGACCGTAGACGCCGCGAGCTGCTGCAGTACCTCGAGAGCGTCGGCGGCTCGGCCCTGCTCGCGGAGGCGGCCGTCGAAATCGCGACACGGGAGACGACCTCGGTGCCGAACGCGATCTCGGACCACGGAGACGTGTCGTCGCGGGACCGCCGCGCCGCACGGATCTCGCTGCATCACGCCCACGTGCCGAAACTGGCCGCAGCGGGCGCAGTCGAGTTCGAGTCCGAGACGGAGACGGTCCGGCTCACCGATCGGGGTCGAACACTACTCTCGCGCGCAAAGGCCGTCTGCGACGCGCCCCGGTAGCCCCGATTTGCCGGATTGCTCTCCCGCTGGAAGTCGGGTTTCCGCTGTTACGGTTCGACCACCAGTTTCCCGAGGAAGCTGTCTTCCATGACGGCGCGCTGGGCGGCGGCGGCTTCCTCGAGGTCGTACGTCCGCGCCACGTCGATGGAGAGCCCGCCGGCGTTCATGAGGTGGCCGACGCCGCGCAGCGGCACGCGCAGATCGGGCGTGTTGAACATGCTCATGAACTGGTAGGCGACATCCTTCGATCGAGCCGCGCCGTCGTTCGTAAAGCCCGGATCGGGGCTGTTCTCGCCGATGCCGACGACGCGTGCGCCCGTCGCCGCGACCTCGGCGTCGAACTGCAAGTAGTCGTCCAGCCGGTGGTCCAACACGGCGTCGACGCCGCCGTTCGAGGCCTCGAGCACGGCGTCGGCGAGATCGTCGCGATCGTAATCGAGGACCGTTTCGGCCCCGAAGTCGGACAGCGCGTCGTGGTACTCCTCGGACGCGGTGGTGATCACCCGCGCGCTGACGGCGGCCGCGATCTGGACGGCCGCGTGGCCGACGCCGCCGGAACCGCCGTGGATCAGGCAGTACTCTGCGGGCTCGAGGTCGGCGTGATCGATCAGCGCGCGCCAGGCCGTGACGGCCGCGACGCCCGCGGCACCCGCTTCGGTGATGTCGGCATCGCCAGGGAGGTGGACGACGCGGTCCGTGGGGACCGTCGCGTACTCGGCGTACGACCCCTGGAAGCCACCGTTGCCGATCCCGGTCCCGAAGACGCGGTCGCCCTCGTCGAACCCCTCGACGGCGTCGCCCGCTTCGGCGACGACGCCCGCGAAGTCGACGCCGGGGGAGAAGGGGACGTCGACCGGGGTATACGAGCCGTCCCGAAAGTAGGTGTCGACGGGGTTGACGCCCGCGGCGGCGATCTCGACCAGTAGCTCGTCCGCGTCGGGTTCGGGTCGGTCGATCTCGTCGACCTGCAGTACGTCCGCGTCACCGTGTTCGTGAAGGCGTACAGCGCGCATGACGGTCGAACGAACGTTCCGCCCCGGTATAACAGTGGTCGTCGCTCGAGTCCGTTCGACGGGACGGTGTGCAGAAACTCGGATCCCGGTTCGGTGGGGAAGCCACAGCCGACCGGGTCGGTGGGGAAAACTGCTACCACGGCGCCGAAGGTGTGACCGCACGAGTCGTCGGCCACGAGACTTAAACCAACGCGTTCGATTTGGTAGAACGAGACCAGAATGTGACCGACAGTAATTTCCCCGATGAACCCGGTCTGATACTGGATCGATTGTTCGAGAACCTTCCCGGCCTGGCCTACTGGTGTGAGCCCGAACCGCCATGGGAGAGGATGGTTCTGAAGGGACAGGTCGAAGTCCTCACCGGCTATTCAGCGGCCGCATTCACGCAGGGCGACGTGACGTATGGCAGCCTCGTCATCGACGGCGATCGGGACTCCCTCGAACGGAAAATCCGAGCGAGTGTCGATGCTCGCCGCCGATTTACCGAAACCTATCGCATCCGAACGCGTTCCGGCGATATCAAGCACGTCATGGAGCGCGGGACGCCGATCGTTACCGACGGAACCGTGCAGGCTCTCGAGGGAATCGCTGTCGACATCACGGAACGGAAGGCGTACGAACGGCGTCTGGAACGACAAAACGATCTCTTCGCGTACACCCAACAGATGGCCGCGGTCGGCGGCTGGGAGCTCGACCCCGATACGGGCGACCTACGATGGACCGATCAGGTCAATCGAATCCACGGTCTTCCCCTCGATGCCTCCCCGTCCATCGAAGCGGCGATCGACTTCTACCATCCCGAGGACCGACTCGTGATACGACGGGCAATTGACGCTGCGATTCGTGAGGGAACGTCTTTCGATCACGAACTCCGAATCGTCACCCAGCACGGCGAGCAGCGATGGGTTCGTGCAAAAGGCGTCCCGCAGCTAATGGACGGAGAGGTCGTCCGACTCCGAGGCGCCGTGCAGGACATCACTGACCGCCGAGAGCGAGAACAGTCGATTCGGGACGAGCAGGCGTTCACGAAGAGCGTCTTCGAAGCCCTGCCGGATTTGCTCTACGCCTTCGACACCGACGGGACGTTCACGCGGTGGAACGACCACTTCCGGCGCGCCACCGGCTACACCGACGAGGAGATCGCCGCGATGGAACCGCTCGAGTTCATCGCCGAACAGGACCGCGGCCGCGTTCGAGCGGACATCGAGAGAGTCTTCGATACGGGAGAGACGACCACGGTCGACGCCCACCTCAAAACGAAGGCCGGTGAGCTCGTTCCGTACGAGTTTACCGGTGCACCGATGGTGAACAAACGCGGGACACCGGCGGAGCTGATCGGTATCGGACGTGACGTGTCGCGCCGCATGGAACGACAGCGTCGGTTCGAGGCGGTGTTCAACAACACCTACCAGTTTACGGGGTTACTGGACACGGACGGGACCGTCATTGAAGCAAACGGCGCGGGGTTTTCGTTCGCTGATTCGGACTGGCAATCGATTATCGGGGCCAGACTCTGGGAGACGATCGAGTTCTCCGATGCTGCGGACCGAGAGGCGGTCCGAAGGGGGTTCGAACGGGCGAAATCGGGGAATTCGTACCGGGACGAACTCAGGGTTCAGGGTGCCGACGGAGAAGCCGTCATTGATTTCTCGATCCGGCCGATAACCGACGACGACGGAACGGTCGTCCTCCTAGTCTCCGAGGGGCGCGACATCACGGCGTTCAAAGACCGAGAGCGTCTCCTGCAGGTGCTCCACCGGCTGCTTCGTCACAATATCCGGAACGACCTCGCCGTAATACGAGGGTACGTCGACACGCTCAAAGAGACGGTCCCGAACGGGGAGCAGGCGGCGTATGCGGACCACATCGACGCCGCCGCCAGGAACCTGCTCACGACCAGCGAGAAGGCAAAGGAGATGGTGAACTTGATTCTCCACAGCCCCGGAGAGACGAACCGACTCGACGTGGGTGACCTCGTCGAAACTGTATCCGAACGGATTCGTGCGCGCTATCCGGAGGCATCGATCGACGTGTCGGTCGAAGCGCCAGCGGCCGCCGCGTGCACCGAGCGGATCGGGGTCGCCATCGAACAGCTGATCGAGAACGGTATCGAACACAATTCCGCGTCCGCTCCACACGTGGCGGTTCGTGTGGTCGAACGGGCCGAAGAGGTACGTATCGAAATCGCTGACAACGGACCGGGGATATCCGCCGACGAGTGGTCGATGGTGGACGAAGAGGTGCGAGACGAGCCGTCTCAGTTGCGCCACGGGAACGGAATCGGATTGTTGCTCGCGCGATGGACCGTCGACGAACTCGGTGGAACGCTCCAGTGTTCGACCGAAGACGGTATGGGGAGTGTCGTTACCATTCGCCTTCCGACCGCATAGTACACCCGAGGCAGACCGACGAGCGCATTCTTCGACGGGACGCTGGAAGAGGCTTCGACGCCCGGCACTGTTGCACGAGCAAGTCGAATCCTTGTCCGCACGCCGCCCGTCCCTCGTAGCGTGAACGAATCCAACAGCCAGCCGCTCGAGGGCGCGACGGTCGGCGTCTTCCTCGCACCCGAAGGGACCGAAGAGATCGAGTTCACCGAATCGAGAGACGCCGTCGCCGACGCCGGCGCGACGGTCGACGTGCTCGGTAGCGAGCCGGGCGAGGGCCGGACGGTCAACGACGACCTCGAGGAGAGCGAGTCCTACGCGGTGGACGAAACGTTCGACGAGGTCGCCGCGGACGACTACGACGCGCTGATCGTCCCGGGCGGCACCGTCGGCGCGGACACACTCCGGACCGACGAGGACGGCGTCGAACTGCTCGAAGCGCACCTCGCGGACGGCAAGCCGGCGGGCGTAATCTGTCACGGCCCGTGGACGCTGCTCGAAGCCGACGCCGTCGAGGGACGGACCCTGACCTCGTATCACAGCCTCGAGTCGGACCTCCGAAACGCGGGCGGCGAGTGGGTCGACGAGGAAGTCGTCACCGACGACGGACTGGTGACGAGCCGAAACCCGGACGATCTCGAGGCCTTTTGCGAGACGATCGTCGAGGAGTTCGCGGCACGGAGTGACTGATTCCGCCCAAAACGAGACCCGCTATCGAACGGCTCGAGTCGCGTCGTCGATGATCTCGAGCGCTTCTTTTAGCTCCTCGGTGCCGGTTGCGTACGAGAGTCGCGCGTAGCCCTCGCCGTTCGAGCCGAACGCGTCGCCGGGGACGACGACGACGCCGCGGTCGATCACTTCGTCGCACCAGCCCTCGGGGACCTTCGGCATCGCGTAGAAGGCTCCCTGGGGGGTGGGCACCTCGAGGCCGGCGTCCGTGAGCCCGTCGAGTACGAGATCCCGCCGTTCCTCGAAGGTCTCGACCATCTCCTGGACCGGCTCCTGCGGACCGGTCAGGGCGGCCTCGGCGGCGAACTGCGCGGGCGCGGAGGCACAAGCCTGCCCGTACTGGTGGACCCGGAGCATGCGCTCGATCCGGCGATTCGAGGCGACGACCCAGCCGAGCCGCCAGCCGGTCATCGAATAAGTCTTCGAGCAGGCGCTTATGACGACCACGTTGTCCGTCTCGGCGAACTCGAGCGGCGAGTGGTGTTCGCCCTCGAAGACGATGTGCTCGTACACCTCGTCGGAGAGACAGAGCACGTCGTGTTCGTCCGCGATGCGGGCGAACTCGCGCATATCGTCCTCGCTTTGAACCGCGCCCGTCGGGTTGGCGGGGCTGTTGACGACGAACGCCGCCGTCTCCTCCGTGATGGCGTCCTCGACCGTCGCGGGGTCGAGGGTGAGGTCCTCGCGCAGCGGAACGGGTTTGGGCCTCCCGTCGGCGATCCGGGTCAACGCGTCGTAGGAGACGAAGCCGGGATCCGGGAAGATCACTTCCTCGCCGGGGTCGACGTGGGCCTCGAGCGCGATGTGTAAGGCCTCGCTGCCGCCCGAGGTGGCGATCACGTCGGCGGGGTCGACCTCGAGGCCGTAGTCGCGGTCGTACTTCGCCGAGATCGCCTCCCGAAGCTGCGGCGTTCCCTTGTTGGAAGTGTAGGCGTCGACCTGGCCGGACTCGATGGCCTCGATCGCCCCGCGGCGGGCGTGGGCCGGCGTCGGGAAGTCGGGCTGGCCGAGCCCGAGGTTGATCGCGTCGTCGCCGGCGGCCTCGAACACCTTGCGGATGCCGCTGATCGACACCTGCTCGACTCGGTCTGCGAACTCGGTCATGGCTATACGGGTGGCGTCGACCCCGATAACTCTTGATGGTCCGGCGAGTCGCGCCGCGGTCGACGGCGGGGCCGCTCGAGCGTGGTCAGTCTTCGGAGGTCTTGATATCCGCCGAGAGGCCCTGTGCCATCTCGATCTCGTCGGCGTTGTTCATCGTCCAGGCGGTGCGCTCGGTGACGGCCTCGATGGCCTCGCGGGCGCTTGGATAGCCGTTGCCGGACTTTTTGACGCCGCCGAAGGGGAGCTGGACCTCCGCGCCGATACACGGGAGGTTCGCGTACGCGAGCCCTACCTCGGCGTGATCCCGGAAGTAGTTGAGCTGACGGTAGTCTTCCGAGATGATCGCCCCCGCCAGCCCGTAGGGGGTATCGTTGTGGATTTCGACCGCGTCCTCGACGTCGCCGGCGTACTCGAGCAACGCGACGTGCGGGCCGAAACACTCCTCGTTCAGACAGCGCAGGTCGGGCTCGTAGTCGATCTCGTAGACGAACGGGCCGACCCAGTGGCCGTTCGCGTAGCTGCCGCTACGCTCACCATCGGCGGCAGTAGCCGCCCCGTCCTCGTGCCCCTCGGGGATCTCCTGGTCCTCGAGTTCGAACCGGTCGACGAGCACGGTCGCACCCTCCTCGCGTGCGAGGTCGTTGTGCCGGCGGATCTTCTCGACGTGGTCGGCCTCGATCGCCGGGCCCATGAAGGTGTCTTCCTCGAGCGGATCGCCGACCGAAATATCCTCGGCGACGTCGACGAACCGGTCTTTGAACTCGTCGTAGACGTCTTCGTGGACGATCAGGCGCTCGCTCGAGACGCAGCGCTGGCCAGTCGTCTTGAAGCTCGACATGATCGCCGCGTGGACCGCGGTGTCCATGTCCGCTTTCTCGGTGACGACGATCCCGTTCTTGCCGCCCATCTCACAGGCCGCCAGCTTGCCGGGCTCGCCGCCGACCTTCCCCGCGATCTCGTGGCCGACCGCCGCGGAGCCGGTAAAGAGTACGGTGTCGACGCGTTCGTCGTCCGTGATCGCCTCGCCGGCGTCGCCGAAGCCCTGGATCATGTTGAAGACGCCCTCGGGAACGCCGGCGTCGTCCATCATCTCGGCGATGACGTGGCCACACCACGGCGTCTGCTCGGCGGGTTTCCAGACGACGGTGTTGCCCTCGACCAGTGCGATGGCCATGTGCCAGAACGGGATCGCGACCGGGAAGTTCCACGGCGTGATACAGCCGACCACGCCCCGCGGCTTGCGCCGCATATAGGAGTCCTTGCCCGCGACTTCGGAGGGGACCACGTCGCCGTGAGGATGGCGCGCGTTGCCCGCCGCCCACTCGACCATGTGCCAGGCCTCGGTCACGTCCGCCTTTCCTTCGGAGATCTCCTTCCCGCACTCCTTCGAGACGATCTCGCCGAGTTCCTCGTGGCGGTCCCGTAGCTCGTGGTAGATGTCCCAGAGGTACTCCGCGCGGTCGATGTACGACAGGTCGCGCCACTCCTCGAAGGCCTCCTCGGCGGCCTCGAGCGCCGCGTCCACGTCCGCCTCCGTCCCGCGTTCGAACGTCGCCAGCGTCTCTCCGGTCGCGGGGTTCTCGCTCTCGAACGTCTCGCCGCCCCCGTCCGTCCACTCGCCGCCGATGTAGTGACCGCGTACCTGTTCGGTGACTTGCTGGCTCATACTCGGAGGGAGGACGGGCGCGGTGAAAATCCTGCTGGTAGTTCACATGTGACGAATGAGTCGCGGGAACGGCGTCCGGAAACGGTCTCGATCGGCCCCTTTCGGACCGATCGGCCGAGACGCGATACTGACGGTCGGCCGCCGAGACTCGAGACCGTCGGTTATCCGCCGCGGCCCCCGGCACGTCCGTCGTGATCTCCGATTCGAGCCGAGGCCGGAGTCGGACTCGAGGATCGCCTGAATCGCACTCTCCGTCCTCGTTGGCGTCGACGTAGGTGGTCTCCGCTTCGGGCATCGTAACGGAGCCGATCGGCTCGCCGTTCGCGGTTTCGACCCGCTTGCCGACGTCGTCGGTGAGACGGCGACGGGCCGCCGATGCTCACCGCTCGTTCAGGTCGGCCGCTTTCTCGAGTTCGCTGCGCAGTGTCGTCGAGTCGAACTCGTGATCGGGCCGAAGCCGGACGAAATCGAGGAACCCCCGCGCCGAGAGCAGCGTGTCGCCGTCGTAGGCAGTCGCGGCCGCGTCGACGGCCTCGCGCGGGCCGATCCGTGGCTCGAGGAGCGCCAGCGCGCAGGCCAGGTCGTAGGCGGTCGTCTCGTCGACCCGGTCGTCGTGGACGCTGGTTGCGTCGATGAAGTAGAACTCGTCGTCACAGAGCAGGATGTTTTCGGCCCGCAGGTCGCCGTGAGCGAGGCCGTGGTCGTGCAGCGTCGCGAGCATCTCGAACAGCTCCGGGGCACGTTCCGCGACCACGTCGTCGGAGACGTCGTCGAGCGATTCGAAATCGGGGAGATACTCGAGGACGAGGACGCCGAGCCCGTTCACCTCGAAGGCATCGATGGGCCGGGGCGCGTTGACGCCGATCTCGCGCATCCGCTCGGTCGCCTCGTACTCGTGTTCGACCATCTCGCGGGGCGTGTCGAACCGGTCGAAAAAGCCCTCCGTGCCCGAGGAGAACGCGCCGACGTTCCGGCCGGTCGTCAGGACGGCGTGGACCAGCGCGTTCTGCCGGGAGACGACCTTGACGAACCACTGATCGTCGATAACGCAGGGCGTCGAGAGCCAGTTGTCTGCCTCGAGGAACTCCACGCGGACCGTCTCGCGGTCGTACCGTTCCGCCAGCGTGCGAGCGACGCGCTCGAGGCGGCTCCACTCGACGGTCCCGCGTGCGAGCCGGCGGATGTCCATATCTCGGTGTCACGGCCGGCCGCGTTAAATGCGTCTCGAAGTGACACCGGCAGAACGTGAGTGATCGGCGATGTATTTCTCCGAGTGATACACCGCGATCCGGGTATTTCAGAGGAAAATGCAGAACTACTATCACTGTCAACATGGTATCAGAGAGATATGTTCGCTATAGATGATCTCAGTGACGCGATCGACGTCACTCGGGAGTTTTTCACGCCAATCGATCGGGGACAGTGGCTTCGGCTCGCAGTCGTCGTGCTGTTCGTGAGCTCGTTCGGAGCCGGCGGACCGGCGTTCGGCGGCGGGGGCGGAAACGCCGGCGTGGTGACCGACGATCCGGTTCAAGACGATGCCCCGACGGGGATCGAGAGCGACGTGCCGACCTCGCAACTCCTGTTGTGGGGACTCATCGCACTCGGGATCTTCCTCGTGCTCTGGCTCGGCTACGAATTCCTCTCGGCCGTCATGACGTTCGTCTTCCTCGAGTCGCTTCGGTCGGGCGAGGTCCACATTAGACGCTACTTCGGGGCCAACACCGGCCGCGGCCTGTGGCTGTTTCTGTTCCGAATCGGACTCGGGCTGCTGGTGCTACTCCTCCTCGGCGTACCGATTCTGCTCATCGTCCTCCTGGCGACGGGCGGGCAGGGCGCGCTCACGGTCGGCTCCGTGCTGGCGTTCATCCCGTACGCGATCGTCGTCGGATTGCTCTACGGGATCTCGATGCAGTTCACCGCGGCGTTCGTCGCACCGATCATGCTGCTCGAGGACCGAGGCGTTCTCGACGCCTGGGGTCGGTTCTGGGCGACGTTCCGGTCGAACTGGACCGAGTACGTCGTCTATCTCCTGTTGGTCTGGATCCTGCAACTCGTGATCGCCTCCGCCGTCTGGATCGTCGCCGGAATTGCGGCGATCGTCCTCGCGATCCCGTTCGTCCTCGTCATCGCACTCCTCGTCATCGCGCTGGGCCCGCTCGGCGTCCTCCTCTCGATTCCTGTCGGGCTGCTCGGCGCAGTGTTCGGCCTGCTCTTGCTGGGCGCGGTCTGGGCCCCGATCGCGTCGTACTTCCAGTACTACGCGCTGTTGGTGCTCGGCGACACCGACGACGAACTGGACCTGATCCCCGACCAGCGTGTGGCGGCCCGCGAGGGCACGGCGGAGTGGCGCGACCGACCGGACGAAGACGACCCGACGACCCGGCCCGACGAGTTCGACGACGAGACCGGCTGGGACGAGGACCGCAGTCAGGACGATCCGGACGACGAACGCGACTGGGGTAGCTCGAGCGGCTGGGACGACGAAACCGACAACGGCGACGAAACCGACAACGGCGACGAAGACGGCAGCTGGCGGTAGTCCCGCGTTCGGAGACCGAGTTTCGGCAGTGGGCTTATCCCGAGTGCCACCGAGTATCACGTATGGCCGTCGATCTGCCCGACGAGTATCGGATGGTCCGGGAGACCGTCAGGGACTTCTGCGAGACGGAGATCGAGCCGATCGCCCAGGAGATCGAAGACGAGCACCGGTTCCCCGCGGAGATCTTCGATCAACTGGCCGAACTGGATATGATGGGCGTCCCGATCGCCGAGGAGTACGGCGGCCTCGGCGGCGATACGCTGATGTACGCGCTGGTCGCCGAGGAACTCGGGCGCGTTTCGGGCGCGATCGGGCTCTCCTACGTCGCACACACCTCGCTGGCGTCGAAACCGATCGAACTGTTCGGCACCGACGCCCAGAAGGAACGCTGGCTGCGCCCGCTCGCCGAGGGCGAGTACGTCGGCGGCTGGGCGCTGACCGAACCCGACAGCGGCTCCGACGCCTCCGACATGGACACTCGAGCCGAACGAGCGGGCGACGAGTGGGTCCTCAACGGGACCAAACAGTTCATCACGAACGCCTCCGAGGCGGGCTCGATCCTCGTCAAAGCGGTGACCGACCCCGATGCGGGCTATGACGGCATCTCGACGTTCATCGTCGACCCCCGCGAAGACGACGGTTTCGAGGTGACGACGGTCTGGGAGAAGATGGGGCTCAACGCCTCGCCGACCTGTGAGATCACGCTCGAGGACGTGCGCCTGCCGGAAGAGCGCCTGCTCGGCGACGAGGGCGACGGCTGGGAGCAGACGAAAAAGACCTTGGACGGCGGTCGGATCTCGATCGCCGCGCTCTCGACGGGGCTCGCACAGGGGGCCTACGAACACGCGAAAACCTACAGTAAGGAACGGGAACAGTTCGGCCAGCCGATCAGCGAGTTCGACGCGATCCGGGATACGGTCGTCGACATGTACCGCAAGACGGAGCGTGCACGATTGCTCACCCGGCAGGCCGCCCGGAAATACGATCGAGGCGAGCCCGTGACCAAGGAATCGGCGCTCGCGAAACTCGACGCGAGCGAAGCAGCCCGCGAGGTCGCCGAAGACGCCGTTCAGGTGCTCGGCGGCTACGGCTACACTACCGATTTCGCCCCGCAACGCTTCTATCGCGACGCGAAACTCATGGAGATCGGCGAAGGGACGAGCGAGATCCAACACCTCGTCATCGGTCGCGAACTCGGCCTCTGATCGGCTCTCGGTCGCACGCGGATCGGCTGCGAACCCGGCGTAGACCTGACACGGATCGGCCGCCGGCTCGAGTCGGAGATGCGTGCCAGCGCTCGCCGCTCAGCCGAGCACGCCGCCGTCGTCTCCGTCGCTCTGATTGCCGTCTTTGCTCTTCTCGTCCGTACTATTGGAATCACCGCTGTTCTCGTTACCTCCGTCTTCGGAGCTCGAGCCGCCGCTCGAGGCGCCCTCATCGACATCGGTCGTCACCGCCTCGGCGAGCGCAGCGACGTTGGGGTCTTCCTGGATCCGAAGCTCCTCGGGATAGACGCCGATCGTCACGAGCAGGTCGCCGTTGGCTTCGACGGCCTTGGTGACGTGGAGGTCGACCGAAACGCTCTGCCCGTCAAATTTCGCGTCGGCGGTGAACCGCGACTGCGTCGTCGTCTCCCCGAGGACCGAGAGTTCGTCGTCCTCGTCGTGCGAGATGTTCTCGATACCGTTGTAGTTGTTCGCGACGAGTTCGACGAGTTCCTTGGTCGACATCTCCTCGACGGGGTTGAACTGTTTGCCGAGGAGTGTGACCTTCGGCGTCGTCAGGACGTTGAACACGGCTCCGCGCCGGCTTCCCAGCGGGCCCATGTCGACGGACTTCTCGTGGGTCGTCATGTGGTTCGTGACCGAGACGGTCCCGGTAAGCCCGCCGCCGGGAACCTCTTTCTCGACGCCGATCTCCTCGACGGCGGTCTGTTCGTACCCCGTTTCCTCGCGAACACCGGCCTCGACCCCCGCAGGAACGGACTCGTGGTTGGCCATGCCGATCACTCCCAGACAGCCGGACAGGCCGGCGAGACCGGTGGTTCCGATCCCGGCCAGCATGCGTCGTCGATTCATCTCCCTGCAACTGATGGTTGAGTTGGTAAGTGTTTATTGGAACGACGACTGTGTATCAAAGCAGAACTAATAGGTCGACGAAGCCGGAACGGGCTACGGTTCGACCCGATAGCCGACCGGCCGGTCAGGGCCAGCTGCCGGCTTCTTCGAAGGCGTCGGCGACGCGCTGGATCGCGACGACGTAGGCAGCGGTGCGGGGATTCTCGAGGTCGTTCTCCTCGTAGGCCTCGACGAGGGCGTCGAAGGCGTCGACGATGACCGTCTCGAGTTCGTCGTTGACGCGCTCTTCGGACCAGTAGAAGCGCTGGCGGTTCTGGACCCACTCGAAGTACGAGACGGTGACACCGCCCGCGTTCGCGAGGATGTCCGGGACGATGAAGACGTCCTTCTCCTCGAGCACATCGTCGGCCGCGGGGGTCAGCGGCCCGTTTGCGGCCTCCACGACGACATCGGCGTTCACGTCTTTGGCAAGGTCCTCGTCGATCGCGTTCTCGAGTGCGGCGGGGATCAGCAGGTCGACGTCGAGGGTGAGCACCTCGTCGTTGGTGAGTTCCTCCTCGCTCTCGTCGTAGCCGACGACGCTGCCGGTCTCGTTTTTGTGCTGCTTGGCCCCGACCGGATCGAAGCCGTCGGGGTTGTGGATGCCGCCACTCGAGTCGCTGGCGGCGACGACGGTCGCGCCCATTTCGTCGATCAGTTTCGCGGCGATCCAGCCGGCGTTGCCGTACCCCTGGACGGCGACGGTCGCCCCCTGGAGGTCCTTATCGAGGTAGTCGAACGCCTCGCGCGCGGCGAGAACCGTCGAGCGGCCGGTGGCCTCGACGCGGCCCTCGCTGCCGCCCGAATCGAGCGCCTTGCCCGTGATGACGCCGGGCTCGGTCGTGTTCTCTAAGGTCTCGTAGGTGTCCTTGATCCAGTTCATCTCCCGCTGGCCCGTGTTCACGTCTGGCGCTGGCACGTCGCGGTCCGCGCCGATCATGGGGCGAATCTCCTTGGCGAACGAGCGGGTGAGGCGCTCGAGTTCCGCTTCGGAGTAGTCGTCGGGATCGACGACGATACCGCCTTTCCCTCCGCCGAGCGGGATGTCGACGATCGCGGTCTTGTAGGTCATCCAGCCCGACAGCGCCTTGACCTCGTCGCGGGATACCTGCGGGTGGTATCGAATGCCGCCCTTGTACGGCCCGCGGTCGCCGTTGAACTGCGAGCGGAAGGCCTTGAACCGCTCGAGGGTGCCGTCGTCGCGCTCGATCGTGAGATTCGTCTCGAGGACTCGCTCGGGGTGTTTGAGCCGCTCGATCACGTCGTCACCGACATCGAGGTAGGCCGCAGCGTCGTCGATCTGTGATTGCAGGCTCTCGAACGGATTGGCTTCCTCGCTCATAAGAGGAAGTTCCAGAGAGCGCGGGATAAGCGTAGCGAATATCTATCATGGAATGAGATAGGGGCACACATAGGATGGCGTAACGTCCTTTTATATTGACCGTTCAGTCACTTTTCGTCCGCGGCGGCCGCGGCCCGGTCTCTGATCCGCTCGGCTCGAGCGATCAGCGGCGCGTCGATCATCTCGCCGTCGACCGCGAAGACGCCCCGTCCCTCGGCGTCCGCTTCGCGCTTGGCCTCGAGGACGCGCTCGGCCCACTCTCGTTCAGCGGGCGCGGGCGTGAACGCCTCGTTGATCGGCCCGACCTGTGCAGGGTGGATCGCGAGTTTGCCGTCGTAGCCGAGCCCCACCGCGAAGTCGGCGTCCGCGCGGAGCGCGGCCTCGTCCTCGAAGTCTGAGACGATCGTGTCGATCGCCGCGCAGTCGGCGGCCGCCGCCGCGATCACGACGCGTTCCCGCGCATAGAGCACCTCCGTCCCTTCGGCCGTCCGGGTCGCACCGATATCCGCTGCCAGGTCCTCCGCGCCGAAGACCAGCGCGTCGGTGGCGGGAACCGCTGCGATCTCCGGCGCTGCGAGGATTCCGGCGGCGCTCTCGAGCAACGCGAAGATCGGCAGCGACGCGCCGCCGGCCTCGAGAGCCTCGGCGAGTCCCCGAACGTCGTCGGCCGAGCCGACCTTCGGGAGCATGAGACTCTCGAGCGCGTCAGGGACCCCGGTTTCGAGCAGGGCCTCGAGATCGTCCGCCCGAACGTCGTCGGCTGCGTTCACGCGAACGCAGACCTCGCAGTCGGGATCGAAGTCGGGGTCGGTCAGTATGTCGCGGACGGCTCTGCGGGCTTCGCCTTTGGACTGCGGGGCGACGGCGTCCTCGAGGTCGAAGATGATTACGTCCGCTCCCGCTTCGGGAGCTTTGTGGCACATCTCGGGCCGATCACCGGGTGTGAATAACGCGCTTCTTCGGACCATACCGTTCGCTCGTCCGTCCACGAATAAAGCCGTAGGGCTCGAACGCGATTAAGAAGGGGGTCGTTCGGAGTACGCCGCTTCGAGCGGATCGCACTTCGTCTCCGACCGTCGGTCGACGACCGTTTCACAGATGGGACAGACGAGCAATCGATCGCCCCGTTCCGTCGTCGTGTTCCAGTCGTCGGTCAGCCGGGCCTCGTGGCCACACTCGGGGCAGAAGAGGACGGCCTTTCGCCGCTCTGGGGGCGGCTGCGAATCGTCGTGGTACGTGTAGGTAGACATGATCATCAGTAGGGGCTCGAGGCGAATAGGGGTTGTGTGGGACGAACGATCGTGACGGACAGTGCGCGGCCTTTGGTTGGCAGCCCCGCGTACTAAGCCGCTCGTCGTGGTCGGTCACCGCGTGTCCATCGAGAGTACGAATCCGGCGACGGGAGACGTAATCGACCGCTTCGAGGAGACATCGAGCGAGGAGCGCGACGAGCGCATCGCACGGGCGGCCGAGACCTTCGAGGAGTGGTCCGAGACGCCGATCGAGACCCGTCAGCGATTGGTCGCGAGAGCGGGCGAGGTGCTCCGGGAGAACGCCGACGAGTACGCGGAACTGATGACCGAGGAGATGGGCAAGCCCATCGCACAAGCCCACAGCGAGGTCGAGAAGTGCGCCTGGCTCTGTGACTACTACGCGGAAACCGCCGCGGAACACCTACAAGACGAGGTGATCGCGAGCGACGAAGACGCGAAGACGGTCGTCGCCTACCAGCCGCTCGGGCCGGTCCTCGCAATCATGCCCTGGAACTTCCCGTTCTGGCAGGTGTTTCGGTTTGCCGTCCCCAACCTCGCGGCGGGCAACGTCGGCCTGCTGAAACACGCCTCGAACGTCCCCGGCTGCGCGCAGGCCATTCAGGATATCTTCGAGGAGGCCGGCTTCCCCGAAGGCGCGTTCACCACGCTGCTGATCGACTCGGGCGAGATCGAAGCGGTGATCGAAGACGACCGCATCGCGGGCGTCACCCTCACGGGCAGCGACGGCGCGGGCCGGGCGGTCGCCGAAACGGCCGGCAGCCAGCTGAAAAAGACAGTCCTCGAGCTGGGCGGGAGCGATCCCTTCGTCGTGCTCGAGGACGCGCCGATGGAGGAAACGGTCGAGACGGCGGTTCAGGCCCGCCTGATCAACAACGGCCAGTCCTGTATCGCGGCGAAACGATTTATCGTGGTCGACGAGGTCTACGACGAGTTCGTCGATCGGTTCGTCGAGGAGATGAACGAGCAGGTCGTCGGCGACCCGATGGACGAGGAAACCGACATCGGCCCGCAGGCCCGCGAAGACCTCATGGAGGACCTCCACGAGCAGGTCGAGGAAACCGTCGAGAAAGGCGGCGAGGTCGCACTCGGCGGCGAGCCGATGGACCGCGACGGCGCGTACTACCCGCCGACGGTACTGACCGACGTACCCGAAGGCGCGCCCGCGGACCGGGAGGAACTGTTCGGCCCCGTCGCGACCGTCTTCCGCGTGCCCGACGAGGCGGCCGCGATCGAGAAAGCCAACGACACCCGCTTCGGACTGGGGGCGAGCGTCTGGACCGCGGATCTCGAGCGCGGCGAGCGCGTCGCCCGCGAGTTCGAGTCCGGGCTGGCGTTCGTCAACGAACTCGTCAAGTCCGATCCCCGGCTGCCATTCGGCGGCGTGAAGGACTCGGGCTACGGCCGGGAACTCTCCGAACACGGGATCCGGGAGTTCGTCAACACGAAGACGATCTGGGTGCAACAAGACGCGGGCGACGAGACGGAGTCGGTCGAGTAACTCGAGGTAAATAGGACCGCGGAGACTATTCAAATCTAATCGAAGACGAGCGTGGAGATGGCGTCGCTATCCGTTACTTCGAAGTGTATCGCGGTAACTGGCGATCGTTTCGGTGACGAGATAGCTGCCGACCGCGAGCGCCATCACCGCGAACCCGACCGTCCTGAGTGGGACGGTCGCGAACGTCCCATCGCTGACGGCGACGAGCGCTCCCCCACCGGGTAGTCCACAGAGCATCGCCACGTACCGCCATTGTGCCTCGACCGGAATCATCCCATCGTCGCCCCGAAGCGCGAGATAGAGGTGTGCACCCCCGAAAACGATGCCGTTGAAGAGTATGGCGACCGCAATCGCGGCCGGTCCCGTACCGACTCCGATGTCGAAGAACGCGGCGACCAACAGGACGAGGACCGCGAGGGATACGGCACCGAGCTGGGCGAACAGTTCGCGAGAGACCATGGTATCCAACTCTCACAACTAACATCATAATGGTGTCTGTATGAAACGAATAGGTCCGTCGAGTCGCTGAAAACAGGTGCAGGGGATGTGGCGTAGCAAAAGACCGCTCGAGCGAGAGCGCCCGACGCGTTTTTATGGGCACTGTGTGACAGGACAGCCATGACGGGACTGTATTACGAGGAGTTCGCGGTCGGCGAAACGATCGAACACGAGCGCCGGCGGACGATCTCCGAGAGCGACAACCAACGGTTTTGTGACATGACGATGAATCAGCAGCCACTGCACCTCGACCACGAGTTTGCGGCCGATACCGAGTTCGGCCAGCGGCTGGTCAACGGCCTCTACACGATGAGTCTGGCCGTGGGGGTTTCGATCCCCGAAACCACCGACGGGACGATCGTCGCGAACCTCTCGTACGACGATGTCGAGCATCCGACACCGGTCTTCCACGGCGATACGATCCGCGCGCAGTCGACGGTCACCGACAAGCGCGAGACCAGCGACGGCGATCGCGGCGTTGTCACGATGCACGTCGAGGCGTTCAAGACGAACGACTGTCCCGTGAGCGACGCGAACGGGACCTCGTCGGACTCGTCCGAAGGCGCGGACGAACCGCTCGTCTGCGAATTCGACCGAACCGTCCTTTCGCTGAAACGCGAGCACGCTGCGGAGGCGGAGTGATCAACCATGAGTGCTGACCCAATCGACGCCGACGCGGACCTCGAGTGGCTGTCACTCGAAAACGGCGAGGAGATCCTCTGGGCCGGCGGTCCGGACCGACGCACGCTCATTCCGACGCTGGTCATCGGGATCCCGCTCTCGCTCGTCCTGATCGGGTTGGTCATCATCGCGAGCGAGTACCTCCGGGTTACGAACACCCACTACGTCGTGACGAACCGGGCGCTGTACAAGAAGACCGGCGTCCTCTCGCGGGACGTCAAACGGATCGAACACGAGAAGGTGCAAGACATCTCCTACAGCCAGAGCGCTCTGGGAACCCACTTCGGATATGGGAACGTCGAGGTCAGCACCGCCGGCGGCTCCGGCGTCGAGATGTCGTTCGGCGCGGTCCCCGATCCGAAGGGCGTCCAGCAGCGGATCAGCGAACGGATCGACCGCAAGCGCGGCGGCTCCGCAGAGGGCGAGTCGAGCGAGGACGTGCTCGCTGAGATCCTCACCGAGCTGCGGGGCATTCGCGCGGCACTCGAGGACGACGACACCGTTGGAGCGTACGCCGGAGACGGTACCGATGGCGGCTCCCCCTACGAGTATGACGAAGACCGATCGGACTGACTCGGCGGCCGTCGACCCGGGTCCGGAGTGGCTCCCGCTCGAGGACGACGAGGAGATCCGCTGGCAGGGCGGACCGCGGGTTCAGACCGTGCTGCCGTCGGCCGCCTTTGCCGTCGCCGGGACGATCGCACTGCTCGCCGCGGTGGGCCTCGAGTTCCTGCCGGCCGTCGCCGTCCTCGGCGTGCCACTCGCCGTCGCGCCGGCGTTGTGGCAGTACGCCCGCGTCTCGAAGACGGCGTTTGTCGTCACCGACGCGGTGGCAGCGACCCGCCACGGCGTGCTCGGGCGAACGGTCCGGACCGTTTCCCTCGAGCGGATTCAGAACACGACCGTCGAGCAGGACCCGATCGGGCGGTTCGTCGGCTACGGGACCGTCACGATCGAGACGGCCGGTGGCACCGAGATCGCGTTCTGGAACGTCGAAGAGCCCGCGGCGATTCGAGACCGGCTCGAGGCGGAACGCGAGCGCCTGTCAGGCGGCGAGGTGCCCGGTTCCCGCGAGCAGTGGACGGCCGTCCTCGAGGAGGTTCGAGCGTGGCGACACCTTCTCGAGCGGCGCTGATCCCGCCTGCGACCCGTTATCGAACCTCGATATCGCCGTTCATGAGCGGTGCGTGTGGCTCGCAGGCGTAGCTCGCCAGTTCGTCACTCGCGACGAACTCGAGGCGCTGCTCTCCCGCGGGATCGGTGGTGACCTCGGTCTCGAGCCCGTTGACGACATCGCCGTTCTCGTCTCTGAGCTGGAGGTTGTGCGCAGCGCCGTCACCCTCTGACCACCCGATCGTGTAGGATTCGCCCGATTCGAGGGCGAGCGGCGGATTCTCGAGGCCGGCGATCGGTTCCGGAGCGAGTCCGACCCAGGCGGGAATCTCTGCGGACAGATCGATCGCCGTCCCTGGCTCTAACTCGATGGCCGTGATGCCGGCGGGCTCGAGTTCGTCGGCCCACTCGGGACGGACGACGGTCGTTTCGCCGAGATCGTCGCAATCGAACTCGACGCTGAAATCGGAACTCCCGTCTGCGGTCTCCGCCTGTCGCAGCCGGACGCTTCGAATTCGACCCGTTCCGTCGACGAGAACTGTTCCTCCGGCGGTGAACTCATCGTCGAACTCGTTCTTGCCGTCGATCCCGGTCACGCTGATGCGGTGGACTCGCTCCGTTCCGATCGTCGCCGTCCCATCGTACTCGCCCTCGATGCGTCGAACCCAGTTCCCGATCGGCTCGAGCGCCGCTTCGATCACCGAGTCGGCGCTGCGTTGCGTGACGGAATCGAGGCCGGTCGTCGCACCGCGGTCGCCGTCGATGTAGACGGCACTGTCTCGCTCGCGCTCGCCTCGGCTGTCGTACTCGTAGGTAACCTTCTCGACGCGTTCGGCCTCCGGTTCGGCCCAGATATCGAGCGCTTCCTGTACCCACGCCGTTTCACTGCCGCCTCGGTACGTACGGGGGCGGTGCGCGGTATAGATGGCGGTAAACGATGTCTTCGTCACCGCGTCCCTGTGGGCTTCGAGCAGCGCCGCCGGATCGGTGAGACCGTCGGCAGTCAGCCCCGGTGGGAACGCGAGGGCTGGCGGTTCGGAATCGTCGTCACCGTCCGTTTCGGGGTCGTCGATGGAATCGCTGAGACAGCCGGCCAATCCGAGGGCACCGACCGAGCCAGCGTAGCGGAGCAATCGTCGTCTCGTCCCGTTTTGGTAACTCCTCATACATCTACCGACAGAAAATATGTTGATATATCTACTGGTATGCGGAGAGAGCGATGCTATCAGAACCAGCGAAATTGAGAGCGAATCAGAGGACCAGCGAGATCGTATAGAGGTTCAACAGTGCGGCGGCCAGCCACGGCACCGCGAGTCCGGCCGGGACGATGGGGCGGTAGGCCTGTTCGAGAAGGGGCCGACAGAGAAGCCCGACGCCGATCGCGAACGCCTTCAGGCCGAGCATTCCTGCCACACCGTAGCCCTCGATCGCCCCGCGAGCGGCCGGGTTCGACTCCGCCAGCCCTAACTCGAGACCGACGAACGTTGTCAGGACGTCGGCAATCAGGGCGACCCCGACGACTGCCCAGAGCAGTCGCTCGAGGTGGACGGGCGTCATATCGCCGGGCAGTCGACGGCGCAGGAACGCGCCCTCGGAACTCATAGCCTCCCCGCCGGAGTCGAACCGGATCGCCGTACCGCTGGGAGCAGGCGCTGGTTCCACCACCGCGTGTATTGTTATGGGAGTCGTAGGGACCGTTCCGCGGCCAGTAAGGTGTCGTAACCGCCCGAAACGGTCACTCGAGGCGACCGTCAGGAGGCGTCTATAGAACCGTGCCGTGTTTTTTGTCGGGCAGGTCTTTCTCGATGTCGGCGTAGAAGTCGAACCGAGCGGCCAGTTCCTCGCGCAGGGAACTCGGCGGGACGAGTTCGTCGATGACCACCTCGCTCGCCATTCGGTGGACGTCGATGTCCTCGCGGTAGGCCTCGCGGAGTTCGCGCTCGACGCGCTCTCGCTCCTCGGGGTCGTCGATCTCGGCGAGCTTGCGGGCGTAGACCGCGTTGATCGCCGCCTCCGGACCCATAATAGCGATCTCGCCTGACGGAAGGCCGATGACGCTCTCCGGATCGTAGGCCGGGCCGCCCATCGCGTAGATGCCTGCGCCGTAGGCTTTCCGGACGACGACGGTCTGTTTCGGCACCGTCGCTGAGGAAGTCGCGTAGATCAGCTTCTTGCCCTGTTCCAGGATACCGTCCTTCTCGACCTGCGAGCCGGCCATGAACCCTGGCGTGTCACAGAGGTAGAGTAGGGGGATGTTAAACGCATCAGATTTCCAGACGAATTCCGCGGCCTTCTCGGCCGCGTCGGGGAAGATCGCCCCGGCGCGGTGGGCCGGCTGGTTGGCGACGATGCCGACCGGCCGACCGTCGAGACGGGCGTAGGCGGTGAGTATCTCCGGCCCGTAGTCGGGTCGTAACTCGAAGTACGACCCCTCGTCGACGAGCCGATCGATGACATCGGTCATGTCGTAGCCCTTGTTTGGCTCCTGTGGAACGACCGCGTCGATACCGTCCGGCGACTTCGCGGGCGCGTTCGGCTCGCGTTTCGGCGGTTTCTCGTCGGCGTTGTCCGGGAGGTAAGTGATCAACTGAGCCACGAGTTCGCGGGCGTGTTCTTCGTCGCGAGCGACGAGGTCCGCCGAGCCGGATTCCCGCGCGTGGACCTGCGGGCCGCCGAGTTCCTGGAGGTCGATCTCTTCGCCGGTAACCATCTGTACCATCCGCGGCGAAGCGATTGCCATCGCGGACATTCCCTCGACCATGATCGTGAAGTCCGCGAAGACGGGCGTGTACGCCGCGCCGGCGATACAGGGGCCGTAAAGGACGCAGATCTGCGGAACGCGACCGGAGAGCATCGAGTGGTTGTAGTAGTACTTCCCGATGCCCTCGCGGTTCGCGAAGAAGCCGGTCTGCTGGTCGATCCGGCCGCCGGATGAGTCCATCAGATACAGCACGGGGTTGCCCGTCTTGAGCGCACGCTGTTGCATCCGCAGGAACTTCTCGACGCCTTTCGCGGCCATGCTCCCGCGCTTGACCGTGTAGTCGTTGGCCATGACGTGAACGTCCCGCCCCTCGAACGTCGCCGCGGCCGTGATCAGTCCGTCTGCCGGCAGGCGATCGTCGGTCTCCTCGTCGGCGTTCGCACCGCCCGGATGCCAGTCGTCGAACGCCGCGAAGGTGCCGTCCTCGAACTGGAGTTCGCTGTCCGGGCCGGAAAACCACAGCTCGAGCCGATCGCGAACGAACAGCTTCCCCTCCTCGGAGAGCTGGTCGCGGTACTTCTTCGGCCCACCCTCGAGGATGTCCGCGATTTCTTCTCGGAGCGCCCGTTCGCGGTCGGTCGGCTCGAGATCGGTCCGGTCGCCTCGATTCGCTGTCGTGCCGTCGGCTGTCGCGTCAGTGCCGGTCGATCGGTCAGGCGCGCTCTCGCGTTGGTGAGTCGCCGTCGGCCCGGTTTCGTCGCCGACGAACACTTCGACCGTGTCGCCGACGTAATCGGCGAGGGCGGCCGCGATCGCTGCGGCCTCCTCGTCGGCGGCACTCGCCGGGATACGTACTCGCATACTACCGTTTCTGTCGGGTGATCGGATACCGTTTTCCCCGGTTCGGGCTCTCTCGAGCGAAGCTCGGAGGGGGTCCTGGAGACACAGAGGGAAAGAGGAGAGATCGGCACGCGCCGGGTCGATCGTCACTGATCGTCGGAGCTCGCCGCGAGGGATGAGGAGGCCGGGGTTTCGCGGTCGCGGCGCGGGCCGATCGAGAGTGCGTTTTGCCCCCGTGGTCACCAACACGGAGACAGCTATCAGTGGACAGCCGCGGGCCACGAACGCTCGCGTTCAGTCGTGCAGCCTTTATACCGGGCTGGTATCAGGGAGTGGTCGTCACCGAAACGGGAGCGGCTGGTTCGTCCGGATACTCGGCCGCGGATCCCCGCTCGCGGACCGGGTCCGGCGTCGATAGCGGCTGGGTACCGATGCCCGGCGGCAACTGCAGGCAGAATCCCTTTGATCGATTTCGTCGTCCCATTCGACGGTAACCGATCCTGTGTCCGTGAACAGATGCGTTGGCGGAACGGGGAGACGAGCGGCCGAACACCGATATCGCAGCATGTCAGACGAGTCAGATATCGATCATCTCGTCCAGCGGCTCGCAACGCTTGGCGACCGGATCGAGACGGGGATGGATCGACGACAGTTTGTCAGAACGCTGGCCAGTGGCGGCTTCGCCATCGGCATGGCGCAGTGGCTCGGCGTCGACGACTTCCTCGCCGCCGACGACGGCACGGTCCCCATCGTCACCGCACTGGTCAGGGACGACCCCGACGACCCGTGGTCGATCCGCGAACGGACTCGAGACGTGCCTGCCGAGTGGTACGCCGCCGTAAAGAAGGCCTTCGAGGTCAACGAACGCCTCGCCCAGATCGCCTTCACCGGCTATCTCGGCAGCGCGGTCGTCCCCGGCGACTACGACAGCGGGACCGCAACCGTCTCCGTCGGCGTCTCGAGCGAGGGCCACTCCGTCGGCGAGATGCTCGCGGACGTTGCGTCTGGGATCGATATCGACGTCAAGACGATCATCGAGGTCGAGGACTTTCAGGACGATGCCGAGTCCGTGGAGCCGCGGTTCGCGGACGCCGTCACCGACGGCCGCGTCCCCAGCGGCGTCGCCTGCGAGACGCCGACGAGTCTGGCGACGCTCGCGCCCGCGCTGTACCACCCGGCCAGCGAACGGCGGTTCTTCGTGACGGCCGAACACGCCTTCGCGGAGGACCGCGACGTGACCGACGGGACGCTGATCCTCCCGAGAGACGACGATGACGCCGTCGAACTGGGAACCGTGACGAACTACCATCCCGTCTTGGACATCGCGGCGGTCGAGCCCAAGGGTTGGCTCGAGCCCGCAAGCCGGATCGACGCCCCATCGCGACCACGCGTTCGCGGCCAGTTCACCAGATTCGGCCTCGCCGACCTCGTCGCCCGAGACCGCGAACTCGAGAAAGTCGGTGCCCTGAGCGGCTACACGACCGGAAAGGTTCAGGGGATCGACGCGGTCACCTGCTTCACCGACGAGTTCTGTCGCCGCGGCCAGATCCGCTGGGGCGGCGAAATGGATCTCATCGACGGCGACAGCGGCTCCGTGAGCTACCACCGCGATCCGCAGGGCGAGGACGGCGAGGTCCTCATCGCCGGCTTCAACAACGCCCGTACCTGGTGGCCCGGACAGAGCTACGTCTGGGGCGTCGGCGCGTACCGACTGACCGAAGAACATGGCTACCACTTCTGACCGACGGCCGACCGACCGCACTGATCCCGCTCGACTATCGACCGGGGAGCGATCCACATGAGCAACGATTCCGCCCGCCGTTCGCGATCCGACGCCGAGTCCGACCGTAGCGTCTTCGCCGCCCTCACGAACGGCAGCCTCCGGCTCCTCGGCGACCTGCTCGTCGTCTCGCTGTGGGTCCTATTCCTGACGCTGCTCTTCCTCGAGACCGCCTGGCCGCAGTGGGCATTTTACGTCCTGCTGCTGGTCGGTGTCGGCGTCTACGTCAGCGTGACCGTAGACTGGCTGGACTGATGCGAGAAGGGAGAACGTCGATAGTCGATACCGGCGACGGGTCGTCGATTACTCGAGAGCCGCCTCGAGACGGTCGATCAGTTCGTCGTTCCCGACGTGGACCGGCGTCCGGTCGTGGAGGTCGTCGGGCTGGACGGACAGCAGCGATCGGTCGCCGTTCGATGAGCGGCCGCCGGCCCGTTCGACGACGTAGCCGATCGGATTGCCCTCGAACTGGAGCCTGAGCTTGCCCTCGGGGCGAGACTGGAGACCGGGGTAGCCGAACGTGCCGCCGTAGGTGAGCACCTGATTGACGTCGCCGATCAGCGCGCCGCCATAGCGGAGTTTGAGCTCGTCTTCGATCTCGCGGGCGTACTCGCGGAAGTCGTCTGGCCAGTCGGGGACGCGACCGCCGAAGCCGAAGACGACCGGCTCGTCAGGCAGGGTCACGTCGTCGTCGACGACGGTGCGCTCGCCGCCGGAGAGTTCGTACTCGGCGACGGTCTCCTCGGTAGCGATCATCATCGTCGTGATCGGTCCGTAGAGGACGTAGCCGGCGGCGACGAGCGCCTCGCCGCGAGCCGGCAAGGCGTCGTCGTAGACGCCGAAGATCGTCCCCATCGCGTTGTTGGACTTGAGGTTCGACGAGCCGTCGAGCGGGTCGACCGCAACGGCGTAGGCGTCCGAGGCGGCGGGGTCGTCGCCACAGTCGATCACGTCAGCGCGCTCCTCGCTCGCGTACTCGCCGACGCCGTCGATCTCGCCGAGCCGATCGGCGAGCAGGTCGTCGGCCCAAACGTCGGCCTCGGCCTGGGTCTCGCCGCTGGGATTCTCCTCGTCGACCGTTCCCCGACGACCGATCAGTCCCTGTCGGATCTCGGTCGCCGAGCGGCCGATCGTCGATACGACCTCCTCGACGACTGGGTCCGAAACCGTCATCCCTATTCGGTCGCCTCGAGCGCGGCGTCGGCCGTCGCCTCCTCGTAGATGACCTTCTCGAGGGCGTCTAAGAGCTGGGTCGGGTTCTCGCGCTGCCAGACGTTGCGGCCGACGGCCAGCCCCTTCGCGCCGGCGTCGATGACGGCCTCGACCTGCGAGAGGAACTCGTAGTCAGACGTTTTGGAGCCGCCGGACATGACGACCTTCATGTCGCCGGCGCACTTGACGGCGTGAGCCATGGCGTCCTTGCTACCGGGGTATTTGACCTTCGCGATGTCGGCACCAAGCTCGAGGGCGAGTCGGGTCGCATAAGAGATCGTGCCCGGCTTCGTGTCGTTTTTCAGGCCCTGTCCGCGCGGATACGACCACATGACCATGGGGAGATCGTACTCGCGGCCCTTCTCCTGGGCGTCGCGGAACTCCTCGACCATCTCGATCTCGTGGTTCGAGCCGCCGTAGACGGTAAATCCGAGAGCGTCGGCACCGATCTCGGCTGCGTAGTCGACCGAGCAGTTGACCGCCGAGTCGGGCTCGCCCATCCAGAGGTTCGAGGTCCCGTTGAGCTTCAACAGGAGGTTCACGTCGTCCTCGTAGCTGGGGTAGTAGCCCTCCGCAATCCCCTTCTGGACGGCCATCGCGGTGACGGCGTCGTGGGTCGCCGTCTCGAAGACCGTCGACGGATCGAGTTTCTCCGGAACCTCCTCGAAGTCGACCGGGCCGTGCTCGAGCCCGTGGTCCATCGCCAGAATCAGTGACTTGCCGTCGCGAACGATCGGAGAGTCGTCGATCGGAATCATCTGTTAGACGGTCCAACGGGTCGCTATAAATCTCTGATGGTCCGGATTATCGAAATTACGTACAAGTGTAGTAATCTCGTCGAGTGACCGATGAGCGCCGCGGCGTTCTGCCGGCGCTCGAGTGCGATTACGGGTTTCGTCTCACTCGAGCAGTTCGCGAGCGTTGTGTCGCCACATCCGGACGTGCAAGACGTTCAACTCGAGTAGGTCGGCGACGGTCATCGCGTCGATCGTCGCCAGCCGTTCGGCCGATTGCACCCCCGCGTCGGCCAGCGCGTCCGCGTCGTCGGGGCCGACGCCCGTCACTGCCGTCACCGGCGTCGGTTTCGGATACGGTCGTTCCGACGGCCGTTCGCGCGCGGTCGAGACCGGCTCGGTGTGTTCGTACTCGAAGGACTGCCAGTCTTCGTCCCCGCTGACCGCGATCCACTCGCGTTCGGCGTTGCCGAGGCCGCGCACCTCGCTCGAGCGTCGGTCGAGATCGCCGGAGGAGTCGAACGACCACGGCAGCGAGAACCGTCTGCGAAGGGTGTCAGCGGTGTCTTCGTCGAGACCTTCGTCTAGCAACAGCCGGTAGGAATACTCCTTTTCAGGGATGTCGTCTGGATCGATGTCCGCTCGCTCGAGCGCCGTTCGTTCCTCGGCGCGGAGTTCGTTCCGGTCGATCCGTGATCCGTTGCCATCGGATGGTGACTCGTCGGTCGATTCGGGGACGGTGTCTTCGTCGAACTCGAGTTCGACGTGTTCGGCGTCCTCGTCGACGGCGTCGATGTCGATATCGACCGGAATCCCGATTCCGAGATCGACGGGCCCCGTCGACTCGCCCCGTTCGCTCTCGGACTCGCTTCCCCCGCGCGTTCCCGGTTCGCTGAGAGCGTCGTTCTTGCTCACACGATTCACCAGTTACACGTAGCTCTCACTGTCGCTCCTTGAAGGTTACCCTTAGCTGATAAACAGGGGTCAGAGACGGATTGAACGGAGAGGCGTCGCGTTTTCTGTGTGTGTATGCCCGAAACCACGTATCGCAGTGGAATCTCGGCCAGTCAAACGTGGATGCGGTGGCGAAAGAAGCGCTATCGCGACTGTTGGTGATGTTGTGTACTCACCACCATCTGACTGGAATCTCGCTTCCGAATACGGTCTCTGCGATGGGAATTCTGGCTTTGTTGAAACCCTTAGCCGTTGATACAACTAGCCTGCTGAATACAGAGGATCACTCGGGTGTGCCTTCCGAATATCTGAGATACGAGTAGGCGCTGATCACCACGACCAATACGACGGTCGCAAGGGCAAGCACCCCCGTTACTGTATCGAATGCCATCAGGACGAAACTTCCGAGTACGAGCGTTAGAACGATCCAGAGAGCCAGAAGGGCGAGCAGGATATCGATCCGTCGCAATAGTCGCGGATCAACCATAGACAATCGTGACTGCCTGCCATAAAATAAGTTCGTGAAGATCCCAGCCGATAGATACGGCCGTGCTGTATACGCGCTGTATATTCAGCACGACCGCTGAAACATATCACTAGTTGATAGTTTCAACAGAGCCGGAATTCTGTATCAAACGTGCCCGCATGACCACGGTCGATTGGGTCACATGGCCGATCTCCAGTCGACGAATAACCCCGAATCCTGCAGCGCCACATGGAGACTCGCTTATTTGAGCGACGCCGACGAACTATGACAAACGTTTATATATTAGTAATGTGTTGGATCGGTCAATTTGATGTCGGTACTGGCGGTATCGGATCGAGAGCTATATGAGGCCGGCTAGTTGGATCAACCAAACTGCGGAATCCAACAGCAGGCGGAGCGGTTGGTCCGTGTCTCGAGTCGGGTTGCTCGGCGGACTTCTCATTGTGTGTGCTCTGTCCGTGGCGTTCGCTGGTGGCCCAGTGGGCGCTGACCCGGGACCCGGTTTCGACGACAACGTCCCATCGGTTAGCACAGCCCAGAGTGGTGTGGTAGCTGCGTGTTCGGTTTCGGATACCGAGATCGTCCAAGGGGAAGTCGTGGAGTTCGACGCAACCGATTCACAGAACGCGATACGGGTCGGCTACGACTTCGACGGTGATGAACGGATCGACGAGAACACGACTGACGGCGAAGCGCACATCGCGTCGACGCGCTACACCGACACCGGCGTGTACTATCCACTCGTCGTGGCCGAAGACGAGCAGGGGTCTGTAGACTGGACGGGCTGTGAGGCGATCAACGTCACCGAAAACGGAATTCCAACAGCAACGTTCGAGCACGATCCTGGGAGCCCGGAAACTGGCGAGCCAGTGACGTTCGATGCGAGTGCCTCGAGCGACCCAGATGGCGCGATCGTCGAGTACCGCTGGGACTTCGACGGCGATGGCACGGTCGACAATACGACGACGAACCCGACGATCACTCATACCTATTCGACCGACGGGACCCGGCTGGTGACGTTGACTGTGATCGACGACGCTGGGGCTCAGGCCAGTGCGGAGAACTACGTTGCTGCGTATCCACCCGGACCGACCGCAGTGTGTTCGGTTTCGCCGACGACGGCGAGAATCGGAGAACCGGTGACGATCGACGCCCGAAATTCGACGAACGCCGCATGGGTCGACTTCGACTACGAAGGCGACGGCACGTGGAATACCACCACCTACGAAGCGCCACACGTGGCGACGACCACGTACGACGAGGTGGGCGAGTACACGCCTCGCATTCGCGTCTGGGATCGGTATGAACGAGACGACGAGACCGCCTGTTCGGCTGTGACAGTCACGGACAACGCCGCGCCGACGGCTACGTTCGAGTACACGCCCGACAATCCCGGTATCGACGAGGAAGTGACGTTCGACGCGAGCGCCTCGAGCGATCCGGATGGCTCGATCGTCGAGTACCGCTGGGACATCGACGGCGACGGCACGGTCGACAATACGACGACGAATCCGACGGTCACGTACACCTACACGGATCCGGGGACGAAGACGGTCTCCGTGACGGTCGTGGACGACGACGGAACGACCGACGACGCGGAGCGATCGGTCTTCGTCTCCGCGCCTGGGCCGGTTGCAGTGTGTTCGGTCTCGCGGACATCGATCGCGCCCGGTGAGTCGGTGACGATCGACGCGTCGGCGTCGGAAAACGCTACCTGGGCCGACATCGACTATTACGGTGACGGGACGTGGAACGAACGGTTCTCCGAGCAGTTCGGTTTCGAAAAGCAATACGACGAGCCGGGCGAGTACGAGCCGCGCGTCCGCGTCTGGAACCAGATGGAAGCGTCCGACGAGACACCCTGCGGATCGATCATCGTCCAGGAGAACCAGCCGCCATCGGCATCGCTTGCGTCCGACCCCGCACAGCCGGACGCAGGTGACAGCGTGACCTTCGACGCGAGCGCCTCGAGCGATCCGGATGGCTCGATCGTCGAGTATCGATGGGACATCGATGGCGACGGCACGGTCGACAATACGACGACCGGGCCGGAACTGACCACCAGCTACGACGCCGCCGGCGGAGTGGTCGCGGTGGTGACGGTCGTTGACGACGACGGGGCAACGGCCAGCGCGAGCGCGGATGTGTCCGTCGCCACGCCGCCGCCGCTTGCGACCTGCACGCTGTCAGCCAGCACGGTCGGACCGAACGAGACGATCGTCGTCGATGCCGGCGGCTCCGACGCGGCGTTCGTCCGCTTCGATCTCGATGGTGACGGCGAGTACGACGTGACGGACGAGACCGACTTCCGCACCGAAATCAGCTACGAGGAGTCGGGAACGTATCAACCGCGCGTCCTTGCAGTCCGCGGCGATCGAACGGACGAGACCACCTGCGGGAACGTGACCATCGCCGGTAGCGGCCCGATCTCGGAGGTCCCCATCCTTCCAGTCGCCGGTGGAATCGGCGCACTCGGTATCGCTGGGCTGCTCTGGTGGCTGTGGCCCATCGGCGGAACGCCAGCGCCAGCACCGACACCGGGCGGTGGCGGCAGTGGTGGTGACGGCAGTTCGGGATCGCCGAAGCCGAAACCAAAACCGAAGCCGAAACCGACACCCCCGAAGACGCGAGCGTACGACGCTGGTGTCGTTACTGTCCCGTCGACATCCGGCCCCGTCTCGGTTACCGATGTCGGCTTCGAACCCGACTTGCTCGTGTTTTCGGCGACGAACGCTGCCCGCGAGGACGGTGCAACCGACCGTACGGCCGGCTGGACGACCGGCGTGGCCGTGCGGACGGCTGACGGATTCGACCAGCAGGCGGTCACCGTCGCCGATGACGCCGCAGCGATCGACGGGGCGACGTGCGCGACGACGACGGACGACGCGTTCGCGCTCGTGCGACACGACGACCGCCTGCCCGGTCGCGTGCGCGGACGGGTAATCGAGACGACTGACTCCGGATTCGACCTCGAGGTCGCAGTCCCGGCACGGGATCCGGCCGCTGCCGGCATCCGCGTCGTCTATCGCGCGTTCCGGTTCGACGACGACGTGTCCGCGTCCGTCGGCCACTTCCTGACGCCGACTGAACCGGGCATCCAGACGGTCGATCTCGGGATCGACGCCGACCACGTCATGCTGGCAGGGACGTCAGCTGTCGGCGACGCCGACCGGACGTTCACGACCGACCGTGCAGTCGGGCTCTCTGTCGGCACGGCGACCGGCCGAGACAACCCGACGCAGACCTGCTGGAGCGGCGCTGCGTGGCCCGGTCCCGAGGCGACTCTTGCCAGCGGTGGCTCACGTGACCACGCCCTCGAGATAGCCTACCTCGAGGGCGACCGACTCGCCGGCACGACGACGGCGGCTGCGGTCGGACTGGGCGAGCGCCTCCAGTTGCGCTACGACCGGGTCTACAGCGGCCCGAACAAGCTGGGGTCGGTCGCCCGTCACGTCGTCACCTACGTCGCACTCGAGACGGGCGACGAGATGACGCCGGTGACCGGTGCGGTCCGCCTCCCCGAACCCGGCGAGTCGATTTCGATCGGGTGTGGGTTCGAACCCGGACTCGTCGAGGTGGACGTTGCAGGCGCGACTGCCCTCGACGGCCCATCACCGACGAGCGCGGCGACGATGCCGTTTGGCTGGTCGACCGGCGCAGCCGTCGTGCGAGACGGGCAACTCGAGCAGTACGCGCTGCATGCTGCCATCGGCGGGAGAACACCGCTATCGGCTGCTGGTGCTGGCGGTGTGCGCGCCGCCACCGACGGTGGGATATCGACCGGCCGTACCGCGGTTGCCGCTGCGGAGACGGCCAGTCACAGTGCGTCCGTTCCTGCGGGCGAACTCGAGATTGGCAATGCGCGTGCCGACGGCACCGATGCACTCGGACAGGACGGCGTCGTCGGGGCGTGGCTGTCTCCTGACGACGGTGGCGCCGTCGCGGGTCGAGACGAACTGGCCGTCGCGATCACCGAGACGGGCTTCGACATCGACGTGGCGGGAGTTCGCGTTCACGACCACGACTCGAGCGGGGGGCCACGACCGTACGTCTGGTATCGAGCGTGGCCGGCCGCCGAATCGGCCGGAAACGAGGAGACGGAGACGAACGCGGAGACAGACATGAGCGAGCACGAAACAGACACTGACCCCAGAACGAACGCAGCGAGCGACCAAACGACCGCGGACGGCAGCCGTCGAGGTGACCGATAGTGGCCGCCGATGGGGAGAACTCCGCGTTCGGGCCGAAATACATCAGTCGAGTGCTGGCGATCCACGACGATTACGTCGACTTGCTCGATGAGTGGAACGAGTGGAGTGCTGACCATCGAGGTGAGATTCAAGTGTGGTCGACCACCCGGAATCTCCTCATCGAAGCGAAAGAGCAAGCGGAAAACGACGAAGATGGAGAACTCCCTGACGTCGGGGAGCTGTTGATGCACTTAAACGTGCTCACGGGACCGTTAGACGATCTTCCAAAAGACGAGCAGGACGACCTCTGGGCGACGGTGCTGGCCGCGGATATTGATCCCGAGAGCGACAACTTCGACGCGATTCGGGATCACTGGGTGTCGGGAACCGGCCTGATAGACGAGATGACCAAAAGCGACGCCGAGCGGGCACTGGACGATGCCTCGAGCGGCTCGGCTCAGGACGGTCCGAACTACGATGCACCGTTTATCCGGGTCACGAAAGCCATTGTGACCCGGCTGACGCTCCTCGAGTATCAGGCCCAGCAGCTTCGCCTCCACCTCCGGGAGAACGTCCCACTCGAGAAAGACGCGTCGCCCTACGTCACGTTCGACACGCTCTCGAAACGCGCACTCGCGAACACCGACGACGAGGGCGGGCTCGGTTTCAAGAAGTTATTCGAAGGGGAGGATATCTACGACGGCGACTGCCCGTTCTGGTCGGAGTACGGAAAACTGAGTTACCAGCAACAGCTCGCGGTACTGCAAGCGCTCACCGCCCGATTGAACGAGACGGATGTCGGTCGGCGGATTCTTTCCGAACTCGCCCTCGGCGAGTATCACGACGAGTTCAAAGCGGGGGATCTCTACCAACCCGCGCCGGCGGGCCGGAGCACTCTGATCAACCACCCGGCATCCGGAACGCATCCGTTACTCGATGGCGAGCAGAAAATGAAGGAGCTGTCCACGGAAACGGGTCGTGCGGCGATACTGGCCTGCTCGCTCGGACCGGGGCTCTCCATGGCGGCCGTCGACGAACAGACGAACGCAACCGCCCTCCGTCAGGAGATCGGGCGAATACTCGTCCCGTTTTGCTCGGAACCCGCTGACTCAGGTACCGATTCTGTTCCCAAGCGACTGCAAACCCAGCAGTCGGTGACCGAAGACGAGATCAAGACGTTCGTCAAAGATTTCACCACCAGAAAGTTAGGTGGCGTTGCGGGCGGCATCGTCGACAATTGGTTGCAGAAAGCGGGGCTCTCACAGCTCGACGCCGACAGCATCCCGGAGGAGAAGCTAAACGTCCTCATAGACGACGAGTTCCTCAGGCGGTTCGATTCGATGGACGACGCGATCGGGAAGATCGACGAAATGTTCGACGGTCCCAGCCTGCGGGATTCCCTCGCCGACGTTCCGGACAAATCGACCGTGATCGAGTCCGGCCAGAAACTCCAGCGGGCGGTGGCGGTATTCAACTCGTTCGTGAGCGTCTACTCGTTCGTCACCCTGTTTACGAAATCGGACGACTCCGATTCGTTCGAGCAGGTCATGCAGACGACCAAGGCAACGCTCAATCTCAAGAACATCGGCGAGTTGATCGGGCACCTCCGGAACACACCCCTCGAGGCATCCGACTTCGACATCGACACCGGCGGGAAATCCGGCGCAAACACCCTCCCGGAAGCGAGTGAAAAGGCTGCCAGAGCGAATCCGACCAAGTCGCTCCAAGAGCCGAACAAGCAGCTCATAACGCAGCTGCTGTCCGATTTCGAGTCGAAGATCAACCGGGCGAAAACCCTTCGAACGAATATTTTCAATGAGGTCGATAGCCTCGGAAAGTCGGATGAACTGACGTTTTACACACACCGGAAACAGTCGAGCGGGCTGGCGTTTTTCAAAAGCGAACAAGCACTCGAGAGGTTTCGCGTGCGGTTCTCCGCGTCCGGGTTGACGTACAAGAACGCAGACGAACTGCGACAGATGGTTAGTGAACTCGAGCGCGGTTCGAGACACCTCCAAGAGCTCATCGAGGAGACGAAGGCACAATTCGACGGTCTCGATTCCGCGACGAAACAGTCACTCACGCGGCACTGGATGGACGTGCAAGATGACGTGGTGAAACCGATCGAGGGGTTCAAAGACGACGTTCGAAAGCTTGCGAGCCTCGATGTCACTGATACGCTGACCGATGTCCGGAAGGCCAGACGGATCGCGGAGGCACGTATCTCGGCGGACGCCCGCAAGGCGGTGACGAAACAACTCGATGACACCGAACGGCACCTCGTTCGCGCTCGCGCTGAGGGGAAAGCCGTCCGAAAGTTCGTCAGAATGACGGCGCTCCAAGTGGCCGGGGCGCTGGCGGACGTCATCGACATCGCCCTGAGTTTCAAGTACGCTGGTGACAGCTACGCGAACAGAGATTACTCGGTCGCGGTCGGCCACGCACTCACTGGCCTCGGGACAGCGGGGATGCTGGCAGCGGCGCTGGCGTCGGGGCCGGCCGGCTGGATCTTCGCGGCCGGTGCCTTGCTCGTCATCGGCGGGATGGGGCTCGTCGCGTTTACCGCAGACGGCCCGCTGGAAAACTGGGTGAAATACTCGTATTACGGCGTGTTGCGTACGTCGAGTCCCGACTCCCCCGAGAACGTACACTGGGGGTACAACGCCGCGTACAATTCGGCACTTCACGGCCTCGGATCGATCGATGAGTACTGGTACCGCCAGATGGCGGGCTATTTCACGATGTCGAGTCCGTTCACCGTCTTGGGTGCCGGGTTACAGGAGGACGACAACGGGTTGCCCAAGTTGTCGGTGACGCTTACCAACGTCGACGAGATTGGCTATGGCTCTGTCTTTCTGATTCGGCTGCTAGCCGGCGACCCGAAGGCCGCAGAAGAGTCCGACGTGTCGGTCGACGAACTCTGGAGCTACCACCACCCGTTGACCGATGTCTTCACCAAGGATCGAGGGGTGGTCAAAACGTGGGAGGAGATCGGCGGCCCCTCGCAGTGGTCGAAAACCCAGGCGTCGATCGATACCGCTAGTAAAACCGTTCAGGAATCGAAGTTACACGAGTTTCTCATCCCAATCAAGAACGCGCGGGTGAAGATCCAGGAGAACCAGTACCAGGATATCGGCGAAGACGAAGCAGAGCGAAACAGCGTCACGATCGAGGCCGAACTCGTCGAGGACAAATCCGACGAACAGGGGTGGAGCCCGATCGAGAATCTGCTTGGAGTGGCCGAAGAGAAGTTTACTCGAGACGGCCAGTACGAGCTACAAAAGTACGTCGAGGTCGTCCACGTCCCGCCGGATCTCCACAAGGGGATCGCGGCGATGACGAACGATACCGTCGCGACGCCCACACAGGTCGCACAACTCGTGGCGGACAATCCGATCGCGCCACGCAAACGAAAGCAGCTATCGGTGAGCTACTCGCCGGGAGGGAACTGAGCATGGCTGATGATGAATCCCAATCGACTGATGGCGGTGCTGGCACGGAAGACGTACTGATTCGAGAACTGTCACGCGTCTTCGAGCCGGTCGAAGCCGCAGTCGAGGAGGGACCAGCCGGCATCATCTCCCTGTTGATCCAGGCCGACGTGCCACTCGAGGGGGTCACACAGGCTTACGAGACGATCGAGGAGGTGGTCAGCGACGTTGCATCTGTGTACCAGACCGTCCAGGAATCCATTCAGAACGAATCGCTTCCGTCGCCCGAGGAAATCAAAGACGTCTTCGACACGATTCAGGGGCTCGACGACATCGAACTCCCCGAGCTCGAGGATCTCGAGGATGTCGACGTTCCGGGACTCGGAACGAAACTACTCGATTACCTGTTTGTCAGGTATCTCCAGACCTATCAGCAATCCGGCTACCGGCTCCTTCGGATGGGGAACGTCATTGTCATCGAGGACGTCGAGTCCGACGGCGAAATCGGACAGTTCGTCCCACAAAACATTCCGAAGCTGGTACAGGATCCCGGCGCGGCTGTTGCCGCAGCGTTGCAGTGGGGGACGTCGGACTTTCGAGCGTCGCTTACGATGTCGTACCTCTACTGGCTCTTTCGGACGTTCGGGCTCTTTCCGCGGATCGAAGATCCGTTCACGAAAGAGCAAGCGGATCTGATCGCCGGCGAGGACTCGTCGGACAGTAATTCGTCCGGGCCGCTCGCGGAACGTGACCTCCCGAGCCAGCTGGCGGTTCCGGTGGTAGCCGGCCCCAACGGAGAGTACGGTTTCAAGGTCGTTCCCGTCCCGGAGACCCCCGACCACTATCCCGGCGTCGCGCTGGTCCCCTACACACCCTTCGACGCGTTCGAGGGCAGTACGGAACTGGATCTCGGCGACGACTGGACGTTCAGCTCGGAGTTCTCCGTCGAGCGGACCGACTGGGGGCTGGTGGTCAGACCGCCGAAGGAGGGCGACGGCACGGCGGTCGATTTCCGCCCGCTCGACCCCGATGCGGGTGACCTTCCTGCCGAGGTCCACGGCGAGGCATCGCTCACCTACGATGGCACGACCGAGGACGGGGAGTTTACCCCCTTGCTCGGGACCGCCGGGGGCTCGCGACTCGCACTGGGATCGATCGCAGGGAAGACCTCGTTCGACTATGACGACGACTTCTCGCTCGCGGTCGAACTCCCCGCCGAAGGCGAAATCGGCGTCAGTCCGTCGGACTTCGACGGGTTCCTCAAGAAAGTCCTCCCAAACGACGGGCTGTTCTACAACTTCGACGTCACCGTCGGCTGGTCGTCGACAGACGGCCTCTACTTCGAACGCGGCGGCACCCTCGAGGCGTCGATCCCACAGAGCGTCGATCTGGGACCAGTGTCGATGCGCGAGATCTACCTCGCGACGCTTCAGCCCGGCGGTGAAGACGAGGGTGGCAGCGACGACGCGTCGCTCTCGCTGGCCGGGGCCGCGACGGGCGAGATCGAACTCGGTCCGCTCGTGGGGACGATCAAGCGAATGGGCGTCTCGGCGGACGTTGCCTTCCCCGAAAATCAGGACGGGAACCTCGGGGTCGTCGATGTCGACCTCGGATTCAAACCGCCAGAGGGGATCGGACTGTCGATCGATGGCGGCGTCGTCACCGGCGGTGGCTACCTCGAGTTCGACTACGAGAACGACCGCTACGCCGGCGTCTTGCAGCTTCAGGCCGGGAGCCTCTCGATCAACGCGATCGGGTTGCTGACGACGCAGCTCCCCAACGGTCGGGACGGCTTTTCGCTGCTGATTCTCATCGCCGGCGAGTTCGACGCCGTCCAACTCGGCTTCGGCTTCACACTCGAGGGTGTCGGCGGCCTGCTCGGGATCAACCGCTCGGTGAAAGCGAAGCCGCTTGGAACGGCAGTGCGGAGCGGAAATCTGGACTCCGTGTTGTTCCCGACGAACCCGGTCGCCAACGCCCAGCGGATTATCTCCGATCTGCGCAGTATCTTCCCACCGACGGCCGGCAAACACGTGTTCGGTCCGATGGCGAAACTCGGCTGGGGGACGCCGACGCTCGTTTCGGCCGACTTGGGGCTCGTCCTCGAGTTGCCTACCGGAAAGTTCGTCCTGTTGGGGGCGTTGCACACGAACCTGCCGGACGAAGATCTGGCGCTCATCGCGTTGAATATGGGCGTCTCGGGGGTGCTCGACCCGCCGAACAAGCGGGCGTCGATCGACGCGAGCCTGTATGACTCGCGGGTGGTTCAGTGGACGATCTCCGGCGACATGGCGATGCGCTCTCGCTGGGGCGAGAATCCCCGGTTCGTCCTCGCTGTCGGTGGGTTCAACCCGCGGTTCGATCCGCCCGACGACTTCCCACAACTCGATCGGGTGAAAGCGAGTATGGGCGTCCCCGGCGGGAATCCGAAACTCGAGTTTGCGGGCTACTTCGCGCTGACCTCGAACACCGTGCAGGCCGGTGCCGGACTGCACTTTCTCGCCGAGGCGGGTCCCGCGAAAGTCGAGGGCAAATTCACGTTCGACGCGCTGATTCAGTTCGACCCCTTCAAGTTTATCGTCGATTTCCTCGCGAAACTCGCGGTGACGATCAAGGGCAAGGGACTGACGCTCAAACTCGACGGGACGCTCTCCGGGCCGTCGCCGTTCCGCGTGACGGGAACGCTCCACATCGAGATTCTCTGTTTCGATATTACGGTCGATATCAACGTCACCATCGGTTCCTCGAAAAACCGCGAGAAACTCCCACGGGCACGTCTTTTCCCGAAACTGCTGGCCGAACTCGAAACGCCCGGCAACTGGACGGCCCAGTTGCCAGCAGACGGCGACGCAATCGCGACGTTCCGCGAGACGGACGACGACGAGGACACGGTGCTCGCACACCCAACCGGGACTATCGGCGTCCGACAGACCGTCACACCGCTGGAGCGCGAAATCGAGAAGTTCGGCAACGCGAGTCCGACGGGGTACACGAAGTTCGCGATCGAAGCAGTCGGTGGCGACGTCGACCTTTCGGATGATCTCTTCGAGCAGTTCGCCCCGGCGCAGTACCTCGAGTTGACCGATTCACAGAAGATGGAGAGCCCAGCGTTCGAGTCCATGCGGGCGGGTCGTGAGATGCGCCATCCCGGACTCTATCCCGGCTATCGCAGCCGGGGGCAGCGAGCCGCCAACGTCGTCTCGACCGAACTCGGCTACGAGTGTACCGTCGTCGACCGACCGAGGGGAAACTGGGGAACGCCGCTGCAGGACCTGGGCAAGTTCCGGAGCCAGGGACTCGATCATCTGTCTGGTCTGTCGCCGGCGGTCGCCGACGCGCTTTCGAACGTCGGTGCCGTGGCGAACGGCGACCTTCGG
Source organism: Natrinema marinum (assembly GCF_024296685.1). Taxonomy (NCBI): domain Archaea; kingdom Methanobacteriati; phylum Methanobacteriota; class Halobacteria; order Halobacteriales; family Natrialbaceae; genus Natrinema; species Natrinema marinum. Next base: position 1,127,278 of record NZ_CP100763.1, on the reverse strand, counting down.
ACTGCGGGAACGAACCGATTCCGGCTGTCTGACGACGGCTTACGCCAACTCGTCTCCGAGACGGGCGGCCTCGCAAAAGAGTTCGCGACGGGCACCGCGTCGTCCCCCAGCGAGGACGAACTCTCGGAGTCGGTGTCCGTCTCGGAGCCGACGTACACCGTCGTTCGCGCCGACGACATGTCCGAGGCGGGCATCGTCGACGGCGAGGTGAACAAATCCGAAGCACAACGAGCGCTCACGAAACGCGTCGAAGACGACCCTGGCGCGGCGGGTGCGTTCCAAGTTGTCGAATCGTACAAGGCCCGAACTGCCAGTGTCGCTGCCGAGACTGCGGTCGCTGACGGCGGCGAAGACCTCGCGGATGAAGACACGCACAGGGATGTCGAGACTGCTCCCTGTGGCACCGACCGCGGTCCAGAGGTGTATCTATGAGTCAGAATACGGAAGTCACGTTCTACCCATCGGTCAGACAGGGGTACCGACCGGACGCAGCCTTTTCCGCAGACGCGACGAGCGTCTCGAATGCGGGAAAGACGTCCGTAACGCTCGATATCAGTGGTACGGGGGAGGCGGGGACAGACACTCGACAGGCGTCGATGGATCTCCGACTGTACGGGCCAGGAGATATCACGAACGTCGACCATCGTCAAATCGTCCGGACGGAGCCCGAACCCGACACGACGGAGTTTCCGCCCAACTACTTCCCGCTCGTCGAATTCGACCGCCCCGACCTGCCGTGGCTGTTCAGCCCGACGACGGCAGACGATGCGGGCCGCAATCGTCCGTGGCTCTGTCTGGTCTGCGTGCCGATCGACGACGGGTCGGTATCGTACAAACCAGCCGGAACCGGGCCGTGTCCGGTTCTTCAGGCACCAGCGACGATGCTGCCCGATCCCACGGAATCGTGGGCGTGGGCGCACGCACAGCTTCTCGGCGAAACCACCACCGAGAGCGCCGAACTCGAGAGTCGATCGACGAAGACGCTGTCGCGGCTCGTCTGTCCGATCAACCTCGCAGCAAACACGCGGTATCGGGCCTGTGTCGTGCCCACCTACGAGCCGGGTCGGCGCGCCGGACTCGGTCTCGACCCGTATCCAGACGGGCGGTCGTCGGTGTCGCTCGCGTGGGAGGGTGACGCGTCCATCCGGCTGCCAGTGTACTTCTCCTGGCAGTTTACGACCTCTGCTGCGGGTGACTTCGAGTCGCTGGCGCGCGAGCTCGAACCCCGACAGCTCGGTCCGAACGTCGGCTACCGAACGGTCGACGTGAGCAATCCCGGGCCGGAGGAGCTGAAACTGGCCTACGAGGAGTCGACCCAGACCGGAACCGTCGGCATGGGCGGGGCGCTTCGATCGGTCGGGGCCGAGCCGGACCCGTACGATGGCGCGATGGTGGATGCCCTCCGCGACCTGTTGAACAGTCCCGGCACCGTCCTCGAGGAAACCGACTTCGGTGCCCTCGGTCCGCCGCTGTACGGCCAGTGGCACGCCGGCATCCCGAACCTCGAGGCCGAACCCGAGCGTTACGATCCGGAGCGGTACTACTATCCGACGTGGTTCAACGAGTTGAACGTCGATCCACGCCATCGCCTCGCGGCGGGCTTTGGGACGCTCGTCGTCCAGGAGAATCAGGACGCGCTGATGAGCAGCGCGTGGGACCAGTTCGGCGACGTTCGTGAGGCAAATCGCCTGCTTCGACGAGCCAAACTTGCGAGCGCCGTCCTCGAACCGGTCCACGAGAAGCTGTCGTCGTACACGACGACGCGACTGCTCGGCATGACCGCGCCGGTCCGTGCGACGCTGTTCGACGAAGCCGAAGCACAAACGGTGTTCGGGACGCTCGCGAAGAGCGATGTCTCCGAGTCGGTCGCCTCCACGGCATTTCAGCGAACCCTGCGCTCGACCGGACCACTCGCCCGTCGGTCCGGGGTCTCGCTCGATCACGGAACGCTCGCATCGGCCGTCGAGTCGAACGCGTTGCCGACGCTCGGCAACGGTCTCGCGTTCGACTCGACGACCCCAACTACCAGCGCCGACGCCGATCTCGCTGGCTCACCGACGAGCGCAGGCGGGCAACCGTCGATGATCGAGGACGGGACAGCGCTCGACGAGGGGATGGGTGACGATTCGGCGGTTCCCGGCGCGTTCTCCCCGACCGACGCCGACGGACCGGCTGAAGGGGCACAGACACCGTTTTCGGCCAACGCCGTCGGAAATCGCCCGATGCAACCGCCGGCCCCTGGAACCGATCGCGTCCGGACTGCACTCTCGAGTCTCGAGTCACACTGTCTGTCCGCGGAAGCGGACGTGACTGCACTCGCGACTGCGGTCGGTCGTGACGACGCCGACGCCATCGACCGACTGCTCTCGCGGCCGCCGACGGTCGACGAGCGCGTCGTCGCTATCTCGGCGAACACGTTCGAGCCGCTCTCGCGAGCCCTCGCGAAGTTCGTCGCGACCGGCGAGCGCGGTGATGACGTCCCGCTCGAGGCGGCCGAGCGGCAACTGGCGATGCGTGACCTCCACCGCGAGAGTCGACGCGTAGAGCGCAACGTCGGCGAGGCGACGACGGCAGTTCGCTCGGGCACGTACGAGCCGCCGGCAGTCGAGCAGCGCCTCGAGCAGGCGACCGCGGCCATCGACGCGATGCTCGGTGTCGTTTCGCGCCTGCGGTCGACGGTAGAGCAGCCGTCGAGACTGCCAGCAGCGACGTCGACATCCATGCACGCCATGTCCGCGGACGCCGACGGGACGGCACTCGATATCGAGACGGCGACCGACATGCTCGTCGCGCCCGACGACCGGTCACTCGAGGCCGTCGACTTCGATTCGCTTCGGACCACGGTGATGGACGAACTCGAGCCCGTTCCAGCCCTCGCAGAACATCTCGGGTCGCGGTTGCGTCTTCCGCTGCTCGGTCGCGACGATCCGGTCGAGGAAGTGCTTGCTGCACCGCTGTTCGATCGGCCGCTATCCACACGACTCGCTGCCATGAATCAGGAGTGTTTCCTGCCAGGTGCGGGCCAGATCCCGAAGAACACGGTCGGCGTCCTCGAGACGAACCCCGAGTTTGTCGAGGCGTTCATGGTCGGTGCGAATCACGAGATGGCACGAGAACTCCGCTGGCGGAAGTATCCAACCGACCGGAAGGGGACGTACTTCCGGCGGTTCTGGGACCGGCGTGGCGATCCGGAGGCGAAGACGGCGTTCGAATCTGGCGAGACAGACGCCTACGACGACATCACGCAGATCCACACGTGGGACGAAAACGAACTGGGTGTGAACAGTCCGGAGGGGACTGGCGCGACCGTCGTGTTACTCGTAAAAGGCGAACTCCTCCGGCGCTATCCGAACACGGACGTGTTCGCGGCGAAAGCCGTCGCCGACGATCCCGAAGACGGGAGCGAGGCCGACCGCGTTCCCGCGCTTCCGAACACCCATGTCACCCGTGACGACGGGGACGAGGACGTGAAATTCCCGGTCTTCCGCGGTACGCTCGGCTCCGACATCACGTTCTTCGGATTCGACTTGACCGTCGAAGAGGCGCTGTACGCTCCCTACCACGAGACCGGCGAGAAAGCCGACGAAGGGCCCGACGACCACCCGGACGAGGGCTGGTTTTTCTGTCTCCAAGAGCCGCCCGCCGAAACGCGGTTCGGCCTCGACGTGGGCTCGAACGAGGATCGGGCGGTCCCAGCCGGCGTGACGCACGCGTCGTCCAGCGGTGGCCGAACGACCGAGACGGTCGCGCGAGCGACGGCAGAGCAAAACGACGATTTCGAACACGGCTGGGGTGCGCTCTCGTGGTGGCACCTCGTCTCGGACGGAACGAAACCCGCGACGGTGACGCATGTCGACGTCGACGGCTCGCCACCGGGTGCAGGCGACTGGGCGATCGAACCGGAGACGACGTGGGTGAACGGCCTCGACGCGACGAATCCCGGATCCCACGATGAGGACGTCTACGGAGCGAACGACGCGGCCAACTGGGGGAGAAATGCCGCTCACATGGCCCGAATCACCTGGCAGCGACCGGTTCGCGTGAGCATCCACGCCGACGACATGCTGCCCGAGGGCAGCCGCGCCGGCGGGACGACCGTCGTCGATCAACTGCAACCGGGCGTCGGTCCCGGCCTCGAGACGGCAGTCGAGGGGCTGGCGACGAGCGGCGGTGACGGCGAGCTGCCACGCGTTGATATCGACCCGGACAGCGAAGGGGTGAGCCGATGAGCGCTGATCCCTGGACCGAGGTCCGAGCGGCACGGACGGCTTACCACGAAGTCACCGAGCGCCACGCGGCTGCCCGATCGGTCCACGCCGCACTCTCGTCGCTGTCGGATCGCATCACGCGTGGCGCAGTCACGAGCGCGGATGTCGCGTCGGTCACCGACGCACTCGAGCGCTTTGGCGGCCCGGATGACGATCGCCGTCGCGCGCTTTCGTTCGTGACCGCGCCGGTACTCGAGGGTGACCGCGACGTAATCACGCGATTCCGCAGCGACCACGCGGTGAGCACCCCAGTCGACACGCTCGCCACGTCGCTGTCGTCGTACGTCGACGGTGGTGACTGGAGTGCGGTCACGGCTGCGATGGCTGCCGTCGTGGACCCGAACGGCGACGGTGCGAACTCGGCGAGTTCCGACGACGTGACGATGGCCACGAGGCTATTCGGTCTCGTCGTCGAGGCGGCCACGGCCTCCCGACAGGCACAGGTGGATCGACTGCAGGACGCACTCGCACGTGCGTACGACGAGAGTGGGGATACGGACCCGCTGTCGCGGCTGGACGAACAGCCCGTTGCCCTTCTGCCGGTTCGGCTCGAGACACGATTCGTGGATTCGGCGTTCGACACCGACGACGTGCCGGATCAGTTGCTGGTTCGAGTGTTCCCCGACCAGCTTCACATGAACTCCCACGAGCCGGAACTGACCGACGAGGAGGTCACGTGGGGGGAGAACTTCTGGGCGACGGTGTGGTATGCACGCCATCCAGATCCGTCAGCGGTCAACCTCGATCCCGACGGCCCGTACCTCACCGAGCGGCTGCCATCACAACGCCTGCGCGAACACGTCTCGAGCCTCGATCCGGCACTCGCTGGCGACGACAGCGACGAACCCCGGAAGTTCTCGCGCAACCACGCCCGCCGCTACGACGAACTCAAAGAGCGCGCCTGGCGCCAACTCGTCGAGCGATTCGGCCGCGAACGCGGCTCCTACATCGTCCACGCGCTGTCTCCGAAGGACGACGACCTCGCACAGGACCTCCTGACGAAGCCACCGACGGGCGTTCTGGGACTGTTCGACTCCCCAATCGCGACCGACGGAGGCGACGAGGGTGAGGAGGACACGGTCGACGGCGACTCGGCAGCGACCGACGACACAGTCGGTCCCGCGAGCACCGCCAGCGACACGACCGTCGATGCGTCGGCGCTCTCGGATGCCGCCGGCGTCGATTTCTCTCCGCTCGCAGAGGACGGAACCATCGATCTCTCGTCGTACGTCGACGAGGGCGTCCCAAACGAGGATGTCATCGACACGGGCGCCGTTGCGGAGGCGGTCTCCGGAACCACGCTCGACGAACGGACGGCACAGGAGGCACTCGAGGAAGCGGCCGGTATCGGCCGGTTCGGCCGGCAGCAGTTGCCGACTGCAGTACCCGAAGTCACGTTCCCCGACGTAGCGCGACGGCCGGAGTCTTGGACGAAACCGCCGACGGCAGAACTGTTACCCGACCGATTTGTCGTTGTCGCGTCGTGGGAAGACGACGCCGGTGAGGACCACCGAATCGCGATCGCGGGCGATCCAATTCGTGATCCGCTTCCGACGGGGCCGAGTCCCGAAGCCGTCGGCGAAGACCACGTCGAGGCCGACGAGGACACCCCTGCGCCGCCGGGAACGGAGTGGATGGTGGACTTTCGCGAGGCCGAACGCGTCGGGATGGGCCTTCGTCTCGATCTCGAGGCGCTGTCCGGGTTCGATCCGTCCCGCGGATTCGACCGGGTGACCGTCGTCGGTGCGAAGGCATCGATGGACGCAGCCGAGAGCGCAGCGGCGCTCGAAGAGCTCCTCGATGCCCACCACTATACGGATGGACTGGCCTTTCTCGAACAGGGGACACCGACGAACAACTTCGACGGCGCGTCGGGGTACACGCGGAGTGATGAGCCGGCAACGAGCGTAGACGTAGCGTGTGCGCCCGCACTTGTCGAGTCCGGCGATCGTAGCGACGGTGACTTACTGGCCCGTGCGCTGTCGATCGATCCCGACGACGGCGAGCGACACGTGTTTGCCAACGTCGAGGGTGCAGATCGGACAGAACAGCGCAACGCTCGCCACGCGAACTCGGCGCTTTGGCCGGCGACACTTGGATACTCCCTGACCCACATCTTCGTAGGGAACCGCTGGCTCGGAAACGAGAGCGTCCAGGGGACGCAGACAGAGCCCGTGGCGCCCGGCGAACGCGTTTCCGAACTCGACGAGCCGCTGCTGTGGCTCGACGCCTGTCGCCGCCACTTCGTGCGGTACGTACGTGGCCGCGGACCGTTTCCGACGCTTCGGGTCGGCAAACAGCCCTACGGCGTGCTCCCCGCGCGGGCGATCGAGACCGATCTCGACGTGACGATCGTCGAGCAGGACATCGTCGAGGGTATCGTCACCGGCGAGATGACGATCGCAGACGCCGAACTGCGCGGCACGCCACTCGAGTCGCTCGTCGGGAGCGGCGTCCGCCCCAAACACTTGCTGTCTGCCGGCGCGACACCGGACGACCTGCTCGAAGCCGGTGTGAAGCCCCGACAGCTCGTCGCCGACGGGGCGGCTCCGGCCGAGTTGCTCGAAGCCGGTGCGCCGCCGGACGCCTTCCTCAGTCGCGGCGTGTCACCGATCGATCGGACGAAACTCACTCACGATACCCTCGAGCAGGCGGGGGTGCTACCAGCAAGCCTCGAGCGAGCAGGGCTAACGCCCGCGACGCTCGCCAGCGGACGGGCCACCGAGGCCCAACTCGAGGAGGCAGGCATCACGCCCGCCGCAGTTGCCCAAGCGGCTCTGCCCACTGAACTCCGGGAAGCCGGTGTCAGCCCGCGGGCGGTCGCTGAGGCAGACGTGACGGCGAAGCAACTCCTCGACGGCGAGGTCTCCGCGAGCGACCTCGAGGCGATCGGCGTCACGACTGACGCACTCGCCGACGCGTTGCTTCCGGCGGAACTACAGCAGGCGGGGCTCACCGGCGAGTCGCTGTCCGAGGCCGGAGTTACGGTCGAGGCGCTGATGTCGGGTGAGGTGGACGCGGACGACCTCATCGCGGCCGGCCTCACGCCGGAGACGCTCGCGGAATCCGGGCTCCTCCCCGAGCAAATGGCGAAGGTGGCACACGTGGCGAGTGACTTGCTCGAGGCGGGCTTGAAACCCACCGCGTTGCTCACCGGTGACATCGACATCGAGACGCTTCGGATCGCGGGGGTCACACCGGACCTACTGGTCGAGGCGGGAATCGCACCGAAGAAACTCGTCGACGCGGGCATGGACGTCGTCGACGTCGCGCTCCACGCCGAGAGCCGATTCGAAGACCTCGTCGATGCGGGTGCAACGCCTGCCCAACTCGCGCGTGCGGGCGTCGCCGTCGCCGACGTGGCGGGGCTGAACGTGCCTGCAGACGAGTTGGTGCGAGCGGGCTACACCGCGCAGTCGCTGCTCCAGTTTGGCTTCAGCGCGATGGACGTGGCCCAAGGTGGCGTTCGACCGAGCGAACTCCGCGACCTCGGTGTGGCCGCGAGCGAACTCCATGGCGTCGGCAAGGCCGCGGGATCGTTGCGGACGGCAGGCTACACCGCAGGCGAACTGCTCGAGGCCGGATACGCAGCCGAGGAACTGGTAAACGGCGGCTTCTCGCCCGCCGAACTCTCGGCTGCGGGGCTCGATCCGGAGACAGTCCGAGATGTCGGCCGTTCGGTCGCCGACCTCGCGGCGGCGGGATACACCCCAGAGCAGTTACACGGCCTCGGCTACTCGCCCCAGCAGTTACTCGATGCGAGCTACGATGCGGCGGTCCTGCTCGAGGCGGGCTACACTGCCGGCGAACTGCTCGACGCCGGCGTCCCGCCGTCGCGGCTGGTCGAGTGTGGCGTCGATGTCGGTGCGCTTCGTGCCGCCGATGTCGGTCCCGAAACGCTCGCGACGGCCGGCGCCGACCCGACCGACCTCAAGGAAGCCGGCGTCAGTGCCGACCGACTGCTCGACGCCGGGCTCGACCCCGACACGCTCGCCGGAGCCGGCTTCTCGATGATCGAACTCGAGGTAGCAGGCGTCGACGTGGACGACCTCGCAGCGGACATCGTGACCGGCGACGCGACGGCTAACGATGTCGGCTCCGCCGTGCTCGAGGGACTGCGGTACGCCGCGCCGGTCCTCGAGGATCCGGAGCAAGCCGAGCGAGACCTCTATTCGTTCAGCTTCGATCCGGCGCTGCCGCGGGTGACAGCCAAGACGCCACCGCCGGGCATGCGGAGTGGTCCTGATTCTTCCGACGGCGACGACCGCGATAGCGACGGGACCGGCACGACAGACGGCGGGCTCGATGGGTTCGTCATCCAGCGCCCACAGGCGATCGACGACCGCCTCGACCACCGCATCGGACGATACCTCTCGGGATTCCGATCGCTGTGGTCGGCCGCCGCGGCCGACCTCCCGTTTGCAGGCGAGACGACCGAAGCGGAGCTGTTCGACGCGCTCTCGAGGGAAGGACTGTCGAGTGATTTCCGAACGACGAGCGTCTATTCAGCCGAGGACGAGCACACGGATGATGCGGTCGGGGTCGCCACGGATGCGTACTTTGGGGAGCAACACCGAACCGCCGTTGCCGACCTGCTCGCCGACCTCGGGCTGAGCGATCTCGATTCGCGGGCTGCACATCTCGTCCCGCTCACGCTCTCGATGGTGCACGATCGCCTCTTCCAACTCGGTGAGGATCCCTGGTTGCCCGTGCTGTACGAACACATCCGGGGCCAGAGCGGCACCGAGCCAGTCGAACGCCACGATCTCGTAGACACTGATCTCGGGCGGTTCGTCCGCGCGCTGCTCGACCTGCCCATCACCGATGTCGCCCACCTCGGTACAGTCGAAGACCCCGATCGGCTCCCGATCGATCCGACGGTCCTCGATGTCGAGCCGGAGACGTGGAGCGGCCTCGAGACGGACGAGCAGCGCCGGCGGATCGTCACCGGTATCGAGGATGCGGACGACGCGGTTCGATTTGTCGACACGCTGTTGGACGGCGAGGCAGTCTCCGGTGACGAAGCAGACACGGACGGGAAACGGAAGCTCATCCTTCTCGCTCGGCTACAGGCCGAACACGGTGACTCCGGTGCGCTTCGCTCGCTTGCGCGCGTGCTCTTCCAGTTCGGGCTCCAGCACGAGTATCTTCACGGCCGTCTCCGGCTTGGCCAAGCATATGGCGATCCGCCGATGGTCGGTCCCGAACCGGCCTACTACGGCTCGAGCGACGTGGGCCTCCTCGAGACGCTGCGCGAGCCGGTCCCCGACTCGCTGGTGGGTCACCCCAACGTGGACCCGACGGACACGTACGGCGACGCCCTGTCGGCAGCGGCCGCGAACTACCAGTCGACGACCTCGATCGATCCGCGTATCAGCGAGTACACGGACAGTCTGCGCTATCTCGGCGCGCTCGACCGGTCGAAACTCGCCGATGCGCTCTCGGAGACGCTCGACCTGACGAACCACCGTGTCGATGCCTGGTGGACCTCGCTTGCGACCAAGCGCCTGTTCGAACTCCGCGAGGCCCAGGGAAGTTACGACCCTGACGCCGCGACGGGCCACGACAGCTGGCTCGAGGGTGCAGGCGACGAGGGCGCTCGCGCGACCATCGATCCGGGGCTGTTATCGTCGATGTCGACACCGGAAGGATTCACGACCGCTGCCGTCGACGGGGAAACCGACGGCGGACGAGACGACGAGTCCGATTCGGACGACGATCCCAAGGTGGACGACAACTCCGAGACCACGGACGATACCACGACGACGCAGGACGGTTCGGGCGACGAGCCGACGTTTGCACCGACGTCGTTTACCTTCTCCGAGGACGGGATCGACGAGTCGGCGATGGATTCCGGTACAGATGCGATCGATTCCGACACGACCGGGCGCTCGAGGCCGACTGGGACGAGCGTCGACCGCGTCGGAACCGGCGGGCCGGCGTTCGACGCGAGCGACGTGCTCGACGACGCGACGACGGGCGGATCGGCCGCCCGTTCTCTCGACGAAGGGTCTGCTGTCGAACGACTCGGTGTCGATGCGGACGCACTCGCAGAGCACGTCCGTGCCGATCCCGGTATATACGTGGGCGCGTACGGCTTCGTCGAAGATCTCTCGGCGGATCCCGACACCGAGACGCCGGAGTACGTCCACGCACCCTCGCAGGCTCACGCGACCACGGCGGCGCTGCTTCGCAGCGGCTACCGCGCGGACGAGGACGCCGACGAGAGCCCTCTCGCGACCGATCTCTCGGCCGATCGGGTTCGCGACGCCATGCGGCTGATACGGGGCGTGCGTCGAGACCAGTCGCTTGGTGAACTGCTAGGCTACCGCTTCGAACGGCGGCTGCACGAAGTCACGACCGGTGACGACGACGCTCCGAACCTGATGCAGTACATCGGCGCGTTCCGTGCCGAGTTCCCCGCTCTCGTCGACAGGGTGAACCGATCCGACGAACGACAAACCGACGGGAAAGACGATGCTCGACGCGAACTGGCGACGTTCGATGTCGTAGATGGCTCTCGGCTGCTCGAGTCGTGGGACGAGTATCCGTTCGGACGCGACGAGTTCCCACAGCCGGAGTCCGACGCCTACAGCGCGCTCGATGAGGTCGTCTCTGAACTCGCAACCACGCTCGACGCAACGGGTGACCTCCTGACCGCAGAGAGCGTTCACCAGCTCGCACAGGGGAACTTCGAGCGCACCGGTGGCTCGTTGGATGCGCTGTCGAAAGGTGCCCCGATCCCGGACCCCGACGTGGTCGAGACGCCGCGTTCGACAACCGGCGTCACCCACCGCCAGTTCGTTGTACTATCGCCCGAGACGATCGCTGCCGACGCCCCGCCCCGATCGGCAGCCGAACCGACGCTTGCGGCATGGGTCGACGACCAGCTTCCGGACCTCGCGGCTGTCGAATGTCGCGTCGAGTACCGATGGCCGGCGACCGACGAAACCGCCGAGAGCGAGGAACGAGCGTCGCCGACAATGCGAGAGGCAACGACCACCCTCTCACTCGATGCCCTCACGCTCGGCCCGCTCGATGTCCTCGAGTTGTTCGGTGCGGAGGCCGACGAGGCCCGGACCGAACTCGAGTCTCGGCTCGCGTATCACGCGGTCCGGGATCGACCGACTGATCCCGCGGTGCCACTCGATGCGGACATCCACGTGGCGCTTCGCGAGACTGCGACCGATGGCGCGGTGGCCGCCGCAGAACTACTCGAACTCGCGCGAAGTCTCCGGACGCTCGTTCAGGATACTCGGCCGGCGACGGCGGCAGACCTCTCCCATCCCCACGAGACGGACGCGAACCGGGAGGGGTACGACGACACGACAGCGGCGGCGCTTGTGGGTCGCGCCGAGACGGCACAAGATGACCTGTACGACCTCCTCGCTGCCGTCGACGAGCGACTGACGCTTCTCGACCCCGAGCACACCCGTGGCGATGGGCTGGCTGGAGTTACCGATCCACGCGAGCCGGCGACGACCGACGGCAGCGGCATCGGTTCCGGACTCGAGGTGCCCGAAACCCCGATCCTGCCGGGACGTTCCATCGACGCGATCGACTCGGGACAGGTCGCCTCGCCGACGGTAACTGAGCAGGCTGACGCCCTCTACGAGGCCGCGACCGCGGTCGCCGACGAGGTTCCATTCGCCGCCTTCGAGTCGATCGCTGGCGCGCTTGACGGAACCAACCCGCGCCCCGACTTCGAGACGCTCCGAGATGCCATCCCGGCAGGGCCGACCGATCCCGACGCCGCTCGCGAGAGTTTGCTCGTCGGCAACGGGGCACAAGAACGCGTGTCGGGGACGCTTACCGAGACGATCGAGGTGCCGGACCCCGAAGACGAGACGACCGACGACGACACGACCGGCGGCGCACCGTCCGACTCGGACCCGCTGGCGGCGGCTTCCATCGAAACGCTCGCAACCGACATCTCCGCCGTCGCGCCGGAACAGTTCGAGATCGACGAGAACGACGCAACCGACGCCGGTGCCGAGAGCGAAAGCGGCGTGACGGCCGATGCCCTATCGACTGTCGACCCCGACGCGCTGACGAGCGAGCAGTTAGACGCCCTCCCACTCGACCGGGAGACGCTTCGGTCGGTCGTTGATGCGACCTCGAGTGCCGGTGACGACACTGAAGCAGGAGCCGAACCCGCCAGCGGACCGCAGGCCCGCGACTGGAGCGACGAAACCGTGGCGGTGCGGGCCGTCGGCACCGACGGCGACACCGCGTTCGTCGTCACCGCCACGACACAGGCCACCCAACGGGGCTCGTTCGAGGCCGAACTCGACTTCTCGGCCCTCGAGCCAGGGACGCCGTTCATGCTCGTCGCACTCGTCGACGAGACGATCTACTTCGCCGAACGTGGCCGGGTCATCGCTGACGCGACCGCGACGGTACCCGATCCACAACGGACGCTCCGCGAATCGTGTTCGACTGCGAAGGACCTCCTCTGGCTCGATAACTACGAAGATCTGTTGTCGGTCGATGGCGGTGCTGCCGGCACGCTCGAGGCGGCCCTCGAGACCGCCGACTGGAACGCGCTGACCACCGAACGCGATGCGATCGACATCGACGAGACCGCGGTCACTGCCGCGGAACGAGACGCTGTCGACACGCTGCTTGCCCTTGCCGACGCCAGTCCGTCAGCCGTTGCGTCGGCCGCCGAAGCGTCGCTAGCAGCGCTCCGGAAGCTCGGCCTCGCAACGCTGTTCGACGTGGCCGGCGGCGCGACGTCACCCGCCGATGCGTCGTTCCGATACGTCGATCGGGCCGATGCGTGGGCCTACCGAGCGCGCCTCGCCCGCGCGCTGTCGAACCCGGTCGCGTTCAACACCGACGTACCGGTCGAGGCGCTGGGCTACGTCCCCGAAAGCGCACTCGCAGTCGCCGACCGCTCCGACGCGACGGCGGTGGCGAACGCGGCGAACGCGCTCGTCACTGCGCCCGCATGGGTCATCCGGCGCCTCGATACGGTGGTCGATGCGCCCCACGAACTGCTCGCGGATCTCGAGACGTGGTTGTACGACCGCGACACGCTCGAGCGGAGTCCGTCGTCGCTTGCGACCCGGCTCCGGACGGTCGCCGACGGCTGTTCGACCATTCCGGGCCTCGAGACGGCGTTTGCCTCCCTCGGAACGCGTCCACGGGAGGCCCTGGCGACCGGGCTTCGTGGGCTCGCTGCAGCAATCGAGGCGAGCACGCCCGCAGTGCCTGATGTGGCTGCCGAGACCGCCACGTTCGATACGGCCCACGCCGACGCGACGACAGACCTCGTCGATACGCTCGCGACAGAACGCAATCGCGTGGCCGCACTCACGCTCGAGGCGGCTCCGCGCGCCGATTATGCCTTCCGAAAGGCGGTGCTCGAACGCCTGCGCGACCCGCTCGCTTCCCTCGCACAGTACGGCGTCTACGGGGCGACGCCCGCCGCTCCTGACGGCGGGCGACCCGACGACGAGGCGGCGCTCGTCGAGCAGGCGGGTGCTGCGTTCGTCCGGGCTCGTGATCGGCTCCGTGAAGCCAGTACACTGGATCCGCGACTCGAGGCTGCACTCTCGACCCGGCCGGTGCCCCAGCGCGTCGAAGATCAGACGGATCGGCTCCGTGCGCTGTTCGGCGAGGGCTTTACCGTCGTTCCGTCGTTCGTTCCCCAGCACGGCGCCGAGTTGACTGCGACGTTCGACTCCGACCTCGTCGGCGACGATCCGCTCGCGGCGGAGACATGGTTACAGCGAACCGCTCGCGTGCGCGAGCGCACCGCCCAGTTCCGCGAATCGCGCTCGTACGCCGAGACGCTCACCGGAACCCTCGCGCCGGATCTCGCCGTCGGACAGTTGCCCCACGTTCCCGGCGAGAAGTGGGTCGGCATCCCGGACGAAGTGCCCGAACCCGGCCGACTCTCGCTGCTCGCACAGTTCGGAGCCGACGACGACCCATCCGTCTTCGGCGGGCGCGTCGCCGGTCTCTTCGTCGACGAGTGGGTAGAGTCGGTCCCGGCCGAGACGGAGACCACTGGCGTCGCGCTCCGATACGACGATCCGGGCGCTCGCGCGCCACAATCGGTGTTGCTCGCGGTCCCGCCCGAAGACGGCGACTGGTCTATCGGCGCGCTCGCGTCCATCGTCGCCGAGACGTTCGAGTATGCCAAACTCCGATCGGTCGATCTCGGCGATGTCCCCGAGGCGTTGCACCTGCTTCCTGGCACCTATCTCCCCACCCACGATGGCGACCGACGCACGCCCTCCGTCGACCTCGGGATGCTCGAGTGGTACGACCGACGGCTGGTCGCCATGCCGATGTCGCCGACACAGTATCTGCAATCGGTCGAGACGCGATTCGACGGCGACTTCGATGCCGCGAACGACGGAGGTGCGTCCCAATGACTGACCGAACGACCTGGACGCGCCTCGAGCCTCGCCCACGCGCCGAGGACATGCGCGACGGCCTTCGTGCGGAAATTCGGGATCCGCTCTGGCTGCTCAGCCGCCAGTGGCAGGTCAAGGAGTTCGCCGGCGAGGACGCCGGGTCGCCGATCCGTGCCGACGTTACGGTCGCCGAGGACGCCCTCGAGCGCGTCGACCTCCGTGGCGGCGGTCGCAGCGAGGTCGGCCCGTTCGACTACCATGGCGGCCCGCTCGAGGCGCTCGTCGAGCGCGAGCGCGTTATGACCGACGACGACCCGACTGTCGAAGCGCGCGTCGAGGCCGGATCGCACTTTCTGCGGACGCTACGCGCACACGGCTACACGAACGGTAGCAACTCCTGGGTGGCAGCTGATTTCCCAGACTACCTGTTGTCGCCGACCGACGAACCGATGGAGACCGCTGATCGGCGCTTCGTCGAGCTGCTCACGGATCGGGCAATCGACGGCCGTGCGATCTACGACGCTCTCGCGAACGGCGAGTCGCCGCTCCCGGTCGGCGGCTCGCGGACGGCGGCGTTCGACGACGCCGTCGCGGACTACCAGGAGTGGTACGAATCGCTGTACGACGAACCCGACACTGACACCGGTTCCGCGTGGGACCCGACGCGGCTGGAATACCGCTTTGCCGTCTCGACCGGGACGGGTGATAACGAGACCGTCCTCGAGGCACCGGAGTATCAGGGCGGCAGCCTCGAGTGGTATGCGTTCTCCACAGCCGAGGACGACGAGGCGACGCTCGCCGCAACCGACTCCTCGACCGCGGCGGATGCGTTGCTCGATGCCAAAGATCGGGTACCGGCTGCGACAGCGTCGAAGACGACCGATCGGTTCGAAACGAACACGACTGTCGACGGGACGTCCGACGGCGCGAACCAACAGGCCGATCCAACGCAACCGTCCGAGACGGCGACCGAAGCGCCAGCCGGCGAAACCACGAGCGCCGTCCCGACGCAGGTGTCGTTCCCCGGCATGCCAGCTGCGCGCTGGTGGGAGTTCGAGGAAGGAGACGTCAACTTCGGCGAGTTGGCCGGCGACGGGGCGGCTCTCTCACGGCTCTTGCTGACGGAATTTGCCGCACAGTACGGCAACGACTGGTTCGAACTGTCACTCGAGACGCCGATCGGCACGCTCTCGCGCCTGACCGAGCTCACGGTGACCGACACCTTTGGCGTGACCGAGACGGCCGAAGCCGCGATCGACGACGACTGGAACCTATTCATGCACGACCTCGGCGACGGCGACGCCGGACTGTTCGTGCCGCCGACGCTCGCCGAGTCGGTGACGAGCGATCCCGTCGAACGCGTCGTCTTCGGTCGCGACGAAACCGCCAACGCGGTGTTTGCGATCGAGCGTCTCGTCGAGGGACCGGTCGGCCGCCCTGTCGACCGAACCGAGTTCCGCGTTCCGAAACTCGTCGTCGATGCCGTCGCTCCGGCAGCTACTGCCGACGAGGAGTTCGTCCGACTGGCGAATCCCGGCGAGGATCGCCTCGATCTCTCCGGGCTTCGGCTCGTCGCCGAAGGTGACGACGAAACAACGACGCTCATCTCGTTTGGCGATCACGCGATTCCCGCCGGCGGAACGCTTACCGTCTACACCGGGAACGCACCGACCGATGAGACGCCACCGGACGCCGATGCAACACTCGAGGCCGCGCTCTCTGATCCCGCCCTCGAGACGGCGGAGTCGATCGCCGTCTACGACGGTGACGACGTACTCGTTCGACAGCTCCGCTCGAGTCCAGCCGAGGAGATCGATGAGTACCGGCTCTCGACGGATGTCGCAGACTACTGGTATCCGTTCACGATGGCCCGGCTCGATGATGCGTATCGTCTCGAGCGGTCGGTCCTCCTCGACGCAAACACGCTTGGCGTGCCCGTCGAGCACCTGCCCTGGCCTCGCGGAGAGGTGCTCGACCCGCCGACTGACCTGCTCCCACCCGGAGAGACCAACCTCTTGCTCTACGAGACGGCGGTGCCCCGGAGCGGTCGCGAGGTCACTCGACACTACCAGTTTGCCCGGTGGACTGACGGGGCAGCGCACCTCTGGAGCACCCGTGAATCCGGTATCGGCAAGAGCGAACTCTCGAGTGGACTGGCCTTCGACGTGCTCGAAGACGGCGAGTGAACCGCAGACCGGCTGCGGGACCATCGTCAGTTGCTGTCGCCCACTTTGTGTCCGGACGAGTCCCCTTGGTCGCGGCGGACAGTCAACGCCAACCAGCGGTTAGCCATACAGACGGCCGGGAACGAATTAGCCGCTCGAGCACAACCGGTGGGCGCCTCCATCAGACAGCTTGGTGGCGTTTAGCTCGTGTCGGTCGGATTTGACGAGTATCGGTTCCGGCCTGGACTGCCGTTCTACGCCGTCGACCGGCACGCGGAGGTCACGATCAATGTCTTCGACTTCGCGATCGGTGAGCTACCACTAGGCTTACGCCGATCTTCGGTGTACATCACGTATGGTACGCGACCGAATCGACCGGATCGGCGTCGTCGGCGCGGGAACGATGGGCAGCGGCATCGCGCAGGTCGCGGCGACCGCCGGCTACGACGTGGTGATGCGTGACATCGAACGGGAGTTCGTCGAGAACGGGTTCGACACCATCGACGACAGCCTCGCGCGCCTCGCGAATCGAGACGGCCTCGCCGAGGAGCCCGGGACGATCCGCGACCGGATCGAAGGGACGACGCTCCTCGACGATTTGGCGGATTGCGACCTCGTCGTCGAGGCCGCACTCGAGGAACTCGAGATCAAACGCGAGGTCTTCGCGGACTTAGAGCGAGTCTGTGACGAGGATATCTTGCTCGCGACGAACACGAGCACGCTCTCGATCACCTCGATCGCGGCCGACCTCGAGCACCCCGAGCGCGTGATCGGGCTGCACTTCATGAACCCAGTCCCGATCATGGAGGGCGTCGAGGTCGTCGTCGGCGAGAAGACGACCGACGCGGCGACGGAACTGGCACACGATATCGCAGAGGACTTAGAGAAGACGACCTGGGAGGCAGACGACAAGCCCGGTTTCGTCACCAACCGCATCCTGATGCCCTGGATCAACGAGGGCATCCGCGCCTACGACGAAGGGGTCGCTACGAAGGAGGACATCGACGCGGGGATGGAACTCGGCACGAACGTGCCGATGGGGCCGCTGACGCTGGCCGACCACATCGGGCTCGACATCTGCCTGCACGCCTCCGAGACGCTCCACGAGGAGCTGGGCGACCGCTACAAGCCCGCCTACCTCCTCAAGCGGAAGGTCGAGGCTGGCGACCTCGGCAAGAAGACGGGAGAGGGGTTCTACGAGTACGAATAGCCGCCAGTCGTTTCAGTCCTCCATAATTTATTAGGCGCGGATATGCGTTCGCGAAGATAATGCGACTCGCCCGCCTCGCTGCCCTCGCCCTCTGTTGTAGCCTCGTCGCGCTCGCCGCCGTCACCGCCATCGCCGCGGCCCCTCCCCCGGCACCGGTCTGTGGCGTCTGCGGGTCCAGCGTCGAAACCGTCAACATCTCCGGTGCGGACGGCCCCGGCACGCTCGATATCTACGTCGACGAGACCGGCGACTCGCTGTGGCACGCACGCGTCCCCGTCAACGTCTCGGCCGCCGAACGGTACCGGACCAACGAGTCGGCCCTCGAGGCCGCGGTCGACCGCGCGTGGCCGCGCTATCACGTCGCCGACGGCGACGTTCGAACCGTCGAGACGACGCTCGAGAACGAGACCGTCGTCGTCAACTACACCGTCGACGATGTCGCACGGCAAGGTCTCGGCGAGTCGTGGCTCGTCGACTACTTTCACGAGAAAGGCCCGACGACGAATTACGATCAGCAGGCCTGCCGAGTAACGATTCACACGCCCGACGGGACGGTCGTCACGAACCGTCCGGCCGACGCCAGCGTCACGGGGAACGCCGCGACGTGGACGACCGGCGGCGCCGACTCGAGCGAGCGCGACTTCGACGAAGCGGTGTACGTCACCTACGGCGAGGACGGCCTTCTCGGCACTCTGCGCGGCCACGCGACGATCGCCCGGGAGGTCGGTCCGACGGCGCTCGAGCACGGCGTCCGCGGTGGAGTCGTCCCCGGGATGCTGCTCGGACTCGTCGCAATCGGAATGGGTCGGACCGACTGGGGCAGTGCCCAATTCGACGGTCCGACTCTCGAGCGACTGATCGTCGCCGTCGGCTCCGTCGGGGCGGTCGGCTTCCTCATCGCTGGCGCGGTCGCGAATCTTCCCGGTCTCGCACCGGGGGCTGTCGCGCTGGCCGCGCTCGGGGTCGGCTACGCGCTACTGGGAAGCACGGCGCGTCGGTTCGGCGATCGACTCGAGACGCGCGGACTGATCGGCCTATCGGCGGTCGCGACGCTCGCTGCCGCAGCGGTCTCCCTCATGCTCGCTGGCCCTCCCGTGTACGCGTTCCCGCTCTGTTTCGGACTGGCCACCGCACTCTGTCTGCCGATCGGCCACGCCGCCGAACGCGGGCGGGTGCCGATCGCACTCGTCGCCGTCGCCGCGCTCGCGCCGATCGCCGCGCTCACAGCCGTCGCTCCGCTCTCGGTATTCTGGTACGGTCCGGTACTGTACGGCCTCCTGTTGTTGCCGTGGGTCGCTGTCGTCGCTGTCTTCGGCTATCCGCTCGCGCTGCTCGGACGGACACTCGCGCTCGAGAACAGGTGACGGCGTAATCGCGCGCCCAGCGACCGCTACTCGAGAAACCGCGCGTTCACGTCCACGTCGGCGGGGGGCATCGCACACTGATCTTTCTTGCCGAACCAGCGGTAACGCCGGGCGGCGACGAAGTCGTACGCGCGGTCTCGGATCGCCCGCGGGAGGTACCGGAACGGGCCGAGCAGGCCGTAGACGCCGCCAAGCAGTTGCGCAATCCGGATGACCGCACCCGACTTCACGTAGTGGTCGTCGCCCTCGATCAGGACGATCGACTCGAGTTTGTCCGTCGGGAGGCCGTGGTCGGCGAGCAACTCTTTGCCGACTTCGGACTGGAGCGAAGCAAAGCGGAAGATACCGTCCGTATCCCGCGGGAGGAGAAACTGGACGAACCCGTTACAGAGGTTGCAAACGCCGTCGAAGAGGATGACCGGGTCGTCGCCCGAGATCGCGTCGCTCATCTGTTAGCCGACGGTTAGGACCGGCCGTAATTCAGCGTTCCGGTCGTTCGGACGCGCTGGGCCACCGTGGCCACGCGAGCGTTCACTGATGGAGCGGCTGGTTCGACATCTCCCGCCGGAGTTCGTCGAGCCGGGAGCGCGGGACGCCGTCCTCGAACTGCTGGAGGAGGGCGTACACTTCCGCGCGGGAGACCTTGACATCGCCCTCGCGGACGACATCTTCGGGGCGTTCGCGCAGTTCCCGGAGGGTGCCGACCGCGAGCAGGTAGGGGATCGCCCACGCGGAGAGCCGGTTGCCGTGGTGTTCGGGCACGACCTCGAGGTAGCGCTGGGCGTCGTCGAGATAGCTTTCCGCCCGGCCGGTGACTCGTCTGATGACGTTGGTGACGCCGCCGTGGTGGGCTTCGTCGGTGACGGACTCGATGTCGACGTCCTCCGCCGCGAGCCATTCGGCGGGGAGGTAGACGTTGTTCTCCTCGTGGTAGTCGTCCTCGACGTCTTTCGCGATGTTGACCAACTGGAGGAGCAGAGCGAACGACCGGGCGTTCTCCCGGAGCTCGTCGGCCCGATTCTGGGAGGTACCCCGGGCGACGAGACCGGTGATCAGCGTCCCGACGGTGCCGGCGGCGTACCAGCAGTACTCCTCGAGTTCCTCGATGGTCTGGAGGCGCAGCCCGCCTTCGGTGGCGTACCGGCTGGTGAACATCGCCATTCCGTCGACGAGTTCGCGGACGGGTTCGCGCATGATCTCGCGGGGCTCTTCGTCGAGCGACTCGAACGTGCGCAGGACGCGGGGCGTCTCGGCGACGACCGTCCAGTCTTCGTTTCGGTCCTCGGGGATCCAGGGCTCGACATCGTTCATGAACGCCTCGATGGATTCCGACGCGTCCGGGTCGAGCAGTCGGTCGTACGCCTCGAGCAATTCGGTCTGTTCGTCCGGCGGGATGTGTCCGGCGTCTTCGATCGTGTCAGCAATTCTACAGAGAAGGTAGCCGAGACAGATATGTCTCGCCATCGGCTCTTCGAGCCGATCGATCGTGATCGAAAAGGTCCGCGAAACGCCGTGAACCGCGTCGTAACACCACTCGAGGTCGGCGTCGGTGGGGGGTTCGGGCTGGCCCGTGGTCATCTACTCGAGTTAGTTTGGTGACCATCCGGGAAAAACGCCGCGGTCGCGGCGTGATCTTCCAACCGACGAGAGAGACACGTCAGTTACCGATCAGCACTGAGCGCCGGCGATTCGTGCGGAGCGACGCGGTCCCTCCGCGTCTATTGCGACCGATAGCACTCGGTTACGTCCTCGAGTTCGACCTCGCCCTCCGGCACGCGATAGGCGGCCACGACCCCCCGATCTGCGTCGGGGCTGTTCGTCGTCTTGTCGACGGCGTACCCGACGTACGTACACGCCTCGGCCGTGATTTCGACCACCGAATACCCCCAGTGGTGGCTGTCGAAGAACTCGATGTGGGGATTCATCGCCGGCACCAGCCACGACAGCAGCGGTTCGGTGAGCCGTCGGCGGCGGCCGCGAGTCAGGTGTAGCGCCTCCGCGACGTTGAGCGAGGTCACGGCGGGCGTCATAAACTCGACGCCGATCCGATCGCCCTGTGCGACGCCTTCTCCGCCCGTGACCCGGCCGGGATACGATGTCTGTGAGTAGGCCGCGACGTAACAGTGCATATCGCCCGTCAGCGTGACGAAGTTCTCGACATCGGCCGCCGCGATCGCCTCGGTGATCCGCATCCGTTCTCTCGTGTAGCCGTCCCAGCCGCCCTGGACGGGATACAACGAGAGCGGCCCGGAGCCGACGCGCAGCGGCACGGTCAGGACCTCGTCGGCCCACACCGTCCACGTCGCGTCCGAGCCCGTGATGGTATCGACGAGCCACTCGCGTTGCTCCTCGCCGAGCATCGTCCGCCCCGGCGGTTCGCGGTGGGGACCGACGTTGTCGGGCGTCGGGATCGCCTCGCGAGGGGGATCGCGGAACAGGCGTTCATCGGTCATCGCGAGCGTCACCAGATCGCCGAACTCGAGTTCGCGCCAGAGCTGAAACCGATCCTGAAGGGTCTCCCCGCTCGGGTCGTAGTGAACGCGAGCGGGCATGTACTCCCACCACGCGTGCATCGCGTCGGCGACGAGGTCTGTCATGAACGTGGAGTCGTTCCCTCGAGGGTGATCACCCGCCGGCGCATCCGTCCGCTTGTCCCAGTACAGATCGTTGACTATCTCGTGGTCGTCCCACCCGGCGATTAGCGTGTGCGCTTCCAGCGCCTCCTGCAGGAAGCGGTCGCTGCGGTACGTCCGATACAGGTATCGGTAGTCCTCGAGGTTCCAGACGCGGCCGTTTCCGCTCGGCAACTCTTTTTCGCGTCCGGGGTAGTCGTACGAGCCGAACCCCTTGAATTCGCCGTCGTCGGACTCGTAGATGAAGTCGCCGACGTGGATCATGAAGTCGATGTCCTCGTCGGCGACGTAGTGAAACGCGGGATAGTAGCCGTTGCAATAGTTCTGACAGGCGAGCACCGCGAACCGCACGGACTCGAGGGACGCGCCGGGCGCGGGCAGCGTCCGGCATCGCCCGCTCCGCGAGGCCGTCCCGCGGTAGTAGAACCGGTAGTGATACTCACAATCGGGCTCGAGGTGGCCGTCGAGATCGACTTTGACCGTGTAGTCGTGAGCGCGGATTCGCTCGGCGTCGGTGACCAAGCCTTCGTAGACGACATCGTCCAGGTCGGGGTCGTGGGCGACGCGCACGGCTAGGGGCTCGTCAGCGTCGAAAGCGGCGGGTGCGAGCCGCGTCCAAAGGATCACCCCCGTCGCGGTCGGCCCGCCGCTGGCGACCGACTGCGGAAACACATCGTCCGGATCAGCGTCGAGATCGTGCTCGAACCCGCCAGCGTCGGCTTCGGCGTCGAGATCGGTCGCGACCGAGAGATCGTGCGAGTCGAGTTCGGACAGGAGTTCGGCGTGGTCGTCCGCCCCCCGTCGCGGCTCGTCGCGCCCGTCCAGATCGATGTCGTCCGCCATATAGCCACCAGTAGGAGTACGGGATTGTAGCCGTATGGGTACGGGCCGCGGGCGGCCGCCACCCAGTCGGCGCGGCCGGGACGGATCGCAGGACACGGAGACGCGCCGGCCGATGGGTGCCACCCAGACCGCATCTCGAGGAACGATCGGCCGAAGCGAGAACAATAAAGGCACGAGATGCCGAAGCGTAGACCATGGACTTTGCACTCTCGGCCGAGCAGCAACAGATTCGGGACATGGTGTCGGAGTTCGTCGACGAGGAGGTCGTCCCCGTCGCCGACGAGATCGACCACGACGACGAGTTCCCCGCCGACCTCGTGAGCGAGATGGCCGAGCTGGGCCTGATGGGGATGCCGTTCCCCGAGGAGTACGGCGGTGCCGGGCTGGACTACCACTCTTACGCGATCGGCCTCGAGGAGATCTCCCGCGGCTCTGGGGGACTGGGGACGATCGTCGCCGCGCACACGTCGCTGGCGGGGAACATGCTCTACGAGTTCGGCGACGACGCCCAGAAGGAGGAGTTCCTGACGCCGTTGGCCGCCGGCGAGGACATCGGTGCGTTCGCGCTCTCGGAGGCGGGCGCGGGCAGCGACGTGCCGGCGATGGATACGGTCGCCGAGCGAGACGGCGACGAGTACGTCATCAACGGCGGGAAGCTCTGGATCTCGAACGGCTCCGTGGCCGATACGGTCACGCTCTTCGCGAAGACCGATCCCGACGCGGGCAACAAGGGTATCACCTCGTTCATCGTCCGGCCCGAGGAGGACGATGGTTTCATCGTCGAGGGAACGGAGGAGAAACTCGGCGACAAGGGCTGTCCGACCGCCGAACTCCGGTTCGACGACCTTCGGATCCCGGACTCGCGGCGGCTCGGCGAGGAGGGTGACGGCTTCGTCCACGCGTTGAAGACCCTGAACGGCGGCCGGATCACGATCGCCGCCCGCGGGGTCGGCATCGCTCGTGCGGCCTTCGAGGAGGCCCGCGACTACGCTAACGAGCGCGAACAGTTCGGCCAGCCCATCGGCGAGTTCCAGTCGATCAAGCACAAGCTGGCCGATATGGACACGAAGATCCAGGCCGCCCGGATGCTCATGCACAAGGCCGCCGACAAGAAGATCCGCGGCGAGAACTACATCAAGGACGCGTCCCAGGCCAAGCTCTATGCCTCCGAGGTGAGCCGCGAGGTCGCCAACGAGGGTATCCAGATCCACGGCGGCTACGGCTACACCAAAGACTTCGCCGCCCAGCGGTTCTACCGCGACGCCAAACTCAACGAGATCTACGAGGGCACCAGCGAAGTGCTGCGCAACACGATCGGTGATCAACTGCTCGACGAGTAGGCCGGATCGGCGGACTCTCCGCTTTTCGCGCTACTCCTCGAGACACTCCCGGACCCACTCGCCGTGGTCCCGCGTCCGTCGTTCTCCCGCATCAGTCAGCGCGTAGACGTCGTACAGTCCCTCGGTGCGTTTCTCGACAAAACCCGCCTCGACCAGCGCCGAGAGCGATCCGTAGAACGATTTGGGCTCGAGGCGCTCGTCGTAGTGAGCCTCGAGACGCGATTTCAGCCGCTGGCCGCGCAGTTCGCCGTCCTCGGCGGCGGCGAGCAGGAAACAACAGTCCCGTCGGCGGCCGCTCCGGAGCCACTTGCTCATGGGCCGTGGTGGGCGGGGCTCTCGCTCGAGCGTTACGGTTTCCAGCGCTGGTTGGCCCGGCTCACTCGTGCTCGAGTCGCCGGCGGACGGTCCCGATAGTCGTCCAGATGACCCCGCCGAGCGCAGCCAGCCCGAGCAACGGGCCGTCGCCGACCTCGAGGAGGGCGCTGCCGTCCGGCCGGCGGTCGTGTCGGACGAGCAGCCAGCCCGCGTCCGGGTCGCCCAGAACGACGTCGCCGGAGCCGAACGCGAGCGAGATCATGACGGCGAAGAGCGCGTACGTCGCGATGGCGACGAGGGTACCGACGCTACCGGTCACGAACCGCGAGACGAGCGCCGCGCCCGGGAGTCGGCCGCCGGTGTCGTCGCTCGAGCCGTATATTCCGAACCCTCGCTCGCCACCGTCAGGAAGCCCGCCGATCCGAACGTTCGCGGGGTACTGACAGAGGGCGGCGGCCATCCAGAGGTCGCCGATCGAGCCGGCCGCGTTCGCCGCCAGCGGCACGACCAGTAGCGGCGATGGAACGACCGCCATCGCGACGAGCCCGACGGCCGTGAGTCCAACGAACGGTGCGAGCAAGGCGACGAGCAGCTGGTTTCGGGTGTAGTCGGTTCCGCTCGTCTCGGCGTACGCGTACGGCACGACGAAGTGGGAGACCCCCACGCCGTACGACGGAGAGCCGCCGTAGCACGCCATGACCGCGCCGTGAAGTAGTTCGTGGGGGACCACCACGCAGGCGAGCAGGCCAAGCGAGACGAGCAGCCAGACGACGATCGTCGGCGGCGAGGAGGCGGCGATGACGATCGGCTCGAGGGGGACTCCGCGAATCCACGCGAGGACGCGGCCGAAGCAGTACGCGAAGCCGAAGAAGCCGACTGCGGAGACGACGAGCCACTGGACGGCGACCGATCGCGTGAGTCGAAACGTCGCGAGCGGCCGGCGGGCTCGAGCGAGGTCCGAACGGCTCACGGGCGGACCTCGCAGGCGACCGAAAAATCGGTGTCGATGTTCGCCGCCCGCGCGATGGTCACGGTCTGGCCGCGACAGTACCGGCGAACTCGACCCGGAACCGACAGCTTCCCGGTGGTCGACCCGCGAGTACCGATCATGACCGACGACCGGACCGCCGACGACAACGGCATCAGGGCGACCTACGAGGAGACCGAAACGGAGCGCGTCCTCGCCTTCGAGCGCGTGACCGGCGGCGAGGGCGCGACGCACGCGACGGCCGCGATCGCACAGAACCTCGAGGGGTACGCGATGCTGAAGGTGCGGCCGTCCGCGGACGGCGACGAACTCGAGCGCTACTACGGGTTCGACATGGCGCTCGATCACGTCGGCGAACTGCTGGGCGTCTCGCCGCACGAGCTGCCGGTGCCGGAGGCCGCGGCAGACATGGGCATGTGACGGCCGATTGCGACGCTCAGACGACGAACGCGGCGAGGATCAAGAGTCCGAAGTACAGCAGGACGAGAACCCCGAGCGCGTACAACCGAAACCGACGGATCTCTCCGTCTTCTTCGCGAACGGCGCGCTCGAACGCGGCGCGCTCACGATCAGAGAGACGCTCCGGGTGCTCGAGGCCGCGGTGGAGCGCCTCGTGGCGATCGCGCCGAAACGGGTGGTCGCAGTACGGACAGCGAGCCGTGGATTCGTCGGCGCGACCGTCGAACGCGGGTTCGCGGGTAGAAGCGGTCGCTACCGAAGGATCGCTGGAAGGGGACGTGCGGCCGCGACCGTGCGGTTCGCCAGGCACGGGGTCGACTACGACGAGCGACCCGATTGTTCTTTGGTCGGCTCTCGAGCGCTGCGCCACAGCCGAACTCGGTCGGGACGACGCCAACAGTCGCTGCCCGCGACTCGTCGTCGGGGCCGCGCAGTCCTGGAACACGGGAAGAAGCGGGAGCCATAAATACGCGGAGTCGAACGCTAGAGACGAGAATAGCCGTGGCAACTGAGTCCTTTCCCCGCCCGATCGGCACCCGCCGACGGTTCTCCGCACTGCTCGCAGCGACCGCACTGGGCGTCTATCTCCTATTGATCGTCGGCGCGACGACTTCGCTGACGAACGCCGCCGCGTCGTGTTCGACGTGGCCGACCTGCCACGCCCCGGTCGATCCGCTGAACCAGACCGAAATCGCGATCGCGTGGGCCCACCGGCTCGTCGCCGTCATCGTCGGCCTGCTCGTCGCCGCGACGGCCGTCGCGGCGATCTTCGGCGCTGTCTCGAGGCGCGTTCGCGCGGTACTCGCGGCCGCGGCCGTCCTCTACGTCGTCCAGATCGGCGTCGGGGCCGTCACCGCGACGACCGGGGCCAGCGCGATCGTGCCTGGGCTCCATCTCGCGCTCGGCCTGACGATCTTCACGGGGGTCGTCCTGGCACTCGCCTGGGACTTAGAGCTCGCGACCGGCAGCGACGACGACGCCATCGACTCGCCGGAACCGCTCGAGGAACTCGAGGGAGACGCCCCGTCCGCGGCGGAGCGGACACTCCCTTCGAGCCGGCTGACCCGCGCCAAACTGACCGCGTTCGCCTACTTCCAGATGATGAAACCGCGGCTGATGTGGCTGCTCTGTCTCGTCGCCGCCGCCGGCATGGCGCTCGCGGCTGGACCCGGCCTCGAGATCTACACCATCGTCGCGACGCTTTTCGGCGGCGTCCTCGCGATCGGCGCGAGCGGGACCTTCAACCACGTCCTCGAGCGCGACGTCGACCAGAAGATGTCCCGAACGGCAGATCGGCCGCTCGCGGTCGATCTGATTCCGGTCCGCAACGCGCTCGCTTTCGGCCTCGGGCTGACCGCGCTGTCGCTGGCCGCCTTCCTGACGATCAACCGGCTGGCGGCGGCGCTCGGACTGGCCGCGATCATGTTCTACAGCGTCGTCTACACCCTCCTCCTCAAGCCGAACACGGTCCAGAACACGGTCATCGGCGGCGCGGCGGGCGCGCTGCCGGCCCTGATCGGCTGGGCCGCGGTGACCAACGAGATCGGCTGGCCCGGCCTCGCGCTCGCCGGCGTCATCTTCCTCTGGACGCCAGCACACTTCTACAACCTCGCGCTGGCCTACAAGGACGACTACGCCCGCGGCGGCTTCCCCATGATGCCGGTCGTCCGCGGCGAGACCGTCACCCGGAAACACATCATCTACTACATCGCCGCGACGCTCGTGAGCACGATCGCGCTGGCCTGGATCACGGAACTCGGCACGCTGTACGCCGGGACCGTCGTGCTCTTCGGCGGGATCTTCCTCTGGGCCGCCGTGCGGCTCCACTTCGAACAGACCGAAGCCGCCGCGTTCCGCTCGTTCCACGCCTCGAACGCCTTCCTCGGCGCGGTGCTGGTCGCGATTCTCGTGGACGCGTTGGCGTTCTGAGTCCGCTACGGTCGCCCGCGTTTCGTTCAGTTCATCTATCGTAACTCGAGTTACGACGCAGCTTTGGACTCGCGAGAAATGGGGCCGTCGGCCGCTCAGAGCGTGTAGTCGTATTCGCCGTCTTCGGTCTCGAGGAAGGCCGCGAGCAGGTCGATCGTCGCCGCGACGTCGTCGACGTGGGCGGTCTCGGTCACGGTGTGGAGGTACCGCGTCGGGACCGAGATCGCGCCGACGGGTTTCGCACCGGCGGCCTGCTGGAAGCCCGCGGTGTCGGTGCCGCCCGACGGCAGGATCTCGAGTTGGTAGTCGATCTCCCGCTCCTCGGCGAGCGACTGAAGCCGGCCGTGGAGTTTGGGGTTCGTGATGACGCTCGAGTCCTTGAGCTTGATCGCGGTGCCGTCGCCGAGTTCGGTGACGTGCTTGCCGGCGTCGAAGCCGGGGATGTCGTTGGCGACGGTGACGTCGAGCGCGAGCGCGAGGTCGGGGTCGATGTCGACGCCGAGGGTGCGAGCGCCGCGGAGCCCGACCTCTTCCTGGACCGTCGCACAGAAGTGGATCGTTACGTCGGGCTCGGTGAGCCGACGGGCCGCCTCGAGCATGGCGAAGAGACAGATCCGGTCGTCTAGCGCCTTGCCGGTGATCGTCTCGCCGACGCGCTCGGTGGACTGGGCCATCGTGACGAGATCGCCGGGCGAAACGCGATCGTGCAGGTCTTCGTACGGAAGGCCGGGGTCGACGACCACGTCCTCGACTTTCGATTTCTTCTCGCGCTCGTCGTCGTCCATCGTGTGCGGCGGCGGCGAGCCGATGACGGCCGGCAGGTCCTCGTCTTCGGCGTGGATCGTCACTCGCTGGGCCTTGAGAACGCGGGCGTCCCAGCCGCCGAGCGCGTCGAGTTCGACGAAGCCGAAGCCGTCCTCGTCGCCGCGGACGTGTCTGACCATGAAGCCGATCTCGTCCATGTGGGCCGCGACGGCGACCGCATAGTCGCTGTCGCCCTCGAGCGTCCCGACGACGTTACCCATCGCGTCGGTGCGGACGCGATCGACGGTCGCCTCGAGTTCGCGGACGACGAGGTCGCGGACGCGGTCCTCGTAGCCGGGGACGCCACTCGTCTCCGTCAGTTCCGTCAGGAGTTCCAGATCGAACGGAACGGAAGTCATGACCGCATATGCGGCGTGGTACCACATAAGGCCGCGGAAACGGTCTGTACTCGGGACGGCCGGAGGTTAAATTCAGTTTGGACGTATCATCAACTGTGAGCTACCACTAGCGACGGGTATGTAACCGTAACCGCGGAGTATTAACGGATCCGTCCACTATGTCTGTGCATATGAGTAACGTACGTGTTGCAGGCACAGGGCTGACGCCGTTCGGAAACAGCCCCGAACGGACCGGCCGCGACCTCTTCGCCGAAGCGAGCATCGCCGCCTTCGAGGAGAGCGGCGTCCCCCGAGACGATGTCGAGGCCCTCCTTTACGGGAACTTCATGGGCGAACTCGCCGAACACCAGGGCCACCAGGGCCCGCTGATGGCCGAAGCAGCCGGCGTGCAGGCCCCCGCCACCCGCTACGAGTCCGCCTGCGCCTCGAGCGGCACGGCGGTCCGCGAGGCGGTCAAGCGAATCCGAACCGGCGAGAACGACGTGCTCCTCGTCGGCGGCGCAGAACGAATGACCAACCTCGGCACCGCGGGCGCGACGGAGGCGCTCGCGATCGCCGCGGACGACCTCTGGGAGGTCCGCGCCGGCGTGACCTTCCCCGGTGCGTACGCACTAATGGCTCAGGCGTACTTCGACGAGTTCGGCGGCGAGCGCGAGGACCTTGCCCACATCGCTGTCAAGAACCACGCCAACGCCCTGACTAACGACAAGGCACAGTACCAGAGCGCGATCGAGGTTGCCGACGTGCTCGAGGCCCCGCCGGTCTCCGACCCGCTCGGCCTCTACGATGCCTGTCCGATCTCCGACGGTGCGGCCGCCCTCGTTCTGACGAGCGAGGCGTACGCCGAGGAACACGACCTCGACGCGCCGGTCGCGATCACCGGCACCGGGCAGGGTGGCGACCGGATGGCGCTGCACGACCGCGAACACCTCGCGCGCTCGCCCGCGGCCCGCGAGGCCGGCGCGGAGGCCTACGCCGACGCCGGCGTCGACGCGAGCGATGTCGACCTCGCGGAGGTCCACGACTGCTTTACTATCGCCGAAGTGCTCGCGCTCGAGGCGCTGGACCTCGAGCCGATCGGCGAAGGGATCTCGGCGGCCCGCGACGGGCGGACGACCGCGGACGGCGAGACGCCGATCAACCTCTCGGGCGGCCTGAAGGCCAAGGGCCACCCGGTCGGCGCGACCGGCGCGTCCCAGATCGCCGAAGTCACCGATCTGCTGGCCGGCGAGCATCCCAACAGCGACCACGTCGCGGATGCGACGACCGGCGTCGCCCACAACGCGGGTGGCACGGTCGCGAGTGCGACCGTTCACGTCTTGGAGGTGATGGAGTGATGACTGACGCAGACAACGTCACTGATTCCGGCTTCGACGAGTGGCTCGCCGACGCCGAGGAGGACGCCGCCTACTTCCTCGAGTGCGACAATGGCCACGGCTCTCTCCCCCCGCGGCGGGTCTGTCCCGACTGCGGTTCGACCGACCTCGAGGAACTCGCCCTCCCCGAGGCCGGCGAGATCCAGACGTTCACCGTCACGCACGTCCCGACGCCGGCCTTCGAGGAGGACGCTCCCTACGCGACGGCCATCGCCGACTTCGGCCCCGTTCGGATCACGGGCCAGGTCGTCGGCGTCGATCCCGCGACAGTTGAGACTGGGCTCGAGGTCGAACTCGAGATATCGATCTCCGAGACGACCGGCGAGCGCGTGATCGGTTTCCGACCGGTCTGAGTCGAGTCGGTTGCGTTCGCTCGCCGAATCGGCAGTGAGTATTTTTACCTCCGAACGTACAACGAGATATGACTCTCTCGTCTCGCATCAAGAGCAGCTTCGTCGCGGGGTTGATCCTGGTCGCGCCGCTGGCCGTCACGCTGTACATTCTCAGATTTCTCGTCAACTGGTCGCTGCAGTTCGTCACGCCGGTCGTGCGCGCCGCCGGATTGGCGCAGTACACCCGAAACGTCGAGGTCGTCGCTCAGTTGTTGGCCGTCGTCATGATCGTCGCGGCCGTCGTCGTGCTCGGCTTTCTCGCCCAGCAGAGCGTCGGACGGCACCTGTTCGGTAACATCGGGCGGCTCGTCAACGTCGTGCCGCTGGTCAGCACGATCTACGGCAGCGTCCGGCAGGTCGCCGACTCGCTGGTCGAGCGCAAGACCGGCTACGAGAGCGTTGTCCTGGTCGAGTACCCCCGTGAGGGCGTCTACATGATCGGCCTCGTCACGGGCGAGAGTCCGCGGCCGGTCGAGGAAGTGGCCGGCCAGGACGTGTACAACGTCTTCCTGCCGAACAGCCCGAACCCGACCGCCGGCCGACTCGTGTTGCTGCCCGAAGACCAGGTCCACGAGATCGATATGAGCGTCCGCCGCGGGATGCGACTCGTCGTCACGACCGGGATGGGCGACGAACGCGAACCACAGGCGGTGTCGCCGCAGATGCTCGAGCACGTCGAGAACTGACTTACTCGCGGGTGCCCGCCCGCGGCAGTTCCGCGCTCAGGTACTCGACGAATTTGGCGGGGTGTTCGGCGTGGGGCAGTTGGGTCGCGTAGTCGATGACGACCAGATCGAGATCCGCTGCCTCCGCGAGGTCACGACCCTCCCGAAGCGGCACGAGATCGGCGTCGCGACCCCAGACGAGCGTCGTCGGCGTTTCCAGACTTGCCAGTTCCGTCGCGAGATCGAACTCGGGGTCGAGCGTGCCCGCGGCGAAGGAGGCGGGTGCGTAGCGCGATCCGGGCTGATGGGCGCTGTCCCAGGCGTACTGGACCTCGTCGGAATCGATGCGGTCGGCGTCGTAGTAACCGTCGCGGTCGTAGAAGTATCGGATCGCGGGCTTGCTCGCGAGCAGGTTGTACAGCGTGGTCCCGACGATCGGCGTCCGCAGGAGGGTCCGGACCCACGGTCGCGCGTCGGCGGTCTCCTCGGTCGGACAGATCAACACCAGCCGTTCGATATCGGTCTCGTCGGCGGCGTCGACGGCGAACGCGCCGGTCATTGAGGAGGCGACGACGATCGGCTCGTCGGTGATTTCGCCCACGAAATCCCGAATGAACTCGGCGTACAGCGAGGCCGAGTAGACCAGCGGCGGCCGCTCGGAGCGGGCAAAGCCGGGGAGGTCGACCGCATGAACGTGGTAGTTCTCTGCCAGTTGTTCGACGATCGGCGCGAACTCGTTGCTGCTCGCGCCCGCGTAAACCCCGTGGAGCAAGAGCATGTCGGGATCGTTCGGATCGCCGGCGACGGTGTAGCTCGTCTCGATCCCTCGCCAGCGGTAGGTCCGTTCGATGCCGGGGAGCGGGTTCTCGAGGTCGCCGGCACGTCGTTTCAGAAGACGGTTTCCGAGGACGGCCCCGCCGACGGTTCCGAGCGCTGCACCGAGGACTGTTCGGGCTTTCATGCGGAGTCATAGGACGGCAACGGCCTTAGACCTCGGGTTCGGGTTCAAAACGTGCTGCGACCGGCGAGGCGGTGGTCACTCCCGTCGGCGGCTCGCGTCCGCGCCGGTCTCGAGGTCCGCGAGACAGGCTTCGACGGGCTCGAGAACGTCGCTCGCGATCGAGTAGGGATCGGTCTCGCCCCGGCGGACGGCCTCGGCGAGGTCGTCGATCCCGCCGGCGGCGGCGAGTTCGTCCTCGAGCACGGCGTGGAGGTCTTCGCGCAGCAGGGTGCGGATCTCCTCGGCGTAGCGCGTGCGCACCTGCTCGGCGTGTTCGCCCGAGTCGACGAGGTAGTCCCGGTGGGCCGCGAGTTCGTCGATGAACTCGTCGACGCCGGTGCCGTGGATGGCGACGGTCTCGACGATCGGCGTCGACCAGCCCTCATCGGCCCCGCCGTCGTCGGCTGGTTCGCCGTCCCAGTCGTCGTGGGCGTCGATGACCTCCTGGCTGTGGTGGCCGCCGCCACCGGCGAGGCCGCTCTCGTCGCCGAGCTGGATCATGTCACGCAGCTCCTGGACGGTCCGGTCAGCGCCGTCGCGGTCGGCCTTGTTGACGACGAAGATGTCGGCGATCTCGAGGATGCCAGCTTTCAGCGTCTGGATGTCGTCGCCCGAGCCCGGCGGGACGAGGACGGCGACGCTGTCGGCGGTCCGGACGATGTCGATCTCGTTTTGCCCGGCGCCGACGGTCTCGATGATGATTTTGTCCTTGCCGAAGGCGTCCATGGCCTTGACCGCGTCCGCAGTCGCCGTCGAGAGCCCGCCGAGGGTGCCGCGGGCGCTCATCGAGCGGACGAAGACGTCCATGTCGCCGACGGTGGAAGCCATCCGGATCCGATCGCCCAGCACGGCCCCGCCGGTAAACGGCGAAGAGGGGTCGATCGCGATGATGCCGACAGTTTCGCCTCGGTCGCGGTAGGCCTCGGCGAGTTTGTCGACCAACGTGGACTTGCCCGCGCCCGGCGAGCCGGTGATGCCGATCACGTCGGCGTTGCCCGTGTGCGCGTAGAGTTCCGAGACCAGCTCGCGGTAGCCAGGCGATCGGTTCTCGATCTTCGAGATGACACGGGCGAGCGCGCGGTGTTGCCCCGCCAGCAGCTCCTCGAGCAGCGATTCGTCGGCGGCGTCCATGCTCATCGCTGGGGCGC
The DNA here is from genome assembly GCF_024296685.1 of Natrinema marinum. NCBI lineage: Archaea > Methanobacteriati > Methanobacteriota > Halobacteria > Halobacteriales > Natrialbaceae > Natrinema > Natrinema marinum. The sequence goes on along the minus strand of NZ_CP100763.1, from coordinate 1,093,650 downwards.
GTTCTCGCGGACGAACTCGATGGTCTCCTCGACCGAGGTGCCGGGACCGAAGATGGCCGCGACACCCTCGTCTTTGAGCCCCTCGCGGTCCTCGTCGGGGATGACGCCCCCGGCGAGAACGAGCGTGTCGTCTTTCGCGCCGTACTCCTCGAGTCCGTCCATGATCTTCGGGACGAGCGTGTCGTGGGCACCGGAGAGGATGGAGATGCCGAGGACGTCGACGTCCTCCTGAACGGCGGCCTGGACGATTTCGTCCGGCGACTTGTGAAGCCCGGAGTAGATGACTTCGAAGCCGGCGTCACGGAACGCACGCGCGATGACGTGGGCTCCCCTGTCGTGACCGTCGAGGCCGACTTTGGCGACGAGACATCGGATCGATTCCGCTTCCTGTTCGCTGCTCATACTCACCCTTTCCCGAGCCGACTGTTTGACTTTAACGGAAGACCGTGGCAATCCCTGCTGAACGAGGGAATTTTGGCCCAGTCACCGAGTCGGCGGACGACGGCGGACCGTCGGCGATCGAAAACGTATCACCGAACAGTCAATTCTCACCGAAACCGTTCCGAACCAAAGGCTAAAGAACGAAACGACCGAACATTCCGGTAATGACTATCGTTCGTCTGCTGCGGAGGGATCTATCGTGGGCGTTGAAATAAAAGAGACCAGGGTGTCCGACGCCGAGTTCGAGGCGATGAAAGGCTTCGTCTTCGAGTACCTCTCGGCCAGCGTCGAGAAAGAAGAGGAAGGCGGCCGTATGCGCTGGTACCCCTGGCACTCCGCCGAGTACCGGCACAACCACATCCTCAACGTCGTCGACCTCTCGACGGAGATCGCCGAGAAAGAGGGCGCAGACGTCGACGTCACCCGTGTCGCCGCCCTCTTTCACGACGTCGCCAAACTCGAGACCGACCAAGAACTCCACGCCGAAGCCGGCGCGCGCGTCGCCCGCGAGTACCTCGAGTCCCGCGGCGAGTACCCCGAATCGTTCGTCCAACAGGTGTGTCGCGCCGTCGAACACCACTCGTATCAGGGTGATCTAACCGATCTCACCCTCGAGACGCAGTGTCTCATCGAGGCCGACCTCCTCGATAAGATCGGTGCCAACGGCACGGCGCTCATGTTGCTCCGGATGGGCTACGAGGCCCGCACGCACATGGACGCCGACGAGATGGTCGAGCGCGTTTTGGAGCGCGGTTACGACGCCGCTGCGCGCGTGCAAAGCGATACCGCCGAGAGCATCGCCCACCAGCGTCTGAAACGCGTCAAGTGGTTCAGTGAGTGGCTCGAGGACGAGATCGCCGCGCTGGGAGAGTAGTCGGCCGTTCGTCTCGCAGCCGTTGCGCGCGGCCATGACAACACGCCGAGAGAGGCCTCGACGGATCTCTCGATTGGCCACCGAGGAACGGTGCTCGAACCGTCGCCGTGAAACGGCCAGTGCGTTCATAGCAGTGTGGTCTCGAGACGGTGGTAATGGTACGCGCTCGTCGGACGAGAGTTCTCGCGGTCGCGCTGTGTTGTCTGATTCTTTTCGCACCGATCGCGACGGCGACCCAGCAGTCCGGTTCGCAGGCACAGAACGAAAGCAACACGAGTACCGCAAACGACGCGGCCGGACAGCGCGTCTCGACGTGTTTCACTGGGTCGGGGACGGAGTTCACGATCGGCGCCGAAGACGGCACGAATATCTGGATCCGAATGCACGCCGCGATGCTGACCGGCTCCGGCTGGTCGATCGGGGCCGAGCTCGTCGGCTCGACCAACGGGAATTCGATCATCGAGGTCGTTGCCGGAATCCAGTACGTCGGCGATGGCTTCCTCGATTTCCTCTCGGATCCCGTCGGATCGTTCGACCTCGTCCAGGGGTTCGGCTTCCAGCTACCGATGCTCGAGAACGTCGGGACGGGTATCGGCGAAACCGGCACCGACCGGTCCGGCGGTGAGACGGGCAATCAGTCCGCTGAGGGCAGTGAGAGTGCCGACGGCGACGAGAGCCAGAACGCGCAGTCGAGATCGGACGACAGTCCGTTCGAACTGCTCCGGTGTTGAGGCCAGTCGAGCGCTCCGCTTTTCAGACGATCCGGAGCGCCCCCATTGCCAGAAAGAGCAAGCCGAACCCGGCGAGGACGACCGCGCTCAGGAGGGCGACCGCGGGCGCGAAGGCGTCGACGCGACGCCCGGCCGCGGCCAGCGCCGCGGGATAGACCACGATCCAGCACGCGATGCCGGCGAAGAAGCCGACCAGTAGCGCGGGCGACCCGGTCTGGACGACGACCGCTCCCGAGAGCGCCTCGCCGACGGCCGGCGCATGTGAGAGCACGTCGAGCGTTCCCGGCTCGAGGAGGCCGACGCCGACGGTCAGCCAGAACCCGATCTGGTAGGGATTGGTCAGCGAGAGGACGAGCGTCTTCCGAAAGCCGGTGGTCGCGTCGCGGCCGCCGTCGGTAAACGACGTCGCGGTCTTAGCTTCCCGGAACGCGCCGACCGCGAAGTAGCACATGAGACAGCCGCCGGCCAGATAGAGCGCCGGTCGAACGGCGGGCGCACGGTCGATCACGGCGACGACGCCCGCCAGCGTGAGGGCGAAGAAGATTGCGTCCGCGAGCATGGCACCAAGACCGGCCCGGAAGCCGGCCGGCCAGCCGCGGACGACGCTCTCCTCGGCGATGATTGCGTTCATCGGTCCCGGCGGGGCCGCGAGAGCGAGTCCGAAGAGGACACCCGCCAGTATCGTCACGGTGAGTGCGGTCACGGGTCTCGGTCTCGAGTGAGCGAGCGGCGGCGAAAAGGGTAGCGACTTTGGCGCGATCGAGCGACGGCAGCCGGTCGATCGGCCGGACGACGCCATTTGCTCGGGCCAAACTCGTTCGACCAGTGGTTTCTTGCCGCGGCAATTCGACGGGTTCGGTAGCATGGACTCCGGCGCGGACCTCGAGGAGAACGCCCTCGCGGCGTGGCGGGCGCTCGGTCGCGGCCTCCTCGAGACGGCTGACCTCGAGTCGAGCGACGACGCCCTCGCGGCGCTCGAGGAGCGATCGACCGTCCTCCTCCTCCGATTGTTAGTCGTCCATATCGCCGAATCTCGCGGCCTCTCGTATCGATCGGGCGGCGACGCGGGCGCGGCGACGGAAAAAATCGACTCCCTCGCGGAGCTCCGAACCGAGATTCGCACGGAAGTCAACGCGGCCGACGGCGGATTCGCTGACGCGTACGACGAGCGCTCGACGACGCTGTGGCGGCGCCTCGAGGCGCTGTTCCGGCTGCTCGACGAGGGGTCGGAGCCCCGCGGCGTCCCGCCGTACGACGGGAAGCTGTTCGATGTGGCAAGCGGCGATCGGTCGGCCGCCGAGGCCATCGGAGACCGATATCTCGCCGAAGCGATCGGCCGGCTCTCGACGACCGAGACCGACGACGGTCGGGCCGCACCGCTCGATTTCGCGGCAGTCGAGACCCGAGACCTGGGGAGCGTCTACGAGACGCTGCTCGAGCACCGGTTTCGGATCGAATCGGGGGGCACACTCGCCGTCGTCGCCGATGACGAGCGAAAGACGACGGGGACCTACTACACGCCCGAGGAGGTAGTCGACGCCGTTGTCTCCGAGACGGTCGGGCCGCTGCTCGACGAGATCGAGGCCGATCTGGAGGCCGAGGGGCTCGAGCCGGGGAGCGACGCGTACCTGACAGCCTTCCACCGAGAGGTGACGGCGCTCCGGATTCTGGATCCGGCGATGGGGAGCGGGCGCTTCCTCGAGCGAGCGCTCGCGTTCATCGTCGGGCGGGTGACGGCCGCGGCGGCCGAAACCGGAGACGAGACGGTCCTCGATGAACCGCGGGTACGCCGCGATATCGCCGCGTCGTGTCTGTACGGCGTCGACCGGGACGAATTGGCTGTCGAACTCGCGACGGCGTCGCTGTGGCTCGAGACGCTGGCGGGGGACCGGCCGCCGATGGGCCTCGACGGGCATCTGAAGGCGGGCAACGCGCTGGTCGGCTCCGACGGGACGACCCGCCCGGACGAGCGCGCGGCGGGGAGCGACGCGACGCCGGCCGCGCGCCGGCTCGAGCTGGCGAACGTCCGGACGGCGCGCCGGTTCGGCCTGGAGCTCCCGGACGACGCTCTCGAGCGACTCGAGGGCGCGATCGGTGACGACGACGCGTGGGCCGAAATCCGTATTACCGACTGGTTTCGAGCCGCACAGACGATGAGCGTCGAGCGGGGGTTCTTCCACTGGGACCTCGAGTTCCCCGACGTCTTTCACGACGATCGGGGGCGACGGCGACCGGACGCGGGGTTCGACGCCGTGCTCGGCAACCCACCGTGGGTTGCGACCGCGGGCCGGGCCGACATCAGCGCGACGATGGATCGGTCGTTGCGGGCGTATCTCGAGGAGCGCTACACCGCGACGCGCCAGCAGTTCGACCTCTACGTCGCATTCTGCGAGCGGTTCGTCCGCCTGGCCGCCGACGGGCGTATCGGTATCGTCGTCCCCGACGCGATACTCGCGCGCGACCAGAACGTCCACCTCCGCCGCTATCTGCTCGAGCACACGGCTATCGCGACCCTGCTCCACCTCGGGACCGCGTTCGAGGGTGTCGAGAACGGCGCAGCGATCGTCGTCACCGGGGGCGACGAGGGGCCGACGAACTGCGCCGCCCTCGCGGACGCGACGGCCGTCGGGTCGGTCGAGTACGCCGAAATCCCCCAATCCGTCTTTCGGGATCAGGACGCCTGTCGGTTCCTCCTACACCTCGACGGGTCCGCGCGATCAATCCTCGCGAAGCTGGACGAGTTCCCGAGACTCGGCGAGCGCGTCGCCGTCTCTCGGGGCGAGGAGATCGGTAAACGCGCCGATTTCCTCGCCGAGACGAACGATTGCGGGGGCTTGCGACCGATCGTCCCCGGTTCGGCGGTCGTGGCCTACGGGTTCGACGACGCGGAGACGCGATACGTCTCGCCCGACGAGATCGAGAAAGCCCCCGAGATCTATCGGAGTCCGAAGCTCGTCTTCCGCCAGACGGCGTCGACGCCGATCGGCGCGCTCGATACGCGGGGTCGGGTCACGATCAAGTCGGCGTACAACGTCCGTGCGAACGACTCGGACGCCGATCTCCGCCGGCTTCTGGGCGTCCTCAACTCGTCGCTGCTCGAGTACTACCACGAGGTGAAACACGCGGCCTATCGCACCGTCTTCCCCCAGATCAATCAGGCGACGTTCGAATCGTATCCGATCGCCGTGCCGGAGACCGCGACGTTCGACGACCTCGTCGCCGAGCGGATCGAGTTGACCCGCGAGCGACGCGGGCTGACCACCGACCTCCGCGCGCAGCTCGGCCAGTATCGAGACGGCGCGTCCCTCGCCGAGAGCGGATCGTGCGAGACGGTAGCCCCGCCAAACTCGCCGCTCCGATCGACCGGTGACGAATTGGCGGGCCTCCGGCTCGGCCGTGCGGCCGTCGGTCGGGTCGGCCCCGATACCGTCCGCATCGACGCGACCGCTCGGTACAAACCGACCGACGGCGACCGCAAGACCGATCGATGGGGGTACGTCGAGACCGAGCCCGCGACGGCTCTCCGGCTCTCGGGACTCACGGAGACCGAGGCGAACCTGATCGAAGCCGTCGTCCCCGTCGCGGTCGAGGAAGGCGACGGCTTCGCGAACGTCCGCGAGACCGCGACGAAGACCATCTCGCCGCTCGACCGGCTTCGCGCCCTCAGGCTTCCCGTCGTCGACGACGTTCGCGCGGGGCTCGAGCGCTACCGCGAAGCGACGACCCGCGCCGAAGAACTCGAGCACCGAATCGACGCGATCGACCGGCGGATAGACGACCTCGTCTACGATCGCTACGGGCTGACCGCGGCGGAGATCGAGGCGGTCGAATCGACCCTCGAGGAATAATAGCTGTCCGTCGGCCGTCCCACGACCAGCCGGCGTGCCGATCCGTCGGTGCCCGTTCGCCTACGGCTCCTCGAGTGCGCCCGGTGCGATCGGACACCCACAGGGTGAGGCGATCCGCTCGGCGGGGCCGGTAGCGGTGACCAGCGACACCGGCCGGCCGCAGGTCGGACACGCGGGGAGTGCGGACGACACCTCGTCGTCCATCTCAGTGTTCTTTCGCATCGGAGCCTCCGTTCGTCGCGTGTAGCGAGCCGCGATTGGTTCCCGTCGTCGCTGGTCGGTACCGACGCGGACACCGCACAGTGGCGCTCCCTGCCGACTGCGGATACGTGGTCATGATCCGATCGAAGTGGCCGGGGTCCACACCGACTGACACCAGTCGAGTACTGGTTCCCGTCTCTGGAATCGGCGTCCGGTCTGATTACACTGGTGAGAATACTTATACCCATGTATTTTGATTCGGAACTATACTCTCGAAGTCCTCGAGCATCGTCGTGTCGACCGGATCGAAGGGGAACCCAAAGTGCGATGGAGAGAGCAGACACGTTCCGAGAGGAATCGGCAGAGCGTCCGAGATGCCACTCAGGCGTCGCGGACGACGTGTCAGACGCGTTAGGAGGTGCGACTATCCGTTTCGCGAACGAACTGTCCGGTATGACCGACACTCGAGGAAAGGCCAGAATGGAGACGACGGTCGGCCGTGGGCGCTGGCCACGTGACAGATCGATGTCGACGACCGAGCAGAGATATCGATGAACCGTCGCGAACTGCTCGCGTCGACGGGCGGGATGGTAGCGTTGGGCGGCTGTCTGGACAGTGATTCCGAGACCCAAGATCCGGGGACCGAGAGCCCGCCGTCGCCACCGTTCGAGATCGTCACGATCGACGCCCGCGGCAGCACGGCCGGGACCGTCCGCGTCCCCCAGCCCGAGCGGGTGCTCCTCTGTAACTTCACTCGGACGCAGTGTCCGACCAGTCGGGCGCACCTCTCGACGCTCGCCGAGGCGAAACGCAGACTCGAGGAGGCGGGGTACGCTATCGATGGCGACGAGGCCGACGCCCGATTCCTCTCGATCGTCGACGATACCAGCGGTCCGTACCCGTCCGACGACGAGTTGCGGATCTGGTTCGACGAGAACGGTGGGAACTGGCCGCTCGGTCACGATCGGGACGGCACCTGCTACGAGTTCTACGAGATTACCGGCTATCCGACGACGATGACCGTCGACCGAACCGGCGAGGTCCGCTGGCGCAACCAGTCCGGTACGTCTCCGGCCACGATCGTCACCGCCGTCGAACGCGCGCTCGCGGAGGGGACGGCCGGGGGTGGCGAAAACACGAGCGAGACGGTCGAGAATCTCACGTTCTGACGACACCCGCTGTCGGTCACCGCTTCGGGTACGACTGGGTACCGCCGCTCGAGCGCCGCGCGACCAGCGTCGCGACCGCGACGGCGCCCTCGTCGTCGGTACCGTCTGCGTCGTCGAGCGGACGGCGCCGCTCCTCGTAAGAGAGGACTGTCAGGTCCAGGCATGCGTGGAGTAGCTCGTTCGACCGATATCGGTAGCGGTCGCTCGACGGTCCCGCGACCGGATCGCTCGAGCGGAGGTGGTGTTCGTACATCAGGACGCCGTCCGGCGCGAGCGCCGCCTTGAGATCGGGCAGATACTCGAGGGCGGCGAAGTACCGGACGGTGACGAGGTCGTATCGCCGACGACCGGGATCGAAGTCGGCCAGATCGGCGCGGACCCAGTTCACGTCGACGCCCTGCCGGTCGGCTCGCTCCCGCGCCGTCTCGATCGCTTCGTCGGAGATATCCACGGCGTCGACATCGTAACCGCGCTCGGCGAGGAAGATCGCGTTGTCCCCCGTCCCGGTCGCAACATCGAGGGCGCGCCCGTCTGGGAGCGTGTCGACGCGCCGCTCGAGTTCTGGAATCGTCTCCACGGCACCATCGGCGCCGCTCCGGTCGCTGTACCGCTCGTTCCACCGCTCGCGGTCGTCGCTCACGTGCGGGCGGACGGTCGGCGGCCCCTTATTCGTACCCCGCCAACCCAACGGTCGGCACGGCCGATTCGACCTCGAGTTCCCCCGGCGTTCGACTCGCGAACCAGTGAACCATTTGTATCTAGCGCCCCTACTGTCCCGTATGGTTGGTCGTCAGCACGGACGGCGGAGACTCGAGGCCGGTCAGTCGGTCCGAGCGAGTCCCGACGGGGTGGGGCGGCGATGAGGCGCCGCGACCTGCTCGCCGGAGTCGGAAGCGTCGGCGTCTTTGGCGGCGCGGCCGGTATGGTCCTCGGCGGCGTCCCCTCGTTCGGCGACGACCCTGCGGCCGCGACCGGCGGCGAGGAATCGGAGTGGCCCTTGACAGTCGAGACGATCGACGCCCGCGGCAGCGAGGCCGGGACGCTCACCGTCCCGAACGACGGTGTGACGGTTGCCATGTTCTTCGTCACCGGCTGTGGCCAGTGTCAAGCGCACATGCCACACCTCGCCGAGGCGCGCTCGCGGCTCGTCGACAACTACGGCGATTCGGTGACTTTCCTCTCGTTGACCTTCCAGTCGTTTGGCACGATGCCACAAGAGGAACTCCGCTCGTGGTGGCGAGCTCACAGCGGCAACTGGTACGTCGGCTACGACGACAACTCCGATCTCGCGGCCCACTACAACGTCATCGGCTACCCAGTCACGATCGTCGTCGACAGCACCGGCGAGAAGCGGTGGGAAAAACTCGGCGTCGGCTCCGTCGACACTATGATCAAGACCGTCGAGGCCGTCCTCGAGTCCGATTCGGCGGGCGGGTCCGCAACCGACGGCGATACGAACGAGACGAGCGCCGACGCGAACGAGACGATGGTCTGATACCCGCGCGTTCCTCGCCGTCTCGTCCGTCGTTTAGGCCGGTTCCTCGAGCGTTTCCGCAACCGTCAAGAGCTCCTCGAACGCGGGCGGCTTGTCAGTGAGCCGGACCGTCGACGCGGTCGAATCGTACTCGACGAACGATGTCTGTTCGACCATCGGAAGATGCGTGTGCTTGAGACTGAGTTCGATCCGGTTACGGCGATCGGCCGAGATTTCGCCGTCGGTCTGTTCCATTCGGGCGACCGCGGCTGCGAGTTCGGCGACGCTGAGCGGGTCGTCACGGTCCTCGAGGCAGTACAGCGCGTAGCGGCGTCGTTGCTCGGCTAACAACTCCAGCACGCGACCGACGGATACCATACCGGCAACGTGGGAGCGAACGGCGGTAAATGGTGGGGTCAGTAGTGCGAGTCGGACAAAAGTGTCGGATCGGCAAACTGAGACCGTGACCTACCGACCCACTTTGCCGGAATTCGGGGCTCCTAAAGCGTCGCTCATCGGATTCGGTATAGCTGACAGTAGGATGAACGGAGCCACAACTAATATGATGGTTCTAACGAACCTCACCAGTAATGACCTACTCTCGTCGATCGGTACTCGCCGCGGGAGCGACCGGCTCGCTCGCGCTGACAGCCGGGTGCCTCGATTTCGTCCTCGGAAACGGACCGCTGGAATTCAACGCCGACCGAGTCGCTCCTACCGACGGGGCGCTCGAGGAGACCGGCTATCAGGAGAAGGAGGTCCGCGAGGAGAGTCTCGATCGGACGGTCGAACTCCCCGGCGGCGTCGAACGCGACGTCAGCGCCTCGATCTGGGCGTCGGTCTACACCAAGCAAGTCGAATACGCGGGCCAAAAGCGCGAGGGGGCGGCTTTCGCCGCCGTCTCGGTCCCCGGAATGGAAATCGCCGGTCGGTCGGTCAACCCGATCGACGACATGTCGAACAAGGAGTTACTCGAGCGGTTCATGAGTCAGGTCGAGACCGAGCAGGGCGCGATCGAAGACATCACCCACGAGGGCTCGTTCCAACTCGAGATCCTCGGTGACAGCCGGACGGTCGATACGTTCATCGGCGAGTCCGAACTCGAGGGACAGACGATCGAGATCGAGCTCAAGCTCACGTCGTTCGACCACGAGGGCGATCTGCCCGTTCTGATCGGCTTGTACCCGAAGATGCTCACTGAGGAGGCGGCGAACGCCGAGGTGCTGATGGAGTCCGTCGAGCATCCGGTCGAGGGCTGAGGTCGCGAGTTCGGTCGCAGTATCGCCGTTTTCGGATCAGGAGTCACGACGCGACGAGCGACTGGAGTCGACGGCGAAGGTGCCGTGGCTCGGTTGGTGACGGGGCAAAAGAACGGGAACGAACGGCCGAGTCGTCAGTAGAACTCGCGGACGAGGTCCATCGCGTCGTCGGGCGCGCCGTCCGGAATCTCGGACATGTCCTCGGTGACGCCGTGTTGCTCGTGGTAGGGCACGGAGTCTTCGTTCTGGTACATGACGCCCTGGTACTCCTTCTCGCTGTCCAGGATGACCTTCTTGGCGGCCTCGTAGTCGTTTGGATCGTGGTCTTCCTCCTGCAGGTCGACCAGGTTGTCGCGGAAGTAGTCGTAGGTGTCGACGTCGTTGAACGTGACACAGGGGCTGAAGACGTTGACGAAGCCGAAGCCGTCGTGTTCGATCGCTTCCTGGATAATCTCCTGATGGCGCAGCGCGTCCGAGGAGAACGACTGGGCGATGAACGAGGCACCGGAGGCCAGCGCCAGCGCGAGCGGGTTGACCGGCGGCTGCTTGGGCCCTTCGGGGGTCGTCGAGGTCTCGAAGTCCGATCGCGAGGTCGGCGAGGCCTGGCCCTTCGTCAGCCCGTAGATGCGGTTGTCCATGACGACGTAGGACATGTCGACGTTCCGGCGGACGGCGTGGACGAAGTGGCCGGCACCGATCGAGTAGCCGTCGCCGTCACCGCCGGCGACCATGACCTCGAGGTCGGGGCGGGCCATCTTGACGCCGGTGCCGACCGGGAGTGCACGGCCGTGGACCCCGTGGAGGGCGTAGCTGTGCATGTAGGTCCCGATCTTACCGGAACAGCCGATGCCGGCGACGACGAACGTGTTGTCGGGGTCGTTGCCGGTCTCTGCAAGGGCTTTCATCATGCCGTTCATGGTCCCGAAGTCGCCGCAGCCGGGACACCACGTGGGTTGCTTGTCGGATTTGAAGTCGGTGAATCGTACGTCGGAGCTCATTATGCTGGTACCTCCTCGGAGAGTCGCTCGGTGATCTGTGCTGCGAGTTCGTCGGCCTTGAATCGTACGCCGGTGTACTTGTTGATGCGCTTGACACGAGTCAGCACGTCGTGTTCGATTACGTCGGCGAACTGGCCGGTCGCGTTACACTCGACGACGATCGTGTCGTCGGCGGCCTCGATCTCCTCGGTCAGATCCGGCCGCGGGAAGATGTACGGCACCGAGATGACGCGGACGTCGATCCCGTCTTCCTCGAGGTACTCGAGGGCTTCGACGAGCGCGCCCTCGTTCGATCCCCACGAGATGACGAGGTTATCGGCGTCTTCGTCACCGAACTCGCGGTAGTCCCAGTCCTCGTCGTTCTGTGCGGTCTCGACCTTGCGGTATCGCTTGTCGACCTGCTGAACGCGTTCGTCTTCCTCCTCAGTACGCCGACCGAGTTCGTCGTGCTCGAGGCCGGTAGACATGTGGGCGCCGTCGGTCGTGCCGGGGATCGCGCGCGGGCTGACGCCGTCCTCGGTGACGGCGTGGGCGCGGAACCGACCCTGCGAATCGAGCCACTCGTCGACTTCGTCCTCGTCGACGAGTTTGCCGCGGTCGATCTCGACAGCGTCCATGTCGAACGTCTCGGGTTCGAACGTCTGTTCGGTGACCGACATCGCCAGATCGGAGACGAGGAAGACCGGCGTCTGGTACTTCTCCGCCAGATTGAACGCCTCGATGGTCTTCCAGAAGCACTCGTCGATCGACGTCGGGGTGATCATGAACCGCGGCACCTCGCCGTGGCCGCCGTACAACGCCATGTTGAGGTCGCCCTGTTCCTGTTTCGTCGGCATCCCCGTCGAGGGGCCCGACCGCTGCACGTCGGTGATGACCAGCGGCGTCTCGCTGGTCGCGACCAGCCCGAACGTCTCGGTCATCAGGTCGATTCCGGCGCCAGACGTGGCGGTCATAGACCGCGCACCGGACCGGGCGGCCCCGAGTGCCATGTTGATTGCCGACAACTCGTCTTCGGCCTGGACGACGTGGCCGCCGTAGTCCTCGATTCGGCCGGTCAGGTACTCCATGATCGACGTCGCGGGCGTGATGGGGTAGCCGGCGTAGAACCGACAGCCGGCGGCGATTGCACCCATACCGATCGCCTCGTTGCCGTTGAGCAGGACGTAATCGTTGTCGGTCACGTCGACGTTGTAGCCGAGATGCTCGAGGTCGTAGTGCTCCTCGACGTACTCTTGTCCGAGACGGGCCGCCTCCTTGTTGTTCTCGACGATCTTCGAGCCCTTGCCGCCGAAGCGCTTCTCGAGGGCTTCGTCCAAGTACTCGACATCGAAGCCGGTGATCTTACAGGCGGCACCGAGCGCCACGACGTTGCGCATGATCGCGCCGCCGGCGTCCTCGGCCAGCGATTTCAGGGGGACGTCGACCGCCGTCATCTCGTCGGGAATCTCGGCCTCCCAGGAGCGCTCGCCGTCGTAGATGATGGCGCTGCCCTCGTGGAGTTCGTCGAGATTCTCGTCGATGGTCCGCTGGGTCAGCGCGACCAGAATGTCGAGGCGGTCGACGACGCTCTGGACTCGGTCGACCGACGTTCGGATCTTGTAGGCTGTGTAGCCGCCGCGGATCCGCGACGCGAAGTCTTTCGACGTGAATACGTGCCGTCCGGCTCGGGAAAGTGCCTGAGCGAAGATTTTGCCCGTGGAGTCGATACCGTCGCCGGCCTCGCCTCCGATCGCCCAGTTGAGATCCTCAGCCATGTTATGCTGAGCCTTGCCCCCCATAAATGAAAAGGCTTCTGAAACCCCAACCGGACAACCGCAACAGTGGGTGATATGTTCGGTAGGGGAGGACAGTTCCAATTAATCGTTAAGAATAATACGGCGATCGGTTAACGAGGTGAAGAAACCAGAAACGTTGTGTGAGTGGTCACGTGTTGTCCGAACTCGTTCAGGACGGCTATCGGTAACTGAAGTCGGCGGCCCGTCGCGGCGGAACGGAACGCCTTTTCAACCCGCGTCCGAACCGGTTCGACATGGATGGGACGTCAGTCACCGTCGCATCGGTCACCGAAGTCGGTCCCGACACCGTCGCGCTCGAGCTCGAGACGCCCGCGGGGTTCGACGCCCTGCCGGGACAGTTCGTCTTGCTGCGCGCCGCGCCCGACGACGAGGAGCTCGCCCGCCACTACACGCTCTCCTCACCGTCGGTCGGTGAGACGTTCGAACTCACGGTCGGGATCGATCCCGACGGCGACCTCTCGCCGTGGCTCGCCGACCTCGAGGCCGGCGAGACCGTCCACGTCGAAGGGCCCTTCGGCCGAATCACCTACGACGGAGAGGGCGATGTCGTCGCGGTCGCCGGCGGCCCCGGCGTCGGCGCGGCGGTCGCCATCGCCGAAGCCGCCCACGAGGCGGGCCACGAAGCGACGGTGATCTACCGGGCCGCCGAGCCCGCACACACCGATCGGCTCGAGGCCCTCGAAGATGCCGGTGCGACGGTCGTCGTCCTCGAGGCGGGCGCGGACGACGAGCTGGCCGAGGCGGTCACGACCCACCGGGAAGCGGGGCAGCTGTACGCGTTCGGTTTCGACGACTTCGTCACGGCCGTCGCCGAGGCGATCGAGGCCGACGGCGGCGATCAGGACGACGCGCTGATCGAGAACTTCGGCTGATACACGGATATTCCAGTCGTTGCTAGCGCAGTTCTGCCAGTTGGGTTCCGTTTCGAAACTGATGCTCCGATTCGGTAGGTAGCCACGGATACTGTGCAGAGAACCAAACGAGAGTGCCGGTAAACAACGCGTCTTGCTATCGTGGACACAAGGAATTCCACACTCTCCCCAACCGATTCGCTCGCGCGGTATCGAGCAGACGGTTCGCCGACGATGAACCGTCGCACAGCACGCGCCACCGCATAGGCGAAAAGTCCGAGCGATGCGTCGCTCTCCGATCTCTCTCCGACAGTCACTCGAAACGATGGGTTAGCGCGGCTGACAAAGGTGTTTATGTCACATCGTCGTTGCATCCGGTATGCGACGGCGCACCTTACTCGGCGGTTCGGCCGGCGCGCTCTGTGGTCTGGCGGGTTGCGTCGGATCGGCGTTCGAAGGCCCGCGAGCGCGCCAAGACGACTCCTCGAGAGCCGACGATGCCGGCACCGAAGGCGGCGACGAGTCGCGACGGACGCTCGTCGTCGGTGACCTCGATTCGGTCCCGTTTCCGGCCGCCCATCCGCCCCACGAACTCGTCTTCCGAAACGAGAGCGGCGCGGAGCGAACGGTCTCGGTCGAGGTCACGGCCGACGAGGACGACGAACTACTCGCGCGGGCGTTCACCGTTCCCGCGGACGACGCGCTCGAGGTCGTCCTCGCCGAGCCGCGTTCGTATACGGTCACCGTGACGATCGACCGTCCCGGCGGCGAATCGAGCGCGGCTACCGCGATCGATCGCGAGCCGTTCGACTGTACGCGCTCGTCGACGACCGTGACGCTGGGCGAGCACGGAACCGGAACGAAGTCGGTCTCGGAATCGATCGCCTGCCCCGAACTCCGGATCGCAGGGGACTCGATCGAGACCGTAGCGCAAAGCTGTGCGAACGAACGCGACGGCGACAGTGCGACCGTCGACTTCGCGGCCGAGTCGGTGGTCGTGGCGGGGCAGCTCACGACGCCGACGCCGTGTTACGAGCCATCGATCGCCGAGGTAAGCTACGACGAACGCCGGGACGCGCTCGCGCTCGTCGTCGCCAGCGGCGAGCAGTCGGCCGCCGGCTGCGTCGACTGTCTCGGCGTCGTCGACTACGACGCTCGGCTCGAACTCGAGGGGCGCTATCCCGGTCACGTCGTCCTCTTTCACGAGTCACGCGGCGAGCGTCGGCGGATCGGGACGGCCGAGTACTCGCCGGCCGAGTCGGAAACGGAACGAGCGAACGGGTGAGCCGTCGGCCGGCCTCTCAGTGTTCGACCAGTTCGACCAGAATGCCACCAGTGTCTTTCGGATGCAAGAAGGCGACGGAGTGGCCCCACGCGCCCGGCCGCGGCTCCTCGTCGATCAGCGTCACGTCGTGGTCGCGGACCGTCTCGAGTGCGCCCTCGATGTCGTCGGTCGCGAGCGCGAGGTGGTGGATGCCCGCGCCACCGTCCTCGAGGTAGCGGGCGATCGTCCCGTCGTCGTCGAGGGGCTCGAGCAGTTCGAAGTAGCCGTCGCCGCAGTCGAGGAAGACGACGCGCATGCCGTCGAACTCCTCCTCGTGGGCGACCTCAAGGCCGAAGAGGTCGCCGTACAGTTCCGCGAGCGCCTGTGCGTCGTCGATCGCGATACCGGCGTGATCGAAGTGCATCGGGCTGTACTCCACGGACCGGCGGCGTTACTGTTGTGATTTTTCGTCGCGTTTTCGCCGCGACCGCGCTCCGCCACGGCGTGCTACAGGCCCAGACGGTCGGCCAGTCGGTCCGAGAGTCCGCCGTCGAGTTCGAACACCGCGCGCATCTCCTCGTCGGTGAGCTCGAAGTCGAAGATGTCGGCGTTCGCCTCGATGTGCTTCCGGCTCGAGGCCTTCGGGATCGGCGCGACATAGGGGTGCTGGAGGAGCCACCGCAGCGTCACCTGCGCGGCCGACTTGCCGTACCCCTCGCCGATCGTTTCGAGGCGGTCGTCGCCGACGACGCTCCCCTCTGCGAGCGGGCTGTACGCCGTCAGGAGGACATCGTGCTCGAGGCAGTACGCGACGAGGTCGTCGGGCTGATGATAGGGATGATACTTCACCTGGTTCGTGACGATCGGCGTCTCGGAGTGGTTCATCGCCGCCTCGAGCCCGCCGACGTCGAAGTTGCTGATTCCGACGTGCTCGACCAGTCCGTCGTGCTGGCAGTCGTTCATCGCGGCGATCGTCGCCTCAAGCGGTGCCCGGTCGCTCGGAGCGTGTAACAGGAGGAGGTCGACGGTCTGGAGTTCGAGGCGCTCGAGACTTCGCTGCGTCGACTCGCGCACGTCCGCGGGAGCGGCGTTGCTGGGATGGATCTTCGTGACGACGAAGACCTCCTCGCGGTCGACCTCGCTCTCGGTGATAGCTCGACCGACCGCGACCTCGTTGTCGTACATCTGGGCGGTGTCGACGTGGCGGTAGCCCACCGCCAGCGCGGTCTCGACGGCCCGCCGACAGTCGTCGCCGGTCATGCGCGCGGTACCGAGTCCGAGGGCCGGCACGTCGGCTCCCCGCGCGACGATCGTTCCGGTCGTGGAATCGGTGCTCATAGCCGAGCGTTCGTGACCGGCCGTAATCAAGACCGGCCCGGCGGACGAGGAACGATTGCAGTCCCTCGAGCGGATCGGGCTGCGAACCGGTGCTCGCCGGGAAAACGAAGGCACTCGAGCGGTGCTGGCCGATCAGACCGCGCTGCCGGGCTGGTACTCGCCGAACTCGTCGCGCATGACGTTACAGATCTCGCCGACCGTCGCGTAGGCTTTGACCGCGTCGATGATGTATGGCATCAGGTTCTGGTCGCTCTGGGCGGCGTCGCGCAGCGCCTCGAGAGCGGCGTCGACGGCCTCGGCGTCGCGCTCGTCGCGCGTCTCCTCGAGACTGTCGATCTGGCGCTGCTGGTCCTCCTCGGTGATCTCCTGAACGTCCATCTCGGGGTCCTCGTCGACCTCGAACTCGTTGACGCCGACGATGATGCGCTCTTTCTCCTCGATCTCCTTCTGGCGGTCGAACGCGGTGTCCTGAATCTGGCGCTGGACCCACTGCTGCTCGACGGCCTCTAACATCCCGCCGCGGTCTTCGACTTCGTCTAAGATCTCGTAGGCCTCCTCCTCGACCTGGTCGGTGAGGGATTCGACGTAGTAGCTGCCGGCCAGCGGGTCGATGGTGTCGGCCGCCCCGGACTCGTGGGCGAGGACCTGCTGGGTGCGCAAGGCGGTGCGGACCGATTCCTCGGTCGGCAGGGCCAGCGCCTCGTCCTTGCCGTTCGTGTGCAGTGACTGCGTGCCGCCGAGGACGGCCGCCAGCGCCTGATAGGCGACGCGAACGACGTTGTTTTCGATCTGCTGGGCGGTCAGCATCGAGCCGGCGGTCTGGGTGTGGAATTTGAGCTGTTTCGACTTGGGGTCGTCCGGGTCGAAGCGCTCGTCGATGATGTCGTGCCACATCCGACGGGCCGCGCGGAACTTGGCGACCTCCTCGAAGATGTTGTTGTGGCCGTTGAAGAAGAACGAAAGCTGTGGCGCGAACTCGTCGACGTCGAGGCCAGCGTCGATGGCCGTCTCGACGTACTCGATACCGTTCCCGAGCGTGAACGCGAGTTCCTGTGCGGCCGTCGAGCCGGCCTCGCGGATGTGATAGCCCGAGATCGAGATGGTGTTGAACTTCGGCGTCTCCTCGGCACAGAACTCGAAGATATCGGTGATGATCCGCATCGACGGCTCCGGCGGGTAGATGTACGTGTTGCGGGCGATGTACTCCTTGAGGAGGTCGTTCTGGATCGTCCCGCGTAGCTCCTCGCGGTCGACGCCCTGCTGGTCGCCCACCGCGATGTACATCGCCAGCAGCACCGATGCCGGCGCGTTGATCGTCATCGAGGTCGAGACCTCGTCTAGCGGAATGCCGTCGAAGACGGTCTCCATGTCATCGAGGGAGTCGATCGCGACGCCGGCCTTCCCGATCTCGCCTGCTGCCATCGCAGCGTCGGAGTCGTAGCCCATCTGCGTCGGCAGGTCGAACGCCATCGAGAGCCCCGTCTGGCCCTGATCGAGCAGGTAGTGGTAGCGCTCGTTGGTGTCCTCCGGCGTCGAGAACCCGGCGTACTGGCGCATCGTCCACAGCCGGCCGCGATACCCCGTCGAGTACACCCCGCGCGTGTACGGCGGTTCGCCCGGATTACCCAAATCCTCCTGATAGTCGATGTCGCCCACGTCGTCGGGCGTGTAGAGTCGATCGACCTCCTGGCCGCCCGTATCGGTCGTAAACGTTTCCTTGCGCTCGCCGAAGCGCTCGAGGACTGGTTCGACTTCCTCCTCGTGCCACTCCTCCTTGCTGGCACGAATCTCCTCGAGATCGTCGGGATCGAACATTATAGAAAGCGTGGACGGGGCGGGGCTTGAACCTTGTTGAACGCGGCGACAGTCCGCGCTCGCGGGAGCCACAGTCCGCTAGACGCTGTCGTCGCGGTCGTGACTGGCGGCCATCCGGGAGGCTTCGTCGGCGTAGCGCGCCCGCGTTTCCGGGTCGTCGACGGTCCCGACCTGATCGGGGGAGACGATCAGGCCGGCGCGAGTGGTCCGAGCGGGGCCCGAAAAACTCGTCAGCGCCCGCTCGCGGCGGTGGTATCGCTGACCGTCCTCGGTGGCGTAGACGAGGATGATGAGGTTCAGTTCGTCGTCGGAGTAGGTTCGCTCGACGAGCCAGACGGGGATTCCGTCGTCCTCGTCGCCGCTGGTCTGCGAGTCCGTCGTCGAGTCGGTGCCGTCGGCTGTCGAGTCGGATTTATCTGCGTTCATGACTATCGGTTCGCTCGACACGGTCGCTTATGTCTCGAGCCGTCGACGGTCCGTGTATGGCCACGGAGCCGTCGGTGCCGAGCGAGAGCGGAGAGGCGGGAGACCGCAGGCGGGCCACCCGCTACGTCGCGCCGCTGCTCGCGCTCGGACTGCTGAATCTGTTCTTCCTGTTGCGCTGGGGGCTGGACCCGCTGTGGGCGTTCGCCGTTCTGCCGCCGATGCTGTTTCTCTCCGGCATCGGCTGGACCGCGTTTCGCCACGGCTTCCACGACCGCCCGGCGGGTCCGGGCCGAACCCGGTGACCGAAGGGGTGCCGTCCGCGGCGTCATCGGCCGGTATCGTACTTGTACGTCGCCGATTCGGGATCGATTCCGAAATCCTCTGCGGACTCTTCCGTGTCGGCCTCGTCGCGGCCCTCGGGAGCGCGCTTGAACGCCTTGCGGAACCGCTCCGGCATCCCGAACTCGGCGACGTCGATCGACAACGGTACCGCGTCCGGGTCGGAGCCATCGCGCTTGGCCTCGAGTCGGTCCTGGAGGACATCGGGCAGATCGGCCTCCCCGATCTGCTGGAAGCCGAACCGCGCGAGATACGCGCCCTCGCCGGTCAGCGTGTAGACGGTGTCGAACCCCTCGTCGCCGGCGTACTCCACGAGCCGCTCGACGACGTGGGCCCCGACGCCCTGGCCGCGCCAGCCCTCGAGGACGCCGATGCTGGTCAGTTCGCAGACGTCCGCCGCGCCGCCGGGCTTGTGGACGCGGATACGGCCGAAGCCGGCCTTCTCGCCCGACTCTTCGTCGACTGCGACGACGTAGTCACGCGAGCGGAACGCCGTCTCGTCGAGACCCATCGATTCGATGTGGTCCAGCAACCAGACCTCCTCCCTGTTTTTCGCGTCCCGCACGTACATAGTCGGACGTAGGGCCCGTGCAGCCAAAAGCGTTTGTGCGTTGCCAGTAACTCGATGCAGTGTCCTCGAGTCGCCGCTTTTCCCGAACCGGTGCACGTGGTAGGGGGCCACCGGACTGATTCCTATTCCACCACTTATAACTCCGCTTTCACAAAGGAAGGAATTAATTGGCCACATTAGAGAGTGATTGACCACTATTTTGTGCATTCTAACTACACTCGATAACCTTTTGTAGTGTCGCGTCAATGGATGACATACCATGGCGGAATGCGAAACGTGCGGCGACGACGTAGCGCGGCTCTTCGAACACCGGATTCGGACCGAGAGCATGACCCATCGTCGAACGCGGCGCGTCTGTACGAGTTGCCATCCGTCCGTTCCCGGGTCTGCCCAGCCCGATCGATCGTCCGGGCGACTCGTCGCCGACGGCGGTTCGCACGCCACCTGTCCAGTCTGTTCGGGGACCACGGTCGCCGACGGCGACTCGGTCGTCTGCGTCGGCTGCGGCTGGACGGGCCTGCGATACCCGAGCACGGGACCCTAACAACGTAGCCCCAGTACCGAACCCACCGGCAGAGACATCACGAACGATGAAACTCGCCACCGAATCGCTGGGGAACCACGTCGAGCGAATCGAAACGAATCGGAAGACCCTCCGCATCTGTAACGCGTCCAACGGCACCGAAGTCGATCGCATCACGTCGTTTTTCGAACCGCACGACCTCGCGGTCGAAGTCGTCGACGCGGCCGGCCGACCGGCCGATATCGTCGATCTGCTCGCGGAGGGGCGACGACTCGCCTCGAGCCCGCTCGAGGTAGTGGGTCACTATGCACGGGCCTGGGAGAAGTCGATGGCGCTCGGCCTGCGGGCCGAACCGCCCGCCGTGGTGACCGAACTCCGGGACAACTTCTTCGAATCCTACGACAAGCAGCGAATGGTCATGGCCTCCCGTATCGTCGAGTTTCGGGCCTGGAACACCGGTTCGGGGGAGTTGCACGCGGGGTTCCAGCAGCTGTCGAAACTCGACCACCAGCCGGAGGTCTATCGGAACCTCGCGTCGTCGTCGGTCGACACCCACGTCTACGGCGAACCCGACCGGGAGCCGTTGCCGTCGCTGGAGCTGACGGTCCACGAGAGCGACGACGAGGAGGTCGCCCGCCACTGGTGGGTCGCCTACGACGGCGATGGCGACGACGACGAAAAGGTCGTGTTGCTGGCCCAGGAGCGAGGCCCGAACCAGTTCTACGGGTTCTGGACCGAACGTCCCGACGTCGTCGACGACGTTATCGACCGAATGGCCCACCTCGGCTGAGGAGCGCCGTCGCCTCGAGCGCGGGTCTGCGGCGACCGATCACCGCATCGGAGGCCGACGCTGCCCGCCGGAGTCACGCGCCCGGCGTACCAGCCGGTCGATCCGCTCGTCCGTCGCGGGATGCGTCGCGAGCAACCGGGAGAGCGGGTCCTCGTCTTCGGTGTGGACGTAGAGCGTGGCCAGCAACCCGCGGGACGGCTCCGCGGTGCGTTCGATCGTCCGGAGCGCGCGGGCGAGCGCGATCGGTTTCTCGGAGACGGCGGCGGCGCGGTCGTCAGCGGCGTACTCCCGGCGACGCGAGTGGGCGCGGACGACCAGCGTCACGAGCAGAAAAGCGACGGCCACCCCGCTCTCGATCAGAGTCAGGAGGCGGCCGAACGCGGTCCGCGACCACGAGGACGGCGTTCCGCGCATCCAGGCGAGCGCTCGAGCGGCCCCGGCGACCGACAGCAGCAGCGGCGCGAGCACCAGAAAGACGAGCCCGGCGACCGTCCGAAAGCCGCTGTAGGCGAGCGTCTGGACGAACGCATCGTGGCGCTCCAGATGAGCGAGTTCGTGCGCGACCAGCGCCTCGAGTTCGTCGAGCGACAGCAACCGGAACAGCGAGCGATCGAGGACGATCACGCCGTTTCGCGCGCTACCCAGCGCGAAGGCGTTGGGCGCGGGCAGCCGCGCGATCAGGACCGTCGGCGAGTCGACGCCCATCCGCGTCTCGAGGGCGTCGAGCCGGCGATAGAATCGGGGCGCGTGCGACCGCGGCAGTTCGACCGCCTCGAGGCTCGCGAGCAACTGTTTCGTCCCGAACCGGTAGCTCAGGACGCCGGCGAGGAGGGCGATGACGACGATCACCACCAGTGCGGTTCCCGGATCGGGCGCAGAACGCCGGAGAACCGAGAGGGCCCAGTAGCTGACGGCGGCCAGCCCGAGATACCATACCAGGAGGAGGCAGCCGACCACCGCCATCAGGAGGCGGGTTCCGTGACGACGAACGGACATCGTACTCGATTTCGGCTAGGGACGGCCGACTGAAACGGGTATCGAAGACGCCACGGGGCGTGGCGAGCGACGCTCCTCGGGGCCGAACCACCGATGAGGGGCGGGCACGCGAATACGAGTATCGTCGGCAAGCAGACGGGTTTCAGTCCGGTGACGAGTCCTGTGGCGTGTTATCTGACCAGTCCATCCTCGAGGCGGCCTGCTCGGCGAGCCACAGCAGCGATCCGAGGGCGACGCCGACGGCAGCCGCCGCGAACGCGGCACCCTGTGTCGCCCAGAGTCCCCAGAACGCGAGGCTCACGACGTACGTTACGGCGACGACGACTCCCAGCGCGACCCACGTGCGATCGACGGACACCATATCGGGACATCGTCACAGAGCCCCATTACGGACGGGGCTTCAACGGAAAGGGTGCGTCCGTGTTCGCGGCTCTGTCCCTTCGTGGGGTTCAGTCCGCCGACAAAGCCTCTTCGAGCCGGTCCTCGATGTCGTTCAGTTCGTCGCGCAGAGCCTCGCCTTCGGCCCCCTCGAGTTCGTCGATCCGGTCAGCGATCCCCTCGAGCCGGGAGTACTTCTCGTCCTCGTCGGTGCTGGTCTTCTGGACGTAGACGTCCTTGCTCACGTCGTAGACCTCGTCTTCCTCGAGGTCGGTCACCGCGAGGACCACGTCCAGTTTGTCCCGGTCGATCCCGGTGACCCACTCGCGGGGGATGCCGCGCTCGTCGAGGACGGCGAAGACAGTCTCCTCGTCTCCTGGCTGCCGGCGTTTGCGTGTCGTCCGCCGGACGGTGCCGTATCGGCCGTGAAGCCGCTGGTCCGGGCCGAGGCGCTCGAGCAGCGTGTCGCGAACCGAGCCCCGCATGCGGTTCGCGCCGTGTTGCACGTCCGACGCGAGGACGTAGAGATCGGTCGCGTCCGCGGTATCGAGCGACGAGGGGTCGTCAGCGTCGACGCGCTCGAGTTGCTCGGCGAGCAGGAGGGCGTCGTCGTGGACCCGCTCGGGCATCGAGCGGGCCTCGGCCGCGGAGACGAGAAACGGGCTCTCGCCGGCGACCGTGTCGGGATCGTGGCGGATCGCGTCGTCGTCGGCCGCGTACTCGTCCGTGAGCGTGACGACGGCAGCGTAGGGCTCGACGCCCGGCGGGAGTTCGTCGATCGGGACCGCTCCCTCGTCGAGTTGCTCGAGAAAGACGACGAACTGCTCGCGCCAGAGCGGCCGGCGCTCGCCGCTGTCGCCGAAGCGGACGACGATCCGATCGTCCGCGGTCCGCGCGATGCCAAACGGCCGATCGGAGACCGGCGTGACCAGTTCCGAGCCCGGCTCGAGTGAATCACACCGTCTCCGGAGCGTGGTCCAGGTGTCGACGGGTTCCATACGCGCGCTACACCGAGCGGAGCAAAAAACCGCTCCCCGAATTGCTCTGTCGGCTACGCGAGGAGCGGGGGAAGCTCCGACAGCGACTCGAGCCGGTAGGTCGGGTCGACATCGGCCGGCCCCGTGTCTTCGTCGCGGGCGAGCAGCGCCGAGTCGATGCTCGCGTTGTCGGCCGCTCGCACGTCGACGGCCCTGTCGCCGACGTACAGCGCATCCTCGGCCGCGAGGGCGTCCATCGCGGTTTCGATGTTCGTCGGATCGGGCTTGCGCCGGGCCAGTCCGTCGGGCGTCAGCGGACAGCCGTAGACGGTCTCGAACAGCGAGCGGAGCCCGAAGCGATCGAGCAGCGTGGAGACGACGGTCGGGTGGTTGTCGCTGACGATCCCGAGCGGGACCTCGAGCGAGCCAACGGCAGCCACGTCGTCGTAGGCCGAGCGCAGCCCGCACTCGACCTCCTCGAGTTGGGCCCGGACCATCTCTCGGGCGGCTTTCGCACAGAGCACGTCGGCCTCGACTTCGAGGCTTCGACACCGCTTCGCGATCGAGTCGAAGTCGCCGCGCAGGAACGCCTGGAGCGTCTCCGCCGTCGGCTCCGAGCGCGCGAGGGTTTCGTAGGTTCGAGCGATCGCGTCGGCGAGCCGCTGGGACGAGGGGGTTTCGACCACGACCCCATCGAAGTCGAACAGGACCGCGTCGTAGTGCATCATCCGTCCGTCGGGAGCGAAGAATAATAATTCTGTCTAGTTTCTGCAGCGCAGAATAACCGCGTGGTGGGAACCACAGCTAAGTTCCTTCGATAGGTATTGTATACCAATGCTTCACGCGGAGGGACCTCTGCTCACCGTCGACGTCGGCGATCGAGACGCAACCGAGACGACCATCGACGACGTACTCGAGGAGTACGTCGGCGGGCGAGCCGCGGCGACGGCGCTAGCACACGACCGCATCCCGTTCGACGCGGAGCCGTTCGGGCCGGAAAACCGGGCGTACCTCTCGACCGGGCCGCTACAACAGTCGCAGATGTCCTTTACCGGTCGGATGAACATGACCGGGCTGTCGCCGCTGACCGACGGGCTGGTCTCGACGAACGCCGGCGGCTACCTCTCGCGGAACTTCGTCGGGACGGGGATCAGCGTCCTCGAGGTCGTCGGCGCGAGCGACGAGTTGCTGGCCGTCCACGTCACGGACGACGGCGTCGAGTTCGAGGCGGTACCGGAACTCGAGGGGGCGACCGTCCCGGAAGTGTCCGACTACATGGACGACCAGCACGGGCTCGGTCCCGACAACTGTATCGCCATCGGCCCGGCGGGCGAGAACCGGGTCCGGTTCGCCTCGGTGATGACCTTCGACTCGCGGGCGTTCGGCCGTGGCGGGCTCGGGGCCGTCCTCGGCTCGAAGAACGTCAAGTGCGTCACCTTCGAGGGGGACGCGGCCCCGCCCGTCGAGATTCCGAACCCGCCCGAGATGGAGATCCACCGCGAGGCTGCCCAGTCCGACGACCGAATGCGCCGACAGGGGACGACCGGCGGCACCGAGTTCATCAACGACAACTTCTCGCTGCCGACCCGGTACTTCCGAGAGTACGGGTTCGAACACGCGGCGGACATCGGCGGCGACGCCGTCGAGGACAAGAAGTACAAGAAGGGCGCGTGCTCGGCTTGCGCGTACGCCTGCAAGCTGCCGACGCGGGACGAAGAGAGCGGCGTCGAAACCGAAGGGCCCGAGTTCGAGACCGTCTACGCTTTCGGCTCGAGCCAGGGCGTCGGCGACATCGTCGACGTGATGCGCGCCAACGAACTCTGCGACTCGCTGGGGATGGACACGATCTCGGCGGGCGTCACCGTCGCGGCCTACCTCGCGAGCGAGGACGAGTTCGGCAATGCGGAACTCGCCCAGGAGGTGACCGAGAAGATCGCCTACCGCGAGGGGATCGGCGAGACGCTCGCCGAAGGCGTCGACCGCGTCCACGACGACCTCGGCGTCGATAACTACACCGTCAAGGGAATGGAGTTCGCCGCCCACGACGGGCGCGTCCTCCACGGACAGGGGCTCTCCTACGCCGTCGCGAACCGCGGCGCGGACCACATGTACGCCGGGATGCTCTCCCTCGAGTACAGCGGCGAACTCGACCCCGAGGGCACGCTCGGCAAGGCCGAGACCCTCGTCCGCGAAGAGAATTCGGCCGCGTTCCGCGATACGGGAGTCGTCTGTGCGTTCGGCAGCGACTACGTGACCGACGAGCGCCTCGAGACGCTGTTCGACGCCGACCACGATGACTTGCTCGAGGTCGGCGCGAAGACGGTACGCCTCGAGCGCCACTTCAACAATCAGCGGGGTCTCGACCGAGACGAGGACGGTCTCCCGTACGAAATCCCCGACCTCGAGGAGGCGATCGCAGAGTACTACGCGGCGCGGGGCCTGAACGACGACGGAACCGTTCCCGAGACCGAGATCGAACCCGTCGCACCGCCGGCGCGGTCCGCCGACGATTAGGGTTTCTAGCCGCCGTATACGGAGGGCACGAGCCGAATCACGTTCTCCACCGACACGCTCGTCTCGAGGCCCTCCAGATGCGTGACGTGTTTCGTGTCCTTCGTGACGACAGTCTCAGCCGCGAGCCCGTCGCCGTCGTCGGCCAGCAACCGTCCCTCGAGCGCCGGATACGTGGCCTCGAGTTCGGTCAGCAACTCGCCGACGGTCTCGGCATCCGTCTCGTGGCGGACGGTCTTCTCGCCGACGGCGTCGCGAAACGGTCCGAAGAAGACGCACTCGAGTTGCACGGCGCGATCTTTGTCGTGCTGTCTCTTGTAGCCGACGGTCGGATCGATTCCGAATGGAGACCACAGCCCGATGCCGGTCACGACGGCGTCAGCCGATCCCACAGCGACTTCAGCTCCGACGCGGCCGCCAGCGTCTCGAGGTCCCGGAACGCGGACCGTTCTTCCTCGTAGTTTTCCTCGAGTCGCGCC
Source organism: Natrinema marinum (assembly GCF_024296685.1). Lineage (NCBI taxonomy): Archaea > Methanobacteriati > Methanobacteriota > Halobacteria > Halobacteriales > Natrialbaceae > Natrinema > Natrinema marinum. The sequence continues at coordinate 1,067,601 of NZ_CP100763.1, read as the reverse complement.
TCGATCTCCGGATCGAGCCCGAGCTGGTCCGCGATCGTCACCAGCCCCTCGTAGGCGGTCATCTCGATCCGTTCGATCCTCATTCCGGCGTCGAGATAGACCATGTTGAGCAGGTCGGCGTCCTCGATCTCGGCCTCGAGCTCACGGCGGTCCTCCTCGAGGCCGTCGAGGACCGAGGCGTCGCGGGCTTCCGGCGGTCGGTCGAGCGCCGCGAAGATGTCCTCGAGGCGCTGGATCTGCGTCCGCGTCTCGTCGCGGTGCTCGGCGAAGCGCTGGCTCATTCGGTCGTTGGTCGTCCGCCGGGCCAGTTCGTCGAGCGTCTCGACGAGTTCCCGCTCGACGTAGTATTGCTGGGCGAGCCGATGGACGAACAGCTCGCGGAGGTCGTGCATCGCCATATGCGGGACCCATCGACCAGCCGCTTAGTCTACTCCCCCGAACACGCAGGTGCAAGTCGAACCACCTGCCACCGCTCGAGGGCGGTTGCTGCGGTAGCTCGACTATCCCGTCACCGTTACCTCGACTCGAGCGAACGAAGCCGCCGATTTCAGAGCGAGACCGCGTCGAGATCGATGCGGTTCGGCTCGGGCACCGACTCGGCGGCCGCGCTCGAGACGGCGTGGGTCCCGCGGTCGCCCTCGGTCGCGTCCTCGTCGCCCGACAGCACGGTCACGCCCCGCGCCAGCAGGGGCGCGATTACACCCGCAACGACGGTCCGCGGATCCGACAGCGGCGCGCGGACGACGACGCGGTCGTCCGCCTCGAGCCCCGTTTCTTCGACGACGCCGCGCGCGGCCTCGAGGACAGCTCCGTGGCTCACCGTCCGCTCGCCGTCGGTCAGAATTGCGGTCTCGGGATCGATCGCCAGCGGCGGGAACGAAGGGTTCTCGCTCCACAACCCAGCGTCGAAGTGGTGGACCTCCGGCGCGTCGGGCTTGTCGCCGTAGCCGACGCGCTGTGCGCCACGGGGCAGGTCGTAGCCCTCGAGCGCGTCGACGGGCGCGACGAGGGCTCGAAACTCGTCGTCGTCGGCGAGGTCCGTCGGCGGGTCGAAGCGGGTCGTCCCCTCGAGCAGCGTCGTCCCGAGGAAGGCGAGCAGGGCCAGCGGACCGTCGCCGACGACGCCGACGGTGACGCCCTCGCGGACGCCCGCGTGGCGCAGGAAGTTGCCGGCCTTCCAGGACGTGGTACACAGCCAGTGGTAGTCGTACTCCCGGCCCGTCGCGTCGACGAGCCCGATCCGTTCGTCGCGAAGTTCCCGGGTGAGCAGGTCGTCGACCGTCCCAGCGTTCATACCGGAGTGTGGGGCCGGGCCGGAAAAAGCGCGCCGACTCGCGGCTGCGGCCCGATCTTCCTCGCCCGCCATACGGCGGGTTTCGGGGCGGTATAGACGGATTTCGGCTCTCAGTCGTCGGCGGCCGCCGGCTCCGCGTGGTCGACATCAGTCCCGAGGACATCTAGAAACGAACTGAGCCACTCGGGGTGGTCCGGCCACGCCTGTCCGGTCACGAGGTTGCCATCGCGCGTGACGCCGTCTTCCCACTCGCCGCCCGCGATCGTCACGTCGGCCTCGAGCGCCGGGTAGCCGGTGCAGGTCCGGCCCTCGAGTACGTCCGCGGCCGCGAGGATCTGGACGCCGTGACACAGCGCCGCGACGGGTTTGTCCTCCTCGAAGAAGTGGCGGGTAACCTCGAGGACCTCGTCGTAGGTTCGGAGGTACTCGGGCGCGCGGCCGCCGGGGACGACGAGCGCGTCGTAGTCGGCCGGATCGACGGCGTCGAAGTCGTGGTTCACCTCGAACTGGTGGCCCGGCTTCTCCGTGTAGGTCTGGTCGCCCTCGAAGTCGTGGACGGCCGTCGGACAGGTGTCGCCGGCTTCCTTCTCGGGACAGACGGCGTGGACCTCGTGGCCGACCATCTGGAGCGCCTGGAACGGTACCATTACCTCGTAGTCCTCGACGTAGTCGCCCGCGAGGAGCAGGATCTGCTTTGCTGACATGGGTGGTCCCGTCCGACCGTTCGACAGCGCCGGCCATAACCTGTGTCACACGGTACCGTGACAGTCACGCTGATCGCACGGAGACGAGACGTGCTCGTGGGAACGGTCATCGCTGAGAACCGCCGCTCGCGGTCTCACAACCGACGTGAGGCGAGGACTGCGCCGGACCGCCTAGAACGCGCGTTTGATCTTCTCGAAGAAGCCGTCTTTCACTTCGATCTCGTCGCCGCCGGCCTCTGCGAAGGCCTCGAGCGCTTCGCGCTGGTCCTCGTTCAGACTCTCGGGCGTAACGACCTGCACCTGTACGTAGAGGTCGCCGTAGCCGCGCCCGCGAAGCCGAGGCATTCCCTTGCCCTCGAGACGGAAGGTTTCGCCGCTCTGGGTGCCGTCGGGGATCTCGAACTCGGCGGCGCCGTCGAGGGTCGGGACTTCGACGGTATCGCCGAAGGTCGCCTGCGGGAACGACACCGGGAGCCGGTAGTGCAGGTCGTCGCCCTCGCGCTCGAAGTCGTCGTGCTCGCGGACGGTCACGTCGATCAGCAGGTCGCCGTGGGGGCCGCCCTCCGGGCTGGGCGCACCCTCGCCTTCCATCCGCAGCGTCTGGCCGCCCTGGATACCGGCCGGGACCTCGACTGTGAGCGTCACCTCGTCGCGGACGTAGCCTTCGCCGCGACAGTCGTCGCAGGTCTCGGAATAGAGCGTCCCCTCACCCTCGCAGCGGGGACAGGTTGTCGTCTGCTGGACCCGACCCAGCGGCGTCTGCTGAACCTGCGTCACCTGCCCGCGGCCCTGACACTGCGGACAGGTCTCGGCGTCGGCCTCGGGCGGATGGCCCGCGCCCTCGCAGACGTCGCACTCCTCGGGACGATCGAGCGTGAACTGCTTTTCCGCCCCCTCGTAGGCCTCCTCGAGATCGATCTCGAGTTCGGTCCGCATGTCTCGGCCTTTTCGTGGCCGACGGCGGCCGCGGCCCCCGCCACCGCCGCCGAAGACCTGCTCGAAGAGATCGCCGAGGCCGCCACCGCCGCCCATGCCGCCACCGCCCATACCGCCGAACGGGCCGCCGCCCATGCCGCCGGCACCGCCCGCCTCGCCGGCGTCGAAGCCGTGCTTCTCGGCTTGCTCGTAGCGGTCGTGACCCATCTGGTCGTAGGCTTCCCGCTTCTCCTCGTCGGTCAGGACCTGCTTTGCCTTCTGGATCTTCTTGAACTTCTCCTCGGCGTCGGGGTCGTCGCTGACATCCGGGTGGTACTCCGTGGCCTTCGTCCGATACGCCTGTTTGATCTCCTCGGTAGACGCGTCGGGGCTCACGCCGAGAACGTCGTAGAAGTCCTCGCTCATTCGTTGTCTCACCGATAGTCGGTTGAGCCACTTGAAATGAACGTTCCGAACTTTTTCCGCCTCGGGTTCGCTCGCTTTCCTCACGGCTTCGCCGTTCGCACTGACGCGGTTCTCGCTCACTCCGTTCGCTCCGAACCGCGCACTGCTCGCTCACCACTCGGCGCAAAAACTTCGATGAAAAAGGCCGCTCGCTCACTTCGTTCGCTCGCGGATGCAGTGCTTGCGCCCTAATCCCTGGCCTTCACCCTTCCGCGTCACCTTCGTCGACAGCATCAGACGTGGTCTGACGGATCGAAATCGACTCCCGCGTTACTCGTCGTCTTCGTCCTCGTCGAAGCTGACATCCTCGAAGTCGGCGTCGACGTACTCCTCGTCGTCGCCGGCAGCGCCGGACTCGGGACCGGGGTTCGGGCCGCCGCCCATGCCCGCGCCGGCCGCTCCGCCAGCGCCCGCAGCGCCGCCGGCACCCGCAGCGCCGCCAGCGCCGCCGGCCGCACCGGCACCGGCTTCCTGATAGATCTGCTTGCCGATCTCCTGAAGCTCCTCGCTCAGGTCCTCGGTCGCGGCTTCGATGTCCTCCGCGTCGGCGTCATCGTCGTCGATCGTCTCCTCGAGATCCTCGATCGCGCCCTCGATGTCTGCCCGGAGGTCGTCGTCGACCTGCTCGTCGTTCTCCTCGAGGAGCGTCTCGGCGCGCTGGATCGTGGCCTCGGCAGTGTTGCGGGCCTCGATGCGCTGGCGCTTTTGCTGGTCTTCCTCGGCGTGTTTCTCGGCCTCGCGCTGCATCTTCTCGATCTCCGAGTCCGAGAGACCGGCGCCGCCCTCGATGGTGATCTCCTCGGTGGTGCCGCTGCCCTTGTCCTCGGCGGAGACGTTGACGATGCCGTTCTCGTCGATCGAGAAGGTGACTTCGATCTGCGGGGTTCCCGCGGGGGCCGGCGGGATGCCGGTCAGGTGGAACTCGCCGAGCAGTTCGTTCTCCTCGGCCAGTTCGCGTTCACCCTGGAAGACCCGGACCTGCACCGTGGTCTGGTTGTCCGCCGCGGTGGTGAAGATCTTCGATTCCTCGGTCGGGATCGTCGTGTTCTTCTCGATGAGCCGCTCGAAGAGGCCGCCTTTGACCTCGATACCCAGCGAGAGCGGCGTCACGTCGAGCAGGACGATATCGTCGACTTCGCCGCCGAGCACGCCGCCCTGGATCGCCGCGCCCAGCGCGACGGCCTCGTCGGGGTTGACGTTCTTCTGGGGCTCCTTGCCGGTCAGTTCCTCGACCTTCTCCGCGACCTGGGGCATCCGGGTCGAACCGCCGACCAGGAGCACCTCGTCGATGTCGTCCTTGTCGTAGCCCGCGTCCTCGAGCGCCTGCTCGGTCGGCTCGACGGTGCGGTCGATGAGATCCTGCGTGAGCGACTCGAACTTCGCGCGGGTCATCGACTCCTCTAAGTGGATCGGACCGTCGTCGGTCGCGGTGATGAAGGGCAGGTTGATCTCGGTTTCCTTGCGCGAGGAGAGTTCGATCTTGGCTTCCTCGGCGGCGTCTTTGAGCCGCTGGAGGGCCTGACGGTCCTCGCGAAGGTCGATGCCGTGTTCGTCCTCGAACTCGTCGGCGAGCCAGTCGATGATGGCCTCGTCCCAGTCGTCGCCGCCGAGGTCGTTGTCGCCGTTGGTCGCGACGACCTCGTAGACGCCGCCGCCCAGATCGAGGATGGAAACGTCGAACGTGCCGCCGCCGAGGTCGTAGACGAGCACGGTCTGGTCGGAATCGTCGTCGAGGCCGTAGGCCATCGACGCGGCGGTCGGCTCGTTGATGATGCGCTCGACCTCGAAGCCGGCGATCTCGCCGGCGTCTTTGGTCGCCTGGCGCTGTCGGTCGGAGAAGTACGCGGGGACCGTGATGACGGCCTTCTCGACTTCGTCGCCGAGGTAGTCCTCGGCGTCGCGCTTGATCTTCTGGAGGGTCATCGCCGAGATCTGTTCGGGCGTATAGTCTTCGCCTTCGATCTCGACGGTGTAGTCCTCCTCGCCGATGTGGCGCTTGATCGAGGAGATCGTCTTTTCGGGGTTCTGGATCGCCTGATTTTTCGCGGGTTTGCCGACGAGCCGTTCGTCGTCGTCGGTAAACGCGACGACGGAGGGAGTCGTCCGTTCACCTTCCGCATTGACGATGATCTCAGGATCGCCACCTTCCATCACCGCGAACGCGCTGTTCGTCGTTCCGAGGTCGATTCCGAGAATCTTGTTGCTCGCCATCGTGGGCGGGTATTGTGCGCACTTTGTTTTAAAGGTTACTAGGAACGAGCGAGACCCGAATAAAATGCCGTTCGGGCGGTCTACGACCCCGTATACGGCAGTTGGGAGTCAGTAAAAACAGGTTCGAATCGACCGTGTGTCGGTTGGCTCTCGCCGGAAAAGGAGGGTGATCAGTGATTTCGGTTTCTCACTCGTCGGCGTCGTCGCCTGCGACCTCGCCGCCGAGTTCGATCGCCTCGTCGTCGCTCTCTGCGCTATTCTCGGTCGCCGCCGGTTCGTCTCCGTCCGAGGGCGCATCGTCGGAGGTGGCACCCACAGATTCGCCTTCGTCGTCCGTCTCGGCACCGTCCGGGTCCTCGCCGTCACCCTCGAGTTCGCCGTTCGAGACGGTGACTTGCGCGTTCTGGATGACCTTATCGCCCATCTCGTAGCCGGGCGTGTAGACGTCGGCGACCGTTCCCTCCGGCTGGGCGCTGTCGACCTGCATCATGACCTCGTGGCGCTGGGGATCGGCCTCGGTCCCGGGTTCGGGGTCGATCTCGGAGACGTTCTCGTCCTCGAGGATGCGGTCGAACTCCCGAAGCGTCATCTCGACACCCTCCTGTAAGCTCTCGGCGTCGCCGCTTTGTTCCTCGAGGGCGCGCTTGAGGTTGTCGCGGACGCCGATGAGTCGCTCGACGAGGTCTTCGGTCGCGCGGTCTTTGATCTGCTGTTGGCGCTTTTTCGCCCGCTTCTTGTAGTTCTGGAAGTCGGCCTGTTTGCGCTTGAGCCGGCTTTTGAGGTCCTCGATTTCCTCGTCGCGCTCCGCTAGGGCCTGTTCGTACTCCTCTATGTCGTCCTGTAGTTCGCCGATGGTCTCGGCCTGTTCTTCGATGCGCTCTTCTAAGTCCTCGAGTTCTTCGCGCTGATGGGTGACCGTCCCGTTGAGGTCGCGGGCTTCCTCGACGATCGAGTTGACCTGATGGGCGAGTTCGTCGTCGTATTCGGTGACCTGATCGAGCAGTCGTTGGATGTCGTCGCTCGTTTCAGGTGCCGCGTCGGTCGCGTCGTCCGGTTCGCCACTGGGGGCTGGCTCGGCAGTGTCGCCGGCCCCTCCCTCGAGTTCGTCCGGGCTCAAGTCGTCCACGGTCGCAGACTCCGTTTCGCCCTCGTCTCCGTTGGGGGCCGGGTTCGGTTCCCCATCCGTCGACTCCACGGGATCCGCGTCGGTCGTTTCGTCGTCGTCGGGTTCCCCCTCGGAGGAAACACCGTGGGCGGACGCGTTCGTACCCTCGTCTTCGCTCATGTGCCAGTCAACGAACAGCGGTAATAAAAGGGTTGAGGTACCCGGTCCGAGATCGACGGCGGCGACGAAACCGGGGGAGGGGGCGGCTCCGTATCGAGAATGGGTCGCGTGCCGATTCGGACGAGACCGGCGCTACGCTCTTGGTTCCACAGTCCTGAGGGATACTGTACATGGACTCATCCGGCGGAGTCAGTCGACGAGCCGTGGTTCGGAGTATCGGTACAGTTGTCGGCGGACTCTCGGTTGCCGGCTGTCTCGGGACGGGAGGAGAAACGGAGACGAAACCGGAGCTATACACGACGCCAGCCGCGAGCGAGTTCGATGGGGTCGTCGACAGCAAGTGGCTCACCGACAACGTAGACGGCGTCGCACTGCTTGACGTTCGGGACGAAGGCGCATTTACCGACGGCCACATCGCCGGTGCGCGTCGGTTTCCCGACACCGCGTTGTTGGAAGAACACTACGAGGAGACGCCCGACGGCTACGAAGCGTCGCCCGGCGTGATCGCGACGGTCGTCGCGGAGGCCGGTATCACTCCCGACGACGACGTGGTCGTCTACGGCGAGGGATCGAATCTGTGGGAGACGTACGCGATCTACACGCTTCGCGCGATCGGCCACGAGGGAACCGTGGCGTTACTCGACGGCGGCTATCCGGTCTGGGCGGACGCCGGCGGCGAAACCGAAACGGGTACTCCCGAGTCGACGTCCGCCACCTACGAGCCCGACCTCGAGATGGACGTCGTCGCGACGCGCGAACGCGTCGCGGCCAACGTCCGCGAGGACGGCGCGGACGTACAACTCGTCGACAATCGGACGCCCGCGGAATACTACGGTACGCAACGAGACGGCGGTGGTAGCCGATACGGCCACATCACCGGCGCGATAAACATCGAGTACACGCAGAACCTCGTCGACGACGGCGCTCGGTTACGATCGCCAGCCGAGCTCGAAACGCTGTGGCTCGAGGACGCCGGTCTCGATCCGACGGTGGAAACGATATCGTACTGCTCGACCGCCGTCCGCGGATCGGTCGGCTGGTTCATCATGGAACAGCTCGGCTGGGACACCGTCCGGAACTACGAAGGAAGCTGGGCCGACTGGGGGACGCTCTCCGAAGCGGACGGCTACTACTACACGTCAGGGGAGGGAACGGGCACGGTGGTCGACACCTTCGCGTAACGCGCCGAGCGTGCGTTATCGTGGTCGTCCGACGTCGACAGGAAAGCGACGGCGACGGTGACGATGACGCCGACGAGCCCACACGGCGGTCCGACTCCGTCGGACCCCGATCGTATATGTGTGTCTCCCTCCGACTGTCTCCCGTGACGCGGCCACCGACCGACGAACCGGCGGCGATCGAACTCCGGTACGAAGACGGAACGATCCGAATCGACGGCCTCGAGGGGGCCGCCGTCTCGCCGTCGTCGCTTCGACAGCGGGTGCCAGACCTCGAGCCCGACCGGCGGACCGACGGGTGGCGCACTCCCGCCAATCGGTACGCCGACCTGCGCGCGACGCTGGCGGATACGGATACCGCGACCGCCGATCGCGTCCTCGATCTCGCGTCCGTCTCCGACCTCCGGTCTGCGTACGAACTTCGCGACTATCAGGAAACGGCGCTCGAGGCGTGGCTCGAGACCGACCGCTGGGCCGGCGTCGACGCGCCGGTGTTCGACCGGACGGCGCCCGCTCCCGAGTCGATCGGGCGAGCGCCCGCCGGCGTTCTCGAACTGCCGACCGGCAGCGGGAAGACCGTCATCGCGCTGAAGGCGATCGAACGCCTCGCCGTCCCGACGCTCGTCGTCGTCCCGACGATCGACCTGCTCGAGCAGTGGCAGCGGGAACTCGAGCGCGAATTCGGCAGTCCGATCGGTCGCTTCGGCGGCGGCGAGCAGCGCCTCGAGCCGCTCACCGTCTCGACGTACGACTCGGCGTATCTCAAAACCGATTCGGTGGGCGATCGGTTCGGGTTGGTCGTCTTCGACGAGGTCCATCACCTCGGCGGCGAGGGCTACCGCGAGATCGCGCGCCTGCTCGCCGCCCCCGCGCGATTGGGGCTGACCGCGACCTTCGAGCGCCCCGACGGCGCACACGAGGTCATCGAGGAGGTCGTCGGCCCGCTGGTCCACCGCGTCGACGTGGACGAACTCGCGGGCGACCACCTCGCGAACTACGACGTGAAGCGCCTCGAGGTCTCGCTCACCCCCGAGGAACGCGAGGAGTACGAGCGAACGCAGGAGACGTTCACGAACTATCTCGCGCGCTCGAACATCGACATGCGCAGCGGCTCGGACTACCAGGAACTCGTCAAGCGCTCGGGCTCCGATCCCGCGGCTCGCGAGGCGCTGCTCGCACGCCAGCGCGCACGCGAGATCATGCTCGGCAGCGAGGCCAAACTCGAGGCCCTCGCCGACGTGCTGGACGACCACCGCGGCGAGCGGACCATCGTCTTCACGGCCCACAACGACCTCGCGTACGATGTCAGCGAGCGGTTTCTGATCCCGGCGATCACCCACCAGACCGGAGCCGCGGAACGGCGGGAGATCTTAGAGCGGTTCCGCGAGGGGACCTACACGCGGATCGCGACCTCGAACGTACTCGACGAGGGGGTCGACGTTCCCGACGCTTCGGTCGCGGTCGTTCTCTCTGGCAGCGGCAGTGAACGCGAGTTCACGCAGCGGCTCGGACGGATTCTGCGGCCGAAAGGGGTCGATACCGAGTCGCCAGCCTCGAGCGAGGCAGCAACGGCCGCCGCTCGAGCGGGTCGGGCCGTTCTCTACGAGATCGTGAGCGCCGACACGTCCGAGGAGAACGTGGCCAACAGACGACGGTAGCGCCGCATCCCCCGGAGCGCGACCGTAGTTCGTCTTCTGACTGGTCAGACGGAAATACATAACTAGCGTGCGAACACAGCCGGAGATAGAATGGGGCTGAACTACGTCGCGGGGCTCGAGGTCCTCCTGCTGGCGGCCGTTCTCGGCGGACTCGTGGTCGGGACCGCGGCCCGGAGCGGGCTGGCGACGAATTTCGCTGTCGCGATGGAACGGGATGGGGTCGGGTGGGCCACCGTCGCTGGGATCTGTCTCGTCGGTGTCGGCGGCGTCGCCGTCGCGTCCGCGACCGGCACGTCACTGATCGGCGAGAGGGCGACGCTCGCATCGACCCTCGGGGTGGTCCTCTTTCTCGCGGGAACGGTTATGGCGGGTCGAGCGCTCGGCCGGTTGCCGCAGTATCGTCGCTTCTCGTCCGTCGACGCGACGGCCGTCCGCGACTGTGCGGTCGGCGACACGGTAGCGCTCGACGGAACGGTGGATTCCGACGGCGACCTCGTCGCACCGTGTACCGAGACGCCTTGCGTCGCGTACGACGCGCGGATCGAAACCGCGGCCCGCAATCTGGGCCACTCGACGACCGTTACCGTGATCGACGACCGACGGGCCGACTGCCAGCCGTTTGATCTGGCCGACGAGACAGGGATGCTCGTTGTCGATCCGACTGACGCGCGCATTCGCCTCCCCATCAGATCGCTCTCGGAACCGGACACGTCGACCGTGCTGCTGGGTCGCCTCCTCGAGGGCGTGACCGTCGATCCCGACGCCCCGAGCAGCCGGCGTGCCGAAGGGGTGCTCGAATCCGGCGATCCGGTCCGCGTGCTTGGCAGCGTGGTCGACGGCCATTCGATCGCAGGAAACCGATCGGGACTGGCGGTCGATGCGAGCGCGGTCGCCGTCGGCCCGACCGACGAGCGGTTGCTTCGACGGACGGTGTGGCGAGGCGGACCGCTCGGGATCGGCTTCGCGCTCGTCGGCGGGCTGCTCATGCTCTTCCCGTCCCTGGTCCTCTGACCCACTGACCGGCCAGACGTAGCCGTCGACGGTCCATCGCCACCGAGTTCCGACCGCTTGTCGTCGCCGTTCTCATCTATCTGACGACCGTTCCAGCGTGTAAACGAGAGCGAAGCGTACCGTTCTTCGCGTCGTCCGCACCGTTTTTGCCCACGCCGCACCGACTCGAGGTAGATGCTGACGAAGGACCTGCTGCGCGTCTCGCGGGCCGGCGGCGGCTACCACCCGCAGTTCGCCGGCCGCGAACACCGCCCGCTCGCGGCCCGCGTCATCGGCACGTATCAGGGCCACGTCGGCGAGTCGCGCGCGGCGCTCGAGGCGGCGCTGACCGACCTCGAGCGCGAGGCGGACGACTTCAAGCTCGCGCGCGGGCTCGCGGCGCTGCTTGAGCGGGAGGCGACCTTCGAAACCGACGCCGAAATCGAGCCCGAGCGGGCCCGGAGGGCAGCGTTCGAAGCCGCCGAGGCAATCAGCGTTGTCACTGAGGACGAACGTACGAAGGCGCTCATCAGAGCAAGCGAGTCCCTCGGCATGTCGGCGGACGCCCTCGAGACAGCACTCTACGCCGACCTCGAGGAGCGCCAGCTCCTGACGGCGATCGAGCCGCGTTGGGACCCCGATGGGCTCGTCGCGCAGTACAACCTCTCGCTGGCGCAGACGGCGCTGTTCGACGCGACGGAGGTCCGGGTGCGCTCGAGCGATCCGAAGGCGCTGATCTCGGCGATCAAGCGTCTGCGGCTGATGTACGAGATTCGGCGCCTCGAGGGCGAGTCCGCGGCCGGGGTCGACGGCCCGTCGGAACGCGAAGTGACCGTCACCGGCCCGACGCACCTCTTTCGCGCGACGCGGCGGTACGGCACGCGCTTCGCGCGACTCCTGCGGACGGTCGCGAGCGCCGAGTCGTGGCACCTCGAGGCGACGATCGACGATCGGGGCACCGACCGAACGCTCGAGCTTTCCGACGAGAATCCGATCCGAGTGCCCGACGCCGAGCCGGTCGCGGGCGTGTCGTTCGACAGCGGCGTCGAGGCCGACTTCGCCGGCCGTTTCGCGAGTTTGGACCTCGACTGGGACCTCGTTCGCGAGCCGGAGCCGCTCGCGACGGGGACGCGGGTGATGATCCCAGATTTCGCCTTCGACTACGAACACGGGGACTTCCGCGTCTACTTCGAGATCATGGGCTTTTGGACGCCCGAGTACGTCGAGAAGAAGCTCGCCCAGCTCGCCGACCTCGAGGACGTGGACATGCTGGTCGCCGTCGACGAGTCGCTGGGGGTCGGCGAGGAGATCGCCGCCCGCGACCACCGGGCGATTCCCTACTCGGGGACGGTTCGGGTCAAAGACGTGGCCGATGTCCTCCGGGAGTACGAGCGCCAACTGGTCGCCGAGAGCGCGGCCCGAATTCCCGAGGAGCTACGACCCGACGAAGATGCGATCACGCTCGAGTCGCTGGCCGAGCGCTACGGCGCGAGCGCGGACGCCCTCGCCGACAAATCGTTTCCCGACCACGAACGCGTCGGTCGGACGCTGATCCGGCCCGCAGTCCTCGAGGAACTGGGCGACGAAATCGAGGCAGGAATGGCCCTCGCCGACGCCGAGACCGCGTTCGAGGAGCACGGCATCGCCGACTCGAGCGCCGTCCTCTCCCGGCTCGGCTACCGCGTCGAGTGGGACGGGCTCGCCGGCGGGACGGTCGCGCAGCGCTAGGGACGACCCCCACCGCTTACGAGTTGGCAGACCGATAGCTCGTGTATGAACGTGCTCGTCGTCGGCGGCGGAGGGACGATCGGCAGCACCGTCGCGTACACGATCGCGGTAGCGCAGCCGGCAGCGACCGTCACGCTGGCTGACCCACACACCGAGGTCACGGAGGGCCACGCGATCGATCTCCGCCACTCGCAGTGTCACGTGGCCCACGCGGCGGGCCGCCCGTCGTTCGACACCGAACGGCCCGGAACCGTCACGACGATCGACCCGACCGCAGAGCCAGGGCTCGAGCCCGTCGCCGCTGCCGACGCCATCGTCGTCGCGGCGAGCGTCTCGCGACCCGCGGACAGTTTCCAGCGCGGCGGTCGACTGTCGATCCTCGAGGGGAACCTCGAGATCGCCGCCGAGGTGGGCGACTGGATCGGCGACGCGGAGCCGACGCCGACGGTCGTCGCCGCCAACCCGTCGGACAGAATCACGCACCGACTCTGGGAGGAGAGCGGCTGGCCGCGCCGGTGTTTCATCGGCTACTCGCTGTCCGAGACGGCGCGAATCGCCGACGAGCTGGCCCGGCGGTTCGACGTCTCGCCGGGCGAGATTTTCTGCCCCATTCTCGGCGAGCACGGCGAACACATGGTGCCGGCCTTCTCACGGGCGACGGTCGCCGGGGAGCCGGTCGACCTCGACCCGACCGAGCGCGAGGCGATCCTCGATTACGTCCGAGAGGTCCCCTACGACGTCATCGCCAAGCGCGGCGGAGACGAATCGTCGCGGTGGGTAACCAGCCGGGGAATCGCGGCGATCGTCTTCCGACTCGTCGGCGGCGGCACCGACGAGCCGGTCTGTCTGTCGACGCCGCTTTCCGGCGAGTACGGCCTCGAGGACACCAGTGTGAGCGTTCCCGTGGTGCTCGATTCGGGCGGCGTAGCCGAGATCGTCGACTGGGACCTCGCGCCCGCCGAGCAGGAGGGCCTCGAGCGCGCGGCGGCCGCCGTTCGGCGCTCCCTCGAGCGATAGACGCCGACGGTGGCAGTATGACCCAATGTCTGTAGTGACCAGCCTTATACAGTTACCAATCCTGTTCGAAGACGAACACAGCCGTGTCCGACCAGTCCACCAGCGAGCCGGTCGACATCCTGCTCGTCGAAGATAATCCCGGCGATGTCCGCCTGATACGAGAAGCGTTCGAATCGGCGGGGTTCGAGACGACCTTCCATACGAAGACTGACGGCGATGCCGCCCTCGAGTTTCTCCGGGAGCGGGCGACCGTCGAGTCTGGGCTGGACCTCGACTTCATGCTGCTGGACCTGAACCTGCCGGGAACGAGCGGCTTCGACGTGCTCGAGGCGATCAAGGACGATTCGCTTCTGGCGTCGCTCCCCGTGCTCGTGCTCACGAGTTCCGAGGCGACCGAGGACATCGTCAAGAGTTACGAACTCCGTGCGAACGCCTATCTCACGAAGCCGACCGACCCCGACGAGTTCGCCGAGATCAGCCGAGCCGTCGAATCGTTCTGGGTCGACGAGGCGACGCTGCCATCCCTGCCGTCGTGATCGGCGGTCCGTTCGGCCTGTTGCTGTCAGCGCCGTGATGAACGGTCGTGCATTCGAGACGCAACCACCGCTCGTGCAAGCCGAAACGCCGTCAGACTCGAGCGCCTGCTGCAGACCATGGCGATCCAGCAGACGCTACAGAACGTCCTCACGAACCCCACGTATCTCACGGCATGGGGAGTCGTCGTCGCCGCATCGCTGGCCGTCCTCGTGTGGGACCTTCGGCGGAACAATTCGGAACTGAAGAGCCTGATGCAGTTCGTCTGGGGATTTACAGTGCTGTACTCCGGTCCAATCGGCCTCGTCGGTTACTGGTGGTCGGGCCGGACGCAGATCGACCACGATTCGTTCTGGCGGAAGGGATTCCGGTCTGTCAGCCACTGCTACTCGGGCTGTGGGACAGGAGAAGTCCTCGGCATCTCCATCGCGGTCGGCTTACTGGCGTTCAAGACGACCGGCACCGTCGCTCTCACGTTCGCGCTAGCGTATCTGTTCGGCTACGCGCTGACGGTCGGGCCGCTGATGCAGGAGGGCGTCGGCCTGCGAGAAGCACTTCAGGACGCGTTTTATTCGGAAACGGCGAGCATCACCGTGATGGAAATCGTCGCCATCAGCACCGACATCTGGCTCGCCGGAGAGGCCGGAATGGGCGACGTGCTGTTCTGGACCGGCCTCGTCTGCTCGCTTTCGATCGGGCTGATCGCAGCGTATCCGGTCAACCTCCTGCTCATCCACGCCGGCGTCAAAGAAGGAATGATGAATCCCGCGAAGATGGGCACCGAGACGGGTGCCTGAGCCCGCCCGTCAGAACCGCCGCTGAAATCGAAGGCACAACGCCCTTTCACATTGCAACCGTGCGTTCTACGCGATGCCACTAGCAGCACTCGAACTGAACGACACCGAGCAGGAGTGTATCGACAACTGTTTCGAAGCCGTTCAGGCCTGCGAGTGGTGTGCAGACGAGTGTCTCGACGAGGACATGGATATGTCCCGGTGCATCCGCCTCTGTCGGGACGTGGCGGATCTCGCGAGCGAGCACGCCCGCTTCATGGCTCGAAACTCGAGCTACAGCACCGACCTCGCCGAAGCGACCGCCGATGCTGCCGAAGAGTGCGCCGACGAGTGTCGCCAACACGACCACGATCACTGTCAGACCTGCGCCGACGTGCTCGACGACTGCGTCGAAACGTGTCGCCAGATGATATAGACGGCCTCGCGCGTCGCCCTCGTTCTTTCGCGATCGACGTCGGTACCGGCCCCACAGTGGCCGTTAGACCTCGAGATCGCGCTGTCGGCCCTTCGGCACCATCGAGCGCAGTTCGCCGTGGACGTAGAGGCCGACGCCGAGCGATTCGCGCTCGCCGGCGATTTCGTGTGCCGCGATGAGGTATCCCCAGTCGCCGTCCCACCGCTCGATCTCCTGGTCCTCGCCGGCGACGAACCGGCGGGCCTCTTCACGCTCGAGGTCGATCACGCACTCGGTCGCGGCCCGGCCGAACCGCTGGGCGAAGTCCGTCGTGGGCTTCCAGTGTTCCTGTCGGGTGCGGAGACAGGTCATCCCGATCGCCTCGATCTCGATCGGCGTCGGGGCTTCACCGGCGTAGATCCAGATCTTGCCCGCGCCTTTCTCCCAGAAGGTGTAGTCGTCGAACGTCTCTGGCGGGATGGCGAACCGATCCGCGAAGTACTCGACCACGTCCTCACGCGTGGCCCGGCCCTCGACGGTCCGCTCGGCCGCGGTCGCGGGCAGCCGATCGAACCGCTGCCCGTCGTTCGTCTCCCGTTCGGAGTCGTCGTCCCCGGCGCTTCCGTCGGCCCCATCGCTCATTCGGCGGTCACCTCCAGTTTCGCGACGAAGAAACCGCCGGTATCGTTCTGATGGGGATAGATTCGGGCGGCGTGCTCGAGGCTCGAGTCGAATTCTTCGCCATCCCACGCAGTCAGTCCGGGAGCGTGCTCGAGCCCGATGTCGAAGTCGACGACGCGGCAATCCTCCTCGTCTAACGCGTGCTGGACGACGGCCTCGTTCTCCTCGGGCGCGAAGGTACACGTCGAGTAGACGACGGCCCCACCCTCGCGGGTGGCCTGGATCGCCCGCCGGATGATCCCCTTCTGGATTCCCGCGACGGAAGAGATGTGGCCCTCCGACCAGTTGTCCAGCGCGTCGGGGTTCTTCCGGATCGTCCCCTCGCAGGAACAGGGCGCGTCGACGAGCGTCCGGTCGAATTCGTCGAAACTGAACCGCTCGAGCGAGTAGTTACGCGCGTCCGCGTTGGTCACGGCGAGGCTGGTCGCGCCGAGGCGCTCGGCGTTGAACCGTAGCGCCGAGATGCGCCCGAGGTTGTTATCGTTCGCGACGACCGTCCCGCGGTCGTCCATCAGCGCCGCGAGCTGGGTCGCCTTCCCGCCGGGGGCCGCACAGCAGTCCCAGACCCGCTCGCCCGGCTCGGGGTCGAGGACGACCGGCGGCACCGCGGAGACCTCCTCCTGGCCGTGGGTAAAGCCGTGGAAGGAAGTCCACGTCGACCCCGGCGAGTCCGTCTCGAGGTCCAAGACGCGCGGGTTCCAGTCGGCCTGCTCGTAGCCGACGCCCTCCTCCTCGAGGGCCGCGAGCGTTCGCTCGACCGAGGCCTTGATCGTGTTCACGCGGACGGCGTTACCCAGCGGCCGCTCGCAGGCCGCCAGAAAGGCGTCGAAGTCGTCGACGATCGACCGATACCGCTCGAGTGGCTCCATCGACCGCGGATTCGGGCGGCCGGTGTTTGTGGGTTTCGAAGCGGGCGGCACCGGATCCGCATCGGGCATTGGTCCACAACCTCGAATTAGTAAAATCGAGATTAGTAAAATTGCGATTTAGATAATCGGGTCTATTATGCCGACCGAAACGCTATTGCGGGCATGGGACACCCACGGTTCGTCGACCGCGAGGGCGAACTCGAGTATCACTATTGCTGTTTCTGCCGGTCCGGATTCTCCGACGACTTGCGACGGGAGGCTGCAAATCGCGACGACGTTACACTCGTCACTCCTGACGAGATTGTCACGAAACTGTCATCGGACGAGTGACTCGGTTGGCATCTGACTCGTGTTACCACCTGCCCTCGAGTTTATGCGACCGACACCCCTCTGGTAACGTATGGCAGAAGTTCGCTTGCAGGGTCCGGAGGCAGAACTCGAGAATCCGACGCTCGTCGAGGGCTTTCCCGGCGTCGGCCTCGTCGGGAAGATCGCGACCGACCACCTGATCGACGAACTCGAGATGCGTTACTACGCCAGCGTCCACTGCGAGGGACTGGCGCGAATCGGCGTCTACCGCGGCGGCGACCGGACCGCGCGCCCGCCGGTGCGCCTCTACGTGAGCGAGGAACACGATCTGCTCGCGCTCCAGAGCGACGCCCCGATCGCGTCTGCGGCGGTCGAGCGCGTCGCCGACTGTCTGACCGGCTGGATCGTCGAGCAGGGTGCTACCCCGATCTATCTCAGCGGGCTTCCCGCCGAGCGAGACGACGAGCGGCCCGCCCTCTACGGCGTCGCGACCGGCGACGGCGGCGACCGACTCGAGGCCGCCGACATTCCGATCCCGACGGAGGACGGCGTCATCACCGGACCGACCGGAGCGCTCATCAACGCCGCCGCCCGCGAGGACTTCGACTCGCTCGCGCTCGTCGTCCAATGTGACCCGCAGTTCCCCGACCCCGAGGCCGCGAGCGTCCTCCTCGAGGACGGGATCGGCCCGCTCGCCGGTCTCGAGGTCGACGTGGGAGAACTCGTCGACCACGCCGAGGAGATCCGCGCGAAACGCGAGCGACTGGCCCATCAGATGCAGTCGATCGATCGCGACGAGAGTTCCCAGGCCCAGCCGTTGCGGATGTACCAGTAGCCGGTACTACGAGTGCCGGATTCAGAGCGCTGCGAGACTCGAGGTCGGTACCGGTGAACTCGCCAGTGGAGGGGCCGTCGTTGACGTTCCCAACCGCCGTTCTAGACACGTACTGAATACGGAGGGAGTAGATCAGCACGTGGTTTGTATCAGCACGTGAAGTCCCGGAGCTATCGGTTCGGAGTGTAACGCCATAGCTCCACCTATCCGGGCCCGAACGCCGCGATATCGGCGCCTACTGTCGCCAGCGCGTCGGCGGGGTTCGGATCGCTGTCGGCCAGATGCGTATACTCGTGTTCCGGGATGCTCGACAGCGCCGCCGTGACGGCCTCGCTGTACGTCTCGACGCCCGGCTCCGTGGGGTCGTCGCCGCCCCAGACGTCTCGGATGACCGTCATCGAATCGATTCGCACTTCCAGCCGGCGCGGCTCGTAGCGAGCCAACAGTTCCGAGAGCCCGAGCTGGAGGGCGACGTACTCGGCGGTGTTGTTCCCCGTTCTGGAGCCGACGGGGCGGCCGAGACGGGCGAGTTCGTCCCCCGTAGCGTCCGCGATGACGGCGCCCGCACCTGCGGGGCCGGGGTTGCCGCGTGAACTCCCGTCGACGTAGAGGACGAACGTGTCGCTCGACGGCTCGGGGATGGGCGGCCGGGAGAGTCCCGACGCCAGCAGGTCCTCGAGTGCGGGACGCAACTCGGCCGGGGTAGTCGCGGGGTCGAAGAGGCCGCCGTAGCCGGGGACTGCGTCGTCGATAGCGTCGGTAGCGGCCGCCACCTCGTAGCCCACGCCCGCGAGTACATCGTCGACGAGCGCGGCAGGCGACGAGAGCCGTTCGGCCGGGAGGGAGTCGTCGGTCACGCCGCTTCCCTCTTCGGGCTTCGGTTTCGAGCCTTCACGCCCTCGCTTTCGAACGCTCCCGTTGGCTGATCGCACCACATCGTATCGGTCCTCGGTGGTCGAGCGGGAAATCTCTTCAGATGGCACCGGTGACGGCCCGAATAAGGAAGTCGTCGACCGTCTACCAGTGGCGCGCTCCGCTTCGCACTGTCGCCGAACGCTCGAGGACACAACTCGAGCGTCGACCGACGACGAGCTACGATTCATGCCACGTTGTCTCGAAAATCAAGCTAACGTATATCACGACACCGGGTGGTCCTAGCGGTATGTCACGCGAGACGGACCTGACGCGACTCGCTGCGGCGGAACTCGCCGACCGAATTCGGACCGGGGACGTAACGGCAACCGAAGCCGTCGAAGCCCACCTCGAGCGGATCGACGATCTGGACGACGAGATCAACGCCTACGTGACGGTCTGTGCGGACCACGCGCGCGAAGCCGCCGCCGAGGCAGACCGGGCGCTCGAGGACGGCGACGACGTGGGGCCGCTCCACGGCGTCCCGCTGGCGCTGAAAGACCTCGGCTCGGAGAAGGAAGGGATCCGCCACACGTACGGCTCGGCGCTGTTTTCGGACCACGTCGCCGATCGGACGGCGGCGATCGTCGAGCGCCTCGAGAACGCCGGCGCGATCGTGATCGGGAAGACGAACACGCCGGAGCTGGGCCACAAAGGGACGACCGACAACGAGGTGATCGGCGCGACGGCGTCGCCGATCGACACCGATCTGAACGCGGGCGGCTCCTCCGGGGGGTCGGCGGCGGCCCTCGGCGCTCGTATGGCTCCGATCGCGACCGGCAGCGACGCGGGCGGCTCGCTGCGCATCCCGGCCGCGGCCTGCGGCGTCTACGGCTTCAAACCGACGTTCGGACTGGTTCCCGACGACGGCCGACCGAGCGCGTTCGGCCGGGAGCTCCAGCACACGACGAAGGGGCCGATGACCCGCACCGTAGAAGACGCCGCGCTCATGCTGTCGGTGATGGATGGCCCGCACTCGGCCGACCCCAACAGCGTTCCGATCGATATCGACTATCTGGACGCGCTCGAGCGGCCGATCGACGACTACCGGATCGCCTACAGCCCCGACCTCGACGTTTTCCCGGTCGCCGAGGAGGTGCGAGCAGTCGTCGACGACGCGGTCGAGGCGCTCGCCGACGCCGGCGCGACGGTCGAGGAGATCTCGCTCGACCACGGCTACTCGATGGCCGACCTGAGCGAGGCCGCGCTGCCGGCGTATACGAGTTCCGTTCTCGAGAGCGCGACGATCGTCGAGGAGGCCCATGGCGTCGACTTCTGGGAGCGGTCCGACGAGGTCTCCGACAGTCTGCTCGCGATGCTCCACATCGCCGACGAGCACGGCCCCGCGGACGTCGCCCGGTCCGGTATCGTCCGAACGGGCGTGTACGACGCCGTCGAAGACGTACTGGCCGACTACGACCTGCTCGCGGCACCGACGCTCTCGAGCGCCGACGTGGAGTTGCACGCCGACCTCGGCGCCGAGGCCTGGGAGTGGCCGATGACCTGGCCGTTCAACTGGACCGGCCACCCGGTCGCCTCCGCGCCCGCCGGGCTGACCGAGCGCGGCGGTCCCGTCGGCCTCCAGCTCATCGGCCGCCGATTCGCCGACGACGACATCCTCGCGGCGAGCGCGGCCCTCGAGCGCGAGCGTCCGTGGAATTACCTGTACGAGTGACGGCGAGCGCTAATGGGCGGCGGTAACGGGCCACACGAAACGACTGCCGGCGAAGTTCGCGCCCGTACCCCGAAGCGGTCTCCGCAACCCAAACCCCTTTTCGCGTTCTCCCCCACCGTTCGCACATGGCAACAGAAGACGCCGACGCGATCGCGCCGGGAACCTGCCCGACCGCCAACGGCATGCCGATGCTCGGACTCGGCACGTGGGAGAACGACGACGCCGAGCAGTGCGCCGAGAGCGTGCAAACGGCCCTCGAGACGGGCTACCGGCACATCGACACCGCCCAAGCCTACCGAAACGAGGACGCGGTCGGCGACGGCATCGCGGCCGCGGATGTCGACCGCGAGGAGGTTTTCCTCGCGACCAAGGTCTGGATCTCGAAGCTGGGACGCGACGACGTTCTCGAGTCCGCGCGCGACAGCCTCGACCGGCTCGGCGTCGACTATGTCGACCTGCTGTACGTCCACTGGCCGTCCGGCGAGTACGACCCCGAGGAGACGCTGTCGGCCCTCTCGGAACTGCACGAGGAGGGCCTGATCGAGAACGTCGGGGTCAGCAACTTCCTCCCCGAAAACCTCGAGGTCGCCGTCGACGTCTGCGACGCGCCGATCTTCGCGAATCAGGTCGAATTGCACCCGATGCTTCCCCAAGAGGAGATCCGTGAGGCCTGCGACAACTACGATATCGATGTCGTCGGCTACTCGCCGCTGGCCCGCGGGCAGGTGTTCAATCAGCCCGAGATTCAGGCGGTCGCAGAGAAACACGATGTTACGGAGGCGCAGGTCAGCCTCGCCTGGGCGCGCGAGAAGGGTGTGACGACGATTCCGAAGGCGACCGGCGCGGAGCACATCCGCGACAACTGGGAGTCGCTGACCGTGGAACTCGACCGGGAGGACATCAACAAGATCGACGCGATCGACGAGACGAGCCGCGAGGTCGACCCCGACTTCGCCCCCTGGAACTGACTTACTACCGGTGCTTGACGATCGAACCGCTCGTTTTTCGACTCACTGAACACCTGTCGGCCGCGAAGAAAAAGCAGGAAAGTTTACGGTACGCCGGCCGTTTGGCTCGCGTATGTCTACCCGCTCACAACGAGGTGGTGGTGGTGGGTTCGTCGGCGCGATCAGGGCCGACGTTCGGCGGTTACACGGTGCCTGGATGGAGATCGTCTTCCCCAGACAGCGCGGCCGCGGCCACTCCGTCATGGGCAAGTGGAAGCCCGAGACTCTCCCGCAGAAGATCGGCTATCACGGCTGGAGCGTCCTCGGACTCATCGGCTTGCTCGTCCTCTATCCGCTGACCGTTCTCGGACTTGCAACCCGCTTTTACGCGGCGAAACTCGACTCGACCCGAACCCGCCTCGGCATCGTCGGCGTGACGGGCATGGCGTTGCTCGGCTGGGGGCTGCTGACGATCGCCTGGGGCGCGATGTCGTACATGAATCAGGTCGACATCCCCGTCGAGGCGGTGCTGGCGGTCGCGGCGGCCAGCGGCGTCGCCACGGTCTCGACTGCACTCGCCGCGACGTGTACGAAGAAGGGCGGCCGGGCGGTGACGGTCGTCTTCGCCTACCCGTTCGCGATGACGGCGCTGTTCCTGCCGCCCGTCGTCGCGGCGCTCGTGACGCCGTCGCTCCATCCGTACGTCCTCGACCCCAGTTACGAGTTCGCGGCCTGGGCGCTCGACAACGTGCTCGTCGTCGGCGGGATCAACGACTACCTTCGGGGCAACTTCAGCCTCGAGGGGGCCGCTTACGCCGCGATGTGGCTCGGCATCGCGTTCCCGCTCGGTTGGTTCCTCGGGACCATCGTCGCGCTGGCGAATCTCGTTCGCCCGTCGGAGTAGCCCGATTGTTTTTTCGACCCGCGGTCGTGAACGGACTGCCGATTCCCGATACCATTAGGCGTCCGACGCCTAACTGTCGCGTATGGAATTCGACCTTCCCACGACCGCTGCCGCGTTCATCGCCGTGATCGCGATCGGCGTCGTCGGTCTGATCGCCGCACCGATGATGCAGACCGACACCGTACTGACGATGGTCGCACCGTCGATGATCGTGTTCGCGCTCATCATGTTCGGTCTCGGACTCAAACACGGCGAGTACCGCACGGTGGGCCGTTAACGAGGACTCGAACTCGGATACGGCATCGCGGCGCTTCTGGCTGGACGGCGCTCGATGAACGAGGAAGCCGTCGCTCTCGAGACAGTCGAACCAAGAAAATCGCTGATTAGCTATCGATCCTCGCCCGCGGACGGCCTACATGTAGCCCAGATCGCGCAGGCGCTCCATCAGGTCTTCCTTGTCCTGGGCGCGGCCCGCGCGCTCGGTCGTCCCCTCGAGGTCCTGCAGCCAGGCGGGTTCCTGGTCGCTCTTCTCGGTGCTGACCTCGCTGCCCAGCGAGCGGAAGCCGGCGAAGTACTTCGGCGAGATCGGCACGTCGTCCTGGTCAACGCCCTCGGGGAGGTCGTCGTCGCTCTCGGGGACGTAGCCCTCCTCGGGGAAGTTCTCGACGGTGTCCGGCACCACGAAGTTCCAGAAGGCCTCCCAGACGGCGGCCTCGTCGAACTGCAGGATGGGCTGGATGCGGTCGTGGGGCGGGTAGATGTCGGGGTCGTGACGCGGGGAGAAGAACGTCTCGTCGGCGCGGGCCTCCTGTTCGTCCCAGCGGACGCCGGAGATGACGCCATCGATGTCGTACTCCTCGAGTGCGTCGTTGAGCGCGACCGTCTTCAGCAGGTGGTTGCCGACGTAGGTGTCGAGCAGGAACGGGAACTCGTCTTCCTCGTACTCGAGGATGTCGCGGACGTGGTGCTGGTTGTGCTCGGAGAGCTCCGAGATGTCGATGTCGTCGCCGGGCTCGAGATCGTGTTCCTCGGCGTACGCGCCCACGTCCTCGTTGCGCGCGTAGATCACTTCGAGGTCCCACTCGTCGGCCCAGTGGTCGACGAAGTCGTGGATCTCGTCGAAGTGCTGGAAGTGGTCGATGAAGACCGCGGGCGGTACCTCGAGGTCGAAGCGGTCGGCGACCTCCTTGATGAAGTACAGCGTGAGCGTCGAGTCCTTGCCACCGGTCCACATCACGGCAGGGTTCTCGTACTCCTCGAGACCCTCGCGGGTGACCTCGATCGCTTTCTCGATTTTGTCCTGAATGTGCGGATAGTCTTCCGGATCTTCGCCGTCGCCGTCCTCGTAGTCGACGTCGATGTAGTCGGGGAAGTTCTCGGCCATCTCGTAATTAGATATAATTAGGAGGTGTAAATTCCTTGTGGCGGCGGAAAGGACTGTCGACAGTTTGGACGGCACGCGGGCCGGAAAGGCACGCCGGTCCTCCCGCCAAATCCGTGTGCCGGTCCGTGAGGCGGCCGACGGCGGCATCCCACTCCAATTCGTCGATCGAGCCGGTAGCCGACCAGTCAAAAGACCGAACGGTAATAGGAGCGGCGTTCGAACGGGGTACTCGATGAAACGACAAGCGATCGTCGGGGGTATCGTCGTCGCACTCCTGTTACTGGCAGGGTGCGCGGGGCAGGGCGGAGCAGCCGATGTCGGCGTGACGGTCTCCGACACGGGAGACAAGGTGTTTGCAGGGACCCAGTACAACGTCTCCGCGACCGTCGCAAACGACGGGGATATCGCTGCCAACGAGACGATCGAGCTCGTCGTCGACGGGGAGTCGGTCGCCACAGAGACGGTATCGCTCGAGCCGGGCGCGGCCCGGACGGTAACGCTGACGCACACCTTCGACCGCGGCGGCGAGTACGCGGTCGGCGTCGCCGACTGGGAATCGACCGTCACCGTCTTCGAGGACCCGCTCACAGACGCCGAAGCGGCGATGGCCGACATCGACTCGTACGGCACCGAAGAGCGGTGGACGATGGACCTCGATATCAGTGGAAACGTGTCGGGCGAGTTCAACGCGAACAGAACGGGCAGCCGTCGGTACGACCGCGTCGACGAGACGGCCCGGTTCGAGCGAACGGATCGAGTAGCGATTCTCGGTCACAACGTCACGACGCTCGAGGAGGTGTGGTACGCAGACGGCGTCAGATACAGCAGAGAGCGAGTGCGAGGGGAGAGCGGATACGAGTACGAAGCCAGCGAGACGTCGTTCAAGGACGTCGCCGTCGCGTACGACCTCGGGTTCGAAGCCTACGACGAGAGCGACGGCCGGAAGGCGGACGGCGAGGAGTGGGGTATTTCGGTCGTGAACCGGACCGAGCCGGAGATCAGAGGCGATACGATCGTATACACGGCCGATCTGAGCGGAGTGGTGACCCTCTATCAGGGGTTCGCGCCCGCGGGAGTGATGTCGTCCATCGACGGACTCTCCGTCGAGTTCGGCATCGATACGGAGACGCGTCGGCTCACGTACCAGACGACGACGATGACGGTCGACGGGTTGCGACTCGGGAACGGAGCCGTCGCCGACGGGACGGTGACCAGACACATCGAGTTCGTCGAGTACGGAGAGCCCGTCGAGATCAGCGTACCACAGACCGTTATCGACGAAACGGATCGATAGCGGACGACCGGCGACGACGAGAACGATCGGGTGTAATTCGCTAACGCGTTCGGGACTGCCGAGGAACGAACGTATTACTCGCTAGGTTTCGAACCCGTTGTGCATGACGAATCTAGACGACGAGACGATCATCGTGACCGGCGCGAGCAAAGGATTGGGCCGTTCGATGGCGCTCCACCTCTCGGCGCTCGGGGCGAACGTCGTCTTCACGGCCCGCAGTGAGGACGAACTCGAGATCGTGGCCGACGAGGCGGCGGGCGAGACGCTGGTCGCGCCGGCGGACGTGCGCGACGCCGACGCGGTCGACGCGGTCGTCGAGTCGACGCTCGAGCGGTTCGGGGCCGTCGACACGTTGATCAACAACGCCGGCGTCTCGGGGCTCAGCTTCGGCGAGGAACGGCGATTGCTCGTCGAGACGGACGAGGCGGAGTGGGACCGGATCATGGACGTCAACGTCAAGGGCGTCTATCTGTTCACGAAGCGTGTCCTCGAGGCGATGCTCGAGGGCGGTCAGGAGTCCGGGAACATCCTCAACGTCTCCTCCGGTCTCGGTCGGCACGCGGTCCCCGGCGCCGCGGCGTACATCACCTCGAAGTGGGGGCTCGAGGGCTTTACACAGGCCGTGGCGCTCGAGACCGAAGACGAAGGAATCAACGTCAACGCGATCGATCCCGGCGGTCGCGTCAACACGCGCATCTGGGGCCACCTGCCCGACGACGAGCGCGAAGAAATCCTGCAACCCGACGTGATGGACGACGCGGCCGCGTTGCTCGCAGCGCAGGGCGCGGACGGCGTCACCGGCGAGTCGATGACCGCGACAGAGTGGGAAGAGCGACTCGAGTAACACCGCGTTCGGCCCGAGCATCCTCGAGCGGCGATCGGACTACGACGAGAGCCGCTGCTGACAGCCGTGACAGTAGCTCACGCCGGGCCGATTTCGCGTCCCACACGCCCCACACCGGACGGTCGACGAGCCATCCGCCTCGGCACCCAATTCGGTCGCGAGCGCGGAGAGCACGTCGTCAGAGGCCGTGATCTCGCAGTCGCCGTCGTATCCTCGCGTGCGGGCCCACTCGTTGACGAGGTCGTCGTCGCGCAGGCGCTCGAGGCCCCGGACCAGTCCCAAGAAGCACAGCGTCGGGGCGATCATCACGAAGACCGCGACGAGGAGGCGGCCGACGAGCGCGGACGATCCCGGATCGTTCATGGCCGTTGTTAGCACCCGGCGAGCAAACGTCTATCGCCAGTCGGGACACTGAGCGCGTTCCGAATCTCTCGGCTGCCAGCCTAGCGCCGCTCCGCGACGGTCTCGAGGCGGGACTCGCGGCCCGCAGAGATCGACCGCCGATTCGTTCACCGGGCCGAAACGACGCGGAAGACGCCGCCACCGTCGCCACCGGCTCCGAGCGCGTACAGTTCCCCATCGCCGTCCCGGCCGAACGAAATCAGTCGTTCGGGAGTCGCACCGTCGGCGACCCGAACGGCCGTCGTGGACCACAGGTCGCCGTCGTCGGATCGGACGGCGGCGAACAGCCGCCCTCGCGGTACGAGGTCGCCGAAGACGTACGCGCCCTCGAGCCCCGGCAGTGCCGCGCCGCGATAGACGTAGCCACCGATGACCGAGACGCCGCTGACTGCCGCGTCGGCCGGCGGATGCGGGTACTCGATGATCGGATCGCGGAACCGTTCGCTGCCCCCGACAGCGTCGGGCGGCCGTTCCGGGCAGTCGTCGGCCTTGTAGCAGTGGGTCCCCTCTCTGACGTTCCAGCCGTAGTTCCCGCCTGCTTCGACGAGGTTCACCTCCTCGTAGTCGCTCTCGCCGACGTCCGCGACGAAGCAGTCCTCGCCGTCGAAGGACAGTCGCCAGGGGTTGCGAAAGCCCCACGCGTAGTACTCGTCGAGCCCCTCGCGGCCGACGAGCGGGTTGTCCTCCGGAACGGCGTACCGTCGGTCGGCCGACCGCTCGTCGACGTCGATGCGGAGGACGCTCCCCAGAAAATCCGTCGTCACGTCCTGACCACCTCCGCCACCGCCGCCCCCCGCGCCGATGCCGACGTAGAGGAATCCGTTCGGCCCGAACGCAAGTCCGCCACCGTTGTGAAAGTTCGCTGGCTGGGGGATCTCGAGGACGACGTGGTCGGAGTCGCCTTTCACCCGCCTCCCGTCCTCGGTCACCTCGAACGCCGCGAGGACGCCCGTGTGGTCGAACTCCCGCGGCGTACCGGACTGACGAGGTGCGCTGAAGTGGACGAACAGCCGCCGGTTCTCGCCGAAGTCGGGATGCAACGCCATGCCTAGCAATCCGCGCTCGCCACCGGAGAGCACCGTTTCGCGCAGATCAAGGAGGGGCTCGTCTCGGCGGCCGTCCTGTTCGTGGACCCACACGCGGCCGTCGCGCTCGGCGACGTACCGGCGGTTCGCGTCGGGTGCGAACTCGACGGCGACCGGGAACCGCAGGCCGTCGATAACCGGCTCGAGTCCGACCGTCTCCGGTACTTGGGCGAGCGCGTTCGATCGGTCGTCCGACTCCTGGCCGGCGGTACTCGACCGAGTCGCGAATCCGCCGACACCCGCGGTCGCGGCGGCCGCGACCGCGAGGAACCGCCGTCGGCTGTGAGTCGTCTGCATGGACGGTCGTACCCCCTCGAGTGGGAAATACGCCGATCCGATTCGGCGTGACTGTATCGAACGTCGATGGGTTCGCGCTGGTCCTCCTCCGGTTCGTGCCAGGCATCGAGACCGCACCCTACGTGCCGAACGCGTGGCTGCTCTGGGTGCTCCTCGCCGTCGCACCGCTGACTATCGCCGGGCTGGTCTTCCTCCGGGACTGGCGGGACGGCTTCTCGCACGCGCCTCGAGAATACCTCGCCGCTGGAACCCTCTGGTTCTATCTGACGTTCCAGACGGCGGTGTTCGTCGCAGCGTTCATCGAGGAGTTCATCGTTCGGAAACCCAGCGTCTACGTGACGACATCTCGAAGCGACGCTCCGTCCGACGATTGATCCCGTCGGGGCGAGACCTCACGCCTCTCGCTGCCGAAAAAACCGCTCGGCACGCCGCCGGCCGCGTTGCATCAGCAGATCGATAAACGCCGGGTCGCGGTCGACTTTCGACGACGCGCTCAAGTCGCTTCCGAGTTCGATGAACTCGACGGTGACCGGTTTGTACTCGTCCGGAAGGCTCCCGTCCTCGATCAGTTCGTTGATCGTCTCGATGAAGTCGACTTCCTGATACAGCGAGAGGTTGCCCGCCAGTTCGTTGCGCCGGTCGGCGATCTCCTCGACCGACTTCGGAACCTCCTCGCGATATCTGGGATTGATCTGGACGATCCAGATTTCGTCGGGTTTCTCCGCCGCGCGGTCCGGCACCGTCAGGAAGTCACGGATCGGCGGATTCTGCGAGAAAAGGCCGTCCCAGTACCAGTGGTTGCCGATCCCGACCGCCTCGAACAGCGTCGGAATCGCCGCGGACGCCAGGACCGCCTCCGCGGTGACCGACTCGTTGCGAAACGTGTCGAACTCGCCTTCGGTCACGTCCGCCGCCCCCAAAATCAGATCCACCGAGGTCTCGTCGGCGATCGCGGGAAACCGCTCGAATTCGATATGGGCCTCGAGGGCGTCGAGAAACCGCGTACGGCCGGCGTCGGTCGCCGGGTGCTCGTAGGGGCTAAACAGCGGTAACGGCCCGCCGCCTGCGGCAAAGCGTGCCAAGCCGACGAGCCAGGCGTTGGTGAACCGTTCGAACGGCGACCGCGCCGACAAATCCCGCCACACCGCGTCGAGCGTCGCGACGGCGTCGTCGGTACCACCCGCGGCCAACCCGTACCAGGCGGCTGTGGCGCAAACGGCCCCGCCGGACGTGCCGCTCAGCCCGACGAGTTCGTAGGAGTCCGCTTCACACTCCTGGAGGAGCCGCTCGAGCACGCCTGCGGTGAACGCGGTGTGACTGCCGCCGCCCTGACAGGCGATCGCAACACGAGTGGAATCGCCGGCATCGTCATCGGTCGCCATGGACGACCACGACGACGCCGCTCGAGATAGTGGTATGGAGATGTCACTCGTCGTGGAGAAATACGGCTATCGGCCTCGAGCGAGCGTCGAGCGCGGCGCCGCTGGCGGGCGGTCAGTCCGAGATGAACTTGTTGTCCCGCCAGTTGACACCGCCCTGTCCCGAGCCGCGGTCGCGGGGCCCCTCGACGACCTCGATGTCGGCGGGACGGGCCTCGCCGTCGACGATTCGAGTCGCCTCGAGGTCGCCGTCGCGCTCCGAGATCGCCGTCAGGGTCCCCTTCTCGGCGGCTTCGGCGATGCCACAGAGGACGAGGAACATCTGGTACTGCAACATCGAATTCTGGAGGACGGTCTCGCGGTCGCCTTTGAACGCGGCGAACTCGACGAGTTCGGACTCGATCTCCTCTTCTTCCTCTTCGTCCCAGCTGAACGATTTCTGTCGCCGCTCGTCTGGGTCCTCCTCGTAGACCCGGTTTTCGGTGACGCTGGCTTTGAGCTGAGCCGTCGGCGTGTACTTGCTGACGGATTGGTCCTCGGCGACGGCCTTCAGAATGAGCGTGTTGTTGCGTCGCGTGATCTCGACATCGTCGACCCCGTCAGGGAACGTCGCGTCGTCGATGTGGTCACGGAGATCTTCGAGAGGCAGTTCGAGCGTCGAGTGCAGCCGATATACGTGTCTGGATTCCTCTGTGGACATAGTGGGAAGGTGTGTACGGCGACAGTCGTGGTCTCCTAGTACGAGGGCGTGACTTATATGACCTGCTATTAAATCCGTGAAATATCAGGCCGAATGAGTATACGGCCGGCCGTGACCGCCGGGGGGCGACCGGGAAACGACAGCCGCGACCGATCAGGCCGCGTTGAGCGTCTCCGCGAGTTCGTCGCGCTCCTCGAGTTCCTCGAGCACGTCGGAGCCGCCCACGAACTCGCCGTCGACGAACGTCTGCGGAATCGTCTCCCAGCCGCTGTGTTCCGACAGCGCCTGTCGGAACTCGTCGAGCGAGTCGAGGACGTCGACGGTCTCGAACTCGTCGCGGTGGTGGTCGATCAGGCCGAGCGCCTTGCGGGAGTAGCCACACTGGGGCATGAGTTCCGTCCCCTTCATGAAGAGGACGACCTCGTTTTCCTCGAGCGCTTCGTCGACTTGCTCGTTGACCTCCTCCTGGTCGAGACCCTGATTCGGTGGGAATTCCATACTCGCGTGTACGGAAGTGACGGGGATATGCCTTGCGTCCTCGGAACTCGCGACGTCGAACTCGGTCACCGACGACGGACCCGCCAGTGAGCGATGAGTTCCAGCGAGCCAACTCGAGAACACACTAGTCGGCCGTCGCCGGCGTCTCGAGCACGTCGAGTTTCTCGGCGGTGTAGCCGAAGACGTCCTGATAGCCGTTCGGCGACATGAGGACCGGATAGAACGATTCCTCGGCGATCTGTTCGTCGCCGTCGGCCGCGGCGAACGGCGAGCCCGCCTCGACCTCGGTGAAGTTGTCGACGAACACCTCGTAGGTCTCGGCCTGGTCCTTTCGGATGACATCGGTGAGCCGATAGACCGGCAGTTCCCGCTGGACGGTATCGCCGGGGAGGACGCCGACCGCGGTGAGGAACGCCCGCGTCAGTCGGTCGGCGTTCTCCGCGGCCGTCTCCGAGCCCTGAAGCCCGCACTCGACTTCGACGGTATCGATCGCCGAGAAGAGCCGCCCCTCCGCGAAATTGCTCGTCTCGACCATCGCCGCGACGGGCAGTTGCGGAACGATCTCCCTGGCAGTCTCGTCGACGCCCTTGACGATAGCGAAGGGGTCGGCGTGGCTCTGCGTCGAGTGCATCGAGAAGGTCAGACAGCCCTCGAGCTCCGCCACGAGCTCGTGGGCAAGCTGGCCTTCATGGGTCGTCGCGTCCGGATCGCCGGGGAACGCACGGTTCAAGTCTTCGTCGACGTACCGCACCTGTCGCTCGAGCGCCGACTCGTTGGCGACGACGAGCTTGACGGGGCGTTCGACGGTCGGGCGTTCGTCAAGCAGCCGCTGGACGGCTCTGACGCCACAGGGTTCGTCCCCGTGAATACCCGCGACGACTGCGATCTCCGGCGTTCCCGACCCGAGCTGTGCGACTCTCATTACACGTTACTTCGGCTGAACGGCCAAAGGCGATTCGGTCTTTCACGAACGGCATACTGTGTTAGCCACCCACATATGGAACGGCGTGCAGGTAAACGGGTACCGATGAATGCCGACGGCGCGCCGTGACCGACCGATCACTCGAGCGAGGCTGCATACTCGCGGTCGGCCGGATCGGCAGTCGGTCGCTCATCGTCGAGGAGAATCCGCCAGCCGTCGATCCGGGTGGGCTCCTCGAGTGCGGCGGCGAGCGTCGTTCGGACATCGGCGACATCGACGCCGTAGTAATCCGGCGGAACGTTCTGCAGGTATTGAAGTGCAGTCTCGAAGAGGCTCCGCATGCCGGCGTCGTTCTCAAAATCCGCGTGCTTGTACGCGCCCGCGGCGACCTGCACCATCCCGTGGAGAAACGCGCTCTCCGTGGTCCCCCGTCCGTAGTTGTACCACTCCGCTTCGAAGCAGTCGTGGGAGTCGTGGTACTCGCCGGAATTGTAGAGCGCGACCCCGTGGATTACCGCCCGCCGAAGCGTGCCGTGTTCCCACCCGTTCGACTCGCCGCGTTCCGCGCACCAGCCGGTCGGGGACCCCGTAATCGGTGGACTCACGGTGTTGTCTCGCGTGTGGTCACCCATCGGTACCACGTAGGCAGCCCGGAATCATCTCTCTTGGGACGCCCCGGTCAACGTTTCGCGTCCGAGTAGCCGGTCCACGGACAGCGAGGTTGTCGCACGTGTCACCGAGAGAGCGTGTAAGCCCACCCTTTATTCGGATACGACTCCCTACGTTGTCGTATGACCCAGCCGTACGGCAGGTGTCGGCACTGCGGGGAACGCCTCTACGCACATATCGAGGGCGGCTACCAGTGTTTGAACTGCGACCGCCGGTTCTCCGAGCGAGCCCTCGAGACACAGGCGGCCTGACCGATCGGCCGACGAGTCTGTGACTCGAGAAGCGCGGGGCTCGAGCGATCGGTAGGCCCTCCATACCGACGACAATCGCCTGATACGGCGCCGTTCTCAGTCGATCCGCGGTCGAACGCGGATCGGTCGATTTAACCCGAGGGAAGCCCTCGACCAGCAATGCGTGCGAGGGTAGCCAAGCGGTCAACGGCGGCGGACTCAAGATCCGCTCGTGTAGACGTTCGTGGGTTCGATTCCCTCCCCTCGCATCGCAGTGAGGCGCATGCGCGCCGAACGAGATGCGGAAGATCAGCACGGAGCGATCTTCCCTCGCAACCTTCTGCCGACACCCACCACGTAGCGAGGCAGCCGTTATCGAGCATTGATCGCTCACACGAAATCATAGCCGCGACGGTTAGCGATCGGACCGCCGATACAGCCCGAAGCTGCCACGTCCCAGCAGAACGGCCGCGATGGCCGCGACGGAGGCGAGCCCGCCGAATCCGGGGACGGTCTCCGAGAGGGGGCCCGACGGCGAGGCCGCCGATTGGGTGGCCTCGGCCTCGTCGGTCACCGTCACGTCGCCGACCGTCGAGCCGTCGATCGTGACCGTCGCCGAGGACTCGAGGGTGGCCTCGAGCGAGATTGTGGCCCGCTCGCCGGCCGCCAGACCGACCCGTTCGGTCGCGATCGGGTCGCCGTCTGCGGCGATCGTGAACTCCCTGGTGCCGGCGACGTCACCGACGTTCTCGACCGTCGCCTCGATGCGAACCGGGTCGCCGGACCGAACCTCGCTCGGCTCGAGACTCGCGTCGATGACCTCGAACGCAGGCGTCGCGCCCTCGACGCCGATCGCCACCGACGGGAGGCCGGTGAGGGTGGCGGTGTAGGTCTCCGTCTCGGCGTCGTATCTCGTCCGAACCGGTTGCCACTCGCCGTCTCGGTACGCCGAGAGGACGACATCGTCGGGCGTCGTGCCCGCGGGCAGCGCTTCGTCGTCGACGGCGAACTCGAGGGTGAGCCAGCCGATCGTGTCGGCGATGCCGTCGTGGTCGAAGCTGGCGTAGGAGACGGCACCGTCACGGTGGCTCGCAGCGGTGCGGGTTCCGGGCCGAATCGTGAACTCGTAGTTCGTCCGGCTCGTCGCGGGGACGATCCGCACGCGCTCGAACGAAACGCCGTCAGCGCCGACGCCCGTCAGCATCGTTTCGGCCGGTAACCCTTCCCGCGAGCCGGTGACCTCGAGCAGCGCGTCGCCGTCGGCTGTCGTTGTCGACGTGAGCTGTATTACCTTGGTCGCGGATCCGCTACCGAAACCGCCACCGCCACCGATTCCTCCGCCCCCGCCGCCACCGCCCCCGCCGGATCGGGCGGCGAGTTCGAACGACGCCGTGGTCGCCCCGTCGACCGCGATCGTTCGGACGCATGTCTCGTCGGCGAATTCGGCGTTCTCGGGCGGCGTGACGGTGATCGTTACCGTTCCGTTGACCGATGCGCCGAGGCCATCGCCGTTGGGCCCCAGCCAGCGGCCCGACTCGTTGGTCGCCGTCGTCCGTGTGACGACCGCGTGCTCGGTCGCGCTGGTGTCGATCGGCGTTACCGCGACCGACGCGTTCGCGACGCCGCCGCCGCTTTCGTTCGTGACTTCGATCGCGAGCTCGTGACCCAGGTCGAGCTCGACGGCGACCGTCTCGTTGTCGCTGACCTCGCGGTTGAGGACCGTCTGATACGTCGGATACGTGCCCGCGTCCTCGAGGAAGACGCCGTGGGTGCTGACGTTCTCCTCGGTCGCAGCCTCGAACTCGCCGTTCTCGACCGGTCGCTCGTCGGTCCAGTTGCCGTGGGCCGGCGTGACGAAGACGGAGCCGTTGACGCCGCTCTCCGCGGTCGCAGCGAGCGTTTTCGGGCCAGCCGCGGGGCGACTGATCGTCCCGTTCACCCGCGCGACGCCACCGTCGATGACGAGGACGCCCGAGGAGACGGTTCGGGTCTCGCCGGCCAG
This sequence comes from Natrinema marinum, assembly GCF_024296685.1. NCBI lineage: Archaea > Methanobacteriati > Methanobacteriota > Halobacteria > Halobacteriales > Natrialbaceae > Natrinema > Natrinema marinum. The sequence continues at coordinate 1,033,596 of NZ_CP100763.1, read as the reverse complement.
ATCCGTCAGCGTCGCGCCGATCCGCGCGAGGCCCTCGTCGCCGGGCGCGAACGTGTGGGTTGCGTTCCATCGCTCGCCGGAGACAGCGTCGTAGGACTCGAGCCACGTTCGTTCGGTGATGTACTGGTCCGCCCCGTCGTCGAACGCGATCGAGACGTTGATTTCGTCGCCGGTCGCCGCCCACCACGGTGCCGAGACGGTCGCCGAGGAAAAGGGATCGTCGTAGGCGACCGCGAGATCAGTCCGCACCTGTTCGCCCGCCGTCGGGGTCAGCGACGCGTTCGTCGTCGCGTTCTCGAGCGAGACGTTCAGCGTCGCCCCGTCGGGAACGGTGGAGGCGTTGACCTCGAGTACCCCGGTGCCCCCCGCGGCGGTCGGGACGCCGAACCGGCCGTCGGCGGTCGTCGTGTTCGCAAGGACGGTCCCGTTGTGCGTGACACGGACGGCGAGCCCGTCCCGCGCCGGCTCGCCGTTGACGGCGACCGTGCCGGCGTACCGCGCCGGCGGATCGCGCTCGAAGCGGACCGACGACGTGGTCACGGTCTCGTTCTCGAACGTCGCCGCGAGCGTCACGTCCTCGCCGTCGACGCCGTCGGCCGCGGTCACGTCGACGGCGAGTCCGTGCTCGACGGCGTCGCGGTCGACCGCGATTTCGTCGCCGGGCGCGATTTCGGTCCCGTTGACCGTGATGGTGAGGTTTGCGGGATCGGCCGTCGTCGCCCCCGCGAGGGCGATCGTCACGTTCCCCGTCTCGGGGACCGCGAACGTCGCCGTCTCTGCAGAGGCGTTGCTGACGCCGTAGGCGTCGAAGTCGTCGCTGACGTGGAACCGCCCCGCCCCGAGATAGGCGACGGCGTTGGACAGGACCGTCCGCCCGTCGTCGGTCAACCTCCCGGCCTGCGGCGTGACGCCCAGCAGGATCTGTTCGTCGGGGCGGTCGAACGACAGTACCTCGCCGTCCGCGAGCACGCCGTCGTCGGTCGCCGACGCGAGCGTCCGCGCTCCGGGCGCATCGAACCACGTCCGGTTCGTCGCGTTCTCGAGCAGCGTCACGGCGTCCCGTTCGCCGCCCACACCGGCGAAAATCGGATGGTTGCGGTCGAGCACGACCTCGACGGTTCCGTTCGAACTCGGCGTCTCGAGCCCGCCGACCTCGGACGTGTTCCGTGCGAGCCGAACCAATGCGTCGTCGCCGACGCCGTCGCCCAGATAGAGGACGCCGGTGTCGTTTGCCGTCGTCGCATTGACGAACGTCGCGGTCGGGTTCGACAGCGTGTCGTCGGTCGCGGGTAACTCGAGCGCGACGAAGACATCGTACGAGCCCGATTCGGCGGCCGACACGGCATCGGAGGTGTTGACGTGACTCGTTCGATAGGCGATCGGTAGCCGCGCCGTCAGGTTCGTCCGAAGTCGCTCCGCCGCATCGTCTCCGGACTGGGCGACGACGCCGACAGCGTAAATCTCCGGCACGACCCGCAACGACCCCGTCCGCATCGTCTGTGTCTCGTTGCTGCGGACGAACTCGTGGTCGAGCTCGAGCGTGCCGTTGACATCGTCCGCGAGGTACGTCGTGACGTCGAACGTCCCGTTCGTGACCGCCGGATCGAAGCTGACTGTCTCGTTCGCCCCGAACCGTTGCCCGCCGGCTTCGAACTCGAGCTCGCCGGCCGCGAGCGTCGCGTTCTCGGTCCGGGTGATCGTCAGGTTCTCGAGCCCCGTGACGTTGAACGTCGTCGTCACAGAGCTATTGGACTCGAGCGGTTCCGGCAGACCGCCGTCGACGACGGTAACGAAGTCCAGCGTCACGTCGTGCGTGACCGCGGTGCCCGAGGACAGCGAGAGCGTCTCGGTGTCGGGGTGGTGGCCGGTCGCGTCGACGGTAACGGTTCGATCGCCGGGGATGACCTGCAGTTCGTAGGCCCCGGTGGCGTTGGTCGTCGCGTTCCAGCGGCCGCCGTCGACCGAGACGGTCGCGTTCGCGACCGGTTCGCCCGCCCGATCGGTGACGGTCCCGGAGAGCGTGACCAGCGACGTGGCGTCGACCGCTGCCTTCACGTCGATGATCCCGTGTCCGTACCGGGTGTCCTGACCGGCCGGTTCGCCGTCGGGTTTCCAGGCGGTCTCCTCGAGCGCGGCCGTGACCTCGTCGGGTTGGAGATTCTCGTTGGCCGACAGCAACAACGCGATCGAGCCGGTGACGTGCGGGGCCGCCATACTGGTGCCGGACTTGGACTGGTAGCCGCCGCCGGGAACCGCGCTCTCGACCCACGAACCGGGCGCGGCGACGTTGGGAACCGTATACGAGTCCGGCCAGTCGGCCGGCGGCGAGGACCAGGCGTCGTCCGTGACGATGGTCTCTCCACTCGAGAAGGTGGCGATGTCGCCGGTCTCCGTCGCGGCTCCGATCGCGAAGGTATCGTAGACGTTACCGGGCGAGCCACTGGTTCCGTTACCGCCGTTTCCGGACGACGAGACGACGATCGTTCCCGACGACTGGGCGTTCCGAACCGGGTCGATGAACTGCTCCGCATAGGTCTGCGCGCCGAGGCTCATGCTCACCACGTCGGCGTCCCGGTCGATCGCCCACTGCATCCCTTCGATGATCTGGGAGTAGGTTCCGCTGCAGCCGGTCTCGCAGTCCGTGAGGACGGCACCGTGCAGCAGGTCGACGCCGGGCGCGACGCCGATGTGGGTCCCGCTCGCGTTACCGCCCGCGACCGTCGCGCTGACGTGAGTCCCGTGGTCGCCGAAATCCTGGGGCGTCGATCCGGACACTCTGCGCCCGTACTGGTCGAACTCCGCCCAGCCGCCCGGATACGTGGGGTCCGACGAGTTATTCGTGTACAGGTCGATATCGGGGTGGCTCGCGTCGACCCCGGTGTCGAGCACGGCGACTGTCGCGCCGCTGCCGTTCACGCCGTACTCGTCCCAGACGTCGGTCGCGTTGATCTGCTCGAGGCCGTAGGTCGCGCTCACGCCCGCCGTCGACGCGGTCGAGTCGGTCCCCGCCGTCGCGGCGCCCGTCGACGCGCTCGTGGCCGCCGCCCCGTCGAGTTCCACCTCGAAGTTCGCGTGCAGCGTCGAGACCTCTTCGAACCGGCCGAACGACTCGAGGTCGACGCGGCTCGTATCGACCTCGAGCAGGACGGCGTTGGTCAGCCAGAACCGGTTCTCGATCGCCACCCCGTCGGTCGATCGAGCGTAGGAGACGATCTCGCCTTGCGTGCGTTCGGCGTGGCGCTGCAGCCGGGTCGCGGCCTGTTCGGGCGGCTCCCGAGGCGACACGTTCGCCTCCGAGAGCCGGACGATGACGTCGACGGTCTCGCCGTCGGCGTCCGCCTCCAGTGCCGAGTCGATCGTGATGTCGCTGCCGCCGTCCGAACGCGCGGTTCCGCCGTCGGCGTCGGTGCCGGCGGTCGCGAGGCCGTCGACACTGCCGCCGGACTCCGCGACGGTCGCGGCCGCGGCGGCGCTCGAGAGCGGTGCCGCGACGAGACTGCAGACGACGAGGAAGAGTACGCCGAGAACAGACACGGAGCGCACTCGCCCGGTCTCGGGCGAACGAGGGAACATACAGCGAAGGTTGACAGTAATCCGATAAATACATTATGGCAGTCACGTCTTTCAGTTTTGTCGACCGGACGGATCACGAACCAACCGGTTTTGGTTAGCCGGCCTCGCCCGGTCGAATCCTTCGGCGAGCGTCGGCAGAGCCACTTTTCCGTTCGGGCCACCGAGAGTGGATGATGAGCGACGCTGACGCCGAGACAAGTCGGGCGACGGTCGCGTTGCGCGCGGCAAAAGCGGGCGCCGCCGTCGCGGCCGACTCGTTTCGAACGGAACTCGTGGTCGAGGAGAAGGGAACCAAGACGGACGTGGTGACGCAGGTCGACCGGGACGCCCAGGTGACCGTCATCGAGACGATCCGGGACGTGTACCCCGACGATCCGATCGTCGGCGAGGAGGAGGACGCGCTGAAGGAGGTCCCAGAAGCGGGGCCGGCCTGGATCGTCGACCCCATCGACGGAACGAACAACTACGTCGACGGCACCCGCGCGTTCGGGACCGCCGTCGCGGCCGTCGCAGACGGCGAGCCCGTCGGCGCCGCCACGGTCTGTCCGGCCCTCTCCGATACGTACCGCGTCGGTCCCGAGGGCGCCTTTCTGAACGACGAGCCGCTGGCGGTCAGCGACTGCGACGACCCCGAGGCCGCCACGGTCTGTCCGACCTTCTGGTGGGACTTCGACCAGCGCGACCAGTACGCCGCGGCCACCCGCGAGGTCGTCGAGCGGTTCGGCGACATGCGACGGTTCGGCTGCGCCCAACTCGAGTTGGCGATGGTCGCCACCGGCGCGCTCGAGGGAGCGATGACCAATATGGCGATCAATCCCTGGGACTCGGTCGCCGGTGTGGGGCTGATCCGCGAGGCCGGCGGCGTCGTGACCGACCTCGAGGGCGAGCGCTGGCGACACGACAGCACGGGGCTCGTGGCCTCGAACGGCGCGATTCACGACGAACTGCTCGCGGCGGCCCGCGCGATCGAGGACTGAGCCGCGGGGGATCGGGCGGCGAGTCGGACAGTCAATTGCGTTGAAACCGGAAACGGTAAGCGCTCCCCCCTACGGGATTCGGGTATGGACGACTTCATCGACCGGTACGGGGCCGAGCGCGTCTGGGCCGCGACCGTCGCGAGTCTCGCAGCCGTCGTGGTCCTCGGTGCCGTCCTCTTCCCCCAGCGCGTGTACGTCGACATCATCTGGCAGTACTTCTGGGGGCCAGTCGTCGCCGACGCCCACAGTTGGCCCTGCGTCGCCTGGGCCGACGGCGCCACGGTCCGGTGTAGCCAAGCGCCCCCCAACGCCGGCCCGACGGCCGAACCCGGCTACACGTTCGTCTCCTACGCCGGCTACATCCCCACCCTGATCTTGTTCCTGATCGGGGCCATCTTCGCCGTCCGCCGGCTCCAGATCGAGCGCTACCGCGTGGGCTTTTTCGCCCTCTTCCCCTTCATGCTCTTCGGCGGTGCGCTCCGGGTCGTCGAGGACGCCAACGCGGCCGCCTTCGCGGCGACCGGCGAGATGGCCATCCAGCTTCCCTGGTCGGGCTTCATCATCAGCCCGCTGATCTACTTTACCGTCTTCTTCATCGCGCTCGCGGCGGTCGCGAGCTCGGTCTGGCTCGAGCGCAACGACCACGTCTCGGGCTATGAGTACCCGCTGGTCGGGATCGGAACGGTCCTGCTGACGGTCTCGATCGGTTACCTCGCGTACACCGCGGCGACGGAGCCCTACGCCGAGTTCTACCCGTTGATCCCGCTGGTCATCCTCGTCGGCGCGACGCTGACGACGGCGATCACCTGGGTCGCGATCGAGCGCTTCGCGCCGGAACTGAACCGCGGCACCCGCTACATGGGACTCGTCGTCATCTGGGCGCACGCGGTCGACGGCGTCGCGAACGTCGTCGGCCTCGACTGGGCGACCACGCTCGGCCTGCCCGCCAACCTCGTCCCGAAACACCCGATCAACCGGGCGATCGCTCAGACGACGGCCGACGTGCTCCCCGCAGACATCGTCTCCGCGACCGGCTCGGCCTGGCCGTTCCTGTTCGTCAAGATCGCCGCCGCCGTCTTCATCATCTGGATCTTCGACGACACCGTCTTCGAGGAGAACCCCCGCTACGCCGTCCTCCTGATGATCACCGTCGTCGCCGTCGGCCTCGGTCCCGGCACCCGCGACATGCTGCGGGCGACGTTCGGCGTCTGACTCCGCTCTTTTCGGCTCGAGTTCGCGCGCGCCGGCCTCGGCTTCGAACGGGGGCTTTAATCACACCCGGCGGGAACGAGCGACCATGACTGACACGGACGGGTGGTTCGCGGACGGAGACCGCGACGATCCCGACGCGCTGGCGGCCGCGGTTCGCGAGGGCAGTGCCGGCGATCCCCGCGACTGGCCCGCCGTCGCCGTCGAGGCCGGGTTCGCGAGCGACGGAGACGATTACTACGAGGTCCTGAAAAAGGCGACGACGGCCGCGACTCGAGCGGCGGTGACCGATCGAGAGCGGGCCGACGATCGCCAACTGGTCCACGCGGTGCGGGCGATGGACGATTGCGCCCGAACGGCCAACGAACTCGCCGAGCGGCTGGCCGAGTGGGCCGGCACCGTCGATCCCGAGGCGGGGACCGGCGTCGAGTACGCCCGCGCGGTAGCCAGCGGCGAGGCCGGCGACGCGCTCGAGGAGCCAACCATCCGATCGCTCGCCGAGCGAGTCGCCGGTCTCGCGGACGAGACCGACGAGTTGCGGTCGTTCATCGAGCAGCAAACGCCCGCGGTCGCGCCGAACCTCTCGGCGCTGGCCGAGCCCGTCCTCGCGGCGCGGCTGATCTCGCTGACCGGCGGCCTCGAGGAACTGGCGAAGAAACCCAGCGGGACGATTCAGGTGCTGGGCGCGGAAGACGCCCTGTTCGCCCACCTGCGAGGGCACGCGCCGTCGCCGAAACACGGGATCATCTACACGCACGACGCGGTGCGGGGGACCCACCCCGAAAACCGGGGCTCCGCGGCGCGAGCGGTGGCCGGGAAGCTCGCCATCGCCGCGCGCGTGGACCATTATTCGGGCGAGCTAAAGCCCGAACTCGAGGCCGAACTCGCCGAGCGGATCGAGACGATTCAGGCCCGGAACGCGGATGGCAACGGCGGAGACGATACAGCGACCGACGGGGGTGCCGACGATGAGTGACCTCCCGGCGGGCGTCGAGCGCCGCGAGTTCGACGGCATCGAACGGCTCGCGACTCGAGGAGAGCCCGTCTACGGCGAACCCACCGACGGGGAGTGGCGCGCGTGGAACCCCAACCGATCGAAGCTGGGCGCGATGCTCGAGTTGGGAATGGAGACCGCCCTCGAAGGGGACGAGACCGTTCTCTATCTGGGGGCCGCCAGCGGAACGACGGTGAGCCACGTGGCCGATTTCGCCGGGCCGACCTACGCCGTCGAGTTCGCCGCGCGGCCGGCGCGCGATCTGCTCGAGGCCGCCGAGAGCCGCGACCGACTCTTTCCGCTGCTGAAAGACGCCCGGAAGCCCGAGAGCTACGCCCACGTCGTGGAGTCGGACGTGGACGTGATCGTCCAGGACGTGGCGACGCGCGGGCAGGCACGGGTGGCGCTCGAGAACCGGCGCTTTTTGGCCGAGGATGGGCGATTGCTGTTGGCCGTGAAAGCGCGGAGTGAAGACGTGACTCGAGATCCGGACGCGGTGTTCGAGGACGTTCGGGAGGAGTTAGAAGAGGGGTACGAGATTTTGGAAGGGGGGCGGCTCGAGAGCTATCACGCGGATCATCTCGGGATCGTAGCGCAGCCAGAGTAACGATTCAGCGATCCCACAATTCCTTATGGGGGCAGGATAGAGTATTGGGGAAGATCCCATAAGATCATGACTTTGTCGCGCCGTAAGTTGGTCTCAACGTGCTTTGCTTCTGTCGTCACCAGCGGGTGTATGAACGACGACGAATCGTTCGAATTCAATCCGAACGCTGAGCGGTTTCGATGGCGATACCGTACGGACGGCATAGTCCCGTCTTCGCCAGCACTGGATGCTGGTAAATTATACATCGGAAGTGCAGATGGGTATCTCCGGGCACTCAATGCACCAGACGGTACCCTTCAGTGGCGGTTCAACACCGGTGACTGGGTCGTGTCGGATCCTGTTGTCGTTGACGAAACAGTCTATTTCGGAAGCTGGGACACTAATCTCTATGCAGTTTCTATCGGCGGGACCGAAGAATGGCGGTTTCCAACGGATGACACCTTAGTTCCCCAACGATTTCGAACGGAACAGTATATATCGGCAGTTCAGATACCCGACTCTACGCCGTAGTCGCGACTGACGGAACGGAACGCTGGACGTTTCCGGCTCAGGACCGTGTCACAGCCAGACCCGTCTTTGACGAGGGAACGCTCTACGTTGGTGATTTTGCCAACAACTTCTACGCGATTGAGGCAGCTACTGGTAACGAAGTATGGACGTTCGAAGCCGACGACAGTAGTGTCTCTCATTCGTCGAACGAATCCATCTATCGATCGGCAACACTCGTCGGCGACCGTCTCTACTTCGGCTCGACGAACGGCTATCTCTACTGTCTCGATCGCAACGATGGAAGCCGCATCTGGTCACGGGCGACCGACTCGGACATCAAAAATGTCCCCGCTGTCTGGGACGACACCGTCTACTTCGCAAGTCGGTTGGGCAAGCTCTACGCACTGGATGCCGAAACTGGCGAAACTCATTGGACGAGCGAGAAACTGAACGATCCCCTTCTCTGTGATCCGACCCTCGTCGATGGAACTGTGTACATCGGTGATCGGTATGGCGTGTTGCACGCACTCGACGCCGAAAGTGGGGAGCAGTTGTGGGAATTTCATACGGACGATGCGATTCTGTCGAAACCGGTCGTCACCGACGACTCGATCTACTTCGGGAGCAACGACGGTTACATCTACGCCATCGAACGAACCATCTGATAGGACCGGTCAAACACATCGGGTCAGGGTTACCCGATCCACTGCTGCGTTTTCGCGGGGTCGGTAGCGCGGCGCGGACGTTCGGCCAGCACGACTTCCTCGGTCGTCCGCTCGCCGTCTCGAAGCACGTCGATCTCGATCGTCTGCCCCGGTTGCGTTTCCGTCAGCAGATAGCGCTGGAGTTCCTCGTGCGAATCGATTCCGAAATCGTCGATGCCGACGATCACGTCCCCGCCGACGGGAATCTCTCGGCCGCGAACTCGACGGGCTGTTCGACACCCGCGCAACGCGGCGCTCGACGGCCCAAGCGGAGCGTCCACGACGAGGACGCCCCGTGGGCTCGACAGATCGTTAGCCTCGGCGACGGTGGGTGAGACGTCGATCGTCCGAACCCGCAGGTACGGATGGCGGAACCGTCCGTGCTCGAGGAGTTCCGGAACGACTCGATCGACGACGGCGGCGGAAATCGCGAATCCGATGTTCTCGCCGGCTTTCGCCCGGTTGACGCCGACCACGTCCCGCTCGAGCGTGACGAGCGGCCCGCCGCTGTTGCCGGGGTTGATCGGCGCGTCGGTCTGGACCGTGTCCGGGATGGTGAAACCGCTTCCCGTCGGCGACGAGCGGTTCACGCCGCTGACGATCCCCGTCGTGATCGTTCCGTCCAGCCCCATCGGGTTCCCGAGCGCCGCGACCGGCTCGCCCGGGCTCGGGGCGCTCTCCGCGATCCGCAGGGGCACCGCGCCCGCCGGGAGATCGTCGACGCGGATCACCGCGAGGTCCGTGTGGGGATCTGTGCCGACGACTCGGCCGACGGTCCACGAGTCGTCGCTGAACCGGAGGTCGACCTCTTCGACGGTCCCGACGACGTGCTGGTTCGTGACCACGTGCTCGGCGTCGTAGACGAACCCCGACCCCGCCCCGCCCGGACGACGGTGGTCCGAGTCGACGTAGACCGAGACCACCGAGGGAATCGTTTCGCGATACAGCTGTTCGAACGTGGTAGGATCACTCATTCGGTGTCTCGGCCGACGGTGTGACAGGGTCACACCGCTGCATTTACTCGAGGGTAAGCGGCGTGATAGCATAAGGCAGTCGGTACAGACCGACAGCCGCCGATCGAAAACGCGGTGCGTCACCTGTCAGTCCACTCGAGCCCGTATCTCCGGCGGAGCGAGCGCTCGAGGGGACGACGAAGGAGCAAGGGGGCTCGAGACCCGTTCTGACGATAGAATCGTCGCGTGGCCGTCGCCACCAGGTCCGATACGAACTCACCATTCGCGGCCGTTCTGTCGCTATGACGTGAGAATCACGCAGTGCAGAAGATGACTCCACCGGAATCTACATAACTGTCTCCCTCCCTCCATCTATCGTATGGCACACTATGCCGAGGAGCGCTGCACCGACTGCAGTGGAAAGAAGATGAAACGCTCGGACGGCACCATCTGGTGCCCGAACTGCGCGCTCTTCAACCCGGAACAGAAGGCCACATAATACGTCCCGCGGCCGGCCCCGCGCTCCTTATACGCAATAACGAATATAAGGCCGTTCGTGGTACGCCGTCGTGGTATGTCAGCACACCCCACGATAGGTGACACCCTCGAGGGAACCGTCGAGCGCCACCCCGACCGCGACGCGATCGTCTACCCGCGCAAGGACCAGCGCTGGACCTTCGCGGAGTTCGACGAGCGCGTAAACCGGCTCGCGAACGCGTTGCTCGAGGCCGGCATCGAGAAAGGAGATCGGATCGCGACCGTCCTCTACAACGGCTCGGAGATCGCGCTCACCGTCTACGCCTGTGCGAAGATCGGGGCCGTCTTCACCCCGCTGAACTTCCGCCTGCCGGCCGGCGAACTCGAGTACATCATCAACGACGCCGACGCGGCGATGGTCCTCTTCGAAGCCGAGACGCGAGAGGCGGTCGAGGGGGCGCGCCCGAACTTAGAGACCATCTCGGAGTTCGTCTACATCGACGACGACCGCGACGCAGTCCCGGAGTACGCGACCGGCTTCTACGAATTGCTCGAGTCGGGCTCACCCGAGAAACCGGACGCGACCGTCGAAGAGGACGACGTGTACGCCTTCATGTACACGTCGGGAACCACCGGCCGGCCGAAGGGCGTCGTCCACGAGCACCGGAGCATGGTCGAGCACAACCTCCTGTGCATCGCGGAGGCGAACATGACGCGCGACGACGTGGGCCTCTCGATGATGCCGCTGTATCACTGCGCCGAACTTCACTGCAACCTCTTCCCGCGTGTCCACCGCGGCGCGGCCAGCGTCATCCACCACGAGTTCGAACCCGACGCCGCCCTCGAGGCGATCGAAGCGCACGAGGTCACGCTCGTCTTCGCGGCGCCGACCGCGTGGAACGCGCTCTCGATGACCGCCGCCGAGATGGACGCCGACGTCTCGTCGCTCAGACTCGGCCTCTACGGCGCGGCCCCGATGCCCGAACAGGTCCTCGAGAACTGCCGGGAGCACCTCTGTGACGACTACCTGCAGGCCTACGGCATGACCGAGATCGGCCCCGCGGGCGTCTTCCAGCCGCCGGAAGATCAACTCTCGAAGCAGGGCTCGGCCGGCCTCCCCGCGCTCAACCATCGGCTGCGGATCGTCGAACCCGACGCCGACCCCGACCGGGAGGTCGACGAGGGCGAGATCGGTGAGATCCTGATCTCGAGCCCGTGTACGATGCGCGAGTACTGGAACCGTCCGGAGGCGACCGCCGACTCTCTGCGCGAGGCCAACGGGACGACGTGGTACTACACCGGCGACCTGGGCTATCGGGACGAAGACGGCTACCTCTACGTCGTCGACCGCAAGGACGACATGATCGTCTCCGGCGGCGAGAACGTCTATCCGGCCGAGGTCGAGGACGTGCTGTTCGCCCACGACGCCGTCGCGGAGGCGGCCGTCGTCGGCGAACCCGACGAGGAGTGGGGCGAACGGATCGTCGCCTACGTCGTGGCCGCCGGCGTAGAGGCCGCTGACCTCGACGAGTTCGCCCTCGAGAGCGACCGGCTCGCCGACTTCAAGCGCCCGCGGACGTACTACTTCGTCGACGAACTCCCGAAGAATCCCAGCGGCAAGGTCCAGAAGTTCAAGCTCCGTGAGGACGAGGCGGCCGTCGAGCCCGAGGCCGAGACGGTCTCGGACTGACGCCTCCGACCAGCGGTCGAAGGGGTCGAACGGGACGGACGCGAAGTTCCGGTCGTCGCCACCGACTCCAAACCGTATTTACTGTCGGGGCCAGAAACACGGGACGATGGAACGCGGGTCGAGAGAATCGTTTACGCGCATGGGAACGCTGGGGATCGAAGAGGAGTGTTTCGTCGTCGACGAGGACGGGCGCCCCACCAGCGGGACCGACGAACTCGTCTACGAACACGACCCGCCCGAGATCCTCGAGGGGCGACTCGACCACGAACTGTTCAAGTTCGTCATCGAGACGCAGACGCCGCTGATCGAAGACCCCGCCGACGCCCGCGACTCGCTGCTCGCGATTCGGCAAGCGCTGGTCGACCACGCCGCGGCTCACGGCTTTCGGATCGCCGCCGCCGGCCTCCACCCACTCGCGAGGTGGCAGGAACTCGAACACGCCGAGAAACCGCGCTACCGGGCGCAACTCGACCGGATTCAGTACCCCCAGCACCGGAACACGACCGCGGGCGTCCACGTTCACGTCGGCGTCGACGACGCAGACAAGGCGGTCTGGATCGCCAACGAACTGCGGTGGTACGTCCCGGTCATGCTCGCGCTCTCTTCGAACTCGCCGTACTGGAACGGGTTCGACACCGGTCTCCAGTCCGCGCGCGCGAAGATCTTCGAAGCGCTGCCCAACACGGGGATGCCGACCCACTTCGAGGATTTCGAGGCGTTCGACCGGTTCGAGCGGCTGATGCTCGAGACCGACTCGATCAACGACCGCGGCGAACTGTGGTACGACGTGCGTCCCCACACCGCCCACGGGACCGTCGAGCTCCGCGCACCCGACGGACAGGCCGATCCCGGTGTCGTGCTGGCGTTCGTCGAGTACACCCACGCACTCGTCGAGTCCCTCGCCGAGGAGTACGAGGACGGCGCGAGCGGCCACGACCACCGGCGGGAACTCCTCGATGAGAACAAGTGGCGGGCCATCCGATACGGCCAGGACGCCGCCTTCATCGACCGCGATCTCGAGGGCACCGTCGAACTGGGCGAACTCGTCGACCGCGAGTGCGAGCGGCTCGGGATCGACGGCATCAAGGACGTCTACGAGCGCGAAAGCGGGGCCGACCGACAGCGTCGCCTGCTCGAGGACGAGGGGCCCGACGCGCTCTGTGAGTCGCTGTTTCTCCAGACGGAGTGAGCCCCGCAAAGGTTTAACTCCGCGCGAGGCCTCATCCTGTACGAGTAGACACATGAGTTCCGACGATACTGACGAGGGTCCGGTCGACGCTACGGACGACCGAGACGAATCGCTCGAGAGACCGGCCGACTTCGGGGACGCCGACGCGGACGACCTCGGCCGAAGCCCGGCCGTCGAGGAACTCGACCAGCGGATCGTCGATCTGCTCTCGTGGATCCTCGACACCGACACGCGCGCGAAGATCTACGTCTACCTGCTGGCGAATCCGGGAAGCACTTCCGAGGAGGTCGCAAAGGGGACCGGGCTCTATCCGAGCACCGTCCGCGAAGCCCTCGCGGAACTCCACGACGAGGAGCGCGTCACGCGCGAAAAGCGCGCCAGCGAGGGAGCCGGGAACAACCCCTACGAGTACACGGCGATCCAGCCCAGCGACCTCGTCGGCGGTGTCGTCGATCAGGTCCAGCGGGAGCTCAACACGATCTTCACGCTGGATCGCGTCCTCGACCGCGAGGGAGATCGGGAATCGCGAGCCGAACTCGAGGGCGAGGTCGAACCGGTTAAGATCACCGTCGACGACACCGCGCCGACGCTGAGCGGCGAAACGGACGCGGACGACGAACCGGAGACCGAGGCCGACGCCGAGGCAGACCCAGGCGTCGATGCCGACGCCGATGTCATCGAGTTCGAGGACGACATGCAGATCGACACCGTCGAGACGGAGGCGGACGAGACCGCGGACGACGCGAGCGACGACTCCGAGACGGGCACTACGGACGAATAAATCCGAGTTACGCCTCGGGCTCGAGGAGAGCGGGGCGCTCGAGTGTGCAGTCGTGGTCGACCGCATCGACGGTGACCGTCGGCCAGCGGTCGGTCGCCGTCAGCACCTCGACAGTATCGTCGGTGACCAGCGCGGTGTCTTCGCTTTTCGCGCCCTGTACTGTCGGGTTCCAGGCGTAGGCCATCGGCGCTTCGACCGAGGCGTCGTGGTCCGGCGTCGCGATCCACTCCCGGCCTGCGAAGCCGGCGGCCCCGCCCTGATGGTGGTACTCCCACTCGCCGTCGTAGCCGACCGCGGCGTAGGCGTCCTGAATGGCGGCGAAAACGTCGCCCGCGGTCCCGCTGGCCGAATCGCCGTCGGTCGCGGCGGCCGCCCGCGTCGCCGCCAGCGCGGTCGTCTCGACGCGGGCCGCGGCCTCGTGGCGCTCGGCGAGCCACTCGGGCGGGTCGAACGCGACGGTCCGGGTACAGCTCGCGTGGAGGCCGCCCCGTTCGGCGGTGACGGAGATCAGCGCGTAGTCGCCGAGTTCGGCCCGCGTCGGCGTGTAGTGGCGATACGCCTGTGCCCGCTCGGCACCGCCGACCAGGACGACCGGGGCTTCGATCTCTCGAGCCGAGAGCGCGACGCGCAGGGCCGACGCGACCTCGTGTTCCGTGTCTTCGGCCCGTATCTCCCGACAGACCGACTCGACGGCGGCCGCCGTCTCCCGGCCGAGCTCGCGGTACCGATCGCGGTCGCGCTCGGTCAGCGGCTGGCGCAGCGGCGTCGGATCGACGCGCTCGAGGCCGGGTACGTCGATATCCGCGGCCGCTCGCTCGTCGCCGACGCGCTCGGCGATAGCGTCGGCAAGCGACGACGCGTACCAGGGGAACCGCTCGACCTCGACCGCGCTCGCCTCGAGGTCAGGCAGTTCCTCGGCGACGATGCGGTCGGCCTCGATGTTGTCCGTCAGGAGGGTCACGTCGGTTCCGTCGTAGCCAACCGCAGCCACACCGGCATCGGTTTCGCGGTCGATGACGTTGCTCCCGCCGGTAAGCCAGGCAAACGAGTTCGGCCGGGCGAACCAGACCGACTCGAGGTCGTGGGACTCGAGGTGGGCCTCGAGTCGTGCGCGTTTGTCCATGTCGGGTGCTGGCGAGGGCGGTCCTTGAATCCGACGGACGGGGAGCTATCAATCCTCGTGACGGTTCGCTCGGTTCGGTTGTCGAGCAGGTCGGCGCGAGAAACCATCATTAAGCTGATGAGCTCCGGGGTGCGCCCAGAGAACGGACGGCGGTGCCGTCGTCTGAGATCGCCGTCGATCAGTCGAGGCGTCTCCCCTGGAACGTTGGAAACGAGGTCCGTTCGAAAAGTCGAGCCGCCGATTCCCGCGGGGTTGGACGACTCGGGCAACCTAAGTACGGCCCGTCCCAACTCCCGCTGAACGACCGTGTCGTACGACAATCACACGCCCGACTCGAGGTTTCGATCGCTGATCGGCCGATTCAGCTATCCGCACCTGCTGACCGCCACGCTCGCGCTGGTCGCGGCGACGATCCTGCTGGGCGTCGCGGCGAAGGCGACGGGCTCCGGGCTGGCCTGCGAGGCCAACTGGCCCCGGTGTGACGGCGGCCCGTTCAACCTGTTCCCGGCGAATCTCCCCAGCTTCTACGAGTGGTTCCACCGTTTCGTGTCGATGTTCGCCGGGTTCGCCATCGTCGGCTCCGCGCTGGCCGCCTGGCGGCTCCCCGACATCGACCGCCGCGTCACCGGCCTGGTCGTCCTCGGCATGTTCCTGACGCCGGTTCAGGTCGCGCTCGGTCGCCAGACGGTCAAGCAGTACACGATGGACATCCTCTCCTTGCACTTCTGGACGGCGGTTACCATCTTCACGCTGTTCCTGATCGCCACCGTCATCGTGTGGGCACCGCGGTTGACCGGCACTCACGTCACCGCTGCCCTCGCGCTCGGGATTGCAGCCTTGCCGGCACACCTCGTTCTCAGCCCCGCCGTCGACGCCGGGATCGCGACGTACTCGCCGACGATGCAACTGACGATGTACGCCGTCAGTCTCACGCTGCTCGGCACGGCCATCGTCGCCGCGATGGTGGGTCGTCGCCGCTTTACCGGCCGCACCGTGACCCCGCTGCTCGCCGCACCGCCGGTCGCGGTTTTCGTCCTCTTCTTCGGCCGACAGGCGGTGAATCCGACGCTCGAGGTGCCGTATCTGGCCGCCGTCGTCGCATTGCTCGCGACGTTCGTCGCCGGACTGGTGCTCACCCGCCGCGGAGAGTCGGCGGGCGGGGGCGCCGACGCGCTCTCGCCGTAAGCAGTCGAGAATCCGTTTGAAACCGTCTCAGCCGAGCGCGAGTACGAGCGAGATTCCTGCGAGCTCGGCACCGATCCCGAGACAGAACAGGCCGTAGTTCGCGACCGGATTCGCGGCGGTCGTCACCTCGAGGGAGTACCGACGGCGCGAGAGCGGCCAAAGCGGGCGGATCCCCATTGGCGTGAGCGCATCAGCGAGGAGGTGCGAGCCGATCGAGACGAGACCGACGAGAAACGCAAAGGAGACCACGCTGGCACCGACGAACGCCGACGCGTCGTCGACGAGAACGGCGGTCAGGGCGGCGAGACCGGCGCCGACGAGTAACGCGAACGCGATCGTGTGCGTCGGGCCGCGGTGGTCGATCAGGGGTAGCCGGTGATCGTAATCGGGCAGCGTCGACAGCGCCACGCAGACGAGGCCACCGACGATGGCGATGTCACCGTGGCCGCCTAGGGTCACGACGGTCCCCAGCGGCGCGTACGCGACCAGTGCACCGCCGTAGTGGCCCACCTGATACATACGTAACATAAAACGGACGACTGGTCTATAAACCCACCGTCATTCCGACAATCGCAATTGTCGATCGTCCCGAAAGTCGTCGGCACTGCCTGTTCCGGCTTGCAGTCGTCGAGCGAACGCGTCGATGCCCCTCGGGGGCGGCTGGTTACCTCGAGTGAGTCGATCCCCCACCGAACGCTGTCGTTTTGATTGCTCGACTCCTTACTGGTACCGTGGAAAACGTCACTGACAGAGCGAGCAACCCGTTCGGTATGCGACCGCCGTGGGATCGATCGGCCCCCGGCGACCGGGCGGCCGTCTTCGGCTACGGTGATGCAAACGCCGATTTTCACGTTATCGGCGACTACCCCGGCGTTCACGGCGGCGACTCCGTCGGCGTGCCGTTCACCGAAAGCGAAAGCGGGGTCGCGATGGGGGATCTCCTCCGCGAGATCGGCTTCGCGAGCGGCCCGCGGGCGGCCCCGCTCCTCGAGAACTGCTTTCTGAGCTACGTCCACATGTGTCGTCTACCGGACGGCGTCGCACCGACTGCGGCCGAGTACGCCGACCTCGAGCGCTTTTTCGACGCCGAACTCCGCGCGATCAACGCTCACGTGCTGTTGCCGGTCGGCGAGCGCGCGACGGATCACGTACTGCGGGAGTATACGACCCAGCGGCATCGGTTCGAACTGGACGTGGCGGTCCCGCACGCCGAGGAGATTCGGGGTCGCGGCTTTCTGGTCGTCCCGGCCAGAGACCCCGACGAGTGGGACGACGGCGACCGCGCCGCGATCGTCGACCGGCTCGAGGCGCTGCTGGCGAGCGACTACCGGCAGACGAAAGGAGTCGCGACGACGGTCGGCTAGAACTCCGTTTTCGGCGCGAACACGACCAGCGCCGTGCTGTTCTCGAGCGCGTGCGGCGAGATATCCTGATCGCCGTCGAACCGGACCACATCGCCGGGCTCGAGGTCGTACACCTCGTCGCCGAGCGTGAGTTCGAGCGCGCCGTCGACGAGGTGTAGGACGACGTTCGAGTCCGGATGACGGTGTTCGGGAACGCGCTCGTCGGTCGCGAGTCGGAGGCGCACCGTTCGGGGCGATCGGTCCTCGAAGACCTCTGCGTGCGGGGCCGACTCGAGGTCGTCCAGTGACGTGCGTTCGGGCATGGTCGATCCGTGACGGCCCGTCCACTTGAGCGTCCGGACGAATCGGTTCGGATCGATAGCCGAGACGGGGCGCTGCCGTTCCTCTGCGTTGGAACACCGAACTGGACGACGTAACGTAACACTCATCCAATACCTCGTATCCACTAAGCGTATCTCACCGAGCGCGGCCGACGCCTCGCTCGCGAGATCGACGCCGGCTGCGTCTACGTCGACCAGCTCGTCAAGTCCGACCCGCGCGTGCCCTTCGGCGGCGTGAAAGACTCGGGCTACGGCCGCGAACTCGCGCGCGAGGGCATGCTCGAGTTTGTCAACCGGAAGACCGTCTGGGTCGAGTGATGGACCGCTGGCCCATGGAGTGGGACGGGCCGGTTCTGAGAATCGAGGTGTCGAAACCGGCGCTCAAGGCGGGATCGATACGGCCCGTTCGAGAGCCTGTCGGTCGCGGCCAGAGGGAGATCCGGTAGCGAGTCGCCACCGGTGGGCCCGCTTCGGTCCGCCCGCCGCTGTCCTTTATATACCGCCGGAGAACATGTTCTCGTCCGTTCTCGCGTCTCAAGAACGCTCTCGCCCCGTTATACGCCGGCTCTTCTTAGGAGCAGTTGTTATGAGCGATCGTATCGGTGCACCCGGACTGGGGCTATCGCGACGCGAATTCGTTGCGGCGACCGGCGGCGTCGCGGCGCTGGCTGGCTGTCTCAGTCAGGGTTCATCAGACACGCAATCAGCGCAGCCCGCAGACGAACCCGAAACGAAATCTTCCGGCTCGGGTCTGCCGTGGACCAGTTCCCCGGAGGTCGTCAACGTCGACGAGCAGGGCGGCAGCGTGACGCTGTCGTCGGTAACGTCCCGCCACGCGGTCCACCCGCTCGATTCGATGGGCGGCCCGGTCGAACTCCCGCAGGTCTGGGCGTTCAAGGCCGACGACGGCCAACCCAGCGTGCCGGGGCCGATCCTGCGGACGACCGAAGGCAACGATATCGAAGTGACCCTCGACAACACGAACGCCGACATGCCCCACACGCTGCACTTCCACGGCGCGAAGAAGACGTGGGAGAACGACGGCGTCCCGACGACGACGGGCATCACGGTCAACCCCGGCGAGAAACACACCTACACCATCCCCGCGAACGTCCCTGGGACGCATCTCTATCACTGCCACTATCAGACGCATCGTCACATCGATATGGGGATGTACGGCATCTTCCGCGTCGATCCGAAGGGGTACGAGCCTGCCGACAAGGAGTACTTCTTCACCCTCAAAGACTGGGACTCCCGGCTCAATCGCAAGTTCGCTGGCGAGGACGTCGAATACAGTCCCCGGAACCGCAACCCCGACGTGTTCACGATCAACGGCAAGAGCCTCCCGCGGACGCTCCACCCCGAGGACGGCTCGCCGATCATCGTCGACCGCGGCGACACCGTCCGACTTCACATGGTCAACGCTGGCTACATGTCCCACCCGATGCACACGCACAACCACCGGTTCCGCCTCGTCGAGAAAGACGGCGGCCAGGTCCCCGAGGTCGCCCAGTACGAACAGGACGTTACCAACATCGCCCCCGCGGAGCGCCACACCGTCGAGTTCGAGGCCAACGCCGACCCCGGCATCTACCTCATGCACTGCCACAAGGTCGACCACGCCATGAACGGCAACGTCTACCCCGGCGGCATGGTCAACGGCATCGTCTACCGGGAGGCGATGAACACCGACGTGTTCGCAAACCTCATGCAGTACGCCGGCTACGAGGGCTAATTACGAGCCACAGTTCCAGAGACGCGATTCGAAGCAAAATCGGGCGGAAACCGCAGAACGAGGCCGTCTCCGTCGATCCGTTCTACGTCCAGCCTTCTCGTCTCGAGCGAACGTCCGAATTGCTCGTCACCCGCTTCTCCTCGGCGAGCCGTGCACAACCGGCGCCGGTGATTTCGTATCGCCGGCAGCCGATCGAGCGGATATCGCGTTCGTCCAAAAGCCGATCGCACGCATCGTCGACCGTGAGCGGATGTTCGTCGATGTCCGCGGCGAGGTCCACGACGTACAGCGGTCCCGAATCGGCGAGGGTCTCGAGAATCTCGCGCTCGAGGTCGGTCCGAGAAGTCATCGGGAACTGACCTCGTCGTACGCCTCGAGAAGCTCTCGATACCGATTACGGACCGTCACCGAACTGACGCCGGTCTCTTCGCCGACCGTCTCCTGTGTCAGCCGCTCGTTGGTCAGTCGCGCTGCGCCGTAGATCGCCGCCGCCGCCAGCCCCGCCGGGCTTCGACCGCTGTGGAGATAGCGGGCCTTCGCCGCCTCGAGGATCTCCCGGGCGAGCCGTTCGGCGTCGTCGCTGACCTCGAGCTCCGAGGCGTACTGCGGGAGGTAGTGAATCGGATCGGCGGGTTCGATCTCGAGTCCGAGTTCGCTCGAGAGGTATCGGTAGGCCCGCTGGACGGGCAGTTTCTCGACGCGGCTCACCGACGCGAACGCCACGAGCGTCCGCGGCGTACCGTGCTGGCGGGCAGCCGCGTACAGACACGCGGTCGTCATCGCCTCGATGGAGCGGCCGGGCAGCAAGTCCTCGTCGACGGCGCGGCGATACAACACGCCGGCCGTCTCGCGACACGGCTCGGGGAGGCCGAGCGCCGACGCCATGCGCTCGAGTTCGCCGAAGGCTTGTTTCAGATTCCGCTCCTTCGCGTTCTTCGAGGTGAACCGCTCGTTCCACGTCCGCAAGCGCCGGAGCTGATCGCGCTTTCGCGCCGAGATGCGGTTCCCGTACGCGTCTTCGTCGCCCCATCCGATCGTCGTACTGAGTCCCTTGTCGTGTCGGCGCGCCGTTATCGGTGCGCCGACCCGCCGACGATCCTCCGCATCGTCGTCGAACGTCCGCCACTCGGGGCCGTAGTCGATCTCGTCGGTATCGAGGACGAGCCCGCACTCCCGACACGTTCGCTCGCCGTGTTCCTCGTCGTGATCGATCCGACCCTCACACTCCGGACATACCGACCGCTGTCGCTCGGGCCCGAGTGAAGTCGCGTGCGCGTCGTTCCGGGTCGATCCCTCGTCAGCCGTATGCACGGTCGTCCGAGTCATGGTTGATAGTCGCCGGAGGTCGCTCCGGTTGCGTCCCGTTCTCGCTCGAACTACAGTAGACAATCAGTATCAACGACAGGCGGATTCCCAGCCCGTGAGAACCGTCGGCCGCGCTCTTGCTATCCGGACGGCGGCCGGTCCTCGGGCGGAAACGTTTATCCGCTCCGGGCCGACACCACGGAGCAATGGACCGCGACGGCGACCGATCCGGCAGCGACTCCGACGGCGATCGTGACCTCGAGGCGGACGTGCGAGCCGAAGACGACCGCGTCGAACTCGGCCTCGCGCTACTGGCCCGCCTCGAGCACGAGTCGCTGTCGCTTGCCGACGCCGTCGACCGGATCGAGACGGTCACGACCGATCCGACCGTGACGCGGACGATCTTAGATCAGGCGGAACTCCGGGGCATCATCGAGCGCGAGGACGGAATCGTCCGGCCGAAGAGCCGCCAGTACGTCCGCTTCGGCCAAGACGTAATCACGAAAGAAGGCGACTTCTCCTGTCAGCGCTGTGGCTCCGGGCTCTCGACGGGCTACTTCATCGATCTCGAAGCGGGGGAACTCGGCCCCTTTGGCTCCTCGTGTATCCGAAAAGTGACCGGCCGAGACGACTAACGGCCCTGCCGGAGTTCGTCGATCAACTGTTCGATCGTCGCACCCTGTTGCTCGATGATCTCGCTTTGACGCTCGACCGCCTCCTCGAGCGCGTCGATCCGCTCGAGCAGTTCGGGATCGGTCTCGGGTGCGGGCGCGGCCGCGCGCTGGCTCGACTCGGCAGCAGTGGCGACACCGTCTCCGGCGCTGCTCGAGGCCGCCGCATCGGCAGCGGCGTCCGCGAGGATCGATTCCGTCTCCGTCGATACCGAATCGGCCTCGTGGTCGTCCGCCACTGACGCCGACTGGGACGGTGGAGCGGCCGACCGGCCGTCGCTCTCGTCGGTCGGGGTCGATCCGGTCGTCGGCTCACCCGCACCGACATCGGCGAGGGGGTCCGCGGCCTCCGGCTCGTCCGCCGCGCTTGCCTCCTCGCGTCGCTCGCTGTCGTCGGGCTCCGGCGGGTCGGCATCGAGCGGATCGACGCCACCGCCGAAGTCGACCGATCCCTCGCTGGGTTCCGGCTCTTCGTCGCCGCCGAGGGCATCGTTGAGCTCCGCTAACGAGCCGACGCCGTGGTAGTCGAACAGCGCTCGCTGGAGTCGTTCGCGGAGGTCGTTGGCCTCCTCGTTGGGCGCTTTGATCCGCTGTGGACGGCCGTCGACGGTAAGGACGATCTGTGTCGCGACGCTGCCGTCCTCGAACGCGAGGTTGGTCACGTTGTCGAAGTGATACTCCTCGTAGTCGCCGTCCCAGACCGCTCCACCGATATGCTTGACGAGCCGATCGCTCGTGATGATCAGGGTCAGCTCGCTGAAGCGGTAGGTCTGGACCACCGTCTCGCCGGACTCGGTGATGCCGTTGCCGTTCAACACGCCGGCGAGGACGGGGTGGAGGACGGCGTCGGTCTTCCCCGCGGGAATCGTGAACTCTCGGGTGCCGTCGAGCGCGTACTCGAGGGAGAACTTGGTTTTGCGCCGGCCCTCCGAGAGGGTCAGGCGGTCGGCGTCGTGTGGATAGTCGTCAGCCGATTCGTCGCTCAGGAGGCCGTCGGCGCGGTAGACGATGGTCCGCGTTGGGGTGATGAAGAGCTCGTCGTCGCTGCCCAGAGAGACCCGCGCCGCGATCTCCTCGCCATCGAGAGTAGAGTGGACGATGCCGGGAACGCTCATGCAGCGCCTTTCGTATCACCGTGTGATAAATCCGTGGGTCCGCGTTACACGGGAATCTCGAATGAGAAGGTTAAAGAAACGGACCGCACTATCCGTAATCGAGCCCGGGTGGCTTAGCTGGACATAGCGCCGCACTCATAGGGTTCAGAGATTCGGTGCGGTTTCGCCTTGGAAGCCTCCGTGTCCCCTCGAGGACTCTGCCGAGCCTCGGACCTGGGACATGCGGAGATCGAGGGTTCGGAGCCCTCCCCGGGCACTCATCAAATTCGTTACATGACCACGTAAGAACCCCCTCTCAAGGGCGTGGGCTCTTCGATTCTGCACAGTCAGCACCTGTAGCGGATGAACCACATCTCGCAATAGAGACTTCAAACCGGGGTGTGGCGTCGTGAGTTCCGCGACCGACGGGTCCAGCCCGTTCTGCGGAACACTGGGCTGCCGTTCAGACGCCGACGTCGTCATCGACCACCCAGAACGCGGAGAGGTGTTCGCCTGCGACGACTGTAGCGAGGGATACGAGGTGGTCCGCCATGTCTGAGGCGGCGGATATTCACCCAGATGACGCTCTCGAGGTTGCACAGCGAGCCCTCGAGAAGGTCGACGACCTCGAGGACCGCGTCGCAGAACTCGAAGACTCGACTACCGAGACGATCGACTACGACGATCGCGACGCGGCCCTAATCGAACACCTCGAGCCAGCCAGCCGGTCAAGATCTCCCGACTCCACGATTTGTACCGTCGTCACACCGATATCCGGACCGACGATACGCTCAAGCAACGGGTTCGCAGTCTCGTTGCAGGCCCGGATTTCCGCATCGCCCGCGCTGGTGAGATCGTCTACGATCCCGATGGGGGTGAGCAGCGGTGACCGACGACTATGCCGATGCTCGTCACGCCGACGAATCCCTCGACGAGGATGTGGCCAACGACGTCGCCTTCCGGAAGCTCATCTATGGGCTCGCCGGCGACGAGATCGATCCGACCGAGTGCGGTCCTGTCGAGGCCGCCCAACGTGCTGTCGATCGCGTCGAGGGCCTCGAGGCAGTCGGCTGGCGAGGTTGTCCAGGACATCCGCAAGCGGACACAGCGCAACAGTGAGCGGGTGTGATGGTCTCAGGATTGACCATCGGCCACTCCACGGTACACACGGGCTTTAATGAGGATCGTTTGAGACGCTATTTCGACGGTATCGCGGAGGTCGGACGTGAAACGATATATTTTCTCGACAATACCGCGCATCTCGTGGAACACATCGAGGAGCCGCCAATATGGCAGATCGAAGTACTCGTGGCAACCTTGGATCACGGCGATCACCCAGTCAGCGTAGCCGCCGTCACCCTTCTTGACTGCCGGAGCCGGGTCGCTAGAGACAGCATGCTTCGCCAATGTTACGAGGCGTTCTGCGAACCGGGAAAGACAAGATGACACACTACTTGGTTCCGGTTTTTCTACGGTCGGTTTGCCGGAGCGAGTCGTTCTTTCTGGCATCTAAACAAGGCTCTCTTCAATACAGGGTGCATCGCTAGTTACCCCTGTACTTCGCATCTAATTCGTAGGTGACGAAAACCTATTGGTATTTTAACACAACGCACCTGCCCCACCAGAGCTCTCGAGAGAGCAGAGTGCGATGTGGACTATATCCTTAGATAGTAATTGTTGGGGAATAAAAATGGAAGGGAAGATAGCGAGGCGCTAGTTGGCTGCTAGATCAATGCGGTAGATCCCGTCAACCAGCGATTTGATAACATCGTCCGAGAAGTTGATTTGAAACGACTCCTCGGCGGTTAATCGCTGATCGTACTGCTGCTCAACGGTTACCTTATCCTCAGCAGGATTCAGTTGTATCGACTCGTCCACGGTTAGACGCGTCGGGTGTTCAGCCATCTCACGATCCTCCTGTGGGATGTGCATGGAGAACGATTCGTCTGCGGTTAGCTTCGTCCAATCTTCGACGACCGTCATGTTCTCCTGCGAGATGTGCGTGGAGAACGATTCGTCTGCGGTTAGCTTCGTCCGATCTTCGACGACCGTCATGTTCTCTTGCGAGATGTGCGTGGAGAACGATTCGTCTGCAGTAAGCCGTGTATCGTACGCGCTGTCCGATTGGTCGATATCCTGTGCCGTATCGGGACCCGCAGCATCAGCCGCAACGACGCCGCCAGTAACGACTGCCAGCATCGCCGCAACGGCGAGTACAAGTGCTTTGTAGTGCATGATTTTGGTTTGTGGGCGGCAAATCGCGACGGGAGGGCCGATATCTACGTGTTGGTCAGTGGGACCACGGCCATGACGTCCCGATTTGCCTCATTCGTACCTTGTCTGAAAGACCATATATTCATTAATTGTAATAGGTACGGAAGCCGTTTGCAATGCGTTTGGAAGCTATTCCCGCCGGTTTCTGGACGGGATCAGTCACTGCAAATGAATCGTATTCCCCATCCCACTCCGCTTTCGCTCCACGAGCCCCTGGTGTTCGAGTTTGTCAAGAGTGCGACTGACAGTTGCCTTCGAGAGATCAGTCTCCTCGACGAGGTCCCGTTGGGCCAACTCCCCGTCAGCCTCGATCAGTAATTCGTAGATGATCTCTTGGTTGTTTGAGAGTGCCTCGAGTGCTTTTTCCCACCGTTCTTCGTCTGATGTTGGACCAGTCGTATGCTTGGGTTGCTTTGCTTGGGTTGTGACGCCGCCATTAGTCTCGACAGGTGGGTGTGTCTGTGCTTGTGTTTGAGCCTGGTCCTGCCGAGTAAGCACGTGTGCTTGGTTATGCACGACGAGATACGTGCCACTGCTGCCACAGGCGAAAGCGGCGGCTGCGACGACGGCCACTTCACGGTAGGTAAAGTACTCGCCAACAGTCGTCGTCTGTGCGCCGTTTTCTCCAAGTGAGACCATTACCGGAGATGGAGTGATCATTTGGACGGCTAAAACGAGGATGGCAGCAAGAAACACGACCGCTGCCAGCAGATGGGTATGTTGGAGGGCTCGGAAATTCATGGGAGAATCATGCGCCACCGGGATTTTATGTCCACCGATCTACACGGCCGCATTTGGCCATGAAACTGCCGTGAAACGCGTTTCCAACTGGTTTCGAACGCATTTCACCCCAGTGTTGATGAGATCTTTCAGCTAAATGGAGTACCATGAACGAAGTCATCCGATCGCGTCTGCTCGTCCTCGTCGGGCTTACCGTGATTGGTGTCGGATTAGCAGGGATTGGAACCGCGTTCGGAATGACCGAACCCCTCTCAAACACTGGCACGTCAGCCGAATTTGTCGTGTCTGAGAACAACGTTACACTCACAACAGGTGACAAGTCTGAAACTATCGTGGACAATCTCTCCAACGTGAGTAAGATAACGATCGAAGAGACCAATTCCGGCCAATTCACAATCCATACGATAGAAAATCAACCCCTGACTGAGAATGAGCGCGAGCGGGCACGGACGATTGCGATGACCAATGAAACGGTGAACGAAGCACTCGACGGAATGGATACGTATAAACTCTCGGTCGAACCAATTCAGCAACTGAACTTCTCTTCTTCCAATACCCAGTCTTACGATGTCGCCATTGAAAGTAACGAGACGAACGGTGAGATGACCATCGTGAACACCACCGACGACCACGGCGACGGGTCAGTAACCATTGAGCGCAGTCCCAGTTACGTCGAAGATCGTGCTGTCGTGCGCGTTCGAAACCCTGACGAAGATTCGCCACACGATCTAAGATATACAGTCGATATTGACCTTGTGAATCGGACGGTCACGGATATCACCGATTGGAATGAAATCCGGCAGGGATCATCATTAACCAACGCAACTTACGAACTGAATACGACCGAAACTGCTAGCCATTCCTAATATTTGGACTTTTACGGGCTTGCGTATCTGGCCTGAGATACACAGAGGAATAAGTAATTAACAACTCGAGCGTATCGTCGTATTTCAGACGAACCCTTGTGGGGTTGAAGCACTCGAGGCCGCCGGAGGGACCGATGCCCGACTCGGGTATTGTTCCTCAAGGAGATCACGGACGGACTGAGTGGCACGTGTGAACCGCAGTGCCGGGATGAGGCGACGACTCCGGCTGTCTTCGCGGGAGGACGCCCGCTGGGGCGTCTCGATAGAAGCAGGAACTACCGAGAGATATTCCCCGCGAGTGGGCAACCGTTTCCGCTGTTCTCGCGTTTTTATAGCTATTCTTAGTGCTGATCTCCATGAAGGGGGATTCTGACACGGCGTTACCGGAAGCATTCGACGATTTAGATATCGGAATCACGCTACGTGATCCCAAGACGGGTGCGATTCTCGATGCGAACGCGCAAGTCGGGCGGTTGTACGGCTACTCTCGAGCAGAACTGCTCGAAATGAAAATCGAGGACTACACGCCGCCGTCGACGAAGTTTTCACAGGAAAAAGCGGTCGAGCGAATCCAAGCAGCCGCCGCTGGCGATTCCCAGGAGTTCGAATGGCAGATCGAGCGTGCGAGCGGTGAACTGATCTGGATTCGCGTCCGTCTCAACTCGACTACGATCGATGAGACCCCGTGCGTTATCAGTGAAATCCGAAACATAACGGAGTACAAATCCCGCGAGCGCCGGCTGCGCCTTCTCAATCGGGTTATCCGACACAACCTCCGCAACGAAACGAATCTCCTCATCGGATACGCTGACCGTCTGAAAGACGCCGTCGAAAAACAGTCACTCGAGGACGAAGCCGAGACGATCTCGGAGATCGCTGCGGAAATCGGGACGTTGAGTGATTCGGTCCATCAAATCGAAGAAATCGCGAAGCCGGATGCGACGCAGCGCACGCCGACGAACCTCGGGGACTTAGTCCGAGATGTTATCGAAGGGATCGAGGCGGAATACCCGGACGCAGCGTTGACAGTCGAGAGACGGTCCGACGTCCGGGTAAATGCCGACGAGGGGCTTCGCTACGCGATCGAACACGCGCTCGACAACGCGATCGTTCACGATGACAGACAGGTCGCAGCTATCGAGGTGGTCGTCACGAGACACGCGAATACCGGCCAAGCGGAAGTGAAGATCATCGACGGCGGTCCAACTATTCCAGACATCGAGATCGATGTTCTCGAAGAAGACGTCGAGGGGAGCACCACGTATCACGGTTCCGGCCTCGGTCTCTGGGTGATGCAGTGGTGTGTCGACTCGCTCGGAGGGGAACTCGTCTTCGAAGAGAACTCCCCCCGCGGAAACGTCGTCAGGTTCCTGCTACCGTCCGTCAGACCCGCTACCGCGGAGGAAAGGCCCGATCGGTCTTCCTCACGTGCGGAGTAGGTTCCGTTGTGTCAGCGCGACGGGACGACCCTCGGCTACTGCCTTGGCAGTTCGAATCGGGCTGTCACGCTCTCCGATAGCAACGACTCACCCGCTTTCGCGTCCCGATCGAGGCCGAGCCGGCTCGTGTCCACCGAACCGGCGGGACGCTCTCGAGAGAGAACGGTCAGGTCTCTGTAGCCGCCTCGTTCCACTCGGTAAAGCAGTCCGCGGGCTCGACATCGCGAATCGCGTCCATCCCCTCGCTCGGGATGTGTTTGAAACACCGTGGTTCGTCCTCCGTCACGGCGATCCACGCCGCTTCGTCACCGCAAACCGCACAGCGCGGAGCGCCGGCGATCCGGAGCGCGTACCACCAGCGAAGCCGCTCGAGCCGGCCCCGAATTGCACCGTCGAGGCGATTTCGCAGTCGCGACAGACGACCGTCGGTCGCGGTCGATCCCCCGGCATCGGTCCCCTGGTCGACAGTCATGACAGTTCGTTCGCACGGCGTGCGGATTACGCTTTGGCATCCGATTCCCCGAACGCCGTTAGGTGACCGAACTCTCCTCGTCCGAGGCGGCCGCGAGATGCTGTCGACCCCACTCGCGCATCGTCTCGATGACGGGCTCGAGCGATTCGCCGAGGTCGGTCAGCGAGTACTCGACGCGAACGGGTTTCTCGCTGACGATCTCCCGATCCACTAACTGCTTGTCCTCGAGATCGTCGAGCGCGTCGGAGAGGACCTTGCTCGAGATACCGTCGACTTCTTCCTCGAGGGCGGTGAACCCGAGCGGACCGTTCTCGAGTAGGCGGTGAATAATGACGGTGTGCCACTTCTTGCCGATCAGCGTCGCGGTGGAGGTGATCGGACACCACTCCTCACCGGAACACCAGACGTCCAGCCGCTGTGTCGGCTCGTCCATGGCCGTCCGTTCGGCCCGCACACGCTTAAATTACGTTCCGTAACCGGGTTACTGTCTGTAACTGAAACGCGACGCGCCCCGCCGGTCGATTCCGGGGCACTTACCGGATCGTAACCGGGTTACCGTCGTGTTAGCTGACACTTATGGCTGCGGAGACGTAACCGGGTTACGATGAGTAACCACGAGTCGACGAGCCGCGACGCTATCGATGACGACCGATACTACGAAGTCGCCGTCGTGGGCGGCGGCCCAGCCGGCCTCACGAGCGCACTGTACGCAACGCGTCTCGGACACGAGACCGCGGTATTCGACCGCGGCGGCGGTCGAGCCGCGATGATGCAGGAGACCCACAACGTCATCGGCGTCCCGGAGTCGGTGTCGGGCAACGACTTCCTCTCGACGGCCGTCGACCAGTTGCAGTCGTATGGGACCGACTACCGCCGGGAGTTCGTCACGGGTATCGAACGCGTCGACGACGCGTTCGCCCTCGAGACGACGAACGGGCCGGCCGCCGCGGAGCGCGTCGTTCTCGCGACCGGGTTCTCGGACGGCCGACCCGAGCCGCCGCTGCCCCGCACCGGACGCGGGCTCCACTACTGTCTGCACTGCGACGCCTACATGTTCGTCGACGAGCCCGTCTATGTGATGGGCCACGGAGAGAGCGCGGCCTACGTCGCGATGATCATGCTCAACTTCACCGACGATGTCGACCTGCTGCTCCGGGACGACGAGCCGACGTGGAGCGACGAGACGGCGGCGATGCTCGAGGGCCATCCCGTCGATATCGTCCGCGAAGACGTGACCGGCGTCCGAAACGGCGACGACGGCTGGCTCGAGGCTCTGGAGTTCGCCGACGGAGCCGTCCGCGAGTACCGGGGTGGTTTCGCGATGTACGGTAGCGCGTACAACAACGACCTCGCGGCCGGGCTCGGCGCGGAGCTGAACGACGACGGCACGGTCGCGGTCGACGATCACGGCCGGACGTCGGTGGACGGGCTGTACGCCGTCGGCGACCTGACGCCCGGCCACAACCAGGTCCCCGTCGCGATGGGGCAGGGCGCGAAGGCGGGGATCGCGATCCACAAGTCGCTCCGGGAGTTCCCGAAGTCGGTCGAGGAACTCGAGGCCGACGGCGCCGTCAGCCCGAAGGACGTTCCCGCGATAGCGCCCGGATTGCGGCGGCAGGCGAGCGAGCACTCCGCGGCGGAAGGCGATTGAACGGGGGCAGTAGAGCCGGGTGATGATCGAAGCCGGAGCGGCGGCCGGACGCCGTCTCGAACGACCGACTCGTGCCCGAAATCAGTGCTCGGAGTCCACGATTCGCGCGTAATACTCCGCTTCCGACCACTCGCCCTCGAGATAGGATCGGGCCCACTCGGGCTCGATAAAAACCATGAAGTCGACGCTGCCGTCGTCGAGGAGCGCAGTCGGCATCGCTCGACGGTCGAACCCCCGATCGGCGATATCGGCATAGCCGCTCCCGAGAATCGGAGCGTCGGCTTCCACGCCGCCGCTGTTCGCGTAGTCCAGTATGAACATTCCCGGTACCTCCCAGTCCGTGACCGAGAGGTCGTCGTCGACCGCGTCGACCATCTCCGCGGCGAGGTCTCTGTCAGCCTCGCTCACGTCGTTTCCGGTCTCCTCGTCCGGTTCGCCCTCGTTCTCGCCCGTCCCGCCCAGACAGCCCGCGACGGCCGCGGTGCCGAGGGCGGCTGCGGTACTCACGACAGTTCGCCTCGACACGCTGCGGGTCGGCTCGGAGATGCGTCGTCCCATTGAGTACGTCCTCGGTAGGTTCCCACGATAGATGTGAGTTACTGCATCGAAAGAGACGGTCGGTCGTGCGTCGATAACGCACGACCGGGATCAGGCCGGGTTCGGTTCGATTGGGGCGATAGGGCGGACCGCACCGCTCGCAGCGTCTCTCGCGGACGCGGGCCCGCCCGGCCTCGCGAACTGCCGCCAACGGATGGTCTCCCCGGTGGGCCGATCGGCGTCGACGGGTGGTGACGAGCGAAAATTAGAGCTCGTCCGAGAGGACCTTCGCGGCGACCAGCACCGGATCCCACGTGGTGTTAAACGGCGGCGCGTACGCGAGGTCGTAGTTCTCCACGTCCGAGACGGTCGCTCCCGCCTCGAGGGCCGCGACGATAGCGTGGCTTCGGTGCACCGCGCCCTCGCCGTACTCGCTGACCAGGCTCGCACCGAGGACGCGCCCGGAGTCGCGGTCGGCCGTCAGGGTGACGGTGACGGTCCCGTCTTCGGGGTAGTAGCCGGCCCGCGAGTTCGCCGTGATCGTCTTGCAGACCGGATCGAACCCGGCCTCGCGAGCCTCCTCGAGATCGATGAGTCCGGTTCGAGCGGCTTCGACATCGAAGGCCTTGACAGCTGCCGTACTGGCGATCTCGCCGCCTTCCGTCGGCGTCCCGGTGACCGTCTGGCCGACCGCGCGGCCGTGTCGGTTCGCGGTCAGCGCCAGCGGAACATACGCCGGTTCGCCCGTGACGACGTGGGTCGCTTCGGCGCAGTCGCCCGCCGCGTAGACATCCGGCGCGCTCGTCTCGCGGTAGGCGTCGGTCGC
The DNA here is from genome assembly GCF_024296685.1 of Natrinema marinum. Lineage (NCBI taxonomy): Archaea > Methanobacteriati > Methanobacteriota > Halobacteria > Halobacteriales > Natrialbaceae > Natrinema > Natrinema marinum. The sequence continues at coordinate 1,002,350 of NZ_CP100763.1, read as the reverse complement.
GATCGCACCGGTCTCGCCGAGGTCGATGCCGGCGTCCTCGGCGAGGTCCGTTCGGGGGCGAACGCCCGTCCCGAGGAGCACCAACTCGACCGCGACCTGCTCGTCTGCGGTGACGACGGCCTCGACGCGGTCGCCGCCCGACAGCGCCCGCACTTCCGCGTCGAGGAAGAGCGCGACGCCCTGTTCTCGGAGATGGGCGGCGACCTGCTCGCTCGTTTCCTCGCTGAAGCCGTCCAGTACACGATCGCCGCGCTGGAAGAGGTTCACTTCGAAGCCGTTCGCCGCCAGCGCTTCGGCCATCTCGACGCCGATGTAGCCGCCCCCGACGACCCCGACGGGTCCGGTACAGTCTTCGAGATACCGACAGGCCGGCCCACGATCCGGCTGCTGGAGATCCTCGTCGTCGCGCGCTCGTGCGACGTACTCTCGCAGTTCCTTCCCGTCGCTCATCGAGCCGAGCGTGAACACGCCGTCGCGGTTGGTGCCGTCGATCCGGGGGACAACCGACTCCGCGCCCGTTGCGAGCAGCAGGTGGCCGTACGGCTGGACGACGGTTCCGGAGTCGCCCTCGACAGTGACGGTCCGTGCGTCAGTATCGATATCGACGACCTCGTGGCCCGTCCGGAGGTCGATGTCGCGCTCCTCGCGGAACTCCTCGGGTGTCACCGAGACGAGTTCCTCGAGCGACTGGATCTCACCTTTGACGTAGTAAGGAAGACCGCACGCGCCGTAGGACACCCACTCGCCTTTCTCGAAGACGACCACCTCGCGGTCGGGGTCGTCGCGTTTGGCTTTGCTCGCTGCGGACATCCCTGCTGCATCGCCACCGACGACGACGAACGGATCGCTCATACCGGAGACCAACACGAGCGAGCCATAAAGTCTCTCACTGACTGTGCACGGTCGCTACCAGCGCGAGAACGGGCGTCGAACGTCCGCGACAACCTGGATCCGTTTCAACTGCGCTCTTCCTCAGAGATGCGCCACGGGCTGTCGGCCGCGACGGCTGCCTCTTCTCGCGAGAGCGGCACGTCGTGGTACAGCTGTTCTAAGTTGTCCATCGTGTACCCGACGGAGTAGCGCTCGACCGCCTCGCGGGTCTCGCGCTCCGTTGCCAGGCAGGTTTCGATGGCCTCGACCATCGACTCGAGATCGCCGTATGCGAACCGTTCGCCGTTGTCTGGACCGATCGTCCGATCGAACGGCGGCACGTCGGCTGCCGCGACGGGGGTCCCGCAGGCGTTCGCCTCGAGCGTCGAGAGCCCGAGGGTGTCGGCAGTCGAGGCGGTCAGGAAGGCGTCGATCGAAGAGTAAAAGACCGGCAAGTCCTCGCGCGGGAGGAACTCCCGAAGTTCGACGTTGTCGGGGGCGTGTCGCTCGAGACTGTCCCGGTAGGGCCCTTCGCCGACGACGACGAAGTCGTACTCGGGACACTCCTCGGCTGCTCGGAGGATCTCGCTGACGTTTTTCTCCATGCTGAGGCGACCGCTGTAGCCGACCACCGTCCGATCGGGGTACCAGTCTTCCTCGGTCGGCTGGAAGAAGTCCATGTCGATCCCGACGGGAAGCTGGACGTGGTCGACGTCGCGCTCGATCCGCTCGGTGGAGGCGGTGACGATATCGAAGCTCTCGAGGAACGCGTTCTCGAGCGGGACGTACAGCCTCGAGAGCCCGTTTGCGACCGACTCGAACTTGACGTTCTGGTGGAAGTACTCCTCGAGTGGAGTGTGGTGGGTGTAGATCGACGGGAGGCCGTGTTGCCGGGCGTAGTATCGCCCGAGCAGGCCGATCGGTGCGGGGCCGTGGCAGTGAACCACGTCGAGGTCGGGGAGTGTCGACGGCCGGCGGGTGAGCGGGATTCGGTAGCCGGCGTAAAACGGGTTCGGCAGCGACCGGACGGGAATCTCGCGGTCGCCGGGTTCGTAGTCACCGTCGGGATAGATGACGTACACCTCGTGGCCCATCCGTTCTAACTCCTCGCGCCAGAGCTTTATCGTATACGTTACGCCGTCTATCTCCGGGAAATAACTGTCCGTAAAGAATCCGATCTTCATTCAGGCCACCTCCTCGTACAGCGACTGATAGCGGTTCGCGACCGTCTCGAGCGAGAACTTCTCGCTGCGTTCGGCCGCGTTCGATCCGAGTCGATCTCTGAGATCGGCGTCTCTGAGCCGCTCCAACGCGGCTTCGAACCCGTCGACGCCCGCTTCCGCGACCTTCAGACTGTCCTCGCCGTCCTCGAGCCACGAGAACGTCTCGATGTCGCGGACTAACACCGGCTTGCCGGCGCTCATCGCTTCCAGCAGCGCGATCCCCTCGTTCTCCTCGTGGGTCGGGAAACAGAAGATGTCGCCGGCCGCGTACGCGCCGCGGATGTCGTCGACGAAGCCGGTGAACGTGCAGTTGGGGGGCGAGTTCTCGATCAGCGCCGTCGTCTCCCGCCCCTTCAACGAGAGGTCCAGCGGGCCGAACCACGCGAAGTCCAGGTCGGGCAGTCGCCTAGCCAGTTCGACGAACGTCTCCAGTCCCTTGCGCTTGATCACGTGACCGACGAGGAACACCGTCGGTGGGCTGAGATCGTAGCGCTCGCGGTACTCCTCTTCGAGCGCCTCGAACCCCTCGAGTTTCTCGCGGTCGACGCCGTTCGAGATGACCGTCGTCGGCGCGTCGGTGTAGGTCTCGATCAGCCGTCGGTTGTACTCCGAGGGACAGACCAGCGCGTCGGCCAGCCCGTAGGCGCGCTCGAGGTACGGCTTGAGTGGTTTCGCGAGGGCGTTCGTGAATCGGAAGCTGTCGCCGAAGTCCTCCGCGGTCACGTGCGTGTGCGCGATGACGGGTATTCCCCGGCGTCGCGCTCGCATCGCGTAGTACACCGACCGCGGCCCCATGAGGTTGCAGTGAAATACGTCGGCGTCGAGCGTCGGCTCGGTCGTATACGAGCAGTCCAGTCGATCCAGCATCTTCCGCTGGTGAACGACAGACTCTCGGATGCCGCCGGTGACGTGGTCCTCGAGTTCGAAGTAGTGGCTGATCTTCATACCGGACTCCCCCCGTGTCGTTACCGCCGAACCCGCCGCGTCGCCGAGCGTCGTCGGCAACCGTCGGTTCTCGTCACCGTTTCCGTTCCGTCCCCGTTCTCGATCGAACGCGGCGTTACTCGACTTCGAGCCACGGCACCTCCATGAGCGCCGGGATGTGGGTCTCGATGTGGTGTTCCCAGACGCCCTCTTCCCCGAAGGCTTCGCCGTGGTCTGCCGTGACGATCACTGTTCCGTCGAGCTCCGTCACGATGTCGGCGACGGACTCGAGGGCGATCCGGAGGTTCTCTTCGTAGAGGGCCATCGCCGCCTCGCGGGTGCCGTTCTTGACGAGATCCGCCGGGTCGAGTTCGAGCCAGAGGCCCGCCTTCTGGGCGAGTTCGCTGCCCTCGAGTTTGTTCTCGACTTTCGGCCGGATGGTGTCGCCGAGCGCGGAGAGCGCGCCGCCGTCGTCGCCGTCTTTCTCGGCTTCCTCCTGTTTCCGGATGCCCTTCTGGATCTGTTTGAGCTTCTGGCCCTTCCCGCGAGCGAGATAGGGCGCGTGGGGCTGCATGTAGTGGAGCACCGTTCGATCGGCCGCCTCGACGGCGTCCTGGTGCTCGTGGAACGCCTCCCCGAGACTGTCCGGCGGGACGGTGCCGAGGTCGTCGTCCCAGCCCGATTTCCAGACGTCGAAGACGTTGCTGATGTGGTCGGAGGCCGACCACTCGTAGTCACAACTGGCACCCCACTTGAGTTCGTTCAGGGGGATGCCCAGATCGTTGATGAAGGGATTGCTCGAGAAGTACGCGATGTCGTGTTCGTCGGTGAACGTTCGATAGGCCCACTCCGGCGTCGACGAACCGACGCTTCGGCGCTTCTCCAGCGTCCCGTCGAGGTACTCGTCGTATACCTCGCTGAACACGTCGTACCGACACGCATCCAGCACCAGGCAGTAGTCCCAGTCCGATTCGAGGAAGTGCTGGTCCTGCATTCGTTGTCGCCCCCTTTCGAGTCGACCTACGTATTCTTATTGGTTCCCGGAAAGTCAGTTCGACCGGCCTTATCACGTCGATACGAGGCGATACCGCCGGATTTCGGCGATCGGCTCTCGGGGGCGAACTACTCGAGATAGCCGAGTTCGCGGAGCCGGTCGCGGGTCTCCTCGTCGGCGTCGGACAGCGCATCCTCGGCGTCGGCGACGCGCTCGTCGGGATCGTCCCACGCGCCGCCGACGGCCTCCTCGAACCGGGCGAGCGCCCCTTCGGTCGCGGCGACGATCTCGTCGGCGGCCGGATCGACCGGTGACGCCTCGGCCGGGTCCTCGTCGAGCCGGTAGCCTTCATCGGGAATGCGATCCGCACGGACGTACTTCGCGTCGGTGCTGCGGGCCGCGCGCAGCCGCGAGTACGCGCGGTGATCGTCGGGAAGCACGATGCCGGCCTCGCTGGCCTTCTCCTCCAAGTGGTGGAGTTCGATGACCGGCTGGGCGTACTCGACGAACGCGTAATCGCCGTCGGCGGTGCCTGCCTCGCTGCCCTCGTTCCCGAGAACGGCCCGCTGGCCGGGATCGGCCTCGTTCACTCCGTCGAAGGCGCGATACTCGCTCGAGAGCAGCGACCGCGTTCGGTCGCGGTCGACGGCGCCATCGTCGCCGGCCGTCGTCCCCACGGCCGCGGGATCGACACCGGTGGCGTCCAACACCGTGTGATAGCAGTCGAGCAGTTCGACGAGGTCGTCGCGCCGGTCGGCCTCGAGGTCGGGGTGTTTGACCAGCAGCGGGACGTTGATGAGCTGGTCGTAGAGGGCGAACTCGTGGCCGTAGAGGTCGTGTTCGCCGTGGAGTTCGCCGTGGTCGGCCGCAACGACGACGGTGGTGTCCTCCCACTGGCCGGTCTCGCGCAGCCAATCGAACAGGCGGCCGAGTTCGGCGTCCATGTGGGCGATTTCGGCGTCGTACAGGCCGCGAATGTCGTCCCACTCCTCGTCGTCGATCTCTCGAGCGCCCGAATTGAACTCCTTGGAGTTCTGGCAGACTGAGTCGGGGTCGACGCCGGGGGCAAACTCCTCGCGGTACTCCTCGGGCGGGTAGTACGGCAGGTGGGCGTCCATCAGATTGATGAAGGCGAACCAGCCCTCGTCGCTGTCGCTGTCGTCGATGAACGATCTCGTGCGGTCGATAACCGAGGGCGTCTTCGAGTCGGCACCCTCGCCGCTGGCGAGTTTCGAGTGGGCCATCGCGCCAAGATGGACGAGTTTCGATGCCAGACTGTGGAGGTAGTCGTTGTCGTTGACCGCCTGCCACGCGCTGGCCAGCGGGCCGGAGAGCACGTCGCCCGGGAGCACCTCGAAGAACGAGTCCTGCGCGTCGAAGCCGTCGGTGAGCCCGGTGTAGGGCGTGATCCAGGCGTTCGAGGAGTAACACGCCGTATCGTAGCCGGCCGCCGACAGGGTCTCCGCGAGGGTCGTCTCGCCCTCGAGGTACGGGCTGCCCTGGTCGGCCCCGTGTTGACTGGGATAGCGGCCGGTAAACAGCGAAGCGTGCACCGGCAGCGTCCACGGCGCGGGGGCGACCGCCGACTCGAAGACGGTCGCCTCCTCGGCGAACCGCGAGAGTTCGGGCGTCGTCTCTCGCCCGTAGCCGTACGGGCCGAGATGGTCCTTTCGGACCGTGTCCAGAACGACGAAGAGGACGTTCGACTGACGGGTCGTGTCCATTACTGACGACACTCGGCTCCACGCCAATAAATCGATTGAACGGTGGCGAACCCGACGGAAGCGGCGATCGCTGCTTGCGAGCGTCGATCAGACGTTTCAAGTTTGCTGACGATCGATACCGATTATGGACGAGCGTAACCGGCGCGCATTTATCATCGGCGGTCTCGGGACGATCGCTGTCTTTGCCGTCCTGTTCTTCGCGGTCGGTGCCCGTCGCGTCGTCGACTCGCTGCTGTCGGCGGACCCGTCGTTGATCGGAGCGACGTTCGCCCTCGCACTCTGCTGGTTGGCCGCCTGGAGCCTGATGCTCCGAACCGTGCTCGCCGCTCTTGACGTTCACGTGCCGCTCGTCAAGTCGTTCTTCGTCTACGCCGGCGCCGTCTTCGCCAACAACGTCACGCCGTTCGGTCAGGCCGGCGGCGAACCCGTCGCGGCGCTGCTCATCTCGAAGGTCTCCGACGCCCGCTACGAGACCGGCCTCGTCGGCATCGCGAGCGTCGACGTCATCAACGTCGTCCCCTCGATCGCGCTCATCCTCGTCGGCGTCGCCTACTACGCGACGACCGCCGCCCTGGGCAGCCGCCTCGAGACGGCCGTCGGCTCCGCGGTCGCCCTGATCACCGCCATCGTCATCGTCATGATCCTCGTCTGGCGATATCACGACCGACTCGTCGAGCGGCTCCCCGCTATCGTCGCGCCCCGTCTCGGCCGGCTCGGCCTCGAGCGCTTCGAGTCCGACACGCTCGAGGCAGACCTTCGCGATCGGCTGGGTCGATTCTTCGAGAACATCGAGCGCGTGGCGACCGATCGGTGGCGGCTCGCCGCTGTCGTCGGGCTGTCACTCTGTGGGTGGCTCTTCCAGACGGCGGCGCTTACGGTCGCGTTCGCCGCGCTCGGCTACGATGTCGCGCCCTACGTCCTGCTGTTCGTGATACCGCTCGCCAACCTCGCGGGCGCGGCTCCCCTGCCCGGCGGACTCGGCGGGATCGAGGCCGCATTCGTCACGCTGCTCGTGCCGACGACCGGGATTCCGGCGTCGATCGTCACCGCAGCCGTCCTCATCTTCCGGGGCGCGATCTACTGGATGCCGGTGTTGATCGGCGGCATCTCGGTCTCGGCGTTCGGCGTTCGGGCGGTCCGATAAGCGTCTCGCGTCGGGACACCGTGCCGTCCGACAGCGTCATTCCTGCTGAACCCGGACGAGCAGGCAGCGACCGATGTATCAGGAAGGTCACTCCGGTTTCAACGCCCTGCTGTACGCCCCGTTTCTGCCGGTCGTCGCCGACACGGCGTCGCTCGAGCTGGCGCTGGTGGGAGCGCTGATCGCCATCGGCGTGGCCAACCTCCCCGATATCGATCAGCGACTGCCGTTGATCGACCACCGCGGTCCGACCCACACCGCTTGGTTCGCCGCGCTCGTCGGCGTGGCCGTCGGCGTCGGGACCGCCGCCGCGCTCCCCGAGTCGCCACAGGGGTTTCGATTCGGCTTCGCCGTTGGAACGTGTGGCATCCTCGCCCACCTCGCCGGCGACGTGGTGACGCCGATGGGGATCGCGCCGTTCGCGCCCGTCTGGCGGCGACACGTCACGCTCGGCTGGTTCAAATCCAAGAACGCGCGGATCAACCGCGCCGTGTTGCTCGCCGGCTCGAGCGCGCTGGCCGCGTCGGTGTGTCTGGCGCTCGTCGGCCCCGCAGCGGGCCTCTGAGGGACTCGCGCTCAGCCGTGGAACGGGCGTCCGGTCGCCCGCCACGCGATGAGTACGATCGCCGCCGTCCAGAGCACCACCGTCGCGGCCGGGCTATGTACCGGCAGGCCGGGGCTCCACGACGTCTCGAGCGGGAACAGCCAGTCGATCCCCTTCGGCGAGAGCGAGTCGATCGCGAGGTGCGAGCCGATCGCCAGCGCGACGGCGGCCGCGAGGTCACGATCGCGACCGACCGCGTAGACGCCGGCGACGACCGCCAGCGCGAACAGCGGCGTGTGCGTGAGCCCGCGGTGGACGAACGGCCATGCTAGGGTCGCGGGAAAGAGGAAGTCCGCATCCGGGAGGAGGCCGAAGACGAGCCCGAGGCGGGGATCAGCGTCGGTGAAGGCGTAGACCAGCGCGTACCCGACGACGGCGTGGGTCGCGAACGCGCCCGCGAGAAACAGGATTCGACCCGTCTCCATCGAACGACTGTTCGACCAACCGTCCGACATAGTTTGCGGTTCGATTCGAGCGAGGCGGTCCCCACCGTCGATCGACGACTCGCGACATCCGCCGCCTGCCGGTCGCGGCGTGGTTCCGCCCGCCGAACCAACACAAATTACAGGCAGGGCGGATTACGCTCGGGGCATGAGTCCGTTGCAACTCGAGGGGACGCCGCCCTGGCTCGAGTCGATGTTCACGTCGGAGGTCGCGTTGGCGGTGTTCTTCGGGATCTGTATCCTCGAGGGCGCAATGTTGTTGCGGTTCATGCCGAGCGAACTCGTCGTGCCGGCCGCGCTGGCGCTGATCGGCTCGACGATCTCTCAGGCGATCGCGATCGTCGCCCTCGCGGTCGTGGGGACGACGATCGGCCAGTTCTGTCTCTTCTGTGTCGTCCGTCGCGGGGGGCGAGAGTACGTCCTGCAGACGCGCTGGTTTCCGATCTCCGAGTCGCGTCTCGAGCGGTTCGACGGCTGGTTCGATCGGTGGGGAGCGATCGCCGTCCCGGTGAGTAACACGATGCTGTTCGTTCGCGGCCTGCTGACCGTCCCCGCGGGGCTGTCGGAGATGGACGGCCGGACGTTCGTCGCGCTGTCGGCCGCCGGCTCGCTGTCTTTCCAGTCGATACTGGCCGGGCTCTACCTGTTCGGTGGCCACCTGCTGGCGTGAGCGCCGAGCGGGACCAATACGTCGCGGCGAAAAGGGGTCTCGAGGCGATCAGTCGCCCTGCCGGTAGACGGGGAGGCGAAGCCTGACGCCGGCGTCGTGGAGCTGCCACCTGATCTCGGAGCCGGCCCACACCAGCCCGGCCAGCAAGGCGATGCCGACGGCGGCGAACTCCGAAGAGCCCATCCAGACCGGGCTCACGAAGAGGAGCCCGTTGTAGATTCGATGCGGAAGGATCGTCTCGACGAGGTCGCCGAGGAACTCGAGGGGTTCGAAGCCGAACAGCCCGTCGCTCCCGCCGCCACCGTCACCGCCGGTTTCGGCGGCCGTGCGCGACTCGAGGCCGAGGGAGGCCGCGCTCGATCCGTTAGTACTCTCGTCGCCGGTCTCGAGGCGCTCGGCCTCGTAGGGCAGCGACGATCCGACTTGCCAGACGATCGCGCCGGACTCGTTGACCTCCATGACGCGGTTGCCGTGCGTGTCGGCGATCAGCGTGTTGCCGTTCGGGAGTCGGTCGGCGTCGCGGGGCCACTGAATCCGGTCGTCCTCCCAGACCCAGGTCTGATTCCACTCGCCGTCCTCGCGCTGGAACTCTTTGATCTGAGCGTTCTCGGAGTCGGCGACGAGGATGGCGGGCCCGCCCTGACTTTCGGGGATGTAGTCGGGGTTGTGCTGTTCGTTCAGGGTGTCGTACTCGTTTTCGGACCCGAGCGTCCAGTCCTCGAGCAGCCCCTCCTGCTGGTCGAGGAAGACGACCTGGTCCTGATTCCGCAGACTGACCATGATTCGGCCCTCCATCTGCCCGTTCTCGATGTACTCGACATCGTTGATGTGTGCCCAGTCGCGGGGCCACTCGTGGCCGCCCTCGAGCGGGAAGTCGCTCTGGGCGTCCCAGAGCCAGTCGACGACCTCCGTCTCGGTGTCGACGATGAACACCTGATCGTGGACCATGTCGGCGACGACGAAGTGAGTCTCGTTGATTCGGTCCGCGTCGTGCCACTCGGCGGCGAGTTCGTTGGGATCGTAGCGCTTGTAGAGCACCTCGACCTCGCCGGTCGTGAGGTTGGCGCGCTCGATGACGTTACGGGTACACGGCGGCGAACCACAGTACGGCTTCTCGGTGTGGATCGTGTCCGTCGCGGCGTACTCGACGGTCAGGGGCTGACCCTCGACGGGGTCGACGTCGAAGTACTTCGTGCGCGTGTTGTTGTAGTAGATAACCTCGCCGTCGGGCGCGTACGCGGTGATCGTCCCCGCTCGCCCCGATTCGGTGACGACCGTGTGGTTCTCCGTCGGCGGCGCGTCGGGAACGTCCGCTTTCGACGCCGTCGAGAGGCCACCCGACGCCGCCGCGCTGGCGACGACGGCCGCCGAGAGGAGGATGAGAACGGCGAAGGCGGCCCGGAGCCGGTTTCGCGTGATCTCCGACCGGACGCGGTCGATCGACGGGAGCGACTCTGCGTTCACGGATCGATCACCATCGAGTACGTGCACACCGTCTGGGCAATCATCCTTTGTCGGTTCCGGATCGCGCTACTAGTACTTTTTCTAACGACATCACCGTCGATGAGACAATCAGGTTCGAGAACGCGTTTCGGTTCAGTCGTCTAGGTCGTCGGCACGCGTCGTCGTGAGGACGGGAACCGGCGCCGTTCGGATCACGCGCTCGGTAAAGCTGCCGAGCAGGTGTCGATCGAGTCCGGTGTGACCGTGCGTTCCCATCACGATGAGATCGATCCCCTCCGCGTCGGCGTAGGACGTGACCTCTCGCGGCATCGAGCCGGTCGCGAGCGTGGTCGTCACCTCCTCGATGCCGCCCTCTCTGGCGATACCCTCCGCCTCGTCTAAGACTCCCTGGACGTTCGCCTCGAGTTGGTCGGAGAGCTGTGCCGATCCGGCGTCGCCCACCTCGGGGAGTTCGTCGACGACGGAGAGGAGGTGCAATCGCGCGCCGTGGTGAGCGGCGAACCTCACGCCGAGTTCCAGCGCCGCCGTCGCGTGCTCGCTCCCGTCGGTCGGCACCAGGATATCGCCGTAGGGGAAGGTCGACGGCCCGTCGTCGGTCGGCCGAACCGTCAGCACCGGCACGTCGCTTCGGTTCACGACGTGGTCCGTGACGCTTCCGAGGACGTACTCGCCCAATCCGCGTCGGCCGTGAGCGCCCATCACGATCAGGTCGAACTCGTCGGTCGTGGCGTACTCGACGATTACTGAGCGCGGGTCCCCCTGCACCACGTCGGTGACGACCGACACGTTCCGTCGGTCGGCCAGTTCGGCAGCCTCCGAGACGATGTCGTCACCCTCTCGCTCGAGGACATCGACGACATCGCCGCCGAGTCGCGTGAGACTGGGCTCGTTCGTGTCGGCGACGTTGAGCAGGTGGACCGTCGCTCCCCCGTCGGCGGCGATGTCCAGTGCGTGTTCCAGCGCCGCCGTCGCGGGGTCGCTCCCGTCGATCGGAACGAGGATCCGAGTGAGCATGCCCCGGCGTTCGACGCCGAGGCGCTTACGTCTGTGGGATGATGCGATTCGAGACCGGTCACCGCGGCTCTCCCGAACGACGGTCTGGAAAAAGAACGGATCAGCAGAGCCGCGAGTCGCAGGGTGGTCAGGCTGATTCGACGCGAATCTCGCCGTCGGCGGTGATCGTCACGAGACAGTCGCTGTACTCGAACGTTATCGACCCGCTCGAGCGGAGCCCGTTGGGCCGCGGTTCGAACAGTCGCTCGAGTGCGTCGGCGTTGATCGAGTAATGGAGCGGTTCGAGTTCAGTTACATCCTGGTTACGGAACGTTGCGACGGCGTCCGCCACGGCAACGCTGAGCGGTTCGTCGTCGAGTCTATCATACTGCACGGAATAGTGATCCCCCATCGCGGTCGACGGTGATCGTGAACTCATCTCGGTCATGTGTTGTACGTACCCCCAGTACGTTCGGTGGGAAGTCATCCCACTCTTCATGAGTTGTTGCAAAGAGCCTGATCGTTAACTGTGTAACAGCCGATTCAGGTGGTGGTTAATCAGTTAACCCCGGCGGCGGCCGATCCCTCGAACAGCGCCGCGAACAGTTTCCGCTCTGCGGACCGAACGTGCTTGTGAAAGGCCGGGGAGGAAATCGCCAGCGAGTCGGCGACCTCCTCGCCGGTCGCCTGTCGCGGCCACTCGAAGAAGCCGCCGTGGTAGGCCGTCTGTACGACTTCGCGCTGGCGGTCAGTGAACGTCTCGAGTAACGCGTTGCGCGCGGGACCGCTGAGCGTCGAGCGATCGTCGGTCGCCTGCTCGCGCCGGGCGACCATCGATACCGACGGCCCGCTGCGATTGACGCCGGAGAGGACCTCGCGGATCTCGACCGCGTCGGGGACCTCGATGATCGCGCGGCCGTCCGATTCGTCGGCAACGAACTCCCGCAATCGCGCGCCGTGCGTATCGACGATCGACCCCAGAAACGCATCGCTCAGTCGAAGCTGGAGCAACGTCTCGCCCTCGTGCTCGGCGATCGTCGACAGGTCGCTAATCCCCTCGAGAATCGCGTGATCGACGGCCTCGGCCACGTCGTCAGCCGGCCCCTCGACGGCGGCGAAAACGAGTTGCGACCCGTCGGCCAGCATCGTCGCCCCCTCGTAGGTCACGGGTTCGCCGAGGTGGGCGGCGAGCCGACACAGCGTCGCGTCGGCCCCAACCTCGAGTTCCACCTCGGTCCGGTTGTCGCCCAGCAGCGCGTTCTTGCGCTTGACGGCGTCGATCGCGTAGGCGATCGTCTCGCCGAGTTCCGCCAGAGTCTCGCGGAGCGTCTCGTCGAACGCGTTGCGCTCGTCGCCGTAGATCGAGAGCACGCCGTAGAGGAATCCGTCGTAGACGAGCGGCACCGCGTACACCGACTGGAAGTTCCGCGACAGCGCCGTCCCGCGCCACTCGCCGTCGTGGACCGACTCCGCGACGTTCGCGACGGAGACTGGGGTCCGCGTCCGGGCCGCCTGCCCAGTCGGTTCGGCGGCCGACTCGTCGACGGTCGTCACCGTCACCGCGTCGAGGTAGCCGCGGTTGAGTCCGGCGTGGGACCGCGCCTGCAGTTGGTTGCCGCTCGGGTCGGGCTCGCCGATCCAGGCCATCGAACACGCCTCGAGCTCGGCGAGGCGTTCGGGAACACCGCGTTCGATCTCGGCGCGGGAGTCGGCCATGAGGAGAAGCTGTTCGATCTCCTGGCGCACCTCGTTGGCGTCGTTGACCCGCTCGAGGTGGCGGTTCTGTCGCTTGAGTTCGCGTTCGCGGTCGTGGAGGCGGCGAGTCCGGCCGATCCGATCGAGCGCCGCTTCCGCCGCCGTCGCGAACAGCTGTGCGAGTTCAACGGTGTCGGTGTCGTATCGGCTGACCTCGGTCGAGAGCGCGACGAGGACGCCGTGTTCGCCAAGCGGGACGTACAGTCCGCTTCGGGCGGCCGTCGCCTCGTCGTAGACGGCGTCTTCGGTCCTGATATCGTCGAAGACCGAGGCTTCTCCGGTGACGAACGTCTCCCAGGCGATGCTGTCGTTCGGTCCGAGCCGCGGCGGCGAGCCGAACCCCGACTCGATCGTCTGCGAGTACGCCGCCGGCTCGAGTTCGTTGTTCCGGTCGTCGAACCGGTAGACCACGCTGTCGAGGTCGAGGACGTCGGTCGCGACGTCGACGATGTACTCACAGGCGGCCTGCTTCGATTCGACGGCCAGCAGGTGGCTGCTCGCCTCGTGAAGAGCGTTGAGCGTCTCCTGATACTGGACCCGTTCGGTGATATCGCTGGCGACCCCGATCACGCGGTCGACCTCGCCGTCGTCGACGATCGGCCGGTACCAGGTCTCGAAAAATTGGTCGTCGACGCGACTCTGGGAGTGGATCTGCTCGCCGTCGAGTGCCGCCCTCGCGTTCGCACAGACCTCGGGGTAGCCCTCGAGGATATCGAAAAACGACGTTCCGACGGCCTCCGTGGAGTCGGCGTCGAGGTTCTTCAGGCCGCGTCCCTCGAGGAGCGTTACCGTTCCGTCCTCGTCGAGAACGAACAGGACGACGGGGACGTTCTCGACCAGCGTCTGTAACCGCTCCGTTCGCTCTGCCAGATCCTGATCGCGCTCGACGCGGTCGGTCACGTCCCGCCAGTAGACCGAGATTCCCGACGGCGAGGGGTAGATCCGGGCTTCGATCCACACGTCGTAGGACTCGAAGTACGCCTCGATCGTCTTCGGCTCCTGCTCGTCCATCGCCTCGAGGGCGCTCGCCTGGAACTGCGTCCCCTCCATCTCGGGGAAGAAGTCGAGGATCTTCCGTCCGAGTAGCTCCGATCGCTCGATATCGAGCAACTCGAGCGCACGGTCGTTGACGTACGTAAAGCGCCAGTCCCGATCGAGCGCGTAGAACGCGTCGGTCACCCGCTTGAACGATTCGGTCAACTCCTGTTCGATTCGGTGATACTCGGTGATATCACGAATAGAGGCGATGACGCCGTCGACGAGTCCGTCGTCGAGTCGGTTCGTCAGGGCGGCCTTGTGAACGTACCAGGAACCGTCCGCGTGCTGGCACTTGTACTCGACCGATCGGGTCGTCCCGATCCCCCCCGACTGGACGGCGTCGAACTCGTCGGTCACGGATCCCTCGTCGTCCGGGTGGACGTACTCGAGGATGTGCGAGCCGTACAGCTCGTCTCGATCGAACCCGCCGACGCGTTCGACCGCCGGGCTGACGTACGTGATGGTGCCGGTCTCGTCGATGACGACGAGCAGGTCCGAGGACTGTTCGATCAGCGTCTGATACCACTCCGCATCGCGATCGGTCGCCGACTGTGCCGACGCGAACCGAACCGTCTGCCGAAGCCGATGGGCCAGCAGCGGCGGCTCCCGAATGGTTGTCTTGGCGACCACATCGTCGGCCCCGTCGCTGCGGAGCCGGTCGATCGACTCGTCGGCCGCCGGATCGACGGCGTAGACGGTCGGACACGCCCCGTCGACGGCCGCGAGCACGTCCCGGTCGTCCGTCAGGACGCAGTCGGCTGCGTCCAGCCGCTCCGTCGTCACCTCGGCTGCGGTCGCCACGGATTCGAACACGGTCACCGATCTGTCGGTGAGCCCCGCCGTCGCCGTTCGGATCCACTCCGACGAGCCGACGGCGAGGACGGATACTGGAATCGCTTCGGACTCCTCGAGACCGCGAACCATACCTCTGCTGCGGTCGGCACAGGTAAAAAGGTCGCGTCGATTTCAGTTTCAGCGGTCGGAACTGGTCAGAGATACGATATCCCTCGAACGACCCCGAGCTCGAGCCGCGTCAGGCAGAGGTGAAGGGCGCATCACTCGGCGGAGAGGGGCGCGTGGTCGACCAGATAGCCGTCGTCGGTACGGTCGATCGACCGCACTTCGCGGAGCCGGATCCCCCGTTCCATCTTCGTTACGACCGGCGTCTCGTAGTGCTCGGCGTCGTACTCCAGGGACTTGCCCTCCGCCCGACGGCGGTCGACGAACGAGCGATGGCGCTCGAGGCGCGCGCGACCGACCGACCGCGACAGCGGAGGCACCTCGTCGATCTGCTCGTCGAAGAGCTCGAGCAGGGCGTCCTGAAGTTCGACGCCGACCGAGTGGCGGCCGGCGCACATGGCCGCGAGCGTGGTCGTCCCGGTCCCCCAGAACGGATCGAGGACGGTGTCGCCGTACGCCGAGTACATACAGATCAAGCGATAGGGAATCTCGAGGGGATAGGCCGCCGAGCGCTCCCGGAGTTCGTCGTCGACGATATCGATCGTCTGTAGCTCGCCCGTCACGTCGGTCCAGACGTCCGAGAACCAGCGGTTTCGCTCCTCCCAGAAGTAAGCCGCCTCGTACCGCCGGTCGGCTCGCGGCTCGAACGTGCGGCTCACTTCCCCCTTCCGAAAGATCAGGACGTACTCGTGCTCCAGCGTGACGTAGGCGTTCGGCGGGATCATTCCACTACCCATGAACTTGGCCGCGCTGTTGGCCGGCTTGCGCCAGAGCACGTCCGGCAACGGCTCGAACCCGCGCTCTTCGAACGCCTCGAGGATGCGGGCGTGATTCTGATAGACCCGAAAACTGCCGTCGACCGAGCGGGTCGCATCGCCCACGTTGACGCAGGCGATCCCGCCGTCGACTACCACCCGCTCGAGTTCGTCCCAGACGCGCTCGAGTTGGGCATGCATCGCCTCGAACGCGCCGCGACCGTTCCCGGACGCCAGCGCGTCGCCGATGGCGGGATCGAGTTCGGTGAAGAGGTCGTCCCACATCTCGATCATCGGATACGGCGGGGACGTGACGACGAGTTCGACGGAGCCGTCCGCTACCTCGGCGAGATCGCGAGCGTCGCCGACGAACACGCGGTGGGTCGTCTCCATTGAATGCACCTGTCGGCGTGGCTCCCTTAGCTCCTTCGTCAGCGCTACGCCGGGCGCTCGTCTCCGGGCTCCCCTCTGACAGCGGGTAGAACGGACGGTATCGACGACGTTGCTACGCAAAGCCCGCGCGAGCGGGCCCTTATTCCTCGGGCTCGTCGCCGAGTTCTTCGGGCTCGCCGTCCATCTCCCCGACGTCCTCGACATCTTCCTCTCCCATGTCGCCGAACTCCTCGTCGGTGTCGGCGCCCGTGGCCGGTTCGAACTCCTCGATCGGTTCCCACTCCTCCTCGTCGCTACTCGAGAGGCGACGCCGGAGGAAGACAGCGCCGGCGAGGACGCCCAGCGCGAGTAAGGCTCGCGGCAGTCGCGACCCGGAGTCCGTTTCGACATCGACCTCATCCGTCTCGGTGGCTTCCTGGGCCGTCTCGCGTACGTCCTCGATGATTTCCGGC
This sequence comes from Natrinema marinum, assembly GCF_024296685.1. Classification (NCBI taxonomy): domain Archaea; kingdom Methanobacteriati; phylum Methanobacteriota; class Halobacteria; order Halobacteriales; family Natrialbaceae; genus Natrinema; species Natrinema marinum. Next base: position 985,947 of record NZ_CP100763.1, on the reverse strand, counting down.
TCCTCGATATCCTCGATCGATGTCTCCTGGAGTTCGGACTGTCGACCGGCGAGGAAGCCGACGGCCGCGCCGAGGCCGAACAGCGCTCCCGCAAGCGGAAGCCGGCCGCCAGAGCTGGCCTCCCCCGACTCTTCGACGGCTTCGAGAATCGATTCACGCATCGGGGAGTCCATGCCGCGTTCGACCGCTTCCTTGACGATAAGCTCCGACAGCGTCCTGTCCTGTTGTTCCATCTCGGGCATAATCCGCCACGACCACACCACCATACATAGTTCTATTCACCGTTTCTGAGAGGGGAAGCGACTCCACGGACGTTATTCCCGTCCTAACCGGCGAAAAGTCGGTTCAAACGAGATGTTTACCCGCGATCACCCGGACGGACGGGGCCGGCGCGGTGTGACACCCGACGGAACGAGGAGCACGGAGTGTCCCGAATCAATCGCCGTCTACTCGAGTCGCGATGGCTCGCTGCGACACCTGCGTTCGTGGATGCGAGAGAGGACGGACCGCGGGTCGGACCGACCGACGCCAGCGCTCGGTACTCGTCTCGACCGAGGGTAAGCAGCGGCGATACAAAGGGATGGTTTTCGCACTATAAAACCTCGGGGCAAGACGAGTGCCCCCTCGGCGAGACAGAATGCGTTCCATAACGAAAGGGATGCCACCGAAACGGGAACGGATATGAGCGTGCTCCGCCAGCCGGGTGTGCTCGGCCGAACGGCCCACCGTCGCGTCGTGGGCGTTACGGCCGCGCTATCAGCCGCGGTCGTCGAATCGGTCGCGGTCGGACTCTGGTTCGGCTTGATCGTCGGTTCGCCGTCGGCCTCGACCGCACTCGCCGGCCTCGGCCTGCTCTTTTGCGGATCGCTGCTCAGAGCGGGAGTCGTCGGTGCGACCGTCAGCACGCTCGGTGACCTGTTACAGCCGCGTCGCTTAGGCGTGGCACTCTTGCTCACCGCTAGCTGGATCGTCTGGCTGTTCGTGGCCCGACTGTTCGGCGGCGTCCTCGGCGTCGTCGTCGCAACCGCCGTCCTAGCGTGCGTGCTCACCGGGCAGTTCGTCCTCGAGCGACGCGTCTTTAGACAGCCGACCCACCACCGGATCGCGTTCACGCCGGTCGTGCCGGGGCTGTTGATGGCCGTCGGCGCGTCGTTTCTGCTCGTCGCGACGTGGTTCGTCGACTGGGGAGCTTCCTCGCCACCGCTGACGCTCGGACCGACGACGGTCGTCCTCCGGATCGAAGCCCTGCAGATCGCCGTCCTCGTCTTCGCCGTCTTCGTCTTCTGTGCTCATCAGCGCCGCTTCCAGCGGATCCTCGAGCCCTGACCCTCGCGACGGGCGACCGGCCGCCGGCTACCGCCCCTGCGCGCCGACGTTCTGACCGCTCTCGAAGGAGTCCGGATCCGGCTCGATGGCGGCGTACTGTACCGCCCGCCGGCCCAACGTGGCGACCCGCTTCTCGAGTTTTCGATCCGTGAACTCGCCGTCCTCGATGGCGGCGCTGGCGTTGGGAATCGCGGCTTCGTGAGGGATCACCCACGCGTTCAGCGCCCGACAGACCGACCGCATATGCTCGAGGGCGGTCACGGGGAAGGCCCCGCCCGCGACCGCGAGGAGACCCACGGTCTTGTCCTCGAACTCGTCGAACCCGCAGTAGTCGAGCGCGGTCTTCAGCGGCGAGGCGTACGAGCCGTGGTACATCGGCGAGCCGAGGAGGATCGTATCGGCCGCGCGCACGCGAGCCGCCAGTTCGTCGGCGTCGCCCGCGTCCGCACGATCCCGGTCCGCGTCGAAGATCGGCAACTCGTACTCTCGGAGGTCGAGCAACTCGGTGGTCGCTCCAGCCCGTTCGGCGGCCGTGAGCGCGCGCTGGAGTGCGGTCCGAGTGTGACTGCCGTCGCGAAGGCTGCCACAGAGTGCGGCGACGTGGACATCGCTGTCGCTCATGGTCGTTCGGATGGGCGGAAGCGCCAAAAGCTATCCGAACGGTTCGATCGGCGACAGGACGACAGCTGGGAGCCGGACCGCGCCGGCCGATCCGATGTACATTTCGCACAGGAATCCAAACCGGTTCGCGTGCAGTCGCTCGTCTCCGTCGTCCTCGAGGAAGCTCTGCCCCGCGTCGTGACGATATCGCTGTTGATCGGCGCGGGCGTCGGGCTCGCGAATCTGGCGGTGGAGTTCGGTCTCGTCACGGTCGTTGCCCGCGTCGGCCGCTATCTTACCGAGCCCGCGAACCTCCCGCCAGAGGTCGGAACCGCCGTTCTCACGAACGCGGTCTCGGTGACGGCCGGCTACGGCATGCTGGCGGAGTTCCGCGAGGACGGTCTGCTCGACGATCGGGCTACCCTCGTTGCCGTCGTCATCAACACGTTCTTCGGCTTCGTCCAGCACATTTTCACCTACTACGGCCCCGTCCTCGTCCCGATCCTGGGACTGCAGGTCGGGCTCATGTACGTCGGCGCGCGAGCCGGCATCTCACTGGCGATCACCGTCGTCGGCCTGCTTGCCGGTGCCGTCCTCCTGCGTGGCTACGAGTACGACCGGCGCGGCGTCGACCCGGACACGCCCGACGAGGAGTCGAGAACGACCCGTGAAAAGCTCCGCAGCGCCGCCGACAGCACGCTCGAGCGGTTGCGCTCGATCGTCCCTCGACTGACGGTCGTCTACACCGCGGTGTTCGTCGCGCTCGCCTACGCCGAGTGGATTCTCGACGCGTTCGCGGCGATCGGCATCGACGATCCGGGCGCGGTGCTGGCACCGGTGGCCGGCCTGCTGGGACTGCCGAGCGCGGCGGTGCCCGTGATCCTCGTCTCGCTGGTCGACCCGACGACGGGCGCGATCACCGTCGCCCCCCTGATCGGCGACGTGCTGACGCCGGACGAAGCGGTGATCACGCTGCTCGTGGGGAGTCTGGTCTCGCTGACGATCGGGACGGTCAAGCGATCGATCCCCTTCCAGTTCGGCATCTGGGGGGCGTCGTTCGGGGCGAAAGTGATCGCCGTCAACGTCTGTCTGAAAGCCGCGTTCATCCTCGTGGCGATCGGCGTCTTTTTCGCCGTCTGAACGCGCCGCGAGGACCGTCACCCCCGCCGTTCTCGGACGCGTCGGCCGAGCGGACTACTGTCGTGATCGATACGAGAACGGGCCGAAAGCGGACCGATCGATACGCATTCGCTACAGTGGTTCCGGCCCGTCGTGAAAGGGGACGACGACGGAAGGGTCGTTACGCGCTCGAGGGCGTCGTGCTACCCGATGCTCGGACGCTACCGTAGGCACTGACGATCGACAGGATCGCGATGATCGCCCCACCGAGACTGTTGATCCCGACCACCAGCGCGCGGTCGACGCCGAGAACGAACGGTGCCGCCGCGATCCAGACACCGAGCAACAGGAGAATCACCGCGAGAACGATGCTTGGCTCCTTCTCGCTGGTCCAGTAGGCGTGGAGCGCAGCGACGAACGCGACCGCGCCACCGGCGAGGACGTTCTGGAGCCCCATGAAGTCGGTAATTGTGAATATCGGCGCCGACACCATGATGAACGCCCCCAGCACGGCGGTGAGTCCGGCCGCCCGTTCGACCAGTACCGATGCATCGTCGGCGGATCGTGTCCCGCTCATACGTGAAGATTGCGGGCGCCAGATATTTGAGAGCATCGATAATGTTTCGAATCTGGTATATCTGTGAAACGTCGAGCGGGTCGAACGTGGTCCGAGAGCGGGCGTCGGAATCCGACGGAGACGGCCGAGTCGGAACCCAGCGGAACCGCCCGCCGACTCGAGTCAGGCCAATTCAGGCTGGCCCCTTATCCTACTCAGGTCCTACCGCCAGAGTATGGGAGAGTACACTGACCGCCTCATGATACTGCTCATCGCCGGCGGCGGCCTCGGAACCTTCATCGTCGCGTGGTTCGGCGGCTTCATCGTCGCCGGGACGGGGGGCTGGGTGGAGAACCTCGGCCTCGCCGTGCTCGTCCTGCTCTTCGTGGGCGTGCTCATCGGCATCTGGCACGAGCTCAACAGCATCGATGCGGAACAACAGTGAAGCGCGGATCGATCTCGCTTTCCGGCTCCGCGATCCAGTTTCCTCCACGGAGCGCCAGCGAGAACCGGACCGCCTGGTTTGCCACCGGTTGGTCGTATCCATCACGAGGGCCATCACCGGTTCGTCGACGTGTTCCGCAGGTAACCGAAACGCGCCTTCCGCCGATCGATCGCGGCCGCCGCTCGTCGACCGCCAACTGTTTCGCCCCACAACCACTATACGTTAGACGTATCTAAACCACTGTATGAGTAGTGTCGTGGACCGACGCGCGCTCGTCTCCGACGCCGCCGACGCATGACCGGCTGGGTCGAACTCCTGATTATCGCGTTTGTCCTCCAGCTCTCGGTGTTGCCCGGCGAAAAAGTCCAGTTCATCATCGCGGGGCTCTCGACCCGCTACAATCCGTGGATCGTGGTCGCCGCCGCGGGGAGTGCCTTCGCCGGCTGGACGACCCTCGAGATCCTCTTCGGCGCGGCGATCAAGGGCGTGCTCGCGCCCGTATATCTGGACGCGATCACGGCCGCGCTGTTCTTGCTCTTCGCCGCGTTGCTCGTCCGGTCGGCCCCCGATCGGAACGCGCGAGTCGTCGCAACCAACGGCGGCGTCCCGGCTGCCGAGTCGATCGATGTCTCGATCCGCGGCTACGATGTCCCGCCGTATCTCCGCGGGTTCGTCCCGATCTTCCTCCTGATGACCGCAGGGGAGTTCGGCGACAAGACCCAACTCGTCACCATCGGGCTCGCCGTCCAGTACGGCGCTCGCCCCGCCATCTGGGCCGGCGAGATGCTCGCGATCATCCCCGTGAGCATCGCGAACGCCCTCTTCTTCCACCACTTCTCCCACCGGTTCGACGCCCGGTTAGCTCATTTCGCCGGCGCAGGTCTCTTCCTGTTTTTCGGGCTCGATACGATCCTGCAGTTGGTGACCGGGTTCTCGGTCTGGGAGACGATCGTCGAGGGTATCTCGTCCGTGTTGCTGGCGTTTCTGTAAGGGCGACGGAGTCACGTTATCCGACCGGCGTAGCCGACCGCTGGTGGTCCAGTCGATGCGGAGTAACTGATACCTGCGTCGGGCGTCTACTAGAGGTGATTCAATGAGCACCTCCGACCGCCTGAGAGAGCGACTGCTCTCGGAACTCGAGGCCGAACGCCACACCCACAAGTCGCTCAGAGAGACCCTCGCGGAGAAATACGGATACGCTGACACAGAGATCAGCCGTGCGATCTCGACCCTCAACGACGAGGGCGAAATTCGCCACAGACAGGGCTTTTTCGAACGTGTCGAGAACGGCGGGAACTAGACTTCGGCGAGAAGCACTACTCCATCGCCGGATACAGCAACCGAGTGTGGCACTGCAGAGCGGAATCGGACAGACGACTCTACTCGTTCACCCTATCGATCGGTGAACCCCATTTCGCGGAGTTGTACACAGTTGGGGCACCACTCAGAGTCGTTCACTCGAGCGAACGTTCTTTCGCCACAGCGAGAACATCTCCCATCAGGATACCGGACCATACCCTACTGAGACAAGAATATCAGCATAGGTCTTTGGGTATCCGAGTCAGAGTCACGACGCTTTTCTCGATCCGAGTGGGGGGGGAATTCGACCACGGGACGACTACGCTGCTCGAGAGTTTGTGTGCGGCGAGAATATGGGGTCGGAGGGTGTTCGGACGTGCCGATTCCGCCTTTTCGCCCGAAGTAGACGCGCTCATGAATCCACCTCCACGTCGATGTCGGTCGGATCGCTATGCTCGCAGATGTCGATGCCATCGAAGTCGGTGATCCGTCGACGAAGATCCTCGTCGAGATCGGGCCGGTCGTAGTACCGGCGAATCACGTCCGGCGTCGTTGCTGCTCGATCGGCAACGTCCTGAATCGAACGACCGATGTTCAGTTGCCACGTAATGCTGCCGCGACGGGCCGGATGGGGTGACGTCGACGAAGGGCACTTGCTGGCTTCCGTTTGTGCAGTCCACCGGCAGTTGTGACGCTGCCGATTGTGCGGACACTCGCGCATCACGCACGGCAGCGTCGCCTGATAGATCCAGTTCGTGATGGTGCTTCTCGCCGGCCGACCCTGGCGGCTGGCGAAAAGGGGGCGACGGCCCGTCTCATCGTGTACGTCGACTCGTTCCCGCTCGACGAACTCGTGAAGGACCTCGTTCGGCTTCTCCGAGAGGACCACCTTCCGTTGATGGGAGTCACCACGCTTCAGCCGAGTTCCGCTTTCCGGGCGGTTGAGGAATTTCAGCGTCCGGGCATCAGGATCGTAGTCGCTGACATCGAGCGATCGGATGCACGAACGGCGACCTCCGGTGTGACTGATCACCTCCAGGAGCGCGTGCCGTCTCTTCGCGCGCCACTGCATGGAGTCGCGGTAGAACGTCAGGAACTCTCGAAGGGTCTTCGGGCGCAGGATATCGGAACTCGTCTGTTCGCTGTCTTCGAGTTGCAACGGCTCGATCGCCAGATGCGTTCCGATTCGCAGGTAGCCCTGCGACTCGAGCCACTTGAGCCAGCGCCGGGCCTGTTTCTGTTTACTCTGGACGGTTACGCGCGCGTAGTCCTGTTGAATCAGCCAGTCAGTGAACTGGCCGACTCGCCACATCTCGAGATCCGAGATCGTGTCAAGTTCCTCGTCCTCAGCGAACTTCTCGAAGGTGTCGAGCGATTTCCGATACGTCCGCGCCGTCTCTCCTTTCCAGTCCGGTCTGTTCCGGGTGATGAAGAGGTCGATCGCTTCGGGAATCTCGAGATCTGGGGCGTTCTGGTCGCCGTGGGCTCGAGGAGGCGTCACCGCGATCGACCTCCATCAAGATTGCACTCGGCGGAAGTCTCTGAACAGTCGATACTCTTACCGGGGTGAAGCGTGCAGTCGTGCATGGTCTCACTCTTGGGACCGCGGACGAGCTGCGCGCGCCGTTTGTTGGTCCAGGGGGCGCGCGCGGCTGTTGTCCGTCGGTGTTGATGTAATTCAGTGCCAGCTACACTTAGCCTTAACCGGGTCGTTTCCGATTTTCCGATAACCTTCCGAAACCGCCAAACGGGGCGTTTAAGCACCGTGTGCGTATTGTTTCTCATGCTTCCGTAGTCGGGTTTCGGAAGCTTCTCACGGACCGGTGTCCCAGCACCGGGCCGTTTCCGATACGGGCCTGTGACAGTCAGGACCGCGTATAGCTTCCGTAGGTAACCCTTCTCGTTGCAAAGCCGATAAAGGTAACCCTAATCGTTGCAACATGCATCAAATCGTATTACCCATAATACTCCTGATTATTTAGCCATCGGAAAACAACCAGTTCAGTGTGCAACCGAGCTGGTGGAGCGAGTACGATGGGCCAATCTTAGAAGTGCTATGTGAGAGCGGTAAGGCCCTACCACCACGCGTTATCCTGTTCAACTTAGAATACGAAGAACGGGCTTCGCCTCATCGATCTACAGTAAAGAGACGGCTGAATCGTCTCACGGAGTACGGGCTCACCGAGAAGGTAGACGACTCTGGATACTACGTCATAACCGACAAAGGCCGGTCGTGGCTCGAGGGAGATCTCGACGTGAGTGAGATTGAGGATAGATAGACTTTTTATTTATCTAACTAGATCCAGCAGTTATCTCCGATAGTATGTATCGATATACTCCGGACGAAATCGATCAGGAACGGGCACATCATCAAGCGCTGAAGCAGGTCACGGAAACGAACGCAGGCGACGTTGATGTGAAGCGAATCGGAAATCTGGGGGAAATGGCGTTCGAGCGATTCTGTCGAGAATTTATCCCGGTGGAGATGTGGGATTGGGAAAACGAGTACGCTATCCGAAGGTGTAACCCAGAGAGCTTCTCTGGTTACGACTTCGAGGTGTTCGGCTACGAAGTAGATGTGAAGACTTCGCGTGACGTCTCTGCATTTCTGCCAGAGCGAATGCTCGAGACGGACGACCAAGATGATATCATCGTGATGGCGTGGCATCGGGATAACGAAGATGCCCTGATTCTACTCGGCTGGGAGCGCGTGGAGACGCTGAAATCGAAGGCGGAAACGCAGGAGGAATATTCTGGCGACGAGCCGGACAAACTGGACCACCTCGCAGCTCGACCGATGAACGAACTGATCGAACTCGGGCCGAGCACTGCCCAAATGAAGCAGAACCCGAAGAATCCATTTACACCCGGCGATCGGGTCGTGAAGGTAGAAGAGGAGGACTCGGACACTGCCGTTGTGATTGAGCGACTGCCGCCAGAGAAGTTGAGCTACGAAGCGGTCAACGTAGCGTTCGTTCCGCAACTTGATGAGGGACCAGGGGATTGGAGAGATATCCACCCCGCTAAGCTCGCATCGTACTGCGACGATCAGAACATACGAACGTATCCGTACAAGTACTCGAATCTGGAGTTAGCGAAGAACCCCTTTGAGCCAGGAGATCGAGTCGTCAAGACAGAAGACGAAGACCCAAGCACTGGCCTTGTGACGGAGCGACTCGATCCAGAAGAGAGAGGATATGAAGCAGTCAACGTTGTTTTCGTTGAGCAACTTACTGAGAACGGTTCTGATTGGGAACAGACGCCCGTAAGAGAGTTAGCTGACTACTGCAGTGAGGAGAGTGTAAGAACATATCCATTCAAATACACTAATATCGAGTTCGCTGAGTAAGATTGCTTTAAATACTAGATTGAAGGGAACGATCTAGTGTCAGTAACCGATTTGGATCTGTGAAACCAAATATACTAAATGTCTGCTGCCTATAGTAGGCTGGAAATGAGTAGTCAGAATGAAAGTAAATCTGATGATGAATATGATCTTTTTGATGGTTTGAACTTGGCGGCGATGTTGGCAGGAATGGGTTTTATTGCTATGCTGGCTGCCGGCGGGATATATATTCAGGCTGAATCAAGCAAACCACCGTCACTACAGACGTACAAACCACTATTTGTATCTTACTTGATTGGTGTTTCTACAGGCCATTATTTAGCTAAACCATCTATATCGGAGAAACACAGTATTAGATCCGCATATCTAGGAGCATTTCTTATGCTATCCATGTACTGGGCATATCTCCAACAGATATCTATTCTAACTGCTGTTCTTATTATGTCTACTGTCACGCTAGTGTTGGGCCACCACTCTAATCTTGTTGACGAACACAAGCAGATCAGAAAACTCATCAAGCTTTTCGCCCAGGGGCTCTCACCTGTCGGCTTGACACTGGTCGTTGTATTTCAGTATGCCATTCCAACCTTGCCAGCTGAAGTTATGATCGGGGGACGAACTGTTGACCTGATCCCCCTATACGGACTTATAACGATAATGGTAGTGTTTGTGGCTCTAGCATTACTATATGTGATCATAAAATTCTATTTGGACGAACGTTTAGAAAGGGAAATAGAGGCATCCCGTAGCAGGTAGACCTCCGGAAATGTAATCCAATGCAACGCGAAGAAGAAGAAGAGAAGCGGCCTCAGCCCCCACAAGGAGGAGCTTCGGCCGCTTCTCTAGCTTGTAGTTTAGTGAATTGGTGACGATCGCGGACCCGACCATACTGGGGTGGTCGGTTGGTGGGTGGACTAATTCTCGAGGCAAGTACCGCGGTCTAAGATAGAATCTCTTATTCGCAAAGAGAGAACCAGAGGGGACCAATCCGTAGCATCAGCCAGATCTATGTAATGATGCTGACGGAATTCTCCAGATGGTTGCTGGCAGTGACGAGCATTCGTGGAGAAGGGATTGCTGGGACAAAGACTGCTGTTACTGTTTAAGTGGATACGAGAAGTGGTATACCAAATGATATCGTTATACCGATGAAGAATACTATCAGTCCATAAAGAACCTCCCGGCGGGAGTATTCGTCCATCGGGGCTGTAGTTCTTCTCACTTTTTCAGTTTTCCCGCCGGTCTTCACCACGTCTTCCTCTATATTTTGTTTTATCTCTATCACATGTTCCATTTCAGAAGGGTTATTTTCGACACGTGCACTACCGGCATGGGGTGTAACATTATCTTGCCAAGCACCTTGATCTTCTATTGGAGTTATATCTATCGAGACATCTTCATATCGCTGCACCAAATTAAGAACAGCATCAGTATGGCTACTTATTATGTCATCGTGTCCAAATAAGACCGTATATTGGCGATCAACGCCAAAATCACTATCAAGCTTTCTGATATTAGCTTCAGAAATGGCTGTTAGAAATTTTGTGAGTTCTGATTCCTTTATACTTTGGAGGGTTTCGACAAGTTCTGGTTCCATTAGTCCTGCATATTGGTTTATCGTTTTATCAAATTGGTTTCGCAAATTTGATATTTCGTTCTCTGATATCTGAAACCAATCTGGGTTAGGACCATCGCCAGCAGTGGGATAGCTTCTTTCAAAGTCGAGAAGTTGAACTTGTTTATCAAAATCACCGTTAAATAATTCCGCATAACTTGCCGGAGGTGATGAAGGGTATTCTTCCAACGCCACAATATACATCTCTGAGAGGAAGGATAGATGGCTGTTGAGACTCCCTTGGATTTGCCGAAGGGCAGCAGCCTGTATACGTTGTCGTCTATGTTCTTCTTGCTCTCGAAAACTCCTTTCAACAAGAAGAATCGTAATGTAGGATCCTAGTGTTGCTGTGGCTACCCCTGCAAAAATATCTTTCAATCCAGCATATTCCATATTATTCTCAACCATATAATAATAAGGTAGAAACGACGCGATAGATATTATGAGCGGATAAACATACGGTGGAGAGACTGCAACTCCGAATCGTTTCATGGACAAATCAACGTATGTATTTACGCCTACTTGAATTCAGAGTTTCAGAGACATCAATCCCCCCGAGGATCCTCAAGGACATCGAGAAGTTCCTGCCAATTCTTATCCTCCTGAAAGAGTCCTGGTTCGAGATTCCACGCCCATGGTGCTGAGTCACTTGGATCGTAACCGTCGTACTTCTCAAAATTCTGAACCAGATCTGGGAATAACGGTTCGGACGGCCGGTCGGCATCAGCTCCCCACTCCTGAAAGAATTCGGCTTCGGTCTTTTCGTCCTTCCAAAACGCAAGCGTAGTAAGGCGCTTCCCTTCCGGATGATAGTCCCGACCAGAATGAAAGATGTTACCGCAGGCATAGACGCCGATCTTCGCGAAGCGCTTCGCCAGCGGCGTCCACTGGTTCGCAACCTCGTAACTGTACGTGCGCGCGTCGAAGTGCGTCGACGACTCGTCGATGACGATGAACTTCGGCGTCGATCGATGGCGGAGACAGGTGACCGCGAGATCGTGAGCTGACGTACAGACCTTATCGGTTCGCTCCCACGAACGGGAGTTGGAGATCACCATGAGTTCGTCGGGGAACTCTTCAATCAGCTTGAACGCACGATCGGTCAACTCGACGAGTTTATACATGGTGTTCGTCTTTCCCGTTTCCGGGTTACCGGCTCCGGCCACGAACGCGGGCGCACCGTTGTTGTGGAGTTCCTCGAGGAGCCGCAGCGCGACGGTCATGTTCGAGCCGTCGAACTCCTGTTCGGTCACACCGACGAGGTAGCTCGCGAGCGAGGCATCACCAGTGTCAACCGCTCGAGACGCAGCGTCCGTGAGGAAGTTCGGATAGAGAACGTCGCCGAGATCGGTGTCAGCGAACGCAGTCGCGTCGAGATCGCCACGCTCAGAAACCACGTCGTCGACGAAGTTGAGAGACCGGCGATCGCGATCGCTCGCGACGATCCCGGCGTGGGACTTGATCCGATCGTCGCCCTCGAGGTCGCCTGTGATCTGTTCGCGAAGCTTCGCCAGCGTCAGGAGTTTTTCGTCGGTATCAGTCATCGTCAGCTGTCAGTGCGGGAAGTCCACCGCCGGACTGCCGCTCGTTCTGTTCACCGCTCGGTTCCCCCTGGTCGTCGAGATCGTCGACGTCCACGTCAGCCGCCTCGAGGACATCACCGAGTTCGTCCAAGTCGACATCTAACTTTTCGAGTGCGTCTGCGTCACCGCTGTACCGTCGCTCAAGGCCGAACTGGTCCAGGGCGTCGTTCACTGCGTGATCGAGACCGTCCCCTTCGTCGGGGAGCGATCCTTTCTCGAACGTCGAGACGACCGACGCAACGGCGTCTTTGGCCGCGATTCTGACGATCGACCACAGGTTGTTCTCGTAAGCGAACGCTCGCTGTGCGTCTTCCTCGAGCAGATTCCTGCACTCGTAGACTTTCTGGAGCGACGCGACGAGCTCGCGATCGGTCAGCGTACCGCGCCAGGTACCTTCGACGGTCATCGCTTCGAGATCGACGTTCGTTCCGGCGAAGAGGATCGGACCCCACTGTTCGAGTTCGCCGTCGGTGACCTCGAGATCGCTGAAGTCCTCGGCGGGGAAGCGGTAGATCGCCCCGTCCGTGATCCGTGCGTCTACGTCGACGAGCCAGATCGAGACGGGTTCCGGTACCCAGTTGGTCAGCCGATCGCCCACGATCGACGCGGGGAACAGACAGACGAGCAGCGCGAGTCCGAAGACTTTGAACTCTCGGCCAATGTCTGGCACCCATCCGAGCATCAACGCAGCGGCTGCGATCAGGCAGCCGAGTGCCATTAGCTTGAACCCGTTTTGGAACAGCCACTCGAGCACCATCGAACGCCGAGTTGGATCCGTCGTCGGAACCTGGCTGGGAGATCCGGGCGAAGATGTACTTTGACCGCTCATGCTACCCGCTCCGGCTCTCTCGCAATGCCAGTGAGTTGCTTGAGGATCTTCCAAGCAATGACGAACACAGCCGCCGTGAACGCGCCAGCAGCCGACAGACGAGCGTCGTTCGCCGTCCACGGGCCACCGATCAGCGGATCAGGGCCGTCAAGCACGACGTACGGGTTCCCGCTCGTCTCGAAGAAGTCCTCGGTGATGATGACGAGCTGGTCGCCGCCCTCGATCGAGACTTGCCGTGGCGAGTCTCCGTCGAGATCGATGGCTCGACTCTCGCCATTGCCCTGATCCGACTCACCAGTCTTCATCGGGGGGAATAGGTAAACAGTCGTGCTCGAGGTCGCGTTCAGCGTGACATGGTAGGTCCCGCCGTCGTACGACCACTCTTCGACGTACGCCTCACCGTCGATGTAGAGCCGACCGCTCTCTCCCGGGTCTTTTGATACGGTACCACCTGCAGTTTCGTTCGGACTCTCGTTCGCTGCCTGCGCTGCGACCATGCCGATCGGCGCGATCAGCGCGGCCGCTACCAGCAGGAGCGCGAAAGAAATTGTGCGAATCATGGTTTTGTTACCGGTTGTCGAGGAGCATCAGCCCGGCAGCAGCGGCTGCAAGCAGACCCACAGGGCCGAAGGTGCCAAAGCCACCGAACAACGGCCCGCCGCTACTACTTGATGAGCCATCAGGTTCACGAGCTTCGATCTCCTGCCGGAGTTCGATAAGGTCGGCCTGCAGCGCCAGCATCTCAGACGTGTTGGCCGTTTTGTAGACGTACTTGGTGGTTTGTGTCGACTGTAGGTTAGAGCCGTCCTTAGCCGTCATACTGGTAATGGTGAACGAGTTGGAGAAGTCGATCTTCTTCCCGTCCGTCGTCAGCATGAACACAGGGCCGTCGATAGCCGACGGGTCGTAGGTCGTCCCTGCCGACCACGTACTGTTTGGCGCGTTCCGCGCCATCACGATACCGGTGTACGACGAACCCTGATAGTCGACAGCCATCGTACCAGACGTGTTCAGATTCGGCATATCGTATCCCATCATGGCGAGTGCCGCTGTCGACCGCCAGAGACCTTCGGTCTCGTTAGGCGACCGGACACCGTACTCGAACATAGCGGTGTGCGACGAGATCACGTCAGATGCGTTGATCGTGCCGTTATCGAAGTCCGAATACGTCGTTTCCACGAAGTTTGAAGCCTCGGTCGAGAGGCCACTACTCATATCATTGATACGGTAGTGTTTCGGGGCGAACCGTGAGAAGTCGAGAATTTTGATCTGGTCAGACGTGTTATACGTGTCGTCAGGCACGTCAACCCTCATGCCGTAGATTGTCGCACCGAAATCGCCGTACCCACTGTAATAGATTCCGCCATCCGTAGGGTCTTTGAACTCGCCGGATGTGCTATCGAGATCGGTCGGCGTGATCAGCGTGTACGTGCCGTATTCCGCTTCGTAAGCATCACTGCCCCAACTCACGTTGAGGGCTTTCACGTCTACCGTGGTGCCGTTCGGGAGCGTGACAGACTCAGTGTCAATCCCGTTATAAACGGGCGTGCCACCGGAACCGGATGTCTCATCGAGAAACACGTAGCTCGCCGAGATCCCTTCTTCCATCGCCGCTTGGTCGCGCAGCGTCTTGGTTTGGACCAGCGTTTGGTTCCACTGTTCGTACAGGTTGACCGCCTTGATGGAATAGTAATCTCGAATCGCTTCACGAGCGTCGGCCTTAGCAGTCGCCTTTGTCGAGCCGTTCTCGTACGCCTCAGCAACGGCAGCCTCTTGCTTCATCCACGCAGTGCTCTCCGTGTCGTTCAGGTAGTTCTCGAACGGAGCCGCCCATGCGTCGAAGCCGGCAGCCTGTCCGGAGGCAGCTGTGTATATGTCTACCTTCGTTTGGTTTGCGTCAGACTCCTCCATCTCCTGAATCGTGTGTTCAACGTAGGCCGCACGTGAGCAGGAATCAGCGTTAACGAGCCCTGCCGTGATGAACATCACGAAGTCGTCGAGATTCGTACAGTTGCCGGTTTCAGCAGCCGCCGCCGGTTGCGCAGCACCAGTGAGCAGCGACATCACCAAAAGCAGCGCGATCGCCACGGAACCGAGTCGTTGCACTAGGGAGCGAGCGTGATCAGCGTCAGCCTGCGTACCGTTCTCTGGAGTTTTCGCAGGCATGTCAGTCCTCTCGGAGCATCAGCGCGGCCGCCGCGATGAGCAGCCCGGCACCGGCTAACTTCGCGCCCCCGCTAGAGCCGGCGAAGAAGCCGCTGCCCGAACTCCCCAGCGTCGAGATCGCCACATCGTCGAGGTCGGAGTCAGTACCTTCGACTGCGACCACGTACTCGGTGTTGACCTCGAGCGCACTCACGTCGGCCGTCGTGTAGTTGTGTGTGGTGGTGTTGCCAGGGTCCGATGTAACCGTCTCGGAGTGAACGACCGTCGCCGTCGACGAGTCGTTCTGATACTCCGTCGCGTTGTAGAACACGATATCCGCCGTCGTGTTCTGGGCGTCAGAGATTGAGCTGTTCCAGCTCAGATCAACGGCCACTGTGTCGTTCGAGTCGCCGAAGGTCGCCGTTTCGTTGGCGAGCTCCGCAGCGGCAGCGTTCCCAACGAGGGCGACCCCAACACCGACGATCGCGACCGTGAAGAGAACGGCCATCAGCAGTGCGAGTTTTCGAGCCACTGTGATCACCGCATGGCGACGCCGTAGCCACCGGCGACGATCAGGAACGCGAGAATCTGCGTCCACGTACTGGTATTGACCAGATCGGTGATGAACGAGATATGCTCGTAGCCCACGATCAGTACGGGGCTGGCAGCGATCATCGCCTGTTCCCACTCGTCGTAGTGTTCGAAACTCTTCGTCTCGCTCGACATGAACGCGACCGCGAAGATCGCGAGCGAGCCGAGCATGACGTGCGTCGTCTGGATGGTGTAGTCGAACCACGCGATAGTCAGCGTGGAGAACGCACCGAACTGGTAGAGACCGAAGATGCTGAAGAGCATTCCCAGTAACGCCGGGACCGCGCGTAGTTGCGAATAGTCGTTCATGATACCGCTCAGGCTTGCGTTTCGAGTTGCCATTGTGTTGATGAAAGGTCGCTGTTAGTCGGCGGACTATTCGCGGAACTGGAGCGTACGCTCAGTACCTTCGCGCTCGTTGCCGTCGTCGTCTTCCCAGGTGTACGTCCCAGTGCCCTCGAGGCGGAACTCGTGGCCCTCTTGGATGTCGTTCGCGTGAACGCGGTCCTCAAGCGTCCGGTTGAAATGAACGAGGCGGATGTCGCCCTCGTCGGAACCGTGAGTGCTTTTGTAGCGGACGCGCAGCTGGTCGAACTGACCGCTGTTCTCGGCGAGGTTCAGAATGATGCCCTGAATGACCTCTCCTTCGTCGGGGAGTTCCTGCCACTCCGCGTTGTCGTCGTCGTAGTTTCCGCCCGGTGCGTCTGCCGTCTGAAAGCCAGATGCGTTATCCGTTGCCATGGTCACTCATTCAGTCCATTATCGGGCAGCACCCTCTGAAACTGAACATTCAGCATTCAGATGCAGATGATAATAACTAGGACAGCGGTACGTCGCCGTTACGTCAGGCCATTAGGCGATCTAAGAATGACCAAATCATTCCAATCTATACATTCCATGGATGTAGGATTGTTACATTCTTTTCCACTGGTGTACTTATTTGAGTACCTGTCTCCTAGTTCTCCTATCACGCCTATCTTCCCACTCCTCTATCTGGTCTTGGGCAGCATCATGCGCAATTGTTCGAGAATGTACTAATGTTTGTAAGTTAGACAAAAATGAAGAAATTGTAGTGCCAATCAGTCCAATAAGTACCCCCCACGCGATCGGGTTCAGAACTACATCAATAGACAGAACTCCAGATATGATTAAGACCGATACGAGGTATGAAAACAAATTAACTAGTAGAGAGAGGTTCCCGGCTTGCCATAATATCTTCTTAGCAGTATATTCCCAGATCCGGTATATAACATGGATCACTTTATCCTTAGCAGAGTAGTTATCACTCTCATTCAGAGAATAAGGAAACATATCTGGATGCCATTCCCGAATTTTCTTAGTTACGGTCATAGTCCAAAATACCTCATGTACAGCTCTCTCTAAGGACATAACAGAATTTTAGCCTATATGGCAGTTGTTGGTTATTCTATAAAATATATTCGACTGTGGGCACTATACGGATATTTCATGACTGGGTAGGAACAAATGCTGAACAAAGCTGTTGCTCTGCATCAGCCAAACATTATCTCCATGCCTGAGCAGTCGGAGGAGGACGATCGCCAGTCGATGCGAGGACAACGGGTTCATTGGGGTCATGGACTGCGGTTTCAAGGGCGTCCGAGTTAACACGTTGGTCAGGGGACGCTGGAAGATCCCCGTAGTGATACGCGCCCAAATATTCGATTCGAGCGAGTGTCGTTGAACTCGTTGAGACTTCAGTCGCCTCGAGCTCACGCTCAGCGACGAGATCGCGAACGAGTCGGTAGAGGAGAGCATCAGCGCGGTCGCGATCGAGATCGGGATAGAGTGCATGGCTGTCGTCAAATCGTTCGGCGTGATGAAGAAGCGATGTACGAGTTACGTCAGCAACGCCGCGACGAATATCGGAGCGATCGGGGTCGAGTTCGATATCTCGCCGGATCGTTCTAGAGGGCGACCAGAACCGCCGTTGAGTACACCAGTAGAGAGCGAGCTTCCACCATGCCGACTTTCCGGGTGTCTCGATCGATCCTTGGAAGTCTGGATCATCGAGACTATCGAGATCGAGCAATAGCGCGTATGTTTCCGAGAGATACTTCCCAATATAGGACCCTGCGGTCTTCTGCATCGGATTTTCGTCGGAACCGTCGAAATCGATCTGACCTTCCTCCTGGTGGAATCGGACCCGATCGTCGATCCAGTCTTCAGAGTGGTCGTGATCACCGTAGCGATACCAACTCACGAAGCCTTCGTCAGTGTTGAACTCGGCCTCGAGGTCGTCGAGATCGTCACGGAACACAAGCGGATACGCATCGACGATCCGGCCCTGGCCCGTGCGCGTCTCAGTGTCCTTGTTCCACTGATGGGACAGTTCGGCTTTATCGCAGAGCCACGGCATTCCGTCAACATCGCGAACGGGGGGATCAAAATAGAGGACGTGAAGGTGTGGGTAACCCTTTGACGTAAATTCGAGCACCTTCACATATTCGAGCTTTTTACGTGGACGGCCGGTAACGTCATCGTCAGGTCCACGCCACGCACGGACATCCTTGCGGCGAGTATCCGCTTTTGTCGATGGATCAGTTTTGAGCCACTGATTCAGCGCGTGGAAGTTTTCGTTGATAGCCATAATAGCATCGTACAAGCTATCGAATTTTCGTGGGTCAGTGGTCAGTGTACAGAAAACAGCGGTGTCCGCATGTTCGGAACCCCATTCGAGGGAATCTTGAAGCATCGCGAACGTTCGGTCGACGCGTCCACGGTCAGAGAAACGGGTCGCCATCGGTTTGATCATACGGCGCTTTTCGTGGCCCGATCGATTTGCTAGATGAACATCGAATGCCAGGCGGTAGTCGCGAACGCGTTGGATGTAACGACGAAGAGAACGTGCAAGGGTGGATTTCTGAGCCTCAGAAAGAGTAAGAAGGTCGTTACGTCTCGATTTCAAGATATTCAGACAAAACTCACGGTCGTAAACCAGATCGTTCGATTCGGTAGCTGTTTCAGTTATGCCTGCTGAAATCAAGTCAAGCAGCCGGTGGGTTGGTGTGACCCACCGACCATGCTCGTTGTCTCGATCGAGCGCGTCGACACGGACCAAATCAGTCTCAGCCTCGAGATCGTTCACAAAGCGATTGAGAAACTGGTAGTCATCATCAGAGCCGTCGAGAGCTACCCAGTCAGAGCCGCCGTAGAACCGCTGGGCAGCTTCATCGTGCCGTTCGTAAGCGTCACCAGAGAGGTCATAAAGACCGCTATAGTCGTTCGGAGCGACACCTTTGAGGACGTAATGACAAAGCGCGGTCTGGGAAATCCCTTCAGGATGGCGGGCGAGGAACTTGAGAATTCGAACGCGGTCGCTGTTACGGTCGGTTAGCGCGTCAGGATCGCGCTGACCGTAGGCCATCAAACCGCAGTCCGCCAGGTGTTGTACTAATCCCGATGTGTTACAACCCTGGCTCGTGCCAGCCAGGGCTGCCATCTACTGAGCGTCAGAGACGGGGAGTATGGGATCAACGGGACAGATGTACAGGAGGTACTGCTCATCGAGGAGGCAGCGGCCGTGCCTGTGAAGATCACGACGACACTGAGAGCAAACCGCGTTCACTGCGAATCACCTTTCTCGTTAAGTTGCTCAAGATGTCCTCGTCGATGCTCCCACACAGGAACGAGAACAACCGTATCTGGCGTGTTTAGATACGGTTTCCCGTTGTCGGTTTCAGCAAATGGACCGAGCCAATCAGAGGGAACGATGTGATGAACGTCGTACTGATCACCGAACACGTCATGCGGATCAGCACCTGCTGCAATAGCGCAGAGCTGGTGGATGTAAACAGTGTCGTCGTTACCACCACGTCGACAGCGAACGTACCGATAGCCATTCGATGTCTCGATAATAGACGGCGGGCTGACCCTAGAATGATAGACAGAGGAAGAGTCACGTCTAACTTGACCGCCATCAGTCACGATCCGTTTAGTAGAACTCCCTCGCGCCGCTCCCTGGCCGGAACGAGGCTGGTCGCTCGCTGCGCTGCGCTCCCTGCATTCCGGGCTTTCCCTCACTGCGACGGACGCTCCTAAAGGTCGCGTTGCGTCGCGAGTTGCGGGTTCCGGGCATCTGCCCATCCGGCACTCGCGGCGCTCAGTCGATGCTGGTACCTGACCGCTACACGATTGTGACCGCCGGAGGGAGAGAGTGGTCAAGTGACTCCGATTCTCCTCGAGGGAGATCGCGAGAAGTTGAAGATCCGGATGAAGCCGATTCGGAGCGGTCACGCCGACCACCCCGCAAAAGAGAGTTTTCTACGAGACTTTAGTCTCAGAAGGGTTAAGGTATAATTAAGGTCAGAGTGGGGTCGGAGGGATTTGAACCCCCGATCTACTGATATCTCCGGTGCGCCTCGGAACTCCAGAGGGTCATCACACGGACACTGATCAGGTGCCCGATCAGTATATCAGTCTGGAGTGTCGTCCCGGGCGCGTTGCCTCTGGAGTCAGCCGCCATGCCTGGCTTGGCCACGACCCCTCGAGTCCCAGTTGGGGGATGCAGCCTAAAGTGGTTTCGATTCTGGACAGAACCGCACTACAGCCACGGGGCCCGGCCCGCCGTGTCCGTGCCGTCGTCGCTCGGATACGAACTCGAGTCGTCTTCGCCGTCCGGGCCCATCGGTTCGGTCGCGTCCGCCACGTCACCGCCGTCGGTCACCGCCCCCATCTGGGCGGCCGCGTCGTCGGCGTCGGCACCCGTACTCGAGTCGTCGCCCCCGCCGAGCGGGAGATCGATGGCGAACAGGGCGGCGACGACCAGTGCGGCGAGGGGGGCCTGTCCGAAGGCCATCCCGAGCAGGGAGAGGGGGAGCAGCCCGAGAGCGACCGCGCTGCCGAAGCGGAATCGGTCGATGTCCATGTACTCCCGGAGGTAGGGTCCGGTCAGCGCGACCGTCAGCGCGAAGGCGACCCCGACAGCCGCGGCCAGCGTCGCATGGGCGACGAGGACCGGATCGGTCATCACTCGGATCGTTAGCCCGGTGGGGTCGACGCTGGCGACCAGACCGAGCCCGATGACGACCACGGGGTTGGGGAGGTAGTCGCCGATGGTCGCACTGGCGGTTTTGGCCGCGATCGCCGCGATGACCAGCGCCGCGAAGCGCTCGAAGATGACGATGTCGAGAACGCTTTCGATCGTCGGGGCGAGGGCGGCCTCGAGCGCCGCCAGCAGGATCAGCGGCAGTCCGATGAGCATGACGACCGCGGCCTGTTCGCGGGGCGTGCCGTCCATATCGGCGAGAATGACGGCGACGGTTGCGCTGCCGCCGAAGATCAGCAGGCCGACCTGAATCGCGCCGAGCGGCTCGCCGAGGGCACCTGCGAGGATCAGGGCAGGGAAGACGCCGTCGACTAACGGGAGCATCATTACCAGCGCAAGCAGCCTGGCGTCACCACCGACGATGCGCTCCATGCGGAGCGCGACCGGGTGCTGTGACGTACTCATCGGTCAGGGCCGATGGCCGTGACCCGAGGCCTGTGGGCGATATGACGGGCGGTCCCGTACCGGCCGGTCCGCACACCGGACGATCGCGTTGTGGTTTGGGCCTCGCGCTGTGAGTTTCTGTGTAAAATTCCCGAACAGGGCGGCGACGGAGTCGGAACTCGTCCGGCCATCGGTTCGGGCGGCAGCTGCACTCACAGCGTACATACCCGAACGAACGGACGGCCGATCAATAAACATTGCGTGGGATGACGTTTCACGACTCGCCGAAAGTTCAGCAGAGACGGATAGAGACGTACAGAAATGCACAGATCTGTCCCGAATGTGGTCACCCGTCACGTCGCGTGCTGACCCCGACCGGTGTCGATCTGCCGGAAAACCGCGGGAGGAAGACGAGTCGACCCTAGCGGACGAGAGAGAACGCGCCAGAGAGCGGCGGATCGGCCGTTGACGGGCTCGACAACGGTTCACACCCGTATTCATCTCGCAACGTTTTTCCCCCGGGGGTCCGGACGGTTTACATGGCGAACGACGTTCCCGAGCACGAGCCCTATTCTTCGAAACTGCAGGTACCGGAAGCGCTAACGTTCGATGACGTTCTTCTGCGCCCGAAAGAGAGCCGCGTCGAACCCGACGACGCCGACCTCACGTCGAACGTCTCGAGAAACGTGGAGGTCTCGGTGCCGATCCTCTCGGCGGCGATGGACACCGTTACCGAGAGCGGCATGGCGATCGCGATGGCCCGCCACGGCGGGCTCGGCGTCCTCCACCGGAACATGAACATCGACGAGATGGTCGAGGAGATCGGTCGCGTCAAGAGCGCCGACGAACTGATCATCCCGCTGGACGAGGTCGTCACCGCCGACCCCGAGATGTCCGTCCGCGAGGTCGACGAGCTGATGGCCCGCCAGGGCGTCGGCGGCGCGCCCGTCGTCAACACGAACGGCGAAGTCCTGGGAATCATCTCGAGTACGGACATCCGCCCCCACCTCGAGGTCAACGAGGACGACCCGGTCACCGAGGCGATGACCGACGAGGTCATTACCGCCCACGAGGAGATCGACGCCCGCGACGCGTTCGACCTGATGTACGAGCACAAGATCGAACGGGTGCCGGTCGTCGACGACGAGAACCTCCTCGTGGGACTCGTCACGATGCAGGGCATCCTCCAGCGCCGCGAGTACAAGGAGGCCGTTCGCGACGAGGACGGCCGTCTTCGCTGTGGTGTCGCCGTCAGCCCCTTCGAGACAGACCGCGCCCTCGCCGCGGACGAGGCGGGCGCGGACGTGCTGTTCATCGACACCGCGCACGCGCACAACCTGAACGTCATCGACGGCGCTCGAGAGATCAAAGAGTCCGTCGACGCGGACGTCGTCGTCGGCAACATCGGCACCCGCGAAGCGGCCGCGGATCTTGTCGAGTTCGCGGACGGTCTGAAAGTCGGCATCGGTCCGGGCTCGATCTGCACGACGCGGGTGGTCTCCGGCGCAGGGATGCCCCAGATCACGGCCGTCGCACAGGTCGCAGACGTGGCCGCCGAACACGACGTGCCCGTGATCGCTGACGGCGGGATTCGGTACTCCGGCGACGCGATCAAGGCGGTCGCCGCCGGCGCGGACGCGGTCATGCTCGGCTCCTACTTCGCCGGTACCGACGAGGCACCGGGCCGCGTCGTCACGATGAACGGCAAGAAGTACAAGCAGTACCGCGGCATGGGGTCGGTCGGCGCGATGAAATCCGGCGACAGCGACCGCTACCTGAAGGACGAACCGGACGAGGAAGACGAGTACGTCCCCGAGGGTGTCGAGGCGGCGACGCCGTACAAGGGGTCGCTGCAGTCCGAGCTCCACCAGCTCGCGGGCGGGATGCAGTCGGGGATGGGCTACGTCGGTGCGGAAACGATCCCCGCGTTCAAAGAACGCGCGGAGTTCGTCCGCGTCTCCTCGGCCGGTCAGGCCGAGAGCCACGCCCACGACGTCGTCATCACCGACGAGGCGCCGAACTACTCGCCCGACAGCGAGTAACGCTGCCTGCGGTCGTCCGCCAGCGAGTCATCGCGTTCGCTCCCGCTTTTCGGTTGCAACCCCTCGAGTAACTCGACCCAGGTCCGTCTCGAGCCGTACTCAGGGCTCGAGCGTCGGCGTCGTGAACGCGCCCTCGTCGAGTTCGGGATCGTACTCCTCGATCGCGGCTTTGACGACGGTGAACACGCCTCGTTTGCTCCACCGCGCCGTGTTGATGTAGAGGTCGTAAAACGTCCGGTTGTCGATGTCGATCTGGTAATAAGACTGGTAGCGACCGGCTTCGCTGACCTCGCGGACGCGCATCTCGGCTTCGGTCTCGCCGCGGTCGTCGATCCGAGCGAGCCGGACGTCTTCCGGTGCGTCGAGCCAGATACGCAAGTCCGCGCGCTCGCCCGCCAACCAGCCCGCGAGCCGGGACTCGAGGATGAACGGCTTGTTGGCCATGCCCCATTTCTCGGCGATCTGCTGGAGCCGTTGGTCAAGCGCGCGGTCGATCTCGTCGGACTCGTCGGCTTTCGCGGTGAGCTGATTCAGGCTCATATCGCGGTCCTCGGCGAGTTCGCGGAAGATATCCCCGCCGGAGACGTACGGACAGCCCATGGCGTCGGCGAGGCGTTCGCACAGCGTCGTCGCCCCACAGCCCGGTGGGCCGGAGACGGTGATGAAAAGCGTGGTGTCGATCCCCTCGGTCGAACTGTCTTCTGTGCCCATACGTTTTCCCACTCGGTCCCCCGTGAAAAGGTTCCGGCTCGAATTCGAGGGACGTGAACGGAACGCATGTGGGAGCTGACCGCACGGATCGCGAGCGGACCCGGATTCAGGGGACGAACGAGTTGCCACACTCGGTACACGTCAGCCGAAAGTTCCCCTCGTCGGTGAACCCGAGACCGTGTCCGACCTCCGCTTCGCACTCCTGGCAGTAAGCCATTGACTCGATCTGGTCCCAGTCGTGTTTGGACTTGGGCGCGCCGAAGGCGAAGCCGACGACCTGCTCGTCGGAGTCGTTGTAGCCATGCTGGAAGTCACCCGGCGCAAATCGGATCACCTCGCCCTCGTCGACCGGGATTTCATCGTCTTCCGTCTCGAAAATCGCGGTCCCCTCCTGCACGTAGAAGACCTCCTCCTGGTCGTGGTGGGTGTGCAGTCCGCCCGAAAAGGACTCACCCGGCTCGAGTTCGAAGTAGTTCATCGCGAAGTCAGAAAAGCCGAGTTCGTCCGAGACCGGCCGCCTGACCGAGTGTACGTCCAATGGGTTGACTTCGATATCGACATCGTCGATCGCGACTTTCTCCATATGCCGGCGTTCGTCTCCCGACCCAAAAGTCTCGTGATTGAGGATATCTACCACGTGGCGACGCTCGAAGAGTAATGCCTACGGTCGTGCAACCCTGAGTCCCGAACGTGAACCGTCGTACGGCACTCCGATCCGCCGGGGTCGCAGCCACCGTGGGCCTCTCGGGCTGCGTCGAGACGCTGCAGGAGCACTACCAGGGGAGCTTTCGGGGCGTGGTACCGGTCGAAGTCTACAGCGACGCCGATCGCTACTACAACCTCCGGCTCGAGGCCTACGCCGCGGGGACGGACCGGCAGACCTACGAGGAGAGCTACACCGTCACGCCGGACCAGCAGGCGACATCCCCGCACCTCGAGGCGGCCGAGCAGCAATTCCGCGCGACGAAGCTCGGACAGGAGGGTGACACGCTTGCGGTCAAAGACGGGACGATCACGCCGAACACGAACCTCGTAGAGGTCCGGATCACGAACGACGGGCTGATTTTGAACATCGAGCAAGGCGAAAACGAGGAGACGGGTGCGACCGCCGGCTCCGAGTAGAACGATGCCGGGACCGGCGGGCCGGATCAGGGATACGGATGGAACGCCCGCTCGAGGCGCGACTCGAAGCCGAGGTCGGCCGGCACCGTCCGCGCCCGCTCGCCGAAGAACGGCTCGCCGGTAAACAGCGGCTGTGCGCCGGGAACGACAACGCGAATGGCCTCGAAGCCAACCTGTTCTACGTCGCGCGTCGTCACTCGTGCCGCGTACGGCGTCAGTCCCGCGTCGACCGTTCGCTCGCACAGCGCCTCGAGCCGGTCGACGCCCGTCGGAACGGGGTCCGGACCGACGCTGGCTGCGGGCACCGTTCGATCGGCGTCGACGAACTCGCGGGCGCGCTCGGGGAAGGCAGCGTAGTCGCCGATCGCGCCCCCCGCGTCGGCGGCCTCGTCGGGGCCGAGGCTCCGGAGTTCCGTCCAGTTCTGCAGGGCCTCCTCGAGCGCCGCTGTCGCCGCGGCCGCGGCGTCGAGGCCGGCGGCCGAGCCGAGCGCAAACGCGGGCCACGCGTCGTCGGTCGGCAAGACAGCCCCGCCGATCGCGTCCGGATCGCGGTGGACCGCGACGGCCACCACGGGCACGTCGATGTCCTGCGTGACGAGCAGCGGCGTCACCGACAGCCCCTCGCTTCGGGCGCGGCGCTCGAGCCGGTCGAACGCCTCAGTGTCGACGGAGAGCCCGAGCGGTTCGAACGTCGAGTACCACGCGAGCATCGTCGCGTCTCGCTCGATCGTCTCGGTCAGCCCCGAGACGAGGGCGTCGACGGTCGACGAGCCCAATCCCAGCCCGGTCGTGATCGCCGGGACCAGATCGTCACCAGGCTGAGGGAACTGGACCGCTGCGGCCGGCAGGTGCGCCCGCTCGCCGGACGCCAGATTCTCGCCCGGCACCCAGCGATGCTCGTCGCTCGCGTCGTAGGCGCGCGCATCGTCAGGCCGGACGAGGGCCGTCGGCGAGACGGGGTTCTCGAGGTCGTTCTCGCTCGCGTGGACGAACTCTTCCTCGCGGTAGACGCCGGCGCAGTAGCGCTCGAGGCCCTCGCCGACGGCTTTCATCAGCGCGGCGTTCCAGTCGTCGGCGACGCCGGCGGCCTGTCGCGGCGCGCTCGCGTCGCTGTAGGCAGTCGTGTCCGCTACCGTCGCAAGATAGTACGGCGCCGGGAAGGACTCGACCTCTGCGATGCTCGAGACCGGGCCGACCCGGTCGTCGATCGCCCGCTCCGCGTGCTCGACCGCCGCCTCGAGGGCGAGCGACTCGGCGTCGCGCTCGAGCGTCCGATCGCGACTCTCGTCGGCACACGTACAGCCGGGAACGGGCAAGAGCGGCCGTCGCGCGTGTGGCACCTCGCGAACCGTACCGATGATCGACTGCTCGTCACCCGAGAGGACGCGGACGCACTCCCGGCCGGCTATCGCGCCGGCGAGTCTGGCCGCGCTGCGGTCGGCCTTCGGAGTGTCCCCCTGCTCCTCGAGGTTCGACGCGACACGCGCGCGAAGACAGTCGAAACAGCCCGTTGCGGGCGCGAAGCCGGTCGCGGCCGCGTCGACGTTCGGAATCGGATAGCCGCCGACGCCGCCGATCTCGACGGCGATCCAGGGCGTTCCACCCTCGAGTGCGGCCTCGTTGGCTCGGTCGAACGCCGCTGACCCCGCGACGTCGCTGACTACCGCAAAGCGCGCGTCGGCGAGCGACTCAGGGTCGGCGTCGCGAACGTCGATATCGACGTCGTCGAGCGCGGCGACGACCGCCTCGCGCACTGGGTCGTCGGCCACGACGGATACTTGCATACCCCATTCCTCCGGGGCGGGGGGCAAAAACGCCCCGCTCGAGTCGCGAGCACCGCGACTCGAGCGGGGCGAAAGTCGACGAATCAGTCGTCGGTACTCGGTTCGATGTCGTCGCCGACCGGCGGACCGGCCGGTCCCTCGGTGACATCGACGTTCTGCCAGGTTCCTCTGCGATACCAGCCGTAGGCGAGGGCGGCACCGATGGCGTTCGAGACGGCGAAGGCGAGCCAGATGCCGCGGTACTCTAAGGCCGTCTGGGAGAGACCGTAGGCGGCGGGGAGTCGAACGAGGCCGTAGATGACGAGGACGATGGCGGCCGCGGTGAGCGTCTTCCCGGTTCCCCGGAAGCTGCCGTTGTAGGCTCGCATCACGCCGATGAAGCCAAAGGAGGGCGCGACGTACCGGAGAAACGTGACGCCGACTTCGATGACCGCGGGGTCGTCGGTGAACGCCGCGGTGATCGGCCGCGCGCCGACCCACGCCACGACGCCGAGCGCCCCGAGGACGACGAACATGGTGCGAGCGGCGAAGTCGGCGGCGGCCTTCGCGCGGTCCGGTTTGCCGGCACCCACGTTCTGACCGGTCATCGTCTCGACGCCGCGGGCGACCGCGATCGCCGGCAGAAAGATGACCGAGAACACGCGGGTCCCGATCCCGTAGGCGGCGACGACGTACGTCGGGAAGAAGCCGACGATCACTAACAGCAGGTTGATCGACAGCGCTCGTCCCATCCCTTCGATCGACGCCGGGAAGCCGATGGCGACGAGCTTCTTCGCGAACGCGAGGTCCGGTCGCATCTGTCCGAGACGGATGCGAACGCCCCTCGTCCCGCGGAACATGATCGCGAGGCCCACGACGATCGCCAGGGCGCGAGAGAAGACCGTCGCGATCGCCGCGCCCTCGATCCCAAGTCTGGGGAACGGCCCCCAGCCGAAGATCAGGAACGGGTCGAGGACGACGTTGAGGAGGACCGAGCCGAACATCACCAGCATCGGCGTGACCGTATCCCCGTAGCCTCTCATCAGCGCGATGAAGACGAAGAAGCCGAACATGAAGGGCATCCCGAGCGAGATGACCTGCATGTACTCGGTCGCAAGCGGTTGTACGTCCGCCGACGCGCCGAGGAGCCCGAGCAGTTGCTCGACCGAGACGTAGCCGACGAGGCCCAGGACCATCGCACCGAGCAGCGACAGCGCCACCGTCTGAGAGGCGGCGTACTCCGCCTCGCTCTCCTCGTCCGCCCCGATGTACTGGGCGACGAGAACGCTCCCGGCGGTCGACAGTCCCAGGCCGACTGAGATCAGTAGGAACACCATCGGGAACGCGAAGCTGATCGCCGCTAGCGCCTCCGTGCTGTACTGGCCGAGCCAGAACGTGTCGATGAGGTTGTAGGCCGTCTGCAGCAGGTTCGTCACGATGATCGGCAAAGAGAGATAGAACAGCGGCCGCGCGATGTCACCCGACGTGAGGTCGAACTCCTCGCGACCCTTGAACACCGCGGACAGTCGGTCCAAAAGGCTCATCTGCCGGCCTCCGTCCCCCCGTCCGAGCGGGTCGACGCCGAATCGCTCGAGCCGTCCCTCCGCAGCGTGTCGTCGATGTAGTCGTGGACGTAGCGCTTCGTCCGCTCTGGCGGGCGGTCGACCGCGGCTGCTCGCGTCTGCGCGCCCTGAAACAGCGTTACGAGGAAGTCGGCCGTCTCCTCGGGGTCGATACCCTCGCGAAACTCACCCGCCTCGAGCCCGTCCGCGACGAGACCGGCAATCCGATCCCGTAACGCGGCGTCGAACCCGCTCAACTGGTCTCGGTAGGCCTCGTTGTACGGCGATTGGGCCTTGATCTCGAGGATCGCCGTTCGGAACTCCTCGGCGGAGTCCTCGTCGGCCGGCGTCAACAGTTCCTCGAGGAACTCGTGGAGCTGCTCAGCCGGCGTCTCGCCCGGAATCGTCTCGGTTCGCTCCTCGAACTCGGCGAGTAAATACTCCAGAAACGACTCGAGGAGGTCCTGCTTGCCCTCAAAATGATAATGAAGCGTCCCCTTGCTCTTGTCCGATTCCGCCGCGATGTCCTGCATCGTCAGCTCCGCGTAGCCGTGTTTGCACAGCGCCTGATACGTGGCCTCCATCAGATCGTCGATGGTCTCGTCTGTCATGCAGGAAGGTCCTACGAGAACTTACTGACTGGTCAGTCAAAAGGGCTTCGTAACCGGGCGTTCTCGTTCTGTCGAGTCGGCGGCTACAGTGGAAGACAGCGTAGGGCCGACGGCGCTCAGTCCCGGTCGCGAAGGCGCTCGAGGACTTCCTCGGCGTTCTCGACCGCTCGTTCTTTCTTCGCCGGGTAGGCCTCGACCTTCCCGCGGAAGGTGATGCCATCGCCCAGTCGCACGTCGCCCGCGAAGGCAGCCTGCTTGTCGAGGCGCAAGAAGAGTTCGGTGTTCTCGGTGACCCGCTCGTCGAGTTCGTCGATCAGATCGTCGAAGGACTCGAGGTCGGCCAGCCGCGAGAGGACGTGGCGCACGTCGTCGGCGTTCTCGACGCGGGCCGAGAGGACGAGGATGCGGTCGCCGTAGTGGCCCTCGCTCTCGGCGCGCTCGATCTCGAACGGTTCGTCGTCGCCGTCCGGGAGGAAGGTCCGAAGCGCCTCCTCGACGCGCTTTTCGTCCTCGGTGGCGTAGCAGAACGTCCGTAAGTCGACGTAGTGAAGCGGTATCTGTGGCATCTGCGGGTCGGAAGTCGGTGTGCTAGGTCGGACCGGTGGTGACGGGGTCGGCTCGAGCGAGCGCGGCCGGTCCGAAGGGTGTTACTCTTCGTCTTCGTCGGCCGCCTCGAGGTCGTCCTCGGGGACGCCGGCCTCCTGACCGTCGTCGAAGCTGATCGTGTAGGTGACGTCGCCGAACATCGACTCCATCGTCTGGGTGACGGTGCCGGTCTCGCCGTCGAACTCGCTGTGCTCGTCGTTGAGGACCACGCGGTCGTCTTCCTCGAAGCTCATACCCGAAGATTCCCCGGCGGCGTGTAAAAAGGGACTGATTCGGCTGTCCGTTCCTCGAGAGCGGAGGGTCGACCTCGAGAGGCCGATCGGGGCTCGAAGCCGATCAGGCCTCGAGTTCGATACCCAGTTCCTCGAGCAGAGTTTCAGCCGCTGCGTGCGAGGAGCCGGGGCCACGAGCGGTGAGCAGGTCACCGTCGACGGTGACGCTGGTGTCGGCGTCGAGTTCTGCATCCCAGTTGCCGCCGGCGGCTTTCACCTCGTCTTCGACCCAGTAGGGCAGCTTGCGGCCGTCGGGCATCCGATCTTGCTCGTCGACGATTCCGTCCTCCCACTCGTTGGGGAAGCCGGTCACGTCGCGGCCGTTGACGATGAACGCGCCGTGGCTGTCGCGGGCGAAGCCGAGTATGCCGACGGCGTGGCAGACGACCAGCGCCTTCCCGTCGCCCTCGACGATCTCCCGCAGGAGTTCGCGGGCGTGTTTGTCCTGGTTGATGTCCCACTCGGTGCCGTGGCCGCCGGGGAAGACGACGGCGTCGTACCCCTCCGCGTCGGCCTGTGCGACCGGGATCGGATCGTTCAGTCGCTCGTCGTTCTCGGCGACCTCTTTGACGTGTTCGGCGGTCTCCTCGCCGACCTGTTCGGGATCGACCGATCGCTCGTCGACGACCGGCGGATCGCCCGAAGGCGTCGCAACCGTGATCTCGACATCCGCATCCGAGAGCGTCTCGAGCGGTTCGACGCACTCCTCTCCCCAGTAGCCTTCCTCGCTGACGACGAACAGTGCTTCGGTCATACCCCGGTCTACGGTCGGCAGCCTAAAAACGGCCAGCCCACCCCTCGGTTCTGCCGCAAGTCCGCGAGTGAACATATCGGATGTACCGACGGTCACCGCGCCCGAGAGTGGCTTTTTTCGCCGTCGACCGTCTAGCTACGTAGGTGATAACATGTCACGACGACCAGGACCGTTCGACGGCATCGACGAACTGCTCGACCGACTGAACCGCCAGATCGAGACGGCGGCCCAGTCGTGGGAAACGGGAATAGACAACCGGAGCCAGCTCGACCTCTCGATGGGCGGCTCGAAGACGAGCATCGACCTCGCCGACGAGGGCGACGAGTTCGTCGTCGCCGCCGACGTGCCGGGCTACGAGAGCGAGGACCTCGAGTTGCGCCTCACCGGGGAAACGCTAGCCATCTCGGGCAACCGCGAGCACACCGAGGAGGTCGGCGGCGAGGCGGAGAACTACATTCGGCGCGAGCGAAAGACGCAGTCGTTCAGCCGGCAGGTCCGGCTGCCGGATCCGGTCGACGCCGACGCGATCCGCGCCAGCGTCAACAACGGCGTGCTGACGGTTCGCCTGCCGAAACTCGAGCCAAGCGAGGAGTCCCGTTCGATCGAGATCGAGTGAGGGCATCGGGAGCCGGCTGCCCGTGCGTCGCCGGCGTCAGTCGTCGAGGTTCAGCGCGTCGAAAAACCGGTGAGAGAGCCGGCTCCCGACGAACGCGAGCAATTCCTCGGCGTCGCCGTCGTCGTCCGCGAACAGTCCGAGCTCGATCCGACCGCCGGCCATGTCGTGGTGGCCGCCCACTGGACCTAACCCGTCGAACGCCGATTCGAGCGTCTTCCCCATGTTGACCCGCGGGTCGATCGAGCGGCCGCTCAGACGGATCGAGTCACCGATGATACCGTACGCCAGGACGGTATCGACGCCCTCGAGATTGAGCAGGTAGTCCGCCGCCTGCGGCAGCGCGTCGGTCTCGCTGGTCTTGCCGACGCTCGCGACCAGCGCCGAGCCGCGACGCTCCCGGCTGGCGATCGCTCGCCCGATAGCGTCGAGCGTGCCCGGCGTGAACGCACTGCCGTACAGCTGTTCTAAAATCTCGAGATCCGCGTCGGGGTAGACCGACAGCGCGGCCTCGTACTCGCGGCGCGTAGGATCACGAACGAAGTCCAGTCGCTCGCGGTGGAGGGCAAAGAGTAGCGCCGAGGCGAGCCGGGTCGTGGGCTCGACCCCGAGATCGCGGAGGTACTCGACGAAGATGGTCGCCGTCGCGCCGTACTCGGTGCGCACGTCCTCGAAGGCCGCGCCGCTCGAGGCGCCGGGATGGTGGTCGACGACGATGTCGGGGGTGACGCTCGCCGGTGCCTCCGTGTTCGCGCCCGGCCTGGAGTGATCGACGAAGCTGATGCGGTCGTACTCGTCGATATCGGTTCCCGAGAGCGTCCGGAGATTGATGTCGAGCATGTTGACGAACGCGCGGTTCTGCTGGTGAGAGATCTCCCCGCCGTAGGCAATCGTCACGTCGTCGACGTCATGGTCGAGCGCGACGGCCTCGAGCGCGAGCGCGCTGGCGAGACAGTCCGGGTCCGGATTGTCGTGACAGACGATCGCCAGCGACTCGGTCGCCTCGAGGACGGACACGAGCTCGTCCGCGCGAGACATACCAGTCATACGCTGACGAGACGCTTGAATCCCGCGTCGCGTCTCAGTGAGGACAACGAATTCCGGCGACTGAGAGTCATGCGCGCTGAAACGAAAGCGGTCGATTCTCCCGCCGACCGGGTCGAATCCGAACGGGACGCTCGCGGTCGATTTCAGCCAGTTGAGACGTGTCGCGGCCGGAGAACGCACACTTATTTCATCTGGATACCCGAACGGGGCAGTATGCGCGACGCATATCTCGTCGGTGCGGGACAATCCGACTACGGGGCTTTCCCCTCGGAGAGCTACCGGTCACTGTTCCGGACCGCATTCGACGCGGCGACCGACAGCGTACCGAAAGGGATCGACGCCGACGACGTCGACGAAGCGTTCGTCGGCAACCTCGGCGTCGGCGGCCGTCAGCTCGGCCTCTCCGGGCCGGCGGTGACCGAACACGTCGGCCTCGACGGCGTCCCGACGACGCGGGTCGAGAACGCCTGTGCGGCCAGCGGCTTCGCGGTTCGACAGGCCGTCCAAGCCGTCAAATCGGGGATGGCCGATGTCGTTCTCGCGGGCGGCTTCGAGATCATGTCCGACATGAGCTCGGACGCGACGAAGTACTGGCTCGGCGTCTCCGGCGAGACCGAGTGGGAGCGGCTCTCGGGCACCACCTTCTCCGGCGTCTACGCCCAGATGGCCAGCGTGCACATGGAACAATACGGCACGACGCGCGAGCATCTCTCGCAGGTCGCCGTCAAGAACCACGCGAACGGCTCGAAGAATCCCCACGCGCAGTTAGGATTCGAGTGCTCGCTCGAGGACGCCCAGTCCGCGCCGGTCGTCGCGGACCCGCTGAACCTCTATCACTGCTGTCCGACCTCCGACGGCGCGGCCTGCGCGCTGATCGTCAGCGAAGACGTGGTCGACGACTACACCGACGACCCGATTCGAGTCGCCGGCGTCGGCGCCGGCAGCGACACCGTCGGACTTTTCCAGCGTGACTCCTACACCGGTGTCCCCGCGAGCCAGCGGGCCGGCGAGCAGGCCTACGAGATGGCCGACGTGACCCCGGACGACCTGGACTTCGCGGAGGTCCACGATTGCTTCGCCATCGCCGAACTCCTGGCCTACGAGGATCTGGGCTTCTGTGAGAAAGGCGAGGCCGGACAGTTCATCGACTCCGGCGCGACCGAGATCGGCGGTGACCTCCCCGTCAACACCTCCGGCGGTCTCAAGTCCAAGGGCCACCCCATCGGCGCGACCGGCGCCGGACAGGTCGTCGAGGCGTACAAACAGCTCTCCGGCAAGGCCGGCGAGCGACAGGTCGAGAACCCCACACGCGGGCTGACCCACAACGTCGGCGGCAGCGGTGGTGCCGCCGTCGTCCACGTCTTCGAGAAGGAATCGGAGGTGAGAGCATGAGCGCGATCACCGGCGTCGGCGCGTACGCGCCGCGGTTCCGCATCAGCAGCGAGGCCTTCGAGGAGGCCTGGGGCCAGTTCCACGCCGCGGGCGTCAGCGAGAAGGCCGTCCCCTCGGCCGACGAGGACGCCCTGACGATGGCCTACGAGGCCGCGACGCGAGCGCTCGAGGCGAGCGACACCGATCCCGCGGCGATCGACTGGCTCGGCTTTGCCTCTTCGCGGCCGCCCGAAGCCGAAGAGGACCTGACCGCCCGGCTGGGCGCGATGCTCGCCCTCTCGCAATCGGCGACCAGACAGACCTTCACCGGCAGCACGCGGGCCGGGACGCGCGCGCTCTGGGCCGGCCAGGACGCGCTCGAGGCCGACGCGACGACCGCCCTCGTCGTCGCCGCCGACGCGCCGAAAGGCGACCCGGACGACGGGATCGACCACGCCGCCGGCGCGGGGGCCGCGGCGTTCGTCGTCGAGCGCGACGGCCCGGCCGAGATCGTCGACCGCGCGGAGTACGCCGCGCC
Source organism: Natrinema marinum (assembly GCF_024296685.1). NCBI lineage: Archaea > Methanobacteriati > Methanobacteriota > Halobacteria > Halobacteriales > Natrialbaceae > Natrinema > Natrinema marinum. The sequence continues at coordinate 952,032 of NZ_CP100763.1, read as the reverse complement.
CTACCCCGGGACGCGGTTCCGAACCACCGGCGAGGACGAGACCCAGGGACTCGGCGTCACCCAGTACGACCGCAGCGCGTTCACCGAGACGATCGGCGGCGCCGTCTCCGGACTCGAGGTTGACCCCGAGCCCGAAGCGGCCGCAATTCAGGCCCCCGACGGCAAACTCCCCTACCGCGCGGCGGGCGCGGCCGGCGTCGGCACCGACGAGATTCAGGCCGCGGCGACGGTCCACGAACTCGGTGATCTCGGCGCTGCGAGCGTTCCGGTCTCGCTCGCGCGGGCGCTGGCCGACGGCTACGAGTCCGTCCTCGCGGTCTCGCAGGGCAGCGGCGCGGGCGCGGACGCGTTCGTCGTCGAGGCCGACGGCGAGGTACCGGCCGCGACCGCCCTCGAGGGCGACGATCCGCTCTCCTACGCGGAGTACCTGCGCCAACGCGGCGTCGTGACCACTGGCCCACCGTCGGGCGGCGGCGCCTACGTCAGCGTCCCGTCCTGGCGGCGCTCGATCCCGCAGCGCTACCGGCTCGAGGCCGGTCGCTGTTCGGAGTGTGGCGCGCTCGCCTTCCCGCCCGAAGGAGCCTGTGACGACTGCGGCGCGCTCGCCGACTACGAGCCAGTCGAACTCGCGGGTGAGGGGACGATCGAGGCCGTCACGACCATCTCGCAGGGCGGCGCGCCGCCGGAGTTCGCCGAACAGCAGGCCAAGTCCGGCGACTACGCGGCCGCGATCGTCGCCTTCGAAACTGACGGCGGCGACGAGACCGTCAGCGCCCCGGCCATGGGGACCGATGCAGACCCCGCCGACTTCGCGGTCGGCGACCGGATCGAGACGACGATTCGCCGCATCTACACGCAGGAAGGCGTCACCCGGTACGGCTTCAAGATCCGGCCCGCGGACGAGTAGCGGGCTCGATTGGCATCCGCTTCGAGACGCAGTAGTTCCCCGTTTAACAACCGTTGTGGGGCTCGCGAAGTCGGTTACTCGCGATTCGAGTGGGTCTCTACTCTGTCGGTCGTTTCGGTCAGGAAGGGGTCACTATATCTGTGAGACGGGTAATTGGAAGTAGCATCAAACCCGATCTACTTCATGTGGGTTTGTAATCCATACAATGTGATATTTCCGCCCGGAACCAATACAGTCGGATCACTGGATATGAGAATATATTTTAATTTTATAAAATAGTAAATATTAAGTATATTTGCTATTACTTTCTACTCGGATGAAAGACTCGAATAATGACTTCGACAGGAGAAGTGTACTGAAAACGGTCGGTGCAGCCGGGATCGCTGGCGTCGGTCTCACTGGAGTAGTAAGTGCTGAACAGACCGACCTAGTAGAGGAAACCGAAGAACTCGAGGGGGCGGACGCAATATCCGCGTACAGATCAGCGCTGTCGACCGAATCGGGGAAGGCCATCCGCGAGTTCCTCGTCGGCAAATCCGCCTCGCTTGACTCGTCGAGACTCGAAGGACACGTCGTCGATCCCGCCGGGGACGCCCCTCGCCACAAAGTTCTGGATGTCCCCCTCGAATCGGCTAATCGAGAGGACGGTCTGCTTTCCATCCGTCTGTTCGACGACAACGCCAGTGCAACGGTCCTGCTTGGAGAATCGTCCTACAGAACCAACCCGGGAATTCGAAAAGAACTCGAGGAAGATGTGGTTCCCGTCGAACGATGGGTGACGTACAAACAGGAAAACCTCGGGGACGAAACCCAGCGCGTAAGTACGCAAATTTCCGTGGGCCTCAACGAATGCGTTACAGCGGATCCCCACGACGATTGCTACATTTTAGGAGGAATCGCGTTCTTGGGTGCAGTCACGCTGGTTATCGTGCCTGAACCGAGTTCGACAGCGGCCGGTGCGGCCTACTCGGGAGCAGTCGCAGCCGAAGCCCTCTTGGGTACCTCGGGAGGGGCCTGTGCTTTCACGAAGATCATCGACGAGCACATCGCTACCGGTTGTAATTACAGTGAAATCGAAATGTGTCTGGACTGGTCGTCCTCTGTCGGATGGGACGGTGTGAGTTGGGAACTCGAGGTCACGGCTACTCCGGTCGACTGTTAATCAGTTCCGTCTTCCGTTCTTTTGAAAATCACGGGCTCGCATCCAATGTAACTAGACTCAGACGTGCATCGTCACGGCTAGTGCTGTTCGGACTCGACTGCCAGAGAATGCGTCTATCGAAAGCACATACCGATACCGGGCGATGGAACTATAGGCGTTCTCCGCGAACGGCAGGTCCACTCCGAGACGGCTCCCACCGAGATAACTCTGTAACGAGAAATCCGCTATCCGGTTATCGCAGCCGTAGGCCTCGGTAGAGGAGATATCCAGCGGCCACCAAACATATCAGAGCGATCCCGGGAACGAAACGCCCAAGAGCGCTTTCGAGTTGCGTGACGTTGCTTTCCACTTCAAGAAGTAACGCAGAGACTGCAACGAACCACGCTGCGGCTACGAATCGTATCTCGGCTTGCGACAGGTTACTCCAACGGTTGATGACGAATACGGTCGCAGGTCCGAGAGCTACTATCGCGCCAACGATATATATGCTCTGTTCCACTGCCATAATTTCATTATATGCGCTCTGGTACAAATCATTTCCGTTCCGTCGTTCGATCAGTTAGCGAACCCCAACCGGTGCCTGTCTATCACGCGATCGCCGTCACTCACAACGATCGACATCGGGATCTGGTTGCCGATTACCGCGGCCTCGTGTCTCTGGCGCACGATGTGTCGACATGGCCCGCCGACAGACGACCGCTGTTGCGACTGGCTAACGGATCTTACGGAGTCGAAAGGTCGGTAGCCGTCGGCTGTCTGCATCCAGCACTGACCCGGAGGCTACCTGATAGATCTATCCGTTCCTGAAGTGCGGAACTCGAGCGGACTACGTGATCGAGTTCAGTTCCCGGTCAGCGCCTCGCTGGCCGGCGCGAACTCGATCGTCTGGCCGCGACCCTCCGCTTTCGCGCGCTCGTAGAGCAGATACGCCGCCGCGACCGTCTCGATCCCGGTCCCGCCGCTGTCGAAGACCGTGATCTCGTCGTCGCTCGTCCGACCGGGTGCGTTCCCGGCGACGACCTCGCCCAGCTCCGCGTGGACGTGGTCCTCGTCGATCGCACCCTCCTCGAGCGCCTGTATGAAGGAGCCGGCGTCGAACGTCGCCCGCTCGCGCAGGTCGGGCACGTAGGTCGCGTTCGCAACCGTCTTCGCGTCGAGTTCGCGCTTATCCGGCGAGTACTGGCCCATCGCGGTGACGTGGGTGCCGGGCTCTAAATCGTCGCCGTCGAAGACCGGTTCGCTGGCCCGTGTCGCAGTGATGACCACGTCCGCGCCCGAGAGCGCGGCCGTGCTCGAGTCGACGGGTCGGACGGAGGCCTCGAGCGACTCGTCGAAGTCGGCAGCGAATGACTCGCGGCTCTCGGGCGTCGGCGAGTAGACGCGAACGTCAGTGAAGTCCCGGACCGTCGCGGTCGCGTGGAGCTGCCCCCGGGCTTGCGCGCCGCTGCCGATTACCGCGAGGGTGTCGGCGTCGTCACGCGCGAGGGCGTCGACGGCGACGGCACCGGCGGCGCCGGTCTTGTGCGGGTTCATGCTCGCGCCGTCGAGCAGGGCCAGCGGCGCGCCGCTCTCGGCGTCGAACAGCGGCGTCATGAACCAGGCGTCGACGGCACCGAACCCGGAGCTGTACATGTAGCCACCCATCGCGCCCGTTTCGGGGAGCACGGCGGCGTAGGTCGTGAGCATCCCCTGTGGGTCCTCTCGGAAGAACTTCGATCGCGGCTGTGCCGGTGCGCCGTTGCCCCGCTGGCGATAGCCCTCGCGGACGGCGTCGACGTACTCGGCCGGTGTTGCGAGGTCAGCGACATCCGAACTGGTCAGGAACAGCGTGTCGGTCATGACCGACACCACGGAACGAAGCGGGGAAAAGGAATCGAAACCGGGGATAGAGACGGGAAAGGGAGATCAGTCCGCGTTCATCGGGGGACGCGCGGATCGGGCCTCGTCGGAGACGTCTGCGGGCGTGTTGACGAACATCGCATGACCGATGATTCCCATCGCGACCAGCGAACCGAGCGGCACTGCCGCGGTCAGCGAGAGGCCGACGACGGTGAGGGCTGCGGTAATGCCGAGCAGTGCGACTGGGATGAGGCCGAGAACAATGTCGTAATATCCAGTCATAATCTATCCTATAGTATGGGGAATAGGTATATAAGTGTTTCCCATAATTAGCCCGTTGGAGATGTCTTTCCGACAGATATTTGACCCAGACTATTCCTGTAACTTATGGGTGTGTTATTCGACCGTCGGTATTCGATCATATTACATTATAGTCACGTCTGGTATGGAGAATGATTTCAAAATTTAGCCCACTCAGAGTCTACAGGCAGAGTATTAGGCGGGGATCCAAACAGAAGTTACGGAAACGGATAGGTCACGGACGACCCATGTTCGTCCGAACGTCGGTCAAGCGATGACTTACGTCGTCGCCGACTGGAACAGCGCGTACCCCAGACGCCAGCCGAGGAGGGCGAGCAGTCCGAAGCCGGTGATCACGAGCGGAAACGGCCAGTTCGCACCGCCCTCGAACAGTGACGACGCCCGAAGCATGAGGCCGACGTTCGCCGCCGCGATCCAGGTGACGGCCAGCAGTCGATAGTCGCCCACCGGTTCGAATTCTTCACGGGTGTAGACACCCGCGAGCAACGCGACAGCGATCCAGCCGATCGCGAAGGGGGCGACGGTCTCGAGCGATGCCAGCGGGTCGGCGATCGGATTCCCGCCGTGTTCGACGTTCCCGAGGAGGACCAGTCCGACGACGAGCGCGGTGTCGACGGTCGCGGTCACGAGCCGGTCTCGGCTGACGGTGCCGTCACGCGTCTCGGTCCGTACTGCCGTGTCCATACGCGTCCCTCACGGTCGAGAGACCATTGGTGTCCCGGTTCGAACCGGCCGCCGGAACGACCTGACAGGACAGGAGAGGAGGAACTCGGCGACGGTTGCCGCCGAGTACCGTCCAACGGACAGCGCGTCCGGTGCGAGGGTCGCCTCGCACGACCGCTCGGTCGGTAGGTGGCTACTTTGTTATCGGTCCCGTTCAGACATGGGTGCTGACTAACTGCTCCAACGACGATCGGTAAGCGAATCATACGCCGCCGCGTGTCCCGGTTTGGGAGTTCGATCGTGGCCGGTCCATCCCGCTCGTGAGTGCGACTGTCAGCAGAAATACTAATGAAGGTCGACGACTAATCGGTCGGATAATGGCTGTCGTCGGCGATCGTCGGCCCGGTTGTGACGGGTGCGGCCGAACGGTTCCGGTCGAGGACGCGGCAACGATACGCATGCCGGACGGCGAAGCGGTCGTCTGCTGTCCGGACTGTGCACCACACGCCAGAGTGGCCGCCCAGAAAGGCGGCTCGCTCGACCAGCGCCGCGACGCGTGTGACGGCTGTACCGCGACCGTCCCCGTGGCCGACCTCGAGGACGTGGTGCTCGACGACGGGACGGTGGTGACCTGCTGTCCGTCGTGTGCGGCAGAAGCATCGGGATATAGCGCAGACGATGCGAGCGCTACGGACGCAACCGGCTCGACTGCAACCGGCGGTCCCGGCTCGACGAACGGCGGCGACGCAGACGAACAGACCCGCTGTACGCAGTGTCGCGATCGAGTGTCCGAGGAACTGTATCGCGTGACGACGATCGACGAGCGTACCGAACGACTCTGTTCGGACTGTAAGGCAGACGCCGACGAGCGGGGAATCGTCGCCGCGGTCGCCATGCGAAAGCGGCGGGCTCGCGAGATACTCGGCGTCGACGCGGACGCGACCGACGAGCAACTCCGCGCCGCATACTACGAACAGGTGAAACGCGCCCATCCGGACCGGAAAAGTGGCAGCAAATCGGCGTTCGCGCTTGTCACCGACGCCTACGAGCGACTTCGAGACGGCGACTGACGGTCGGGACCGTCCTCGCGGCGGACGAAACCGATCGTCCCCGGATGGAAGTAGTACGTGGACTCACAGACCTCACAAGACGCCGAGAGCAGTTTTCCGTGACTGTGGAGCTTCCAGAGTTTCGTCTGCCCCTGCTCGAGCTCGAGGGTCACAGGGTGGCCGCAGTCGGGAACGGTGCAGGGAAATCGGATGTACCAGTTCGGCACCGACAGCGCACCCAGCGGCGCGAGTTCGCTTCGCAGCCGACAGAGGAGGTTAAAGATCGTAAAGGAGAGATTGCTCCGATCGATCGTCACCCCCTCGACGTCGCTGACGAAGCCGCGATGAGTGATCCCCTCGTCGCGCAAGGGGAGGACGGGGATCCCTTTGGCCACCGCGTATCCGATCTCCTGGTTGATCCAGGTGTTCTCGACCGCCGACTTCGTCAGCACCGCGACGACGACGTCACTGTTCGCGAGTCGTCCCTCAAGGCGCTTGCGCGAGCGGCCGGATTCGACCTCCTCGAGCGCGATGTGGACGCCAAAGGGGAAGTTCTTGACCGTCGAGAACAGGTCCTGAACGAGCGAGAGATCGTTGGGCGCGTGCGATACGTACACCTGTTCCCCGGTCATGATCCCACTTAGGACTACCAGGTAATCGGATCGTTATTAATCTATCTCTCGGACACATTCAATTTGTGTCAGGTCCGGTCGGGCGGTCGGTGATCGTCCGCAACACGCGCTCGGAGAACACGAGTTCGGAAAGCTCCGCTCCCAGTCGCTCGAACCAGTCGGATTCGACGTGCCAGCGACCGCGAACCGCCCCGTCGGTCGACAGTGAGGTGGCCTCGAGTCGGCCCGGTGTCCACGCTCGCTCGTCGGCGATCGACCGCAGCGTCCGGAGGACGGTCCCGACCTCGTCGTTCGAGACCCGCGGTGACGCGGTGACGACCTCGTACTCGAGTTCGAACCCGGCCCCGTCTTCGACCGCGTCGGGCCCGTCGGTCGGCTCGTCCAGCCACGCGAACGAGGTCACGTAGAGGCCGTGGCCCATCAGCCGGTTCTCGAGCGCGACGGGGACGGGCGGGTCGCCGGATCCGGAGTCAGGGCTGGCGCCGCCGGAACCATCGTCGATCATATGGGTCGGTTCGACGGGAAGCGAGAAAAGACGGTCGGCGGGCGCGCCGTCGCCACGAGGATGGGACGATCCGGATCCGCCGATCGGTGACCGGCGCTCAGAGCGGGTCGACGAGGTCCTCGAGGGCGGCTTTCGGGTCGTCGGCCTTCGCGACGCCGCTTGCGAGCAACACGCCTTCGGCGCCGAGATCGCCCGCGGCGACGACGTCGTCGCCCGTGCTGATGCCCGCGCCACAGAGGACCGAGACATCGGGATCGACGCGCTCGGCGGCCGCGACCGCGTCCTCGACGATGTCGGGGTCGGCCTGACTGACCGGCGTTCCGGTGCCGATGAGTTCGGGCGGTTCGACGGCGACCGCGTCCGGTCCCAGCGCCGCCGCAGCGCCGATCTGGGCCGGATTGTTCGCGCAGACGACCGTCTCGAGGCCCGCTCGCTCGGCCGCCCGAACCGACCCGTCGATGTCGGCCAGCTTCAGCCGCCGCTCGGAGTGATTGATCAGCGTCCCGTCGGCGCCCGCCTCGGCGACGGACTCGGCCAGCGCGTGGCCGGTGTTGCTCCCGTGGTCGATCGGGTCCACGTGCTGGGCCCACGTTTCGACGCCCGTCTCCGCGACGCGCTCTATGTGGGCCGCCTGCGGCGCGACGACGAGGCGGACATCGGTTGTCTCGTCGACATCGCGGACGGCTTCCGCGACGGCGACCGGATCGCACGGATAAGTCTTCAGGTTAACGAGGACGAACATATCGACACCCGCACCCGCCCGAAAGAAATAGCTTGCGAGTCCGCGACGGGTCTCCCAGCGTCAGTCCTTGCGCTTGACGACGTCGCCGAGCGTGTAACTCCCCGTCGAGGAGCCCCCAGACCACTCGGAGTCGTCGCCGGAGCTTCCCTCCGCGCTCAGATCGATCTCGAGGAAGTTCTCGAGTTTGGACTGGACGCGGTCGCTCGGGAGGGTGTCGCCGCGCTCGATCTTGCGAATGAGGCTCGCCTTCTCGTTGAGTTCGTTCGCCAGATCCGACTGACTGAGCCCCTTGCTCTCGCGAGCGTTGCGGACTCGGTCGTCGTAGTCGGTCGCCAACTCCTCCATGTCGTCGAACATGTCGGAGCGACGGCGCTGGCTCGAGCCGCCCGAACTCGAAGTGCCCCCGCCGGAACCGGAGGACTGGCTCCCGCTCGAGGACGAGGAACTCGAGCCGGTCGAGTACTTCGTCGACGTGCTCGAACTCGAGGTCTGTTTGACCTCTGTGCCGAAGTCGGTGCAGTTCGAACACACGTCGAGCTTGGCGCCCTCGACTTTGATGGTCTTCGGGGACGACGTCTCGGCGCCACACATCTCGCACTGAACCATGTGACTCCCTATATCGTGGCGAGGGATAAAGCATGCGGCGCGCTCCCGATCGGCAAAAACCGTCGGAAAGCGGGCGAACCGTCCCTCACTCGAGCGCGGCCCAGGAGTAGTAAAAGCGCTGGAGCGCGGTCAGATGACCGACGACCGCGAGGAAGATGAGCAACCAGCCCACGAGCGTGAAGCCGGCGAGGAGCGCTCCCGAGACGGGATACGCGAGGAAGCCGACGATCCCGATAATCGCCAGGCGGTCGGCCCGACCGACGAGTCCGCCGTAGACTCGATCGAGGCCGACCGCCTGGGCCTGCGTGCCGAGATAGGAAGTCATCACGACGCCGGTTACGGCGGCGAATCCGAGGAGGTAGTTCTCGAGGCCCGCGGCGAGTCCGGCGATAACCACGATGTCGGCGTAGCGGTCGAGAACGTGATCAAGCAGGTCGCCGCCGGCCGAGGCGACCTCCTGTTCGCGCGCGAGCGCGCCATCGACGATGTCGAGCCAGCCGTTGAGGAAGACGAGCGCCGCGGCGACGGCATACCACATCGGGTCTTCGAGGCCGCCCAGCGCGAACGCCCCCGCGGCCAGAATCGCCATCCCGAACGCGATCACGCTCACGCCGTTGGGCGTCATTCCAATGCGGTCGAACCCCGTGACGAACGGGTCGAGAAACCGCGAGACGTAGGGGCGGAACTTGTCGAGCGTCACGTCAGGTACCCCACGAAGTCGACCTCGCCGGCGCTCGGGTCGCGCTCGCCCGTCGCGACCGCCGCGAGGGCGTCGGCGACGCGCTCGGGATCGCGGTCGGTCGTGTCGATCTCGTAGACCGACTCGAGGCCGTGTACCTCGACGGCCTCCGAGAGGATCACGTCCAGCGCCTCGCTCTCGGCGTTCTCCCTCGCTTTCGCCTCGGACTCGCCGCGCTCGCGCAGCCGTCCCTCGAGTTCGTCGGGCCGACACCGCAACACGGCGACTCGGTCGGCGTCGACGTGGTGGGCGAGGTGCGATTCGATCACCGCGTCGTCGCGTCCGGCGAGTCGCTCGCGCAGGGCCTCGAGGTCGGCGATTTTACTATCGCGGTCGGCGTCGACGTCGGTGTAGAGCTCCTCGTCCTCGAGGACGCGGTTGAGGTGGATCACCTCGAAGTCGGCCGGGAGACCGTCCCCGCCGGCGTCGGCCGCTCGGTCGGCCAACCGGGACTCGAGCAGGTCCGTCGCGGTCGTCTTCCCGGTGCCGGGCGTGCCGGTGACGGCGACTCTCACGTGTCGGCCACCTCCGTGTCGGGGTCTGCGACGTCGGGCTCGAGGCCGAGATCCGCGAGCACGGCGTTGAGCGCGTCGACCGCGCGCTCGGTCTCCTCGTCGGTGCCGCAGGTGATGCGGATACAGCCCGGCAGGCCGAAGCTCGAGCAGTCCCGAACGATGACGCCGCGGTCTTGCATCTCCTCGGCGACTGCCGTCGCGTCGCCGACGGCGACGAGGACGAAGTTCCCCTCGCTGTCCCAGACGTGGGCGTCGATGTGCTCGCGCATGTACTCGCGAGAATCGCGGGCCGTCTCGACGGTGCGCGCGACGTGTTCCTCGTCCTCGATCGCGGCCAGCCCCGCGCGGCAGGCGAGTTCGCTCGCCGCGAACGGCGTGTTCACGCGGGCGTAGGCGTCGGCCCACTCCTCGGGGACGACGGCGTAGCCGAGCCGGATCCCGGCCAGCCCGTATGCCTTCGAGAACGTCCGTAAGACGGCCACGTCGTCGCGAGCCGCGAACCCCTCGCGGCCCTCGATGAGGGCGACGGCGCTGTCGCGGTCGGCGAACTCGCCGTAGGCCTCGTCGACGACGATCAGGGTTTCCTCGTCGGTTTCCTGGGCGAGTCGCTCGATCTCCGCGAGCGGCATGGTCGAGCCCGTGGGGTTGTGCGGACTGGTGATCCAGACCACCCGCTCGCCGTCGTAGACCTCGAGGACGCCGTCGGCGGTCTGGGCGAAGTCGTCGGCTCTTGAGAGGTCGTACTCGCGAACGTCGCCGTGGTGAAACCGGGAACTCATCCCGTAGTAGGCAAAGCCCGGCGTCGGAACGAGGGCGTCGTCGCCGGGCTCTACGGTCGCCCGGTGAAGGTAGTCGATGGCTCCATCGCCGCCGTTTGCCAGCCAGACCTGGTCGTCGCTGACCTCCCAGCGGTCGGCGACGGCGCTCGTCAGATCGGCGTGGGCGGCCTTCGGGTAGGAACTCACGCTCGCGGCCGTCTCCCGGATGGCCACGGCGGCGGCCGGCGAGGGTCCGTGCGGGTTCTCGTTCGAGGCGAGTTTGACGAATTCGGAGGGATCCCGGTCGAGTTCGCGGGCGACCTCCTCGATGCCTCGCCCCGCCTCGTAGGCGACGTGGTCGGACAGGTCGCGCGGTTGCATACGCGAATCCTGTTTCCCGTGGCTCTTAAGGGTGCTTACATGTGGTCGGCCGTTCGCGCTCGGCTGTCACACTCGTAGGCGGACTCGAGCCCAGCAGAGCCGACGCGAGCGATCGCCTCGAGCCGCCGTCGACAGTCACGTTGAGCCTACCGGAGCCTCCAGAGCAACGATCGGAGTTTGTATCCCAACGAGCCGCGCTGATACCCGGTCCACCCGCTCATCCCACCGGCGAGCGTTGCCGCGTCGTACCCCTCGTCGGTCAGCAGCGCGGTCGCCCGCTTGGCGACTACGCCCATCTTACACACCACGACCACCTCCTCGTCGGCCGGAATCTCGTCGAGTTGATCGCGTAGCGACTCCTCGTCACCCCGACGCAGTGCTCCGTAGACCGGAACGTTGTAGCTGTTTTCGATCGCGTTCGACTGAAAGGCCGAGCGCGGGCGGATATCCAGCAGAAACGGGCCGTCTCCCGAGTTGAGTCGCTCGGCCAATTCGTCCGGACGGATACCACTCATCGCCACTATATTGTTCCGTGTGAACAAAACCGTGGCGCTTCGAGCGGCCCCTCGGATAGCGTGTCACTCCCCCTGAAGCCGCTCGAGCCGTTCCAGCGAGTCCGCGTCCGCCGGATCTTTGTCGGACCGAACGCCCTGGAACCGCGGGAACCGCAGCGCGTAACCCGACGAATAGGTCGGCGAGGACTGGATCTCCTCGTAGCCGACCTCGAAGACGACTGCGGGCTCGAGGTCGACTTCCTGTCCCTCCTCGGCGGCGATATGGGGCTCGAGCAGCTCCGTCAGTTCCGCGAGTTTCTCGTCGGTGATTCCGGTCGCGACCTTACCGACCGTCTCCAAGTCGTCGCCTGACTGCACTGACAGCTCGAACGTTCCGAGGAACGTCGCGCGCCGGCCCTCGCCCCACTCCGCGCCGGTCACGACGCAATCGAGAGTCTCCACGTCCGGTTTGCGCTTGCGCCAGTGTTTCCCGCGTCGGCCGGGCGAGTACGTCGAGTCGGGGTCTTTGAGCATGATCCCCTCGTGGCCCGCCTCGAGGGCGTTGGCGTCGATCGACTCGATCTCGTCGGGGTCGTCGGTGCGCCAGAGCAGCGAGAGGCCCTCGATGTCGTCGTCCGCGACGCCGTCACCCGCATCGCCACCGACGTCTGACTCGGCCAGCACCGACCGCAGCCGGTCGTGACGCGCCGTCAGCGGCTCCTCGAGCAGGTCCGCCCCGCCCGCGTGCAGGCAATCGAAGAAGACCGGCCGCACCGTCACGTCCTCGCGGACCTTCGCCACGTCGTGTTTCCGGCGGAAGCGCTTGAGCACCTCCTGGAACGGCAGCGGATTCCCGCCGTCGTCGACCGCGACCACCTCGCCGTCGAGGATGACAGGCTCCTCGAGCGTCTCCTCGGCAAACTCGACCACTTCGGGCAGCGCGCCGGTCACGTCCTCCATGTTTCTCGAGAAGACGCGGGTCTCCGTCGCCGACTCGCCGTCCCCTCCCGACGCGCCGAGCACGTGATGCAGTTGCACTCTCGCGCCGTCGTATTTCCATTCCACCGCGGCCTCGTCCCACTCCTCGAGCGCATCGGTGACCGTCCCCGCCTGCGCGAGCATCGCCTGGACGGGGCGGCCGACCGCGAGGTCCATCGCGTCCAGCCCTTCGAGGCCCTCATCGCGCGCGATCCGCGCCACCTGCCCGTAGTCGTTCGAGACCTGCAGGGCGCGCTCGACCCGATCGTGGGGTACGTCGAACGCCTCGGCGATCGCGTCGCGGACGCTTCCCTCGCCGACGCCGATTCGCATCTCCGAGAGGACGAGCCGGGCGAGATACCGGGCCTCCTCGCTCGAGCAGCGATTGTACAGTCCGAACAGCAGGTCGACCTTGCGGTCCTGGCTGCCCGAGCCCTCGGCGGCGGCCAGTTCCTCGAGCGTGTCGTAGACCTCGCGAACGGTGAGATCGTCGCCGTTCCCGCCGCTGCCGGCGCCGACACCCCCGCCGCTGCCGGCGCCGACACCCCCACCGCCAGTGAACGCACCGAGCCCCTGTTGGCCGCCGAACTCGTAGCTCGCCGCCACGTCGCCGATCTCACCGACCTCCGCGAGGCGATCTTCCACGTCGTCGGCACCCACGTTCGTCCCCGCAGCGCGGGCGATCGCCTCGTAACACGCGCTCGGCCCGATATCGAGCGTCGTCGAGTCCCAGGCCGGGAAGACCCGCCCCTGAACGAAGCGCGCGACGAGCTCGAGGGTCTGTGGTTCCACCGCGTCCTTCGAAGATCGTCGTCCCTCGCCGTCGTTCCCGGCGTCCGCGAGCAGGTCCCGAACGTGGGCAACGATCTCGAGATCCGCGGGTTCGGCTTCGATCGTCCCGGCGCGGTCGGCGAACGTGGCGAACTCCATCGGCCGACTCTACCGCCGCGTGGAGTAAAACGATTCTGAGACGCGCTCGGGCAGCGGGAGAGGGACGCGTTTAAAGACCCTCGCGTCCCCACTCGGAGATATGCCAGAGGAGGAACTCGCCGCGCGGGTCGCGGACGTGCTGGCGGTCGACGCCGCCGACTTTCGCGAGCAGGCCGAGGCGGACGCCGAGGTGATCAAAGACGCCGTCGAGGAGGGGGTCTTCGACAATCCGCAGGCGATCGTCGGCCTCGAGTACGAGTTTTACGCGGTCAAGGCCGACGACTGCACGCTGCGGCGGGTTCCGCGCCGGCTGCTCGAGTTGATCGGCTTCGAGAAGGAACTCGGCCTGCACAACGCGGAGATGGTAACCAGCCCGCAGCCGCTGAACGCCCCCGGGCTGGCCGCTCAGGAGTCGGAGGTGAAAGCGCGCTTGCGAACGGCGCTGGACGTGACCCAATCCGAACGGATGCGGCTGGTCAGCGACGCGCTGTGGACGCTCCCGCCGGAAGGCGAGGCGGCCGGCACGTACCTCACCGACAGCGTGGAACGGACGGCAGTCGCGCCGGACGGGACCGAGCGCACGTTCCGCATCGCGACGAACATGAGCGACTCCGCGCGCTACCACGCGATGGCCAACACCGACCAGGCCGACTCCGCGGGAATGCGCATCGAGGCACCGCACGTCTCGCTGCAGGCAGACACGGTCATGCCCGAGAGCCTCATCACGTCGATCCAGCCCCACTACCAGGTCGCCCACGCGCCGGACCTCCCGGAGTACTTCAACTACGCCCTGCGAGTCGCCGGCCCGCTGCTCGCGCTCGGCGTCAACTCCCCGTTTTTCCCCCCGGACCTGTACGACGAGAGCGCGACGGCCGACGAGATTCTCCGGGACGGATGGATGGAACACCGGATCAGCGTCTTCGAGACCGTCCTCAACGACCCCACGACCGGCGAGGGAAAGGTCCGCTTCCCGCACGATTTGGAGACCGTCGAGGAGGCCATCGACCGGATCGCCGACGACGATACGATCGTCCCGATGCCGGTCGGCTCCGGCGACCGCTTCGACGACCAGTTTCCCCACTTCAGCCGCAAACACGGCACCTACTGGCGGTGGGTCCGCCCGGTCTTCGGCGGCCCGACGCGCTCGGCCGCCAACGCCCGCATCGAATTTCGACCGATCCCCGCCCAGCCGACCGTCCGCGACTCGATCTCCTTCCTCGCCGCCTTCGCCGGCCTGATGGAGAGTCTCACCCGCCTCGAGCACCCCGTCGTCGAACTCGACTGGCAGATCGCCCGCGAGAACTTCTACGCCGCGATGGTCGACGGCCTCGGGGCGGACCTGACCTGGATCACCAACGACGGCAAGGAGACGACCGATAGCCTGACGCTCTACGAAGATCTCTTGGCGCACGCCGAGGACGGGCTGACGAACCGCGGGCTGAGCGAGGAAGACGCCGCGAAGTACCTCTACCCACTCCGACGACGCGTCCGGCAGGCGGTGACGCCGGCGAGCTGGAAACGCGAGCAAGTCGAGGCGGCGCTCGAAGACGGCGCGGACCTCGCCGACGCGATCGAGCGGATGCAACAGGAGTACGTGGCTCGACAGTCGGAAACCTTGCTCGAGGGAAGCTTCGCGGACTGGATCGGGGACTAGCGGTTCGACGGCGTTCGTCTGATTGGCGAACGAAAAAGGAGATCAGCGAGCCGGTGCCGGCTCGACGTTCTGGTTCATCCGGAACAGGTTCTCCGGGTCGTATTTCGCCTTGAGCTCGGCCAGCCGCTCGTAGCTGTTGCCGTAGGCGATGTTTTCCTCGCCCTCGCGCTCGCTGACGAAGTTCACGTAGACGCCACCGGTCGCATGTGGCGCCATGGCGTCGTGAAACGTCCTCGCCCAGGCGATACACCGGTCGTCGTCCGCCGGGTCTTCCCAGCGCGTGTGGACGTTCATCCCGTACGCCGCGTCGCGGTGTGGGAACGCCGTCGCGTCCGCCGGAACTCGCGCCATCACGCCGCCGAGCTGCCCGAAGAAGATCTCGGACAGCGGCGTCGGGAGCGTTTCGGCGTATTCGATCGCCGTGTCGATGGCGCCGTCGGAGAGTTCGCTGAAGTTGTGCGATTTCCAGTAGTTGCGCGCGCCCTCGGTGAGCAGCGGGTCGAACGACTGCTGGAATTCGGCGTAGGTATGCGGACCGATGCCGTCGGCGATCGGGTCGCCGAACTCTCGAAGCGAGGCCAGCACTTCCTCGCCCTCCGAGATGTCGCCCGTATAGAACGCGACGACAATGACGACACCGACGCCGTGGACGTCCTCCGGGAGGAACGGGAGCGGCGGTGCCTTCCGGAGGACCACCCAGACCGTCGACTCGTCCGGCGCGTCCTCGTTGAAGTCCCGGACGTGCCGGAGGACATCGGGTGCGTCTTCACCGAGATAGACCATCGGCCCAGCGAGCACTTCCGGTCCGACCTCGTGGAGATCGAATTCGAAGTCGGTGACGACGCCGAAGTTGCCGCCGCCGCCCCGGACCGCCCAGAAGAGGTCCGGGTTCTCCGTCTCGCTCGCGCGGCGCAGGACGCCGTCCGCGGTGACGATGTCGACGGAGCGCAGGTTATCGACGGTCATGCCGTACTTGCGCGTGAGCCAGCCGAAGCCGCCGCCCAGCGTGAGCCCCGCGATGCCCGTCGTCGAGTTGATTCCCAGCGGCGTGGCCAGTCCGAACGCCTGCGTCTCGTGGTCGACATCGGCGAGCGTCGCCCCCGGCTCGACGCGAGCCGTCCGCGCTTCCGGATCGACGCGGACCGACCGCATCGCCGAGAGGTCGAGCATCAGTCCGTCGTCACAGACCGCGTTCCCGGCGATGTTGTGCCCGCCGCCCCGGACCGCCAAGAGCAGGTCGTGCTCGCGGGCGAAGTTTACCGCCGCGATCACGTCCGAAACGCCCCTCGAGCGGACGATCATCGCCGGATACTTGTCGATCATCCCGTTCCAGATCGCTCGAGCCTCGTCGTAGTTCGGATCCTCCGGCCGAAGCAACTCTCCGTGAAGCCGCTCGCCGAATCCGTCCAGTGCACCGTCGTCTACGGGTGTGGTAGTAACTGCCATTCTCCCCCAGTGGTCGTACGCCTCGCGCGAGCATATAGTTCCACATGATTAATAACTATAATATATCCGCTAGCCGAGAGAGACTCGAGAACTGGCTCGTCAGCGCCTGGTGCGAGCGTACGGGCGAGGTACGGCTGCCGCTCGGCCGTCCGCCTCGCGATCCGACTGACGCCGAATTGGACATATCTACCCGATTGATCATCGTGTTAGATATACAACTGTTTTATTTCCGCCGGCCGCTTACTGAGCCCCATGGGAGCAACACACGAGCAAGAGGGCGAAGCGGCGTTTCAGGGGCTTCCGGCCGAAGCCGTTCGGTCGTTCGTCAGGGGATTCCGGGGCGACGTGGTGACACCCACCGACGAGGGATACGACGACGCTCGAGCGATCTGGAACGGGATGATCGACAAGTACCCGGCGCTCGTCGCGCGCTGTGCCGGCGTCTCCGACGTCGTTTCGGCCGTGGATTTTGCCCGCGAGCACGACCTACCGCTCGCGGTCCGGGGCGGCGGGCACAATGTGGCCGGGACGGCCGTCTGCAACGGCGGCGTCGTCGTCGACCTCTCGGCGATGAACGGGGTCCGGGTCGACCGCGAGCGACGGACCGTCCACGCCGAAGGCGGCGCGACGCTGGGTGACGTCGACCGCGAGACGCAACTGTTCGGCCTCGCCACGGCGCTCGGTGCGGTGTCGCAGACGGGCATCGCGGGGCTAACCCTCAACGGCGGCTACGGACACCTGAGCCGCGAGTACGGACTGGCGCTGGATAACCTGGTCAGCGTCGACATCGTCACCGCGGACGGCCACGTGCGCACCGCGAGCGAAAACCGAAACGAGGATCTCTTCTGGGCAGTCCGGGGCGGCGGCGGCAACTTCGGCGTCGTCACGACCTTCGAGTACGACCTTCACGAAGTCGGCCCGGAGGTCTACGCCTTCTTCGCCTGGTTCCACGCCGACGACGCGGACGCGACGATGGCGGCCTTCCGCGAGTGGACCGAGACCGCACCGCGAAACGCAGGCGTCCTCGCCTTTACGGCTCACGTCCCCGAACTCGAGGAGTTCCCCGAAGAGACGTGGGGTGAACCGGCCATCGCGTTCCTCGGCTCCGCCCGCGGCGATTCGGCCGACGGCGAGGTCTACGACTCGCTCCGGAAGAGCGCGACACCCATCGTCGACATGAGCGGGCCGATGGCCTACGTCGACCTCCAGTCGATGCTCGACGAGGACTATCCGGACGGGCTGCGCTACTACTGGAAATCGGTCTTCCTCGAGGAGGTCACCGACGAGGTCTTCGATCTCATGATCCGGTACAACGAGTCGGCCCCGTCGGCGCTCTCGACGATCGACTGCTGGCACCTCGGCGACGCGGTCGCGGATGTGCCGCGGGACGCGACCGCGTTCTGGCATCGTGATAAGCCGTACATGCTCACCGTCGAAGCGAACTGGGAGGACGCCGACGATGACGACGCGAACGTGAACTGGGCGCGCGAGGTGTTCGCCGACGTGCAGGCGCTGTCGGTCGCCTCGGGTCGCTACGGCAACTTCCCGGGGCTGAACGAAGACCCCACGAAACTGCTCTACGGGGACAACTACGAGCGGCTGGTCGAGGTCAAGACGGAGTACGATCCGGAGAACCTGTTCCGGATGAACCAGAACGTCGCGCCGCGAACCGACACGAAATGATAGCACGGCGCTCGCCGATATCCACGGACTGATCGACCAACCCGGCTGTCGGAGCGCGACGCCGAATCGCACCGATCCGTGGCTCGCGGTCCGGGCCTCGAGCGGCCGAAAGCGATTAAGTAGCCTCGCTCGAGAGTTGTGGGTATGGTAACCTTCCTCTCCGGGGGCACCGGGACGCCGAAGCTGTTAGACGGGGCAGCAGCCGCGTTCTCGCCGGAGGAGACCACGGTCGTCGCCAACACGGGCGACGACATCGAGCTCGGCGGACTCTTCGTCTCGCCGGACGTCGATACACTGCTATTTCAGGGTGGTGGAATCCTCGACCGCGAGACGTGGTGGGGCATTCAGGGTGATACGCACCGAACCAACTCGGCGCTGGGCGACATCGCATCGGCTGCGGGACTCCCCGAAGGCCCGCAGTATCTGCCCGAGGAACGCCAGACCGAGGGGCGCCGACTCGCGAACTGGCGGCGCTTTTCCGGTATCGCGGAGTTCATGACGATCGGCGACCGCGACCGGGCCGTCCACATTACGCGGACGAGTCTCATCGACGAGGGCCACACGCTGAGCGAGGCGACCCAGCGGCTGGCCAGCGCGTTCGGGTTGACGATCGACCTCCTGCCGATGAGCGACGACCCCGTCGCCAGCCTCGTGCACACGGATCAGGGGCTCATGCACTTTCAGGAGTACTGGGTCGCCCACCGTGGCGAACCGACCGTCGACACCGTCGAGTTCCGCGGCTCCTCGAAGGCCGAACCGGCGCCGGGCGTCCTCGAGGCGCTCGACGACACGGTCATCATCGGCCCCTCGAACCCGGTCACCAGCATCGGCCCGATGTTGGCGCTCCCCGGCGTCGCGGACGCCCTCGCCCAGACGACGGTGATCGCCGTTTCCCCGTTCCTCGGCGACGACGCCTTCTCCGGCCCCGCAGGCAACCTCATGGAGGCCGTCAACGCCGAACCCAGCACCGACGGGCTGGCGACCGCCTACCCGTTCGCCGACGCCTTCGTGATCGACGAGGACGACGACGCCGACTTCGACCGGCCGACGGTCCGGACGGACATCAAAATCGACTCCCGCGAGGACGCAGCCCGCATCATCCGTGGAATCGACGCCGCGATCGATCGGCTGACCTGAGATGGCCGCAAACGCCCCGTTCACGCCGCCGCTCGCTCTCGCCAGCCTCAGCGGCGAGGCCGACGCCGACTGGGCGCGAGCCGGCGCAGCCTACGCCGGCGCCGCGTTCCTCGGCGGCATCGCCCTCGACGCCGACTCGAGAGCGGCGGCGCGAGAACTCGTCGCCCGCGACCGATCCGAGTTCCTCCCCGACGAACCGATCACCTTCATCGACCGCGAACTCGCCGCGCTCGGGGACGTGCCCATCCAACCGGCGTTCAACGTCCGAAGCGCCACCGTCGAACCGGTCGCCGAGGCCGCCCGCGTCTGCCGGGATCGCGACACCCTCCTCGAGATCAACGCCCACTGCCGGCAGGACGAACTCTGCGCCGTCGGCTGTGGCGAAACGCTGCTTCGGGACCGTGAGCGACTCGCGACCTACGTCGAACGAGCCGCCGAGACCGGCGTCACCGTCGGCGCGAAGGTCCGCGCCGAAGTCCCCGGCGTCGACTTACCCGTGCTGGCACGGGACCTCGAGGCCGCCGGCGCGGCCTTCGTCCACGTCGACGCGATGGACTCGGAACCCGTGATCGCGGACGTGGCCGACGCTACCGACCTGTTCGTGATCGCGAACAACGGCGTTCGCGACACCGAGACCGTCCGCGAGTACGTCGAGTACGGCGCCGACGCGGTCAGCGTCGGCCGACCCAGCGACAACCCCACGGTACTCGAGCGAGTCCGCGCGGCCGTCGATCGGGAGTTCGGGCTCGAGGCGACGCGATAGCCGCGAACCGATTCCGAACCTCGCTCACAATGGTGCGCCGACCAGCACGAGTTTCGCGCGCTCGTCGCCGCGGTTGAAGATCTGGCGCGTCTCGTCGGAATCGAGCCGGATCGCCTCGTCCGTCTCGAGTCTCACCGTCTCGTCGGCGTCGGACAGTTCGATCTCGACCGCACCGGCGACCACGTAGTAGACTTCTTCCTGGCCGGTATGCGTCTCGTCGTGTTCTTTGCCCATCCCGTCCGGCTCGAGTTCGAGCACCGAGATGCCGATGTCGTCCGTCTCGAGTTCTTCCTTCAGAAACCACATGCCGCCCCACTCCTCGGGGACGACGGAGTCGACGTCGGTCTTGGCTGCGGTATCGTAGCCCATACCCCCATCGTCGTCCGTTCGAGGCATAAATCGACGGGACGGCGAACTCCCTGCCGGCTGCCGACTCCGACGATCGGCGGCCCGACCGGATCGGCGATCGCAGCGGTCGACAACCCCTACCCCTAAGCCGTCCCGGCACGCAGCGGGAGGTATGCGATCGCCGGACGCGAACGCGGAACTGGCGCTGCTGCTCGAGGTCGCCGGCACCCCGAAACCGGGTAACGTCGACCGCCACCGCGACCTGTCGGAGCTGCGGTTCGAACACTTCCTCGCCGGTGCGGTGGGTGCCCGCGAGGGGCTCGAACTGGCAGCCGACGGCGCGGCGGTCGGACCCGCCTTCGAGCGAGCCGTGGCGGGGATGGCGACGCAGCAGGGCGGCAACACGCAGTTCGGGGCGCTGTTGTTGCTCGTCCCGCTGGTTCGAGCCACTCGTGAAGAGCTCTCCCAACCCGTCGCCGAGGCCGTCGTCCGCGAGACGACCGTCGGCGACGCGGCGGCGTTCTATCGCGCGTTCGACCACGTCGACGTGGGGGTGGGGGACCCGCCCGCGGAGATGGAAGCGCTGGACGTGCGCCGCGGCTCGGACGCGGTGCCGGCCGTCGAGGAGCGCGGACTGACGCTGCTCGAGCTCATGGAGCGATCAGTCCCGGGCGACGATGTCGCCCGCGAGTGGGTCCGAGGATTCGAACGGTCGTTCGCGGCGGCCGAGCGGCTCGCGGACGCCGACGGCCCGATCCCGGATCGGACCGCGTCGGTCTTTCTCACCCTGCTCGCGGAGCGACCCGACACACTCGTCGCGACGCGCCACGGCGAGGGCGCCGCTCGAGCGGTGACCGAACGCGCAGCGGAACTGGTCGACGCCGACGCCCTCGAGACCGATCGGGACGCCGTCGAGGCCTTCGCGGACGACCTCGTCGACCGCGGACTCAACCCGGGAACGACGGCCGATATCACCGCGGCCGGGCTGTTCATCGCTCTCGAGCACGGGGCGATCGAGCCGTGACCGGCGACCGAACAGCGGACGACACGCGGCGTGAGGGGGCCGCCGAGTGGCCCGTCTCGATGTCCGGCGTCACCGAGTCGGTCGTGACCACGCTGGGGCCGAACGGGCTGTGGAACGCCGCCGCGCTCGGCCTACACGCCGGCGACCCCGTCACCGCGCGGACGTGGGGCAACACCCGCACCCGCCGAAACTTCCACCGGCAGGGCGAAGGCTACGTCCAGTTCGTCGACGACCCGGTGGTCTTCGCCGACGCGGCGCTCTCGATCGTCGAAGACGAGGACCCGGTCCTCGAGTCGGCGACCGCCTGGGCGCGCGTGGCCGTCGAACGAGTCGACGCGGGGACCGAGGGCGAGACCGACTGGGAGGAGTGGGTGCTCCGTCCCGTCGAGTCGGCGGTCGTTCGCGAGACGGTCCCGACGATCGACCGCGGGTTCGGAGCCGTCGTCGAAGCGACCGTCGCCGCCTCCCGGCTCGAGGTGGCCGATTACGACGAGGCCGAACTCCGCAACCGGTTGGCCCACTGCGCCGCGGTCGTCGAGCGCGCCGGCGGGCCGCGCGAACGTGAGGCGCTCGAGCGCGTCCGCGAACACTCGACGTGGTGAGCGCGACGCGTCGATCCTCGCCGAGGCCGACCCGTCGCCGCCCCAGAACGAATGGCTTTAGGGCGCGCTCGGAGAACGAACCGACATGGCAATCAAACCGGCCTACGTCAAGAAGACCGGGACCCTCCTCTTAGAGCGGTACCCGGAGGCGTTCACGACCGATTTCGAACAGAACAAAGAGAGCGTCGAAAAGCTCACCAACGTCGATTCCAAGGGCGTGCGCAACCGCATCGCGGGCTACGTGACCCGGAAGAAAGGCGCCGAAGTCCCTGCGTAAGTCGGTATTCTGCTTCATCGATAGTCGTCTCGAGCCACGACGAGCCGCGGCGCTGGCCAGTAGTCTCCGGTCTCGAATACCGAGAGAATCGGTCCGTCTGTGATCGGCGGACGAGCCGGCCGGGCCGCCAGTTCGACGCAGAAGATCGTTACTCGCCGAGGCCGGGCTCCATGTAGGACGCGGCGACGAACGCGACCAGCGCAACGCCCGCCAGGAACAGCATGCCGACCATCCCGGATAGGATGTTCATCTGGTAGCCCAGTACCGGCAACACGCCGTCGGTGTACCCCAGCCAGCCGAAGGCGAGGGCCAGCAACACCGCGACGCCCGCCACGGCCGTCGCACCCATGCTGAATCGCGTCTCGAGCAGTCCCCGATCGCTCGTACTCGTGGTCGAACTCGTCATCGGGACCACCTCCTATCGGCGGCCTCGCGTCGGTCCTGTCGGTAGTGCATCGGTCGCTAGGTGCCGCTCCCGTTTCTTAATATCTTCTATCCGGGCGCTGGATCCGCTCGGCCGCAGCGTCCGCGCAGTGACATGCGCTACCGAAAACCCAAACGGTTTTGCGGACACGACTCGGAGGTGCGGAAAATGGCAGTACGAGTAGGCGTACTCGGTGCGACCGGCGCAGTCGGACAGCGACTGATTCAGCTGCTCGATCCTCACCCGGACTTCGAGATCGCAGCGCTGACCGCGAGCGGTTCGAGCGCCGGCAAGACGTATCGACAGGCCGCCAAGTGGCGCGTCGACAGCCCCATCCCGGACGACGTCGCCGACACCACCGTCACGGCGACCGACCCCGACGAAGTGCCCGACGATGTCGATCTCCTGTTCTCGTCGCTTCCCTCGAGCGTCGGCGCGGAGGTCGAGCCGCCGTTCTGTGAGGCGGGCTACGTCGTCTCTTCGAACTCCTCGAACGGCCGGATGGACGACGACATCCCCCTCGTGATCCCGGAGGTCAACCCCGATCACCTCGACTTACTCGAGGTCCAGCGCGACGAGCGCGGCTGGGATGGCGCGATGGTCAAAAACCCCAACTGCTCGACGATCACCTTCGTTCCCACGCTCGCGGCGCTGGCAGAGTACGGCCTCGAGAAGGTCCACGTCTCGACGTTGCAGGCCGTCTCCGGCGCGGGCTACGACGGCGTCTCCTCGATGGAGATCATCGACAACGCCATCCCCTACATCGGTAGTGAGGAAGACAAGCTCGAGACCGAATCCCGAAAACTGCTCGGCGACTTCGACGGCGCCGAACTCTCGCACAACGGCATGTCGGTCTCGGCCTCCTGTAACCGCATCCCGACGATCGACGGCCACCTCGAGAACGTCTGGGTCGAGACCGAGGAGGAACTGACTCCCGACGAGGCCGCCGAGGCTATGCGCGAGTACCCCTCGCTCGACCTGCGCTCCTCGCCGGAACCGCTGATCCACGTCTTCGACGAGCCCGACCGCCCGCAGCCGCGGATGGACCGAACGCTCGGCGACGGAATGGCGGTCGCCGCGGGCGGCCTCCAGGAGACCCCCTTCGGCCTGCAGTACAACTGTCTGGCCCACAACACGATCCGCGGTGCCGCCGGCGCGAGCGTCCTCAACGGCGAACTGCTCCTCGAGAACGGCTACCTCTAACGGCGCGAACCGCTTTTCCGCGACGTCGGTCCCGTCCGCGAGCGTGCCATACTATAACAATCGTTCGCGTGGTAGGTGGACGGAGAGCGTGTATGGTCCTCATCGCCGAGTTCGAGATCACGACGCCGATCCTCCAACGGACGGCCGAGGCTGCCTCGCGGATCGACGTCGAGGAGATCTTCCGGACCGCGACCGGCGAGACGAAGTTCATCTTCTGGGTCTACGGGGCGGACCCGGACGCCATCGACATCGCACTGGACGACGACGAGACCGTCCGTCAGTGTTCCCTCCTCGAGGACCACGCGGACCGTCGGCTCTACAGCGGTACGTTATCGGAGTACGGAGACGGGAAGCTGACCTATCCGATCGCGGTGGAGTACGACATCTCGTATCTGGAGATCACCGTCACGGGGAATACGAGAATCCGCGCGCGCATTCCGACGCGAGAAGCGCTGTTCGCCTACCGTGACGCCTGTCGAGAGCGAGAGATCCCGTTTCGGATCGACCGCATCTTCGACGAATCGGATCGGTCCGGCGATCGGTACGGCGTCACCGACAGACAACGAGAGGCACTGCTGGTCGCCCTCGAGGCGGGATACTTCGACGTACCGCGGAAAACGACGTTGTCGGAAGTCGCTGCGCAACTGGACATCTCGGATCAGGCGCTGTCCGCTCGCCTTCGCCGCGGTCAGGCCGCTCTGCTCCGGAGCACGCTCGAAGAGCGTACCCCGTCTTAAACCGTTGGCCCTCCAAGGGGAGTCGTTTCCCCCATCGCACCGCTATGAGAGGTATGGAAACCGAAATCACTACTGACGAGTCGCGGTCGCAGGGCGCAGGTGAGATCTATCAGGCCGCCCCGTCTCAGACGCTCACGGAAGCAGTCGTCGAGGCGATCGCCTCGGCGTCCGGGCTGGACACGCTCGAGATCGCCGACGAGTTCGGGCCGCTGTACGACGTGATCGATCCGTCGGCGCTGGACTCGCTGTTCCAGTCCGGCGGGGGACCGAGCCCTGCCGTCGGCAGCGTCACGTTCGAATACGGGGACTACAGAGTCACGGTCGACGAGACGGGTCGCGTCGAACTCGCCGAGCAAGCGTAACGACCGCTCGAGGACGGTCAGCGGTTACTCGCCGGTCCGCGGCAGTGCGACCACGGGAACCGACGCCTCTCTGACGAGTCGACGCGCCACGTCGCCGGTCAGCAGTTCCACGAACCGATTCCCCTTGCGGGGCTCGAAGACCACGGCGTCGACGTCGCGTTCGATCGCCGCTTCGAGGATCGTCTCGGCGACGTCGGTCCCGAACAGGATCGCCGTCTCGACCGATCCCGCGCGGTCCTCGAGGGGCCCGCGTGCGCGCTCGAAGATCTCGCGGGCGTACTCCTCGCGCTGTTCGACCGATGCTTTGTCGGGCGCACCGCCGGCTTTCTCGATCACGTTGACGACGAGCACCGTACTCGAGGGCGAGAGGTACGGCGCGAGCGCCGCCGCGGTCTCTTCACCGTCGTCCGGGTCCGCGACGGGGACGAGGACAGTCCCGTCGAAGGAGAGCGTCATACGCGCAGTTCGGTACACGGGATCAAAAAGGTGCGTCGGACGCCTCGGGCTGTTCGAGCGAGCGGAGACCGCCCGCAGTGGGGGCGATCAGAACGATACCTGATTCCGAAGCGCCGCGTCGGCACCCTCGTCGTCGAACCGGCGGCGGTTTTCGGCGACGATGTCCGCCAGCCGGTCGTAGTACTGCGGCGTGTGGCCGGCGTTGTGGGGCGTTATCTGGACGTTCTCGAGCGTCCAGAGCGGGTGCGCTTCGGGTAGCGGTTCGGGGTCGGTCACGTCCAGCGACGCGCCGCGGATCCAGTTCGAGCGCAGCGCCTCGACGAGTGCGTCGGTGTCGACGACCGGGCCGCGGGCGACGTTGACCACCACCGACTCGGGGTCCATCGTGACGAACGCGTCGCGATCGATCAGTCCGCGAGTGGTTTCGGTCAGCGGACACGCGAGCACGAGATAGTCCGTCCGCGCGAGCGCGTCGTCGAACTCTTCGCCGTCGAAGCCGACGACCTCGTCCGTCGGTCCGCCCTTTGCGGGCGTGTAGCGCACGCCGATCGTCTCGACGCCGAAGGGCTCGAGGCGCTCACAGACCGCCCGCCCGATCGCGCCCAGGCCGACGACGGTGACCGTCGACCCCTGTAGCTCGTGAGCCTTGTAGTGGCGCCACTCGCGGCGGCGCTGGCGGCGCGCGCCGACGTGAAAGCGGCGCGTGAAACGGAGGATCGCGCCGAGCACGTGTTCCCCGATGTTCGGACCGTGAACGCCCGACGCGTTGGTCACCGCCACGCTGCGCTCGTCGAGTTTCGCGAGCGGGAGGTGGCCGGTCCCCGCGTAGGCACACGCGAAGACCGCGAGGTTCTCGGCGTTCTCAAGGAGGTCGTCTTCGAGGGTCATGCCCGTGACGAACGTCGCGTCTCGGATCGCCGCGTGCTCCTCGGCGGGCGTCCGCGCGAGTGCAACGGTGTGATCGGGGAGGCGATCGCGGATCGCGTCGGCGTACTGTTCGATCGGCGTTCCATGGGTCCCCTTCCGGAGGACGAGCACGTCCGGCGCGTCGGCGTCGCTCATGTCCGTGGCGTCGTCCAGCGCGCTCAAAAGCGTTCGTCTCGCGGCACTCGGCCCGCTCGGGGAGGCGACACAACGGAGTCGAACCGGTCGCTCGAGCGGAACCACCTGGTTGCCGGAAAATCGCCTCGCAGTTTTTATAATGGCTCAATGAGTCTCACTGCCGTATGGAACGCGTAGACGTCGCGATCGTCGGCGGTGGCCCCGCAGGCGCGTCCGCGGCCGAACAGGCCGCCGCGCACGGTGCCGAGACGGTCCTCTTCGAACAGGGGGTGCCTCGAGAGGACCGCGAGGGGCTGGGGCCGGACTCGACCGACGCCGCCGGAATGCTCGACTACTGGATCGACCTCATGGAGTTCGACTATCGGGAGATTCCCGACGACGTCGTCCTCCGCGAACTCGAGGGGACGGAGTTCATCGGACCGAACAGCGCCGTCGAAATGCGGACGACGGGAATCGAGGCTAGCTATCCGAAGTTCGGCTACACCTTCCACCGAGCGCGCATGGACGACTGGCTTCACGAGCGCGCGGCCGACGCGGGCGCCGATCTGCGCGTCGGCACCGGTGTCAAGGACCTCGAGACAGACCTCCGATCGGCGAGTGCGAAGGGGCCGACCCACACCCTGACACTCTCGAACGGTGACGAACTCGAGGCGCAGTACGTCGTCCTCGCGGACGGCCCCCAGCGCCGAATCACGCTCGGGGCGCTCGATCAGTTCACCGCGCCCGGCCGGAGCGTCTCCGACTACCTCTCGCCGCCGGAAGCAAACCACATCGCCTATCAGGAGTATCGGGAGTTCCCGCCGGAGCTGTTCGCGGAGTTCGAGGACACCCTCAAGTTCTGGTGGGGGTACATGCCCGGCGAGACCGCCTACCCGTGGATCTTCCCGAACGACGGCACGGTCGCCCGCGTTGGACTGACGATGCCCATCGGGATGGACCTCGAAGACGTCGACAACCCCGGCGGCTACAAGCTCTTGCGGCCGGACGACGACAAAATCCCGTCGGGCGCGGAGTACATCCGCCGCCTGCTCGAGCAGGAGTACGGCGACGAGTACGACATCGAGGAGGACATCCCGCGCGTCGAGGACCGCGGGAAGTCCAAGGGGACCGAAACGTATCCGATCTCCTCGACGCGGCCGATCGACTCGCCGGTCGGCGCGAACATCGCCGTCGCCGGCGGCGCGATGGGCACCACCTCGGCGTTCCACGAGGGCGGCTACCACGTCGCCGTCCGCACCGGCAAGATCGCCGGCCGTCTCGTTGGAACCGACTCGCTCGAGAACTACAACCGACTCTGGAAGGACGCGATCGGCGACGAGATCCTGCGCAACGTCGCCTTCGCGGACATCGTCGAGGACTACGGCCCCGACGACTGGGACTGGGCGTTCGACACCATCAACGATATGCAGGGAAACGGCACCGACAACGTCCTGATCAACCGGCGCTACACCGCCGGCATCGACGCCGCGAAAATCTTCGCGATGTACAAACGCCAGAAGTACAGGTACCGCGACGGGCGCTACGTCCAACTCTCGGAAGACGAGTATTTCTACTGACTGGGGTGTAGCGGCTCCCTAACCGCGCTTGAGCGGCGATCCTTTTTCCCGCTCGACGTAGGACCGGGTGTATGGACGCTGGCGTATCCGGGGGACCGTCCGGCGAGCGCGACCCTCGGACGGACGGTGCGAGCCACCGAGTTCCCGAGGGACAGGCACCCGAAGAGTACGGCGACCACCGCGGGCAAGGCGATCACGACGATCACGACCACCACCGGAGTCGCTGGCCGCTGATCGCCGCCGCGGGGGCCGGCGGACTTTACGCCGGGGTCGGAATCTTCATCTTCGGACGGACGACCGACATCGTCCCGCCGGTGATCGGCCTCGCGCTCGCCGTCGTCGGGACGATCGTCCTGTTGGCCGGCGTCGCGGGCTGGCTCGAGCAGGCGTTTCTGGCACCGGCCCGCGACATGCAGGGGGACACAAACTCCCGTCAGTCGTACGTTTCGACGACGGTGCTCTTTCTCGTGACCGATGTCGCGACGTTCAGTGCGCTGTTTATCTACTATTTCTTCATCAGAGTGGGAACGTGGCCGATCGATGAGCTGCCGCCGCTTTTGGGGTCACTCGTCGTGATCAACACCGTACTCTTGGTCGCCAGCAGCGTCACCTTTCATTTCGCACACGAGGCGCTCGAGGACGACAACCGGCAGCGTTTTCTCGGCCTGCTCGGTGCGACACTCGCGCTCGGAATCGTCTTCCTCGCCGGTCAAGCCTACGAGTACTACGAGTTCATCGCTATGGAGGGGTTTTCCCTCACGACCGGAATCTTCGGGAGCGCCTTCTATG
Organism: Natrinema marinum; assembly: GCF_024296685.1. Taxonomy (NCBI): domain Archaea; kingdom Methanobacteriati; phylum Methanobacteriota; class Halobacteria; order Halobacteriales; family Natrialbaceae; genus Natrinema; species Natrinema marinum. The sequence goes on along the minus strand of NZ_CP100763.1, from coordinate 923,288 downwards.
GACTGACCGGTCTCCACGGACTTCACGTTACGCTCGGCGTCGGCGGAATCGCCGTTCTCTGCTGGCGGGGGGGTCGAGGCCAGTACGGTCCCGACCGTGATACATCCATCACGACCGTCTCGCTGTACTGGCACTTCGTCGATGCGGTATGGCTTTTTCTCGTCGCCGCCCTTTATATCGGCGCGACGGTGTGATGACTGTGACTCGTACCGCCCGTCCACCGTGTCACAGTCGCTGGTCGAACTCTAGATCGCGCTCGAAACTGCACAACGCCGGCGCGTCACCATTCTAGAACAGTGTCTCGATCCGCTGGGCGACTCACGCGGCCAGCGAAGATGGGCTCGGTCAGCGGCCTTTGTGTGACTCAGCGACGGTTCACTGTTGGTCACCTCGTATCCGCTCTTCGAAACCAGCCATCTTCCGATAGATCGGTGGCGTCAACACGCCGGCGATCCCCACGAGAATCGCGATTCCGCCAATCGGAAACAACAACGGTTCTGCCGTGAGACAGGAGTTGCGAGACGTAATCCGGACGTAGTACCGTTGGCCTTCATACGAGATGACTACGCCATCGAACAACGCCTCCCTGTTTGCCATGTCGCCAGCAATGGTTCCCTCCCGGAGCGGGCTCTCGAGGGCTTCCTCGAGGGCACGCCGCTCGGCAGCCGTGAGTTGCTCCGCGGGGAGTTCCTCGACTGTCGCCGGAAAGTCGCCATACTCGTCGACAGGTGTCGCCGTAATCGAGGGGGAACCACAGAGTCCAGCACTGTTCTGAATGACGACATAACCGCCGACGATCGTCAGCGGAAGCCCGACGGCGATCAGGAGGACGCCGAGAAACGGCGCGATGTAAGTCAACAAAAACGATTCCGAGTCGGTCGTCGGTTCGCTTGGACTCGTGTCGTCCACAGAAGGCGCATCGTCAGCACTCATCGCTACTCGGTCTCCCCCATTGATCGACGGCGTTGCCGGCCACCGAGATACGCGATCGTTCCCGCAAGTCCCAGCCCGTAGAGCCAGTGAGCAAGCAAGACGAAAACGAGGTACGCAACCAACTCGAGGCCGGATTGACCCGTGTAAAAGGCGATGGCGAACCCGGAGGCGATGACGGTCGCGTACCACAGCCCCGTAACGAGGGTGAGTTCACCCGGCAGGTACTCGCCCAGCGAGAGGAACAGCAACGCCCAGACCGTCATCCCGCCGACGAGGAAGAGGCCGTAACCGAGTGCGACGCTCGCGGGGAGCCCGACGAGCGTCGCGAGGTTCGCGAACGACGCGAGGTCGAACGCGCCCAAAATCACTGCCGCGAAGAGGACGCCCGACATGAGCATCGTCCCGACGAAGCCACCGGTCGCGCCCGCGCCCGCATCGTTCGCGACGGTGCGGGCGACCGGCACGATCCGGCCGGAGAGCGACGGCGGCCGCTCGTCACGTGCGGGCACGTACGACGGCCGAACCTCCTCGGGTTCGCTCGGCGGGATGCCGCGTTCGCGCTCGAGGCGGTCTTCGAACCACTGCCACTCCGGCGTGAACTGCTGGGTCGCTTTGAGGTCCCAGGGATCCGCGGTCTCGACCGGCGCCCCCTGAAAGTACGACCAGAGCATGTTGTACAGCCACATCAGAACGCTGATGCCGATGATGAACGCCCCGACGGTCGCGACCACTTGCAACGCCGAGTATCGCGGCGGATAAGTCGCCCAGCGACGGGGCAGCTCGAGGAACCCGAGCGCCATCAGCGTCATGAACGTCAGCGCGGAACCGGCCACCAGCAGCGACGACTGAAAGAGCGCGAGCCGGCGGTCGTACATCCGGCCGGTGAGCAGCGGATACCAGTAGTAACTCGCGGCGAACATCATCAGGGGGATGATCCCCATGAGGATGAGGTGGAAGTGGCCGACGACGTAGTAGGTCCCGTGGTACATGATGTCGACGGGGATCACCGCGAGGAAGATGCCGGTGACGCCGCCGACGATGAACAGGCCGATCGAACCGACACAGAGGATCGTCGGCGCGGCGAGTCGAACGTCGCCGTTCCACATCGTGGTGATCCAGTTGAACACTTTGATCGCGCTCGGAACGGCGATGGCCACCGACGTCGCCATGAAACTCGCTCGGACGCGCGGGTCGACGCCGGTCACGAACATGTGGTGGGCCCAGACGCTGAACGAGAGGACGCCGATCGCGATCGTCGAGTAGACGATGAACTTGAACCCGAACAGCTTGCGGCCAACGAACTTCGGCAAGATCAGACTCATCAGGCCCGTCGCGGGCAAGAAAATGATGTACACCTCCGGATGACCCCAGAACCAAAAGAGGTGCTGCCAGAGGATCGGGCCACCGCCCTCGACTGCGAAAAACGTCGTCCCGAAGTTCCGGTCGAACAACAACATGAGCACAGCGGTCCCGAGCAGCGGGAACGCAAAGATGACGATCGCGCTGGTGACGAGCATGTTCCACGAGAAGATGTCGAGGTTCGCCCAGCCGATCGACTCGTCGCGCTCGTAGATCACCGTCGTGATGAAGTTGAGCGCACCGATCGTGGTAGCGATGCCACTCAAGTGGAGTCCGAGCAGGAGGAAATTCGTCTGCGGATTCGGAGCCAGTGACAGCGGCGGATAGAGGTACCAGCCGATCGCCGGCTCGCGCAACGCGAACAGCGCGGTCAACAGGTCGGCCGGAACCACCAGCGCGAGTACCTTGCCCGTTACCTCGGCGACGATTCCCAGACGGGCGAGCAAGAGCGAGGGCGGCAGCATCCAGAAGCCGACGGCGTTGAGCCGCGGAAACGCCATATCGTCGGCCCCGATCAACAGCGGGAGGAAGTAGTTCCCGATCCCGAAAAACACCGGCGTAACGAAGAAAATCAGCATCGTCAGCCCGTGCATCGTGAAGAGTTCGTTGTACGTCTGTTCCGTCCAGAGGTTCGCCTCTGGCGTCAGCAGATGCGTCCGCATCATCATCGCGTCGATCCCGCCCCATAGCGCCGCGACGGTCCCGAACGCGATGTAGAGCAGCCCGATTTCTCGGTGATTCGTCGTCGTCGTCCAGCGAACCGCGGCCGCCCTGGCGTCGGCGAGCGTAAATCGACGGTCGCGACCGACGGCATATCCGCCATCCGGCGACGGCTCAGCACGCAATCGCCGCGCGAGTACCACCGTCAGCAGGCAACTGATGGCGACGACACCGAACAACGATACCTCCACGAGGGCGCGGTTCATCGTCACCCGCCACCTCCGATCGATCGACCGCACCGCTCGCCGCCGTGCATAGCGGTGGACTCATCACCGCCCCAAATAAATATGAACTGACAACATACAGATTGTCATCGTCCTCGACACGTCTGCCCGTAGAATACGGCCCCTAGAACCGATACGTACTCGTGACAGTTCAACGATCAATGGCTGCCGTATATCAGCGCGGCCCTCGAACCCCCGCCAATGGGTCGCCGTCGACGCACGATCGAGACGCTCACTCTCACAGCCCTCCTGAGTCTCCTCGCGCTATCCGGCTCCGTCGCCGCACAGTCGGTGAACCGAGAACTCATCGACGACCTCGAGTATCAGTTGCTCTACGTCGCGCTTCCCCTTACTCTGTTCGTCCTGCTCATTCTAGTCTACGCGGCCGTCAAATTCCACGACAACGACGACCCGCAGCCGACCACCGAGGACCCCGCCCTCGAGATTACCTGGACCGCCGCGACGGCGATCATCCTGCTGTTCGTCGGCCTCTCCGGCTACACCGTCCTCGTCAGTCCCTACGTCTCGCCCTCACAGTCGGCCGACATCGATCGCAGTCAGCAGGGGTTCGATTCGTTCGCGGACCTCCCCGACACCGGCGACGAGGAGGTCTACGTCACCGGCTACCAGTGGGAGTGGCAAGCCAGCTACCCCGGGACGAACGTGACGACCGAAGACGAGATCGTCATTCCGGCCAACGAGAGCGTGACCATCTGGCTCACGAGCGAAGACGTCATCCACTCGTTGTTCGTTCCGGACCTCGCGATCAAGCAGGACGCCTTCCCCGGCCGCTACACCCGCGCCCGGACCGTCGCCTACGAACCCGGCCGGTACAACGTCGTCTGCGCCGAATTCTGTGGCTCCGGCCACTCGTGGATGGACGCCGAACTCGTCGTCCTCGAGCCCGACGCCTACGAGCAGTGGCTCGCGGAGAACGAGGGTACCGTCACCGAGACGCCCCAACCCGAATAACGTCCGGAACCGAGACTCCGTAGCCGGATCGGAAGAAACGGCTTTTATCCGCCCGGCATCGAACCGTCGAGCAGTGCTATGGACTCGAACGATCGTGCCATCGTGAGTTTCGCGATGCTCTCCCACGCGATGGTACACACGTACGAACTCTCGATCCCGATTCTCATGTTGCTGTGGACGGCCGAGTTCTCGATTTCGATCGGCTTTCTCGCCGTCGTGGTCTCCGCCGGCTACGCGATGTTCGGGCTGGGGGCCCTCCCGTCCGGCGTCCTCGCAGACATCTACGGCTCGCGCCCGCTCATCGTCTGCTGTCTCGTCGGCATGGGCGCGTCGTTTCTCGTCTTGAGCGTCGCGCCGAGCCTCCCCATCCTCGTCCTCGGCTTGGTCTGTTGGGGGATCGCCGCGAGCATCTACCATCCGGCCGGTCTCTCGTTGATCAGCACCGGTGTCGTCGATCGCGGAACCGCGTTCGCGTACCACGGCATGGCGGGAAACGCCGGCATCGCACTCGGCCCGCTCGTGACCGCACTGCTCTTGCTCGTCGTCGACTGGCGGCTCGTCACCGCCTTCCTGGCGATGCCCGCGCTCCTCGTCGCGCTGTACGCGCTTCGCGCTCGGTTCGACGAAACCGCGGGGACGAGAGACCGACGGGGCGAGGCCGATTCGACCGACGGGACGCCGGCGACCTCGCCGGCGGAACTGTGGGCGGGTTCGAAAGCGCTGTTCGCCACCGGGTTCAGCGTCGTCTTCGCGATCGTCATGCTCAACGGGCTCTTCTACCGCGGGACGCTGACGATGCTGCCCGAGATACTCACCACGTTTCTCGAGCCCGTCGTCGGCGGTTTGCAGGTGTTCGATCCGAACTCCCCGATGGCAGACGAGTTCGAACCGTCGCGGTTCCTCTATACGGGACTCCTGGTGGTCGGCATCGGTGGTCAGTACGTCGGGGGGAGACTCACCGAACGAGTGGCAACCGAACGGGGCCTCATGGTCGTGCTGGCATCGCTTTCGATTACCGCTCTCGCGTTCATCCCCGCGGCGCGGGCCGGTATCGCATCGCTCGTGGCGGTCAGTGCGGTGCTCGGCTTTCTCCTCTTTATGCTCCAGCCGCTCTACCAGGCGACGATCGCGCGCTACTCCCCGGCGGACGCTCGTGGCCTCTCGTACGGCTTCACGTACGTTGGGACGTTCGGAATCGGAGCCCTCGGCGCTGCCATCACTGGAATCATTTACGAAACCTTCAGTGTGTTCGTGATGTTCGCGACCCTCGCCGGGTTCGCGCTCCTCGCAGCCACGCTCAGCTACTCGTTGCTCGCCAGCAGTTCTGCCGGCGCGCACTCGAGTACCGCGGAGTTGGATAGCGACTAGACGCTCCCGGAACGCATCCGGGTCGACTTACCGTTCCTGAATCACCGCGCGACAGCCCGACGGCGTTGACGATCACGCCCCGCACTCGAGAGCGGGACAGGCATCGGTCACGGCTGACCCGATCGCTGACCGGAAATCATACTAGTGTCCCTCGAACTCCGGTTCGCGGTCCTCCTGAAAGGCGGCGACCGCTTCCTCGTGGTCGGCCGTCTGCGAGCAGATCCGCTGTGCGCGGGTGGCGTCCTCGAGCGCGCGCTCGAGGTCCGAGTCGAAGCTCTCGTTGACGAGGCGTTTACTCTGGGCAAGCGCGACCGGCGGCCGGCCGGCCAACTCGTCTGCGAACGCCGCGGCCGCCTCGAGCAGGTCGTCCGCGGGGACCTGTTCACGTGCGAGGCCCCACTCGACGATCTCCTCGCCGGCGAGTTTCCGGCCGGTGAAGATGAGTTCCTTCGCGCGCTCCTCGCCGATCAGTCGCGGTAGGAGGAACGCGCCGCCGTCGCCGGGAACGAACCCCACGTCGATGAACGTCTCGCCGATGACGGCCTCGTCGCTGACGATGCGGAAATCACAGGCCAGCGCGGTGTCACAGCCGGCCCCGAGCGCGTAGCCGTTGACCGCCGCGATGACCGGCGTATCGATCCCGCGGATCGTTCGGACGACGTTCTGGAACAGCCCCAGCCCCGTCTCGTACTCGGCGAAGTCCATCTCCGGAGTCAGCGGCATGTCGTTTAGGTCGACGCCGGCACAGAACGCGTCGCCGGCCCCCGTGAGGACGATCGCGCGGACCTCATCGCGATCGTCCAGCCGTTCGAACGCGTCGACCGCCCCTCGAAGCAGGGCTTCGTTGTACGCGTTCATCGCGTCGGGTCGCTCGTACGTGACGCGGGCGACGTGATCGTCAGTCCGTTCGACTCGCAGTGGTGCGTCAATCTCGATCATCGATTGTCCCTCGCTGGGAAATGTCACCGTCGACTCGTACAGTTCCATCGATCGAACCGGTCACGGCGTCGACACCATTGCCATCACCGGATGTCGACATCGCTTGACGGTTGCTCCGTCGGACTCGACAGTTCGGCGGGACCTCCGGTTCGTACGCGGAGCCGGGCAGCGACACGTGCTCGAGCGAGAAGCGCACCACTGCGGTAACTCTCTGTGCACTCACCACTCTCGCCCCATCTGACGGTATCCGTGAATATCGTGTCGTCCGAACACGTGACCCAGCGCCGCGGAAGAGTAGAAGAGTTAAACGATCGACGCACGTAGGCAGATCGCGTGCCTTTAGTCCCCGTCCGAGCTCACCCATTCGGGTGCGATGACAGCACGGCGAACCCGGGCACGCGACAGCAGTACCGGGGAACGCGACGTTCCTCCGCCCGGCACGAGGGTTAGCCAGCCGACGCGGCACGCCGCCACGGGATGAGGCTGGACGTTAGTGTTCCGGGCGATAGTTCTCTCCAGAAGCCTATCGGCTCTCGGCCCGTCCTGACGGGATTTAGAACTACACCGCTACTGCCTATCGACGATCGTCCGTCCTACTCCGTCTCAGTGATCCTCGCCGGTCGATTCCGGTACCGGATGCCGAGACAGAAACGACTCAGCAGCGCCGTTGGTGACCGAATCGGGTGTCTCCTCCTCTCGCGCACGCTTGACGGTCGAGCGAACACTGTCGAACTCTGTCCCGACGGCGACATCCCCGCTTCGCTGATCGAAGGTAACGAGCCCGTGATCGGACAAACGTGGGAGATGATTGTGGCGCAGCGCCATCGAAACCGTCTCTTTCTCGTCGTCGGAGACAGACTCGAGGGGGGCATCGGTTTTCCACCCAGCGAGTTCCAGCGCTATTCGGTCGATAGTGCTCCGTTCGTTCTCGAGGAAGTAATACAGAACGTATCGTCGGTCCGAATCGGACAGTAATCCATAGATAACGTCGAGATCGGACGGGTCTACCTCTGTATCCATGTTTTACTTTTTCAGAGATAACAGGATAAGCTCGGCTCCAAAAATATTTGGTTGTCGATTGTGGAAGCAAACCGTGAACCGATTCACCGAGCTTGAGCTGCAGCTGTATAAAACTGCAAAAAGCCCCACAGCGCTAACCGCGACGCTGTGAGGCTTGAAATGAAGTATGAGTGGTCGGCGGCGAATCAGATTTCCCAGAGGCTCGCGCACTCCAGTACTGACCGAAACGCAGGCGAGCTTATCTTCCGTGTTCGGGATGGGTACGGGAGGAACCTCGCCGCTGTGGCCGCCTTAACGCCGATTCACGGAATCGAACCGCGATCATGCCAATATCGGTGGTGTCTGACCGTCATGTACGTGTAGTCCAGTTTGCGTCCGGACCCGTTCTCGCGTCACGGATCCAATGCGATGTAGTATGAGTGTGTGGCTCGATCGGTTAGTGCTCGCGGGCTCAACGCCTCGTTGCCTTGGCGCGTACACCCCGAGTCTATCGAACTCGTCTTCTACGAGTGATCTCGGTGGTATCTCTTTTTCAGGTGGGTTTCGAGCTTAGATGCGTTCAGCTCTTACCCCGTGGTGCGTGGCTGCCCAGCACGTGCTCTTTCGAACAACTGGTACACCAGTGGCACCCATTCGTAGTTCCTCTCGTACTATACGAACGTTCCCGTCAGATACCGTAACACCCCCAATAGATAGCAGCCGACCTGTCTCACGACGGTCTAAACCCAGCTCACGACCTCCTTTAATAGGCGAACAACCTCACCCTTGCCCGCTTCTGCACGGGCAGGATGGAGGGAACCGACATCGAGGTAGCAAGCCACCCGGTCGATATGTGCTCTTGCGGGTGACGACTCTGTTATCCCTAAGGTAGCTTTTCTGTCAGCAATTGGCCGCATCAAGCAGCCTAATTGGTTCGCTAGACCACGCTTTCGCGTCAGCGTCCGTCGTTGTGCCGGACACTGTCAGACTTCCTTTTGCTCTTGCGCTCTTCCTCGGGTCTCCGACCCGAGTGAGGAAATCTTGGGGCGCGCCCGATATCTTTTCAGGCGCGTACCGCCCCAGTCAAACTGCCCGGCTACCAGTGTCCTCCGCCAGGAGTGAGAGTCGCAGTCACCATCGGGTAGTATTTCAATGCTGCCTCGGTGGCCCGCTAGCGCGGGTACCTGTGTAACGGCTCCTACCTATGCTGCACAATGGCGACCACGTCTCAGTGACAGCCTGCAGTAAAGCTCTATAGGGTCTTCGCTTCCCCTTGGGGGTCTCCAGACTCCGCACTGGAACGTACAGTTCACCGGGCCCAACGTTGGGACAGTGGCGCTCTCGTTGATCCATTCATGCAAGCCGCTACTGAAGCGGCAAGGTACTACGCTACCTTAAGAGGGTCATAGTTACCCCCGCCGTTAACAGGTCCTTCGTCCCCTTGTACGGGGTGTTCAGATACCTGCACTGGGCAGGATTCAGTGACCGTACGAGTCCTTGCGGATTTGCGGTCACCTATGTTGTTACTAGACAGTCGGAGCGCCCGAGTCACTGCGACCTGCCCCTTCGCGGGGCAGGCATCCCTTATTGCGAACGTACGGGACTAACTTGCCGAATTCCCTAACGTCGGTTACTCCCGACAGACCTTGGCTTTCGCCGCCACGAGTACCTGTGTCGGATCTCGGTACGGACAGTGTGCTTGCCTTTTCACGGGCTCTAGGTTGGCCTCTCTTACGCTATCCAGCCATTCGTTCGCTTCGTGCCATTACGGCTTCCACGAATTTCGACTGTTCGACCGGGCGAAGGCCCGGCAGAGGCGGCCCCAAAGCGTCGGCTTTGAGTGCACACTGGCATAGGAATATTAACCTATTTCCCTGTTGTCAGCTTCGACTTACGGGCTGACTTAGGACCGGCTAACCCTCAGCTGATTAGCATTGCTGAGGAACCCTTACTCGTTCGGCCGTCGGGGTTCTAACCCGACTAACGCTGCTACTATGACCAGGATTTTCGTTACTGAACGGTCCACACGACTTCTCAGCCGTGCTTCCACCCGAACAGAACGCCAACCTACAAGATTGCGGTTTGATCCGCACTGCTAGGTCTCGGTGGTGGATTTGAGCCCCGATCATTTTGGGCGCCTCAAACCTCGGCCGGTAAGCTGTTACGCTTTTCTTAGAGGGTAGCTGCTTCTAAGCTCACCTCCCGGCTGTCTAGGGCTTGAGACCACCTTCGATCGCACTTAATCCACACTTGGGGACCTTAACCCAGCTCTGGGTTGTCTCCCTCACGGTACACAGGCTTACCCCGCGCACCGGACTCCCTGCGTCAAACGGCGTTCGTAGGTTCGGAGTTGGACAGGGGGGCGCACTCCTCTCGGAGTGCGGTCCCCCAATCCGTCGCTCTACCCCACGAACTACCTCGGCAGAGGTCATGCTTCGACATGTTTCGGTTGGAACCAGCTGTTTCCGGACTCGATGGGCCTTTCACCCCTACACAAAGGTCACGAGAGGGTATTGTAGGACACCAACTCTAACAGGCCTCCACGTGCCTTTCGGCACGCTTCACCTTGCCCTTGCGTAGATCGTCCGGTTTCGGGTCGTGCCCGTTTGACTCCCCGCGCTTGAACACGGCGGCCCTCGTCGTAAGACTGCGGCCATGTCGGTTTCCCTTCGCCTTCCTCGATAATCGAGTTAGACTCGTCAAACAGGCACACTCCCTGGTTCGTTTTTCAAAACGTACGACAGAACATCGGCTTCCCAAACTTCCTACTTGAGGCTCGCGCCTGGTTCGTTTTGTCCGGGACCTTCTATGCCCTGTCGCTCCATCGCCAACTGATTTCACGCCCTATTGCACCTCCCTTCTTGGGGTGCTTTTCAGCGTTCGCTCACGCTACTTGTTCGCTATCGGTCTTGAGGAGTGTTTAGTCTTCGCGGTCGATGCCCGCGAAATTCACGAGGGATATCCAACCCCCGCTACTCTGGAGCTGACTCGTTCCTTACTAATCGACAGTACGGGACTGTCACCCTGTCTCGTGCTCTATTCCAAGAGACTTCGTGTCGCGGTTCGGGAAGTGATCGTCAGTCCGAACACCACATTGCCCGAAGGCTTCGGTTTGGACTGTATCGCGTTCATTCGCCATTACTAACGACATCACATTCGTTTTCTTTTCCTGTCGATACTAAGATGTTTCAATTCTCGACGTTCCCCATTGCGCGAAGCAATTGCGGTGGGGATTCCCATTCGGAGATCCTATGTTCTTTGCCTCCGTGCGGCTCCCATAGGCTTATCGCAGCTTGGCACGTCCTTCTTCAGCTCTCAAGCCGAGCGATCCACCAGCTGGCACAGTAGCCACGTTCATCGGATCGGCGTTGCACCGAAGTGCAACATCGTGACCCGGGAACGGGTCCAGTGGACGCCTGGACTACACGTACACACGGTCTCATTTGCACGCCGGTAGACGGCCGGCCTGCATTAACCCTTCCCAGCCACGTTTACACGGGCTGGTGCATCGGTTTCGTTCGGATTCAATCGTCGGGCCTTGCCCCACTTAAGGGGCACGATCCGAGATTTCCACCGAGTGATGGACCCACAGGGATTCGAACCCTGGGCATCCTCCTTGCAAAGGAGGCACTCTCCCACTGAGCTATGGGCCCACTCCCATCGCGCTTGGACGCGATGGGACATCTAGTGTTAGCCTTGGTAGTTCAAAGGTGCCCGATCGGCCGGTCGGACGACGTGGTCGATCGAACGCGAACCGTGTGGGCTGGGGCATCGCCCCAGTCCCGGTCTGTGGAGGTGATCCAGCCGCAGATTCCCCTACGGCTACCTTGTTACGACTTAAGCCCCCTTGCGGAGCCCAGATTCGACCGACGTTACGTCGGCCTCATCCGGACCCCACTCGGGTGCTTTGACGGGCGGTGTGTGCAAGGAGCAGGGACGTATTCACCGCCGTCTTCTGAACGGCGATTACTACCGAATCCAGCTTCATGAGGACGAGTTTCAGTCCTCAATCCGAACTACGACCGAGTTTCGGAGATTAGCGCCCCCTTTCGGGGTTGCGTCCCACTGTCTCGGCCATTGTAGCCCGCGTGTCGCCCAGCACATTCGGGGCATACTGACCTACCGTTGCCCGTTCCTTCCTCCAGTTTGGCACTGGCAGTCCTCCTAATGTACCCAACCACCGCAAGGGTGTTGCTGGCAATTAGGAGTGCGGGTCTCGCTCGTTGCCTGACTTAACAGGACGCCTCACGGTACGAGCTGACGGCGGCCATGCACCTCCTCTCAATGGCTCCAGTAAGGTCATCAACCTGACCTTCACAGCACATTGTCGATGCTGGTGAGATGTCCGGCGTTGAGTCCAATTAAACCGCAGGCTCCTCCGGTTGTAGTGCTCCCCCGCCAATTCCTTTAAGTTTCATCCTTGCGGACGTACTTCCCAGGCGGTCTGCTTCACGGCTTCCCTACGGCACAGCACTGGCTCGTAGCCAGTGCCACACCTAGCAGACATCGTTTACAGCTCGGACTACCCGGGTATCTAATCCGGTTCGTGACCCGAGCTTTCGTCCCTCACCGTCGGATCCGTCTTCCAGAGGCGCTTTCGCCACCGGTGGTCCGTCCAGGATTACGGGATTTCACTCCTACCCCAGACGTACCCCTCTGGTCTTCCGGTCCCAAGCCACGCAGTTTCCACCGGACGCCCACGCGTTAAGCGCGCGGATTTCCCGATGGACTTGCGCGGCCAGCTACGGACGCTTTAGGCCCAATAAGAGCGGTCATCACTCGTGCTGCCGGTATTACCGCGGCGGCTGGCACCGGTCTTGCCCAGCACTTATTCCACCACCACCTTACGGTGGTGAAAAGCGAGGACTATATGCCCTCGCACTTGGAGTCCCCTTATCGCACTCTCGTGCAGTGTAAAGGTTTCGCGCCTGCTGCGCCCCGTAGGGCCCGGTATCTTGTCTCAGATACCGTCTCCGGGCTCTTGCTCTCACAACCCGTACCGATTACAGGCACGGTGGGCCGTTACCCCACCGTCTACCTAATCGGCCGCAGCCACATCCTATGGCGCCGGAGCGTTTCGCGTTCACGCCACTCCAGGCTGTGAACGGTATTCCGAATTAGCCTCAGTTTCCCGAGGTTGTTCGGATCCATAGGGTAGTTTGGCCACGTGTTACTGAGCTATCTGCTACGAGTCTAAACTCGTGCAACTAGCATGGCTAAATCGGACTCCAATAGCAATGACCTCCGGCAGGATCAACCGGAATGCTCTTCCCCGGCAGAGCCGGGGAGGTTGGCGGTGAATGTAGGTACACACTCACACTTCGCTATATGGTCCACGTTCGGCGACGTCGCCGGTCGCGATGACCGGTCGGGCGTCACCGAACTACCAAGGCTAACATCAGATCCCATCTGTACGGCGGACCGCAGGGGTAGGATCCTCATTTCCTTCGGACGTATTCGTAGGCCATCTGGGGTACATAACCCCTTCGAACCCTTCCCGTCCGAGAGCGGGATGACGGCTCGAGTCGAACGTGCCGTCGATCACGCGTTCGCGTTCTTATCCGAAGACCCTCGTACACTTAAGGGCGTCGGATCGTTTCCACGCCGGAAATCGCATCCGGCGAGGACTTTCGCGTATCCTGAAGTACGCTGCCCGAGTATATAAGGGCGTCGTACTGGGACGCCGAGAACCGGCGTCAGACGCGATCGATCCGAACGGCCTCGAGATGACCGACCATTCGACAGTCAGTCGTGACGAGGAAACGGAATATTTCCTGCCTCCGCGCCGGAGAACGGCCGGAGGGAACGTGGCGGCGTGCGCCACGTCGTTCGCATTAGTGTCGAAAGCCGGGTTTCTATAAAAGGCCGTCGTCTCGGCTCCCCATTGGCTATCGTTGGCATTCAACCGGGAGAACCGTTCGCTGTGAGAAAGACTCTATTACCGTACTCGTCGAAACGGGACGGTTCGACCGAGCAGATCCGAACGTTGGACCGGCGAAGGTAGGCGAGGCGACCGGCGACGGCCGAATGGGTCGACGCGTGCTGTGCCGCAGGCGATGAGTCCCCTCTGCGGACCGACAAAGGCGAAACTGAACGTACCGAAAGCGCTCGAAGCGGTTATCGGTGCTTCGAGCGCGATCCGTTCGTCTCCGGAAGGAGTCGTTTGCCACCCAGCAGGCATTCACGAAGGACGGGCGCACCGTCGTAGAGCCAGAGCAGGAAGGCAAAGGCGGCTAATCCCAACTGAATCCAGACGTACGTCGGGACATCGCCAGCGAGGAGCTCCGACAGATAGCGGCCGAACAGTAGTTCGAACGACTCGAGGAATCCCCGACTGGGAGGATGCCCCACCACAGTTTCGACCGGCCAGAGCATGAGTTCCACCTGGACGATACCCTGGCTAAGGTAGGAGTAGAGGAGGTCGGCGGGGGGATGCAACAGCGACCCGAGGGCGAAAGCCAGGCCGGTACGCGGGCGGCCGGCCGCGGCCGCGATGGTTCCGACGGTGATCGAGAGCGGAACGAGGAAGAACACCGAGTGGCCGATCGCATACCCCGCGTCGAAGACGCCGAACTCCCACGCGAGGGGCTTGTCGATCAGATCCGGGAGCGTCGACGCCAGCACGACGGCGAACGCCTCGAGTCCGCTGGGTGAGTCCCGAAACAGGAGGTGACAGCACACAGAATACGCGAGATAGCCGACGACCGCGTGTTCCCAGGGCCACATAGGTCGGTGGTGCGGTGGACGGGGAATAGTTATGCAGGACTTGCCGAGTCCTCGGGACGCGACCGGGCCGTTCCTTCGAGAGAACGGACCGAAACGGTCCCGATAGCCGGTTCGGATCCGGGAAAGAGGTTGTTACGAACCGCGTACAGCGGCCTGTGTCGACGGATTACGTCCAAACCGTGCGATTGTCGCGGACGAACGCCCGAAAGTCGGTCGGCGGACGGCCGAGGAGCGATCGAACGTCGTCGGTCACTCGAGCCGCCAGTCCGAGCCGAGCGGTCGTGTAGATCGCAGCCATCACGCCGGCCTTCGCGAGATCGCCCTCGAGGCGGTACCGCGAGACGAGAAATCGGGGGAGCGATGGATCGGTGTACTCTACTTCGCGCTCGAGCGTCGCCGAGAGCACCGCACAGACCTCGGCGTACGAGAGCGCGTCCGGACCGGTGAGGTCGTACGCGCCGGTAATCCCCTCGCGGAGCGCTCGGACCGCGACGTCGGCGACGTCTCGAGCGTCGACGAAACTCGTCTTTCCGTCGCCGGCGGGGACGGCCAGCCGACCGTCGCGGATCTCCTCGCGGTGAGTCGTCGAGAGGTTCTGCATGAAAAACGAGGCGCGCAGAAAGGTGGTCTCGAGGCCGGAGTCGGCGATCCACGACTCGATCCGCGCGTGGGGGACGAGGGGGTTCCGGTCGGCACCGATGACCGAGAGGAAGACGACGAACTCGACACCGGCACCGACGGCGGCCGACAGCGCCGGAATGATGTCCCGACGAACGCGGGACAGCGCCGGCGGTCGGACGAGCAACAACGCGTCAATCTCGGCGAACGCGTCGCGGTAGGTCGTCGGATCGGTGAAGTCGAACCCGACGGTCGCACAGTCCAACCGCTCGCGGGCGGTGACGGGATCGCGGCTCGCGGCGGTGACGGCTGCGTCCGGTGCGTAGCGGAGGCCGTCGACGACGTGGGCGCCGACGGTCCCGGTCGCGCCCGTGACGAGGACGTTCACGCGGGGCCCACCGTCGGCAGTTTGCGGACGAACTCCTCCCCCTCGAGACAGTCGAGGACGAACCGCGCGATATCCGCGCGGTCGATCGATTCGAAGCCCAGCGCGAGGTCGCCGGCACCGACGAGGGTGACGTACCGGTCGACGCCGGCGTTCTCCATGGCCCCGAGGACGTTGTCGCCGGCCACGGTGAGCAGGTCGTCCGGCGAGCCGGCGGTCTGTCCGAGCACGGAGACGACCGCGTCTACACCTTCGATAGCCTCTGTGACGCCAGTTCCGGCGTAGACGTCGCCCTCGACGACGGTCACGTCGTCGGCGAACGGCAGCTTCTCAGGCGAGCGCGCGTGCGCGATAACGGTGTGCCCGCGCTCGAGGGCCTGCCGACAGAGCGGGCGGCCGGTTCGACCGGTCGCCCCGAAAGCGGCGAGTTGCATACCCGTCACTTCGGCCGCTCGAGACATAAGCTTGTGACTTCGAAGTCTCGAAGTAGCGGCCCCGAGACCGGCTTCTACTCGATAGTTAGAAACGCGAAGTATTAGTTTTTGGTCCACCCAGTAACAGGTATGAGTGACGAGCGGAACGACGACGAGCGATCGAACGGCGAAACCAGCCGAAACGGAGAACAGGCGCCGTCTGGCGTCGGTACTGTTCCGGGTCTAGATGCCGGTCGGTCGCAGAAGACTGCGCGAGCGATTCGCGACCGCCTCGAGCCCGACGAGCAAGAACGGGTCGAACGGACCGTCGCGCAGTTGCTCGACCTCCTCGGGAAAGCCCACGCGATGGCGATCCTCTCGGCGTTTGCCTTTGCCGACGGACCGCTTCGCTTCTCGGAACTCGAGGAGCGCCTCGAGGTGCCGGCGAACACGCTCTCCGAGCGGCTCAAAGAGCTGGTCGCGGCCGGGTTGCTCCGGCGAGAGGCCTACGACGAGGTCCCGCCGCGTGTCGAGTACGAGCCGACCGAGAAGGGGCGGGCGGCGTTTCCGGCCTTTGGCCACCTGCACGCGTGGGCCATCGAGTACGACCTCGAGCCGGTTTCTGAGTGACGGTCGCCGATAGTTCGAAACACGAAGTTACGAACCAGCTTCGAACTCGCAGCTATATCCCGGTGGTCGCCCAAACACGACTGTGACCGACTACGCTATCGAGGCCCGGGACGTGGCGGTGACGTACGCGGACGGGACCGAAGCGGTCCGCGGCGTCGACCTGCTCGTCGACGAGGGGGAGTTCTTCGGCTTTCTCGGCCCGAACGGTGCGGGGAAGACGACGATGATCAAGACGCTGGTGACGCTGTTGCGGCCGACGGCCGGCTCGGTCGAGGTCAACGGGTTCGACGCCATCGCCGACCCACACAGCGTGCGCGCGACGGTCGGCTACATGGCCCAGGAGACGAGCATCGATCCGGAGCTGACGGCCCGCGAGAACCTTCGGTTCGCCTGCGACGCCTACGGCGTGGCGAAAGCGGATCGAAACGACCGGATCGACGAACTGCTCGAGCTCGTCGAACTGACCGACGTGGCGGGCAAGGTCGCCGACGACTTCTCGGGTGGGATGAAGAAACGCCTCGACGCGGCGACCGCGCTGGTCCACCGGCCGCAACTCGTCTTTCTCGACGAGCCGACGACCGGGCTCGATCCGGCGGCGCGAAACCGCCTCTGGGAGTACTTCCGGCGGATCAACGACGAGGGGACGACCGTCTTCCTGACGACGCAGTACTTAGAGGAGGCCGATCAGCTGTGCGATCGGCTGTCGGTCATCCAGCGAGGGCAGGTCGTCGCCGAAGGGGCGCCAGCCGAGTTGAAACGCCGCGTCGGCGGTGAGATCCTCGGCGTCGAGCTGGCGAATCCCGACGCGAGCGAGCGGGCGGCGACGGTGGCACGCGACGAAGGGCTGTTCGCCGAGGGAGCGGCGGTCGAAGAAATCGAGTCGGGAATCGAGGTGACCGCACGCGACGCGCGGACGCGCGGGACGGACTTACTGGTCGCGCTGCGGGACGCCGGCATCGACGTGGTCGGGTTCGACGTTCGCGCCCCGACGCTCGACGACGTGTTCCTCGCCGTGACCGACGAGCGGCCAGACGCATCGGAGAGCGCCGAAGAAGCGTCGACGGCAGCCGACGCAACGCGATCGGAGTCGATCAGCGACGGTGGGACCGTCGACGGCGACGAGCGGGAAGGCGGTCGAACGGGGGGTGAGCGATGAGCGCGCCGAGCGTCGACCGCCACGGCGGCGGGTTCGCGAGCGACGTTCGGGTCACGTTCGTCCGGTGGACGATCAAGTCGGTCCGGAACCCGTTCGTGCTCGTCGTCTCGCTGATCCAGCCGATCATCTTCCTCGTCCTGTTCACGCAGGTGTTCGGCGGCGTCGCGACGGGCGCGCTGCCGGGGATCACCTACGAGACGTACCTCGTGCCGGCGATCGTGATCCAGGTGGCGCTGGTCGCGGCCGCGACCTCGGGTATCGGACTGGTCAACGACATCGAGACCGGAATGTTCGAGAAGATCCTCGTGAGTCCGATGAACCGGACCGCGGTCTTCCTCGGAAAGACGCTGGCAGAGGTCGTCCGCATCGTCGCGCAGGTAGCGATCGTGCTGGGACTCGGCGTCTTGCTCGGCGCCGAGATCGAGACCGGACTCGTCGGCGCCGTCGCCATCGCCGGCATCTGCGTCGTATTCTCGGTCTGGTTCACCGCGTTCTCGAACGTGCTGGCCGTCGTCACTCGAGACGAGGAGTCGACGATCATCGGGGCGAACCTGCTGCAGTTGCCCTTGCTGTTCGTCTCGAGCGCGTTCCTCCCGCTGCCGGCGCTCCCGGAGTGGATCCAGACGGTCGCGACGTTCAACCCGATCACTTACGGCGTCGACGCCGCCCGCGCGGTGATGCTCGGCGAGGACACGATGACCGTCATCGAGGTCACGCGGTTCGAGGGGATGTGGAACACGCTCGTCCCCGCGCTGGCTGTGCTCGTGGGGCTCGCGCTGGTGTTTGGCTCGGTGGCCGTCTACGCCATCGGTCGCGCCGCGAGCGCCGACGTGCAGTGACCGTGTCGGGAGTCGCCGACGCGAACCGCGAACCGTCGACGTGCGACGGAAACGGCGGCGTGGGAACAACCGACATCGTTTAGCGACCGTGCTCGTAGGGATAGACATGGACCGTTCGGGATTCGTTAAACTCTCGCTCATCGCGTTCGGACTAGTGATCGTGAGCTTCGTCGTCCGCGGGCTGAGCCGGATCGTTCTCGAGGTCGAGATAGCGAACCTCCTGCAGGCACCGTTCGCGCTGGTGGGCTTTGGCATCCTCATCTATCTATTCGTTAGGGCGACCCTCGACGCCGTCGGGATCTGGGAGGTCGAGAACCCGGACGCGTGAGCAGAAGGAAACCGTTTTTCGCTCGCCGCTCGAATCCGCGGGCATGACAACCGACGTGCGGGCCATCGCCGACCTCGGGCCGGCCGATCGCGCGGCCTTCTTCGAGCGCGACGCCGGTATCGAGGCGGTGAGAGAGGACGTCCGCGGGATCGTCGACCGGGTTCGCGAGGAGGGCGACGTGGCCGTCCGCGAGTTCACGAGCGAGTTCGACGGCATCGAACTCGGCAACGTAGAGATCACCGACGCCTGCGAACGGGCCTACGACGACGACATCGACGAGGAGATCAGGGAGGCGATCGAGACGGCCGCGGCGAACGTCCGCGAATTCCACGAGGCCCAGCTTCCCGAAGACTGGCGGCGGGAGTTCGGCGACGGGCGCACGCTGGGACGGCGCTTTCGCCCCCTCGAGCGCGTCGGCGTCTACGTCCCCGGCGGCTCGGCGGCCTACCCCTCGAGCGCGATCATGGGGATCGTCCCGGCGGTCGTCGCGGGCGTCGACCACGTCGCGGTCGTCACGCCACCGGCCGACGAGTTGAGTCCCGTCACGCTGGCGGCGATCCACGCCGCGGGCGCGGATGTCGTCTACAGCGTCGGCGGCGCACAGGCGATCGCGGGCCTGGCCTACGGGACGGAGACGATCGACCGCGTTCAGAAGATCGTCGGCCCGGGGAACAAGTGGGTGACCGCGGCCAAGGCCGAAGTCCGCGGCGATGTCGAGATCGATTTCCTCGCGGGGCCGAGCGAAGTCGTCGCGATCGCCGACGAGACCGCCCCGCCCGAACTGGTCGCCGCAGAATTAGTCGCACAGGCCGAACACGACCCCAACGCCTCGGTCGTCGCCGTCACCGACGACGAGGCCACTGCCGACGCGGTCGCTGCGGCGGTCGAGGAACAGGCGAGCGGACGAGAACGCGAGGGCGTGATCCGCGAGGCGCTGGCAAACGACGCCAGCGGCGTGCTCCGTGCCCGGTCGATGAGCGAGGCAATTCTCTTTACCGAGGAGTACGCCCCCGAACACCTCGCGGTCGTCGCCGATGACGACGAGTCGATCGTCGACCGAATCGACAGCGCGGGCAGCGTCTTCCTCGGGCCGGACACCCCCGTCGCGGCCGGAGACTACGCCAGCGGGACGAACCACGTCCTGCCGACGAACGGCGGGGCGCGGGTGACCGGCGGGCTCTCCGTCGAGACCTTCCTCCGGTCGACGACGATCCAGCGCCTCTCGAGCGAGGGCCTCGCCGACTTAGGCGAGACGATCACGACCCTCGCCGACGCCGAGGGGCTCGAGGCCCACGCCGAGAGCGTTCGCCGCCGCCTCGACGGCGATCGAGATCCGTAGCGAACGGTAATCTATCGTTGTTCGACGGCGGTTTTAGGTTACCAAAGTGCAAACTGGTTTTACGTAGGTGGAGGTCCAAGTGGCTGGTGAGATGGAACCGCGTGTCGATCCGACGGACGGGCGCGTCCTCGAGCGCAACTACGACTACGCCCAGAAGAACGTGCGGCTCCTCTCGATGTGGTATGGCTGCGAGTTAGAACGAATGCTCGAACTGCTCGCGGAACACGAGATCGAACTCTCGCGAAACGACGAGCGACAGTTCGGAACGTGCTACCGATCGCTCCGGCGACGATCGAACTGTTAGCCGGGCAGCACCGACCACCGAGAAGGAGTAACCGGGAACGGCTAGCCCGTTCGCGTTGGAATGGCGTCACAGTTAACATCGTCGCGCCGAAACAGAGAGACATGAGCACGGACAGTATGGACGGTGGGCAGGCGGACACCCAGCCGGAGATCGAAGTGACCGAGGACGCCGCCGAGCAGGCGCTGGCCTTGCTCGAGGGGGAAGACCTCGACGTGACGGAAGCCGGCCTTCGACTGTTCGTCCAGCAGGGCGGCTGTGCCGGCCTCTCCTACGGGATGCGGTTCGACGACGAACCGGACGAGGACGACACGATCTACGAACACCACGACCTGCGCGTGTTCGTCGATCCGGCGAGCCTGAAGTACATCGAGGGCAGCGTCCTCGACTACGAGAGCGGGCTCCAGGCGGAAGGGTTCCACGTTGAGAATCCGAACGTCGTCAGCGAGTGTGGCTGCGGCGAATCCTTCCGAACGTAATCCGGACCGTCCGAGGCCGTTTCTTCCGACCCACCGCTTCCGTTTCAGCGCCGATAGACGACGCTCCGTTCGGGAGTTCCGACCGAAAAACGGGGGTTCGAGGCGCGATGCCGAGTCGACAGCGCTACTTACTCCTCGAGTCGGAAAGCGACCGTGACTTCCGCTTGGTACTCGCGGTCGTCGGCGCTGGCGATCTCGACGCCGAGTTCGTCGACCTCGATCCAGTGGACGTTCTCGAGGGTCGCTTCGGCGCGGTCGATGGCGTCGTCTGCGGCGGCGTCGAAGCTCTCGGGACTGGTGCCGATGAGGGTGATCTTCTTGAAGACCATGGCCGGCCGTTCTACACCGTACGGTGATGTAAAGCTGGCTGTCAGCTTCACACACGGGAGCCGCTATCTGTCGCGTTCGAGCGCCGCCAGTTGCTCGATTCGGTCGGCCGTCGGCGGATGCGTCTCGAAGAGGTAGCGCTCGAGCCGGTGGAGCCGTTTCCGCAGCCACCAGTAGGACGGCTCGGTGTCGCCTTCGGGCCCGAGCATAACCTTCTCGAGTTCGCTCGGCTCGAGCGGCAATACGGACAGCGAAGAGACACCCGACGCCTCGCGCAGATCGCTGGTGGGTGTGTCGGCGATCTCCCGATCGAGTCGCTCGAGCGCGCTGGCGAGGGCCGCGGGCGAGCCGGTCGCTTCCGCGGCCGCCCGATCCGCGGCTCGCTCTCGTGCTCGAGAGAATCGGGCTGTGAGGGTTCGCCCGACGACCCACACCACGTTCGAGAGGATCCCCAGGGGCAGGATGACGACCCCGGCTACTCCCGGATCGTCGACTCGTTCGATCCGCGACCGGAGTCCACTTGCGAGAACGACGGGGAGCGAAACGAACGTCACGACCATCGTATCCCGGTTCCTGACGTGTGCGAGTTCGTGTGCGACCACCGCCTCGAGTTGCTGCTCGTCGAGTGCGTCGATCGTTCCCAGCGAGAGGACCAGATGAACGGTTTCCGGACGAAACCCGACGGCCAGCGCTTCGGGTGCGTCGCGATCCGAGATGGCGATCGTTGGGACGGGCACGTCCAGTTGAGCGGCGACGCGCGTTGCGATCCCGTACAGGTCCGGAGCCGTCCCTCGATCGACCGGGTGGGCGTCTGCGAGTCGCTCGATCGTCTCGAGCTGTCTGTACTCGAGCCAGCCGATCGACAGTAGCGTCACGGCAGTACTCGCGACCGCGATCGGAATGGCGGATCCGACCCCGAGAATCGAGAGGACGCCGTAGAAGACCGCCCAGACACCGACGAGTAAGGCAGCCGTGACGAGCAGAAGTCCGAGGAGGGCAGCGACCATCCGTATCTGAAGCGTGGTCGGTCGAGCGGCCATACGAAAGACGGATACCTGACAGGTGAAAAATTCATTGTTCCAACTCGACTGCATTCAGCCTCAATGGAGGCGACACCTCAATCGGCTCGTGACTCGAAGCGCTTTCGGATCGCCCCGGACACGTCCGTGAGGTAAGCTCCCCCCCAGAGTGCGACGATGACCGCGCCGATCGAGTTGAAGACGAAGTCGAGCATCGTGTCGCCGAGGCCGTACTGCGTGAGCACGGCGTCGACGCCGAACGCCTCCGCCGACAGCGCGATGACGAACTCGAGGATCTCCCAGAGGACGCCGAAGGCGATGACGAACAGCAGGATGAACACCGAGATGAACTTCGGTGGGAGGTGGACGCCGTCAGAGTGTTCGTCGAACGCGCGGACGGTGGCGTAGCCCACGGCGGCGACCAGTGACGCCGACAGCGCGTGGGTCAGGTGGTCCCACCACCAGATGTCGGTGTAGAGCGTCCGCGTCGATCCTGGCAGCCCGACGGTGCCGAACGCGTGCAGGAAGACGGCGGTGGTGATCCACAGCGTGAGCCGCGGGTCCATCGGGATTTCGTAGTCGCGCTCGAGGATCGGCGGGAGTTGCGTGACCGCCAGTGCAACGCCGGTGTTGATCACGATTCCGCCGTTCCCGCGGTCGAGACCGACGAACAGCATGCCGATGAGGCTGAGTTCCATGAGATAGGAGAGCTGTCGCTGACGCCGTTGGGAAGGGAGCCACCGAGAGCGGTTACGCATCGTCCACCTCCGCAATCGGCGCGACCTCCTCGGGCAGGCGCTGGTCCGTCGGTGCGAAGCGTCTGAAGTAGAATTCGAAGATGACTCCCGCACCGATACCCGCGACCGCCGAGTAGACGAACTCCCACATCACCGCGTCGTGGTCGGCCGTAAACGGGATGCCGAGCGTCTTCGAGGCGCTCCATCGAAGCAAGGCCCACAGTCCCGCTGCAGCCATCGTTCCAACGACGACGAGGACGACGGCGAAACTCGGCGTCATCCGCACAGTCGTAAACGATTGCAGTTCGACCGCGAGGACGAGCGCGATGGCCGCGACCGACAGGTACGCGGCGAAGTGGCCGGTGAGCCGGTCGGCACCGATCGCCATTCCCAACACGGGCAGCGCCGCTAGCAACAATACTTCCCAGGGGAGCATCGCCTGCAGCGACCGGAAAGCGACCGGCGGAAGTACCGCCAGCACCACGAGCGTCGTCGCGAACGTCGCCCACAGGAACCCACCCGTCAGCAGTTCAGCGAGGCCGATCGCGCCGATCGCGCCGATCAATACCCACGCGATCGCCGCGTTGGTTCGGCCGTCGGCGATCAACCCCTCGAGCGTAGTCTCTGACACACCCGTTCGTATTGACCGTTCTTACAAAAGCGTATGTAACCGCGAACTGAGACGACGCCGCGACAAAGTCAGTGAAACCGCTCACGCGGGGACGACGACTAGATAAACGACTGCGTATGCGGCGAGCGCGATCGTTACCGCAGCCAGCGCCGTCAGCGCGGTCTCGAGAACCGACTCGGCCGACGGCAGCGAGTACCAGAGCCGACCGAACGCCGGCGAGGGCGTGGTTCGAACGGCGCCGCAGACGAGCCCGACGCCGAGGATGGAGAAGACGAAGTGGTAGGACACCTCGAGTGTCGGCGGCGTCACGGCGAGCGCGGCGATTCCGTAGGCAGCGCCGACGGTTGCCCGCCGGTCGACGGAGCCGAGGATCGGCCGGTCGGTGAGCCGGCAGATCGCCACGAGCGCGAGCGCGATGGTCGCGAGTTCGATCGCGAACGCGCCGAGTAAGTGCAGCGTCGGGTCCGAGTGGAGGACGACGCGGGACTCGAGGACCGGTGAGCCGAAGGGAAAGAGCAGATCGGGCGGCGAGCCGGTGACGAGGTCGCCCCACGGGTGCGACCAGAGTCCCCAGAGTGCCGCGACGGCGACCGTCGGCGGCGAGAGGGTCGTCAGCCTGGCGGTCCCGCGGGCGATGGCGACGCCGCCGACGACGAACAGCCCCATGACGAGCGCGGCCAGCGGGCCGCCCGCGACGAGCGCGACGGCGACGAGCGCCGCGAGGAGTCCACCGGCGAGCGCGCGGGCGTGGCGTGCGTACTCGCTTCGGGCGCGGACGGCCGCGAGGCCGAACGCCGGCGCCGCGACCGCGCCGACGACCAGCGAGTGAGTGACCGAGCGGTGGACGGCGCGGCTCGCGTCCCAGAAGGCCGTCGGGACGCCGACCGACCCGGTCGCGGCGTTTCCGAGGCCGACGACCGCGTACGCCACGTCGATGTCCGGAACCGCGGCGAACAGGCCGGCGACGATGCCGACGAGGAGCGCTCGCTGGGCGTTCCAGCCGCGTCGGTCGGCGACCAGCGCCGCGACGGCGAACGCGAGGAGGGCGTGGCCAATGAACACGACATATCGACTACGAGAGTCGGTGGCTTAAACTGCTCGCACAGTCGTGCGAACCGATACCAATGGTCTCGCTGACGCCGACGCGCGCCGCCGAACCCGCCGGGCCAGTCGTTCGCCGCTGTCGGTACATCTTTGCGGATGGCAGGCGAGCACACGCCCATGGCTCAGGAACCGCCGGCCGAGACGGCTCGAGCGCCGGACGTTGGCGAACTCACACCGCCGGATCGCACGCTGATGGGACCGGGACCGAGCGACGTGAACCCGCGCGTCCTCCGGGCGATGAGCACGCCCCTCGTCGGACACCTCGACCCCTCGTTCATCGAGATCATGGACGAGGTCCAAGAGCTGCTGCGCTACGCGTTCCGGACGGACAACCAGTGGACGATCCCGGTCTCGGGGACCGGCTCGGCCGCGATGGAGGCCGCGATCGGCAACGTCGTCGAGCCCGGTGACACGATGCTCGTCCCGACGAACGGCTACTTCGGCGGCCGGATGGCTTCGATGGCCGAACGCGCGGGCGGCGAGGTCGTCGAAGTCGACGCGCCGTGGGGCGAACCGCTCGAGCCAGACGACGTGGCCGACGCGCTCGCCGACCACGACCCCGACGTCTTCGGCTTCGTCCACGCGGAGACGAGCACGGGCGTTCTCCAGCCCGACGTGCCCGAACTCACCGCCGCGGCCCACGATCACGACGCGCTCGTGATCGCCGACAGCGTCACCTCGCTGGGCGGCGTCGAGTTCCGCGTCGACGAGTGGGATATCGACGTCGCGTACTCGGGTCCGCAGAAGTGCCTCTCCTGTCCGCCGGGCGCCAGTCCCCTCACGCTGTCGGACGAGGCCATGGAGAAGGTCCTCTCGCGCGAGGAAGAGCCCCGATCGTGGTACCTCGATCTCTCCCTACTCGAGGGGTACTGGGGCGACGACCGCGCGTACCACCACACCGCGCCGATCACGAACGTCTACGCGCTCCGGGAGGCGCTACGGCTCGTCGCCGAGGAGGGCATCGAGCAGCGTTGGGACCGCCACGAGCGTCTGGCCGGCGCGCTGAAAGCCGGCGTCGAGGCGATGGGCCTCGAGATGAACGCCCCCGACGAGTACTGGCTGCCGAGTCTCAACGCCGTCCGCGTCCCCGACGGGATCGACGACGGCGAGGTCTGTGACGCCTTGATCGAGCGGTACGACCTCGAGATCGCCGGCGGTCTGGGTGATCTGGCCGGCGAGATCTTCCGGATCGGCTGCATGGGCCACTCCGCGCGACCCGAGAACGTCATCTACGTCGTGACGGCGCTGGGCGACGTGCTCGAGTCGATGGGGGCCGATGTCGATCCGGGCGCGGGCGTCACTGCGACGCGCAACGCCCTCGAAGAATAACCGCCGTAACCGCTGTTTTCGCCGCTGCGTTACGCCGACACGCGCGGTCCTGGTGGTGCTCGTTCGACCTGATAGTCCTCACCGTCGACGACGATGATGGCCCACTCGTAGTTCGGCTCGGCGCGTTCGAGTCGGTGCTCGAGGTCGTCCGCGTCGTCGGGTTCGGCGACGAAACAGTGGAACTGTCCTGACGACGGTGCGGGGAGTTCGCCCGCCTCGAGTACGGTGTTCACGTGGACGACTTTCCACGCTCGTTCGGCTCGGAACTCGGGGCCGTTACCTTCGACGGTGTAGCCCAACTCTGCGAAGATCGACCTGGCCTGCTCGACGAGTCGCATGTTAACAGGACCCATTCGTTACTACCTATGTCGGCATCCACCATAAACGTTGGTACGTAACAAGAATGAGCAGTTACTTCCCAACGATTCGGAACTGTCCCGAGAGTTTGATGTGTCCGTCTCCTACCGGGAGTCGGTTCCAGTCGGTAATTGTCTATTATCGATATCGGTTCGTCTGCAACCAGTCGGACCGTGCGAACGGATCCTCACCGAATCACTCGTGAGCGGCATCCCACTCGGTCGGTTTGCGGAAGTTCCCACATCGATTGCACTTGATCCGACCCATCGCGTCCATCGCGTTGTCGAGACTCTCGCAGTTCGTACAGAACCAGCCGTAGCGGCGCTCGCGGTCGTCGGATTCGAAGGCGACCAGAAACGGTCCCTTCGATCCCTTGTCGCCGTCCGTCTCCGAGATGTAGACGGTATCTCCGTCGTCGGTCGACCAGGATTGCATGTCTCCACGTACCGTTGCTCGCGGTAAATGGCTGTCTTTCCGGGTCCGTTTCGCCGCTGCGAGTGGGAGCGGTGGTCGACCCGTCGGTTCGCGAAACCCACGAGCGAGGCATGGGACAGGTTCGCAGGGTGGACTGTCCGTACTGAAAGGTTTACCCGCCCGGGAATCGTTCGGTCGCCTAATGTCGCTGGTCGTGGTTCCCGTTCGGTACCCGTTGACGAAGCACTCGAGACGAACGCTCGAGCAAGCGATCGAGGTGGCTCGCGAGCGGGACGCGTCGCTGACAGTCCTGCACGTCGACCTCTATCAGAACGGGAAGAAAGTAACGCGAATCGACCTGAAAAACGCCGTCGAGCAGGCGTTCGGGCGGCTCGAGAACGTCCGATACGTCGTTCGAACGGGGTTTCTCGTCGAAGAGAGCATTCTGGACGAAGTCGCCGCGGAGGGGGCCGACGCGGTCGTCATCGGCAGCAAGCAGGCGAGTCGGCTGCGACGGATCTTTCAGCGATTTACCGACAACCCGGACATCGACAGCTACCTGCGGAGCCACCTCGACTGTGAGGTCATCACGGTCGAAGGCGCGCAGGTGTAGCGAGACGAGTCTGCGCGAGTACGCGGGAGAACGGACTTGTCGATCAGCGGTACGCTCGACCGTTTCGACCTCCGAGCGGGTTACTCTACCTCGCCCGCGTTCCGGACGACGAACACCGGGATCGAGGCGTTGTCGACCACTCGCTCGGAGACGCTGCCCAGCGAGGTCACCTTCTCGCGTGGGCTCTTGCCACGCGTTCCGATGACGATCAGGTCGATTCCGTGGTCGTCGGCGTATTCGAGGATCGTCTTGGCCGGCGTTCCGGTCTGGACCTCGCCGACGGTCTCGAGGCCCTCGGCCGTCGCTCGCTCCACGACGTCGGCGACCGCCTGTTGGCCCTCGTCGCGGAGCGAACGCTCGAGGTCGGTACTGGTCTCCTCGCCGGCGGCAGCGGTGACGCGGCTGTCGACCACGTACAGCGCGTGGACGGTCGCGTCGTTGTGCTCGGCGATCGGCAGTCCGTGAGCGAGCGTCTCGGCGATCGTGTCGCTTCCGTCGGTGGGAATGAGAATATCGTCGTACATCTCTCGGCTGAGTGTCGAATTGGACCGGAGTCGGTATAAATCACCCTGCCGATACCGGCCGACGGGAACGGAACGACGGCGCTACCGCGTCCGGGTGACCGCCGGGCAGCGACTCTCGAGGCGATCGTAGCGGAACGGCCTGGGCATGCGAGCCGTCACTGATCGGCCGGATCGGCGGGGCTCTCGCCCGGATCGCTCGAGTCGGCAGGCTCGGTGGGAGCAGCGGAGCTAGACATGGCGTCCGCGGGCGGCCGTTCGAAGCCGGAGTCGTCGATAGCCAGTCGCGCGACGCCGCTGGTGTCGTCGAAGACGTGGTGGCGGTGGGGGTAGGCGAACTCCACGTCGAGGTCGGCGAACCGTTCGCCGATCGCCCGCTGGACCGCCGACCGGACGACGACCTGCTTGTAGGGGTGTTCCATCCAGAAGTACAGGTCGAGGATGATGCCGTGGTCGGCGTACTCTCGGATCATGCAACTCGGGGCCGCAGCGTAGCGAGCGCTGCCGATCCGTATGTCCGGGCCGCCGGAGATGACGTCGTCGACGCTTCTGGCCGCGCGTTCCGCGGCTCGACAGGCCGCCTCGAGGTCGCTCTCGTAGGTGATCTCGAAGCCGACCGAGATCCGGGTTCGCTCGTCCTCTGCGGAGTAATTTATCACGTCGCGCGCGTGGATCTCGGAGTTGGGGATGACGATAAAGGAGTTCTGGAGGGTGAAGATCTTGGTGTAGCGGATCGTGATGTCCTCGACGAAGCCGCGGTGGCCGGCGTCGGTGACCTCGATCATATCACCGATCTCGTAGGGCCTGTCCGCGAGGACGTAGAGGCCGTTGATCAGGCTCCCGACCAGCGGTGCGAGCACGATGGCGACGACAGCTGAGATGACGGTCACCGACAGGAGGATCTGCGTACTGCCGACGCCGATGATGCCGGCGGCGACGGTCCCGGCCCAAAGGAGGACGGTGAGTCTGATCCATCCCAGGACGGTTCGCGTGACGCTCGGCCGTTCGATCCGACGGGCGACCGTGCGACCAGCGAGTCGAACGGCGACTTTCGACAGATACCAGCCGATAGCGAGAACGATGAGCGCGAGCGCGACCTCGATAACGTCCAGCGGGATGGGTTCGCCGCCGGGGAGCGTTGGAAGCGCCTCCTGAATCCGCTCGTCCGTCGCGCTCTGGGTGGCGCTCTCGTTGGCCTGTAAGACCCCGCGCATGCCAACACTCTCTGGCCCGCTGTGGTTAAGGGTTCTGACCCTCTCTTCGTGCTACCAATCCCCAAACAACCCGATTTCGAAAACGCGTGCTACTCGATGTATAATAAATCATTTAGTCGCTGGGATCGTACGACCGAACATGGCACCAGACGAACTGCGCTCGACAGTCGAGCGCGTCGGTGATCGATTCAACCTCGGCGAGTACGAGATCGACGCCTACCTCACCGTCCTAGAGCAGGGGCAACTCACGGCCAGCGAGATCGCAGATCACACGGATATCCCCCAGCCGCGCGTGTACGACACCGTCCGCAGCTTGAGCGATCGCAATCTGGTCGAACTCCGCGAGTCGCGGCCGATGAAGGTCGTCGCGATCGACCCCGCGGAGGCCTTCGACGATGTACAGCGCTCCTTCGAGCAGATGATCGCCGAACTCGAGGCGCGATACACCGCGCCGGCTCGCGATACGGAGGCCGTCTCCCTCGTGAAATCGCGGTCGACGATCTTGCGGTACTTAGAGGAGGTCATCGACGCCGCGGAGTTCGAACTCGCACTGTCGTTAACCCCTGATCTCCTGACTCGCTTCGAGGACGAACTGCGCACGGCAGTCGAAGCCGGCGTGAGCGTCGACCTGATCGTGACCCCGGCGTCCGACGCCCCCGATCCGGCCGAGTTCGCCTACGGCGAGGTCGCATCGACTGCCCGCGCCCGTCGCGGAATCACCACGCCTGTCGTCGCCGTCGCCGACGGCAACTACTCGGTGTACGCGACGCAGGACGCCCTGCGCGACGATCAGGACCGATACGGTGTCATCTTCAACCGGTCGGCGCTTGGCTTCCTCGTCTCGAGTTTCTTCGGGACCGTCCTCTGGACGACCGCCGACCGCACACTCGGTGAGGACGACACGGCGCGATCGTACCCCCGGAAGTACGCCTCCATCCGCCGCTGTGTGAAAGACCTTCTCGACGAGGGCGGCGAGTTCTACGCGACCATCGAGGGCCGTGACGTTGAGGTCGGCGGCCAGCGGATCGTCCGCGGGCGCGTGCTCGACATCTCCTTCGAGGTCAGCGAGGAAGTCGCCAGCCTCACGATCGAGACCCCGGAGGGAGAGGAACTCTCGGTCGGCGGCCGCGTCGCCGCTCTAGAGGACGTCGAGGCCCACGAGATCCACATCGGACGGGACGAACCGCCCGCGCTCGAGGACGCCTGATTCGTTCGATCGCCACGGATCTCGACCGCAGCGCGGGACGATGGTTCGGCGACCCCGTACGGTGATTCGCCCTCGGCATATTGCTCATTCGCCGGCAGATGCAGACCGGCGATCGCCAATGCGCAATTGCGCGGCGGTGGCGACCGACCGCTGTGAGAGCCCGCTCTAGTATCGACCGACAACCACATCGTAACCGACAGCATCGATCGACAGTCTCGTTTTAGTACATTATTTATTACCAACAACTAAGTCCCATACCGTGGACCGCTCACGGGCAATGGGACGCGATTCCACCGGCCCACCCGATCGACCCCATCGAGGGCGTCGATCGTTTTTGAAAGCCGCGTCAGTATCGACCGCCGCCGGAGCCGTCGCCGTCACCGGCTGTCTCGGTCGGGGTCGGTCTCCGGGAACGGTGGTGATGACCGCCGCCTCGGATATCGCGGGGATAATGCACAGCGATGGCGACGAGCCGTCGATCCAGCAGGCGCTCTGGGACGCCGGCCTCGACGAAGACATCCGCGTCGAGGTCCAGACCGTCGTCAGCAGTTCCGCCCAGCGGATGCAGACCACGCAGTCGGCGCTCGAGGCGGGTCGCGCCCCGCCCGATATCCACATGATGGACAGCGGTTGGACAGTGCCCTTTGTCCTCCGAGAACAGACGGTCAACCTGACCGAACGTTTCCCGGACGATACCCTCCAGTACGTCAACGACAACTATCTCGAGGCGATCCTCGAGACGGCGCGTCATCCACAGACCGGCGACCTCCACGCCCTCCCCCTATTTCCGGACCTGGGCTTTACGCTGTTCCGCCGGGATCTAATCGAGGAGGCCGGCTATGACACCAGCGGCTGGGGGACGAACCCGCCGCGCTGGGAGGAGTTCGCGAACGCGGTCCGCGATGCGAGAGACCAGGCCGGCCTCGATTACGGGCTCACGACGCAGGCGGCCGCCTACGAGGGGCTCTCTTGTTGTACGTTCAACGAGGTGATGACGACCTGGGGCGGGGCGTACTACGGCGGCGTGGACAACCTGTTCACCGCCGGCGACCGCCCGATCACCGTCGACGGCGAGCGGGTCATCGACGCGATCCGGATGATGCGCGCGTTCATCGAGGGCGAAGCGGAGAACACCCTCGATCAGTATCCCCAGATCTGCCCGTCGGCGATCGTCCAGTGGACCGAGCAACAGTCCCTCGCCCCGTTTTCCGCCGGTAATGCGGTCTCGAACCGCAACTGGTCGTACGCCATCGCGGAGACGGGCACCGAGGAGGCCTTCGGCGAGAACCTCGGCGTGATGACGCGCCCGTACGCGGTCTCCCGGCAAGAGGCCCAGTATCAGGATGTCGGCGGCACCGCCGCGGCGCTCGGCGGCTGGAACCTCGCCGTGAGCCCCTTCTCGAACCGCGAGGAGGAAGCCCTGCAGGTCCTCGAGGCGTTCGCCAACGAGGAGGTCATGCTCACCGTCTTCCGGCTCGGTGGCTTTCTCCCGCCGAACCTCGATCTGGTCGCGGAGGCCGATCCGAGCGACGTCGGCCCCGTCGCGCGGTACGCCGACGTGGTACAGTCGGCCAGCGAGACGGCGATCCCGCGACCCGCGACCGACCTCTGGCCCGAGCAGTCGGCGCTGATCTTTCAGGCTGTGAACTCGGCCTATCGCGGCGCGCAGACGCCCGAAGCGGCGATGAACGATCTCGCACAGGAACTCGAGCAGAGCGAAGCGGAGGTGCAAGATGGGAACTGAATCCGACGACGAGACGGCGACCCGCTCCGAACCGAGTACGGACCACGGCGCGCTGACGGACGGCGGGACGGTGACCGGCGGCGAGACCGGACGCGGTCGGGAGCACGAGCGGACCGGCAACGCCGTGGTCAACTGGATGGAGAATTTGAGCGAGGCGGCCTACGCGTATCTACTCTTGTTACCGGCTTTCGCCTTGCTGACGCTGATCGCGTTCTATCCGATGATTCGGACGTTCATCATGTCGCTGCGGGCCAACCAGACGCGGGGGCTGGACCCACTGGGCGGGTTCGTCGGCCTCGAGAACTACGTCGACATCTTCACCGGGAACGCGCGGTTGGCTCGGCAGTTCCTCGACGTGGGGCTAACCTCGTCGTTCCCGTTCATCGAACTCGGCACGCCGTTCTTCCAGCAGGCGCTGTTCGTCACGCTCGCGTTCGCGGTGATCAGCGTCACCGTCGAGACGGTGATCGGCTTCGGTCAGGCCTACGTGCTCGACCAGGAGTTCACCGGACGGCGCTGGGTCCGCGTGGCGATTATCCTCCCGTGGGCGGTGCCGATCGTCATCCAGGGGATGATCTTCTTCCTGCTGTTCCAGCCGACGGTCGGCTTCGGCTCGGATCTGATGCAGAGCCTCGGCATCTTCAGCGGGACGCCGCTTGCCAACAGTCAGGACGCGTTCATCATCATCCTCGTGGCCGACATCTGGAAGTCCTCGGCGTTCATGGCCCTGCTGATTCTGGCGGGGCTCCAGAGCGTCGACCGCAGCCTGTACGACGTGGCGCGCGTAGCCGGGGCCTCGCCCTGGCAGCGGTTCAAGCTGATCACGCTGCCGCTCGTGATGCCGGCGCTGCTGGTCGCGATGCTGTTCCGAACGATGGACGCGATGCGCGTCTTCGGACTGATCGAGTCGACCGCCGGCTGTACGACCGTCCCGTCGCTGAGTTGCCTCGTCGTCGAGGCGATGTTCGGCGGGACCCGCATCTACGCGACCGCGGCGGCCGTCGCGTTCTCGACGGCGCTCGTGATCGGCGCGATCATCGCGCTGTACCTCGTCCTGTTCCGCGACGCCGAAGGAGGTGTGACCTGATGACAGATAGCAACGATCCCACGGCAACCGACGGTGATCCCGTGACCGAGAGCGGACCGACGACCGAACGCGAATCGTCCACAACCGATCGCGCGGGCCCGCGCCCGCGAGGCGAGGGAAGCGCCTCCCGACCGGCCGCCACCCGACCCGACGGCGGGACGGTCCTCACCGACGATCGCGACGCCGAACTCGATCGAGGTCCGCTCCAGCAGTGGGTGTCGGACTCGATCTCCAACCCCGGCCGCGTCTACCGCGCGATGTTCTACGTCGCCGCGATTTTCTTCCTCTTTACCACGCTGTTTCCCTTCTACTGGCTCCTGATGGTGGCGCTGACGCCGGAAGGACAACTTCAGGACATCTTCCTCACGCCCAACGGCTTCAATCCGGGCGCGTTCGTCGAGGTCTTCCAGGTCATTCCGTTCCACATCTACATGTTCAACAGCTTCGTGATCGCGCTCGCCTCGACGATCGTCGTGCTGGTCGTCGCCAGCCTCGCCGGCTACGCCTTCGGCCGCCTCGAGTTCCCCGGCCGAACGCCCCTCATGTTGCTCGTGTTAGTGATCTCCTTTTTCCCGCCAGCCGCCTTCTTCATCCCGTTGAACGACCTGTTCAACACCTCGTTTTTCTTCCTCGAGCCGATCACCGGCGACGGCACCCTCTACAACACGCCCTTCGCGTTGGTGACGCCGCTGTCGGCGATCTTCATGCCGCTTGCCATCTTCATCCTCACGACGTTCTACGCCCAGATCCCGGACGGGCTCGAGGACGCCGCGCGCGTCGAGGGGACGACCCGGCTTGGCGCGCTGTTCCGGGTCATCATCCCGCTGTCGGCCCCCGGCGTCGCGACCGCGGGCGTGTTGACCTTCATTGCGGTCTACAACGAGTTCTTCTTCTCGTTCCTGATGACGGACGGCCAGCCCGAGAACTGGGCGCCGATCCTCGACGGCATCCTCGCCTATCAGGGGCAGTATCAGGTGTTGTACAACCTCATGGCCGCGGCGAGCATCCTCGGGGTGATCCCCGTCGCGATCCTCGTGGTCATCGCACAGGAAAAGATCGTCAGCGGGCTCACCGCGGGCGCACTCAAGGAATAACACAATGGCACGAGTACGACTCGAGAACATCACGAAACGCTACGAAGACGTCACCGCGGTCGACGACGTGAGCATGGATATCGAAGACGGCGAGTTCGTCACCTTCGTCGGCCCGTCGGGCTGTGGAAAGTCGACGACGATGGAGACCGTCGCTGGACTGACACAGCCGACGTCGGGACAGGTCTACATCGGCGACGACGACGTGACGGACCTCGCGCCCAAGGATCGGGGTGTCGCGATGGTCTTCCAGAACATCGCGCTGTTTCCCCACATGGACGTCTACGAGAACATCTCCTTCGGGCTGCGCCTCCGGAAGTACGACGACGAGGAGATCCGCCGCCGCGTCGAGGAGGCCGCCAGCATCGTCCAACTCGAGGGGATGTTAGACCGAATGCCCGACGAGCTCTCGGGCGGCCAGCAACAGCGGGTCGCGATCGCTCGAGCGATCGTGCGCAACCCGGACGTGTTCCTGATGGACGAGCCGCTGGCGAACTTGGACGCGAAACTGCGCGTCCACATGCGGACGGAGCTCCAGCGGCTCCACCGCGAACTGGATACGACGATCATCTACGTCACCCACGACCAGGCCGAGGCGATGACGATGTCCAATCGGATCGCGGTCCTGAACGACGGCCAGCTCCAGCAGCTCGCGCCCCCGCTGGTCTGCTACAACGAACCCGCGAACCTGTTCGTCGCCGGCTTCATCGGCTCGCCGTCGATGAACCTCGTCGAGGGCGAACTCGCCGAGAACGCCCTCGAGACGGCCAACTTCACCGTCGACCTCGATCCGACGCAGGTCCCGAAGGTGGCGGCCGGCGACGCGGTGACCCTCGGCATCAGACCGGAAGACGTCCACTTGGTACGGGCGGCCGAGACGCTCGCCGCGCCGACGGACCGGATCGGCGCGCGAACCGATGTCCTCGAGCCGATGGGCGACGAGGTGTTCGTCTACCTGCTGCTCTCCGAGGCCGCGGGCGGATCGATGGAGGAGGATCCGGCCACCTCGTCCGATCAGTTGTTGATGAGCGTCACGCCCGATACGGACATCGAGGCGAACCAAGACGTAGAGGTCGTCCTCGATCGGTCGAAGATCCACCTCTTCGAGACGGCCACCGGCGAGGCGCTGGTCCACGGTGTGACCGACCTTTCGGGTCCCGAGCCCGGCACGACGCCGACGGAAGCGGAGTGAGTCGGCCGCCCGCGCTCGAGTCACCCGTCTCGCCATCTCCTCGGGGAGAGTGGTTCGCCTCGGCCGGCGTCGGGCACGTTTGGCGACGGAGGGAAGGTGCTCGAGCCGAACATTCGATATAGCGACTATGGGTGTATCGGGCCGAGGCGAGACGAACACACGCGGTTCCAGAATTACAGGGAGATGACAGTTGATCGATCCGACATCGAAGCCGGCATCGTTGGCCTGGGAAACATCGGCCAGTACCACGCCGAGCGGCTCGTCGACCTCGGGGTGACGCTCGCTGGCGGCATGGATGTCGCCGCCGACGCGCGGACGCGCTTCGCCAGGCGGTACGACGTCGACGTCTACGACGACCACCATGAGCTGTACGACACCGTCGACGCCGTCATCATCACGACGCCGAACAAGTATCACGAGGAGTACGCGGTTGACGCCTTCGAGCGGAATCTTCACGTCCTGCTCGAGAAGCCCCTGGGCCACTCGATCGACAGCGCCGAGCGGATCGCAGAGTCGGCAGCAGCGTCCGATGGCTACGCCATGGTGGGGTTCAACAATCGGTTCGCCAACACCGTCCAAATTGTAAAGAATCGGATCGATCGGGGGAACCTTGGTGATATCTCCCACGTCGAAGCCAACTACGTCCGTCGGCGCGGCATTCCGGGACGGGGCTCGTGGTTTACCCGTCGGCAGATCGCCGGTGGCGGCGCGCTCATCGACCTCGGCGTCCACGCGATCGACCTCGCGCTGTACCTCCTGGATTATCCCGAGGTCACGGAGGTCAACGGGGTCACCCGCAGCGAGTTCGGCTCCCGAGAGGAGTACGCCTATCTCGATATGTGGGCAGAGGACGCGGGGCCGGAAGGGTTCGACGTCGACGACTCCGCCAGCGCCTTCATCCGCTGTGCGGGAAACCGAACGATCTCCCTCGAGGTCGCGTGGGCGACCAACCGCCCGGCGACCCACGAGTTCGTCGCCCGCGGGACGGACGCGGCCGCCCGATTCGACCTCCTTGAGGGTGATCTCTCGATCTACTCGGCGAGCAAGATCGGTCCGGACCACCTCGAAGATACGAGCATCGAGACGAATCAGAACGACACGCACACGGACGAACAACGGGCGTTTTTCGATCGAATCGTCGGTTCGGGTGGGCCGCACAACAGCGTCGAGGAGGCGCTTGCGGTCCAGCGGGTGATCGACGCCATCTACCGCTCGAGCGAGGAGGGCGGAACGATCGAGATCGACGGCTGAGCGCGCTCGCGGCCGACTCGACTCACGGGGCAGTTTCGTGCACGACGTTTACGGGCGGGAGCCACCTAAGCGCGCGCATGGAAACGCCATCCGAACTGCAAAGCGTCGCCGGCAGCCAAGATGAGATCACCATCAGCAACCGGGAGTACGACGACGAGTGCCTCATCGCCGTCGATTTCGGCCCGATCAGCGGCGAGTCGTCGGTCGACGTCGTCGGGGGAACGGCGATCGTCACCGTCGACGAGCGACAGTTCGAGTTCGATTTGCCGCCCGACGCGACCGACATCACCCTCAACCGCGGCGTGCTGACGATCAACGGCTGACCGGTCGCGAGAGGCGACGAGTGAGGTCGGCGTCCGCCGCGGCCCGTCGTCGTTCGTTGCCAGCACCCGTTTTATTTCCCCGCTCGTGGTCGCTGTCCGCATGGAGATCGGCGTTCACACCCCGCCGCTGGCCGACGAACCGCTCGAGAGCGCGCTCCCCTATCTCCACGACCTCGGCGTGGGCGCGATCGAACCGGGCGTCGGCGGCCATCCGGGCCAAGACCACCTCACCCGCTCCGAGTATCTCGACGACGAGAGCGAACAGGCCGAACTGCGCGATCTGCTCGCAGAGTACGACATGCGGATCAGCGCGCTCGCGACCCACAACAATCCCCTCCACCCCGACGGCGAACGCGCCGACGAAGCCGACACCGAACTCCGTGAGGCGATCCGGCTGGCCGGGCAACTCGAGGTCGACGCCGTCACCTGCTTTTCGGGACTCCCCGCGGGCAGTCCGAACGACGAGACGCCGAACTGGATCACCGCGCCCTGGCCGCCCCAACACGCCGAGGCCCTCGAGTACCAGTGGGAGCAGGCGGTCGAGTACTGGGACGAGATCGCCGACCACGCCGCCGACCACGAGGTCGACGTGGCGATC
This sequence comes from Natrinema marinum, assembly GCF_024296685.1. Taxonomy (NCBI): domain Archaea; kingdom Methanobacteriati; phylum Methanobacteriota; class Halobacteria; order Halobacteriales; family Natrialbaceae; genus Natrinema; species Natrinema marinum. The sequence continues at coordinate 885,801 of NZ_CP100763.1, read as the reverse complement.
GAGATGCACCCGAACATGCTGATCTACGAGCCCCACGGTATGGCGCGGCTGCGCGAGGAGACCGGCGATCGGATCGGCGCGAACGTCGATCCCTCGCATCTCTACTGGCAGGGGATCACGATCACCGACGCGATCCGATATCTGGGCGAACGCGATGCCATCCACCACGTCCACGCCAAAGACACCCGAATCTACGACGCGCAAGCGCGCGAGAAAGGCGTCCTCGATACGACGCCGTACGACGACGAGCCGAACCGCTCGTGGCTCTTTCGCTCCGTCGGATACGGGCACGGGGAAGCCCACTGGAAGGACATCGTCTCGACGCTCCGGATGGTCGACTACGACGGCGCGTTGAGCATCGAGCACGAGGACTCATTGACCAGTTCTCGAGAAGGCCTCGAGAAGGCGATCGATCTGCTCAAGCGAGCCGTCTTCGAGACCCAGCCCGGAGAGGCGTACTGGGCCGAGTGAGCCCAGACGCGGCTACTCCTCGATCGGTCCGGGGCCGTCGACGGAGTCGTCGCGAGAGCGCTCGCGGACGACCACGTCGCCGCCCTGCCGGACGACGACCTCGTACCCCTCGTACTCGAGGCGTACCACCGCGGTGCTGGTCGTGCCGGCGGTGGTCTGGAACAGTTCGTCGAGCGCCTCCGGGTTGACGACGGTAAACAGCGGGTCGTACGCCGGGGGCTCGACCTCGGTAGCGTCGACGCCCTCGTGTGTGGCGATCGTCTCGATGATGGCTTGGGTAGGCGGTACCTCGCCATCGGGCGACGACAGTTTGTCCGGAGCGGACATACTAGGACGTTGGAGAGTCCGGTAGATAAGGGTGATGGCAACTATAGAAACCTGATGAACGGGCGTAATTCGCGCCCGATCGGTAGATAACCGCGGATTCTGATTCGAGCCGGCTGTCGTTCAGCACCGTCTCCGAGACCGTTCGCTCGGTCCGGACCGCAGTAGACGGCTCCCGCGACTCACTCCGACGACTCACCGCGTGCCCGTTCGAACGTCTCGATCGCCCGCTCTCGCCGTTCGGCGTGATCGACGATCGGGGCCGGGTACGCGGGTGCGATCCGGTCTCGAGCCGCCGCCTCGAGGTCGTGCCAGCCGTGGATCTCGTCGGCCGTGGCGTCGGCGAGTTCGGGGACGTACTCGCGGATGTACTCGGCGTCCGGATCGTACTCGCGGCCCTGTTTCATCGGGTTGAACACCCGAAAGTACGGCTGGGCGTCGGTGCCCGTCGAGGCGGCCCACTGCCAGCCGCCGACATCGTTTGCCGTATCGTGATCCGCGAGCATCCGCCGGAACCAGGCGTACCCCTCACGCCAGTCGAGCAGCAGGTCTTTCGTGAGGAAGGAGGCGACGAGCATCCGCACCCGGTTGTGCATCCATCCCTCCGCGCGGAGCTGGCGCATCCCCGCGTCGACGATCGGGTATCCCGTCTCGCCGGCCTGCCAGGCCTCGAGGGCGTCTTGTTCGTCGCGCCATTCGATCGGCTCGGCGTAGCCGCTGAAGTTCTGGGTGACCGTCTCGGGATTGAACGCGAGGACGTGCGCGTAGAACTCGCGCCAGGCGAGTTGGCGCTGAAATGCCCGCACGCTCTCGCGGTCCGCGTCACTCTCCGCCTGCTCGGCCGCCCGCTCGGTCGCCGCGTATAACTCGCGCGGCCCGATCGTCCCCCACTTGAGGTGCGGCGAGAGCCGCGAGGTCCCGTCGGTCGCGGGGTAGTCGCGCTCCTCGGCGTAGCGGTAGATCGGGCCCGAACAAAACGCCTCGAGACGGTCTCGAGCCGCCGCCGTCGTCACCGTCGGGGGCGTGGGTTCGGGCTCGTCGAACCCGAGGTCCGCGAGCGACGGGAGCGACTCGCCCGTCACGTCTGCGAGCTCGTCGCCGTCGGGTTCGTCGGCCGGCGTTCGCTTCTCGCGGTCGCGCCACTTCTTCCAGAAGTAAGAGAACACCGAGTAGTGGTCGCCCTGGTTCGGCGTGATCGACCCCGGTTCGTGGTGGATCGCGTCGTGGACCGACTCGGCCGCGACGCCGTCGTCCTCGAGCGCCGCGCGAACTGCCCGGTCGCGGTCCTGTGCGAGACCGCTGTAGTCTTCGCTCCAGACGACTCGGTCGGCGTCGTAGGCCGCCGCGACCTCGGGGACCGCCCCGCTCGCTTCGCCCTCGGCGAGCACGAGGTCGCTCCCCAGGTCCCGATACCGCGCCCGGAGGTCGGAGAGCGCCTCGAGCAGACACGCGACCCTGACCGGCGAGGCGTGCTCGAGGACGGTCGGGTCGAGGACGAACAGCGGGACGACGGGGTCGTCGGACGCCGCGGCGCGGGCGAGGCCGCGGTTGTCGCTCGTCCGGAGGTCCCGGCGGTGCCAGTGAACGATCACGGTCTAGATGCGGGCTCGAAGACCGAAAGCATGGGGTTATCGGCGACCGGCGCGGGACGCGAATCGGCGGATGGAGGCGGTTCGATCTCGGACCGTCCGGCCGAACACTTTCGCAGCGTGAAAGTCACGAGTAGAAGACAGTAAGTAGAGCGTGACTGTCGTCGGTTCCCGTATATGACGAGCATAACAATGTTTTCACATCGAGACCGTTCGGGCGTGGAATCCGTTCGTAACCCGGTCGATCCGCCCGGTCCACGGTGATCGGGCCCGGTCGCCGGGGGACGGCCACGAGAGATAGCAATGAAACTCGCACTTATCGGCTTCGGTCAGGCAGGTGGGAAGGTAGTCGACGAGTTCCTGGCGTTCGACGATCGGATCGACGGCGGCTTCGTCGAGGCGGCGATTGCGGTCAACTCGGCGACGACGGATCTCAAGGGACTCGAGCACGTACCGCGGGAGAACCGCGTCCTCATCGGACAGGCCCGCGTGAAGGGTCACGGCGTCGGTGCGGACAACGAACTCGGCGCAGAGGTCGCCGAAGAGGATATCGACGAGATCCAACACGCAATCGACCGGGTGCCGGTTCACGAGCTCGATGCGTTCCTGGTCGTCGCGGGGATGGGCGGCGGAACCGGCTCCGGCGGCGCGCCCGTTCTCGCGAAACACTTGAAGCGGATCTACACGCAGCCCGTCTACGGACTGGGCATCCTCCCCGGCACGGACGAGGGCGGCATCTACACGCTCAACGCGGCGCGATCGTTCCAGACGTTCGTGGACGAAGTCGACAACCTGCTCGTCTTCGACAACGACGCCTGGCGCAGCGCCGGCGAATCCGTCGAGATGGGGTACGACCGAATCAACCGGGAGATCGTCGAACGGTTCGGCCTCCTGTTCGCCGCCGGCGAGGTCAGACAGGGTGACCACGTCGCCGAGAGCGTCGTCGACTCCTCGGAGATCATCAACACCCTCTCGAACGGCATCTCGACGGTCGGCTACGCCAGCGAGACGGTCGACACCGACGACGGGTTCCTCTCCTCGCTGACCGGCGGCGACGACTTCGACGAGGGCGCCGCCACCAACCGAATGACCAGTCTCATCCGCAAGGGAACCCTCGGCCGGCTCACCCTCCCCTGTGATGTCGGCAGCGCCGACCGCGGGCTCGTCGTCGCCACCGGCCCGCCGAAACACCTCAGCCGCAAGGGCATCGAACACGGTCGCCAGTGGCTCGAGGACGAGACCGGCAGCATGGAGATCCGCGGCGGCGATTACCCGATTCCGGACCGCGACGAGGTCGGGATGATCGTCCTGCTCTCGGGCGTGACGGACGTGCCGCGAATCGACCAGCTCCAGCAGGTCGCCATCGAGGCTCAGGAGACGACCGCGGAGGTACAGGCCAGCGCCGAGGAGGAGTTTTCCTCGCTGATGGACACCGGCGACGAACTCGACGCGCTCTTCTGACGCCCGGATCGGTCGTCTCCGTTCCGACGGGCTCGCCCAACTCGAGTCGAGTATCGGGAACCGATCTCACTGGTTCGCGTCCGACGGCCCCACGAGCCGTTCGATCGCCGATCGAAAGCCTGGACTCTCGCGGTACCACAGCCAACAGCCGCCGGCGGCGGTCAACAGCGAGCACGCGATCAGGCCGACCGTCGCGGTCAGGTACGCGGCCGCGCCGTCGCCGGACACGGCGAAGACGTTCCCAGGATTATCGTGGACGAAAAAGAAGTACGTGACGAACCAGGCGGTCGTGAGCATCGTCGAGACCAACACCGGAGAGCCGTAGCCGTAGTTTCGCGCCCAGATCAGGCCGATCCCGACCAGCGGGCCGAGCAGGCCGACGACAGCGAGAAACGCCGGCTGGCCCTGTGTCAGCGGCGCGTTCACTGTCGACTGGGCGAGCCCGAACAGCCCGCAGAGAGCCAGATAGACGAGAAACGGCGTCGTGACGATGATCCGTTGGTCCACGTCCTACTCTGGTGATCTGGTCGTCTTAACTGTTGGTTCGAGTTCGACGAGTGAGTCGCGCCCCGACCGGACGTGCCGCCGGACGCAACGGACCGCTTTCACGACGGGCCTCGATCGCAACAGCCCGGTCGACGGCGTCGACGACGCCCGATTCGGTGCGGACCGGCCGGCTGCGTGCCCCACACGGGAGAAACGCCGGACGCAACGGACGTTCTAGGAATCGGTTACCACGGCCCAAATCCGTCGGCTCTCTTGATGGTTCGTATAACGAGACAATAACGAACACCGGTATCGCCGTTCGAGCGTCCATGAGGGGTCAGCAGCAGTCGGACGGTACAGCGCGCTCGACGATGCGAAAAGCGCTCTCGGCGGTCTTGAGCCGGACCGACGATCGAACCGTCATCGAGGAGTGCCGACGCTGTGGCACGACCCTCGAGTCGGTGTCGATCTGTCCCGCCTGCGGCGGCAGCGACATCGTCGAGTACCGGCTCCGCTGAGTCGAACGAGCGAAGCGGCCCAGAGAGCACGCGCAGCGGCGCCGGGGTCGTTCCGCGAGGTCGCTACTCGAGCGGGAGCGCCCCGGTCTCGATCGCATCCCGCCGGCCGTCGAGCACGGCGAAGCGCTCGCCGCGGCGCGACTCGAGCCAGTAGAGGAGCCGTTCGGCCCACTCGAGTTTGCGGGCTTTCGTCGGATCGACCGACGGATCGTCGACGTCCCAGCCCACGAACGCGAGGCGGGCTGCGCCGAGGTGGTCGGCGAGGAACGCCGCACGATCGCCGTCGGTGAAGCCACCGAAATTCCGGACCGCGGCCGTCGGCTCGGCCTGGGTCGTCGGCAGGACGTACCGGTGGTCGCAGTTCGGGACGACCGCGCGGATCGCCTCGAGGTTGTCGCCGTGGGCGTGGACCGCGACCGGAACCCCGGATTCGGTGAGCCGTGTGACGGTTTCGGGGTTCTTATCGAGGTCCGTCACCATGCAGTCGACCTCGATACGGTGTGCCGCGAGGGTATCGACCGCGGTCGACGCGGCGACGACGGCGTCGGCCTCACGCGCTCGCTCGAGGTCCCGTTCGCGCTCGAGCGACGGGCCGGCACCCGCCACGGCGACGGTCGCGTCGGGGACGGCCGTGAGATCGGCGGAGTCGAACGACGACTCGAGGAACGACGCCAGAAGGTCGCGTCCCCGCTCGTCGCCGGCGCGGTCGTAGCCGAAGTCGCGCAGGATCGCTTCGTAGACGGGCTCCCACTCGTCGAACTCCATGTAAGCCGTACTCGGCGTGCGATCCGCTTGTGCCTTCGGTCTCGGATTCGGCCGTCGTCTCGCGGCGGGCGACCGGCCTTCTACCGGCGACTCGAGCGGACGGCCGAGACCGACGGAGCGACACAGCGCCGAGTCGCCACTGGGCGACGTAGTGTCACAATAATTCCGTGTTGTGGGCCGGGGGTCGCCTCCAAAGTACCCCTACCCGGGAGGCCGCCCGGCGTCCACTCCCCCTTTTCTAAGCATCCGGCATAAGCTTTCTCTTAACGCAGTACCCCTGACAGCTTCTCGCCGAGAGGACCAAAAGTGTCGTTTTCGTCGGACAAACGGCCTGCAAAAGCAGAAACGGCCGTCGTCGAACCCATCAACAGGAGCCGGCTGTCGGAGCCGGACTGGACGACCGCGCCGTGCTCGGCCGCGAGCGACGCCAGCCGTTCGCCCGCGTCGGCGTCAACCCCCTCGAGTTCGATAAGCTGGGCCTGCCAGTCGTCGGCGAACGACGGATCGACGCCGCGCTCCCGAAGGTGGGACCGGAACTCCCGGCTCGAGTGAACGTCGAGTTGCGAGATCGACACGCCGTCCGTGGCGGCACTCGAGCGTTCGGTAAAGGCCGACCCGATCAGGGCCGCGTCGCGCGTCTCGGCCACGTCGTGGGTCCGGATCACGTGTGCGCCGCGCTCGACGGCCATCGACGTCGCGGCGAGGCTGACCGGCAGTCGCTCGTCGGTCTCGCGGTCCGCGATCTCGCCGAGGAAGTTCTTCCGGTTGATCGAGACCAGCACCGGCCGGCCCAGCGCGCGGAACTCACGGAGCCGGCGGAACGTCTCGCGGTCGTCCTCGAGCGTCTGGGCCTCGCTCCAGCCGCCGAAGGCCGGGTCGAGGATCGTCTTGTCGGTCAGCCCGTTCTGCTTCAACGCCTCGTAGACCCCATCGACGTAGTCCGCGTTCGCGGCCCATTCCGCCGACTTCCGGCTCGTCCAGTCGGTTTCCTCGATGGCCCCCGGTCGCTCCAGATCCGGCGGGCTCGCCATCTTCGCGACCGCGGCGTCGTGGTCCTCGCAGACGGTCGGCATCGCGGGGTCGGCAAAGCCACAGATGTCGTTGACCATGTCGAACCCCTGTGAAAGTGCCTCGTCGGCCACCGCGGCGTAGCGCGTCTCGATCGAGAAGACCGCGTCGCCGGAGACGCTCTCGATGGTTTCGAGCGCGATATGTAGTCGCTCGAGTTCCTCCTCGGCCGAGAGCACGTCGAAGCGCTTGTTAGCCGACTCGAGGCCCACGTCGACGATGTCGGCCCCCTCGCCGATTAGCTCCTCGTCGACGTACCGGGCCGCCTCGCCGGGGTCGTCGTAGACGCTGGGATCGTACGGCGACTCCTCGCTGACGTTCAACACGCCCATGATCCGGGGCGGGTGGTCGTCCCCGATCCCCAGGCCGGCGGCGTCGACGTTGTGCATACCCGGTTTCAGGAAGCGAAGCAAAAAGGCGTCGCGGTTCCGGCGAACCGCTATCGCGTCGGAACCCGGTCACTGCATCGGGGAGCTCGAAGCGACTCCCCGGCAGTCTCGATGGCACCCGCGTCGGTCCCTGCTCGAGCCGGAATTCCGGTTTTGACCCACCGCACCCCGTCGACTGTCGCGGTCCGTTCGTCGGTCAGCTCCGGGCGATCGAAGTAGCCGTCCATAACGGTCGGCCCCGCGACTGCGAGTTCGTCGCCGTCGGGTCCCTCGAAGGGCCGCGTTCGCACGTCTGAAAGGGGTCGTCCGAACTCGCCGGTCTCGTCATCGGAAGGAGAGGTAGCATGCGAGAGGCCCGTTTCAGGGCGGCCAAAGAGGCGGACAGCGTCGCCGCTGGGATCAGCTCGGCCACCGCCTGCGTCCGGCAGCGGTGTCACGACGCGGAGACACCGATCGTCGATCGACGACTCGCGCTCTCGAAGGGGCCGGTACAGCTCGGGCGTGACGAACGCGCGATCGACGTCGGTCGTCACGAGCAGAGACCGGACCGTTTCCGGGTCCGAACTCACGGCCGGGACGTACCGGCCACCGTCGGCGAGCGTCGCGTTCGCACCGTACGTGAACGCGATCGGGTCCGAAAGCGGCACGGCGCCGAGATGGGTCTCGAGCCCGTCGTCCACGGGAAGCGACCTTCCAACCGTCGCAGCCGCGCGGAGCGAGGCGTGCGTGTGAACGACACCGAGCGGCCCGGTTCCGGCCCGGTCGAGGTACGCGATCAGTCCCGCCGCGTCGTCGGACCGCCGCACGACGTTGGTTCCAGTCCGCGCGTTCGACCCGTTCAAGCCATCGTTCTCGAGAAACGACGAGAACGCTGCGCCCATCCTCGTGTCGGTACCGACGGTGATCGCGACGCGCAACGCCTTGCTACTGGTGAGCAACGGCATGACCGGACTCGAGTCCGTTACGAGCGCCTTCGCGTCGGTTTCGTTCAGGACGGTTCTGACATCCCCGTTCCGGTAGCCGGCGGGCAGCGTAACGGGAACGCAACCCGCTCGAAGCGTCCCGTACGCCGCAATGAGAAACGGACGCGGCGCAGCCACGTGAATCGCGACCCTGTCACCGGCCGTGATATCCCGATCCGTCAGGCCGCCCGCAAACGAGTCCGTCGCGGACCAGAGCCGCGAGTACGTCAGTGGATCGTCACAGTCGAGCGCTATCGCAGAAGGGGACGACATAATCACCGATTGTAGGTCCTTTACGAAGTTCGTCATTGATTCGTGGTTGTAGATTGGACTATAGAGTTATAACGCTTTACTATAATTGTAATAGGCCCACATTCGTCGCATTAGTAGGAGAGTCAGTACCGTTCGATCCGCGATGATTCCGAAACTGCGGACGAAAATTGAATAGACCAAGACACCGTCATGGCCCACTGTTACGACCCCGACGACAGCGCAGCGACGGGAGCGACGGACCGGTCCGTTACTCGTCGTCCTCGAGCACCGCCAGCCGCGAATCCCGCAGGAGCACCTTCTTGACGATCGAGGGGTTCTCGAGCAGGCGGTGTTTGGCGTGCGCGCCGCGGCCGCGTCCCCGCCCCTCGCGCTCGGACTGGATCACGTTGAGGAAGTTCTGCTCCTGGAGGATCTCCTGGACGCGGCGTTCCGAGAGCACGTCGAAATCGAGTTGGCGGGCGACCTCCTTGTACTGGTTGTAGATGATCTTCGTCGGGAACTCCTTCTCCGAGCTGTTCTCGGTCAGCAGCGTCAGCGAGTAGAGGATCGCCTTGGCCTGCTGTGGCGAGCCCTCGATCAGTTCATTGAACCGGTCGGCCTCGGTCTTCTCCTTGGCGTCGCGGACGTGGTCGGCGGTGACCCGCGTGTCGTTTCGTTTCTTCGCGATTCGACCGGCGTTCCGGAGGATGTCGATCGCCTTGCGCGCGTCGCCGTGTTCCTGCGCTGCGAGGGCGGCCGTCAGCGGAATCACGTCGTCGGAGAGCACCCCGTCGTGGAAGGCGTCGCGCCGTTTCTCCAAGATCTCGACGAGTTGGTTCGCGTCGTACGGCGAGAAGACGAGTTCGTCCCGCGAGAGGCTCGACTTGACGCGTTCCGAGAGGTGGTCCGGAAAGTCGATCTTGTTCGAGATGCCGATGATGCCGATGCTCGAGTCCGAGATGCGGCGGTTCTCGCCCGCCCGCGACAGTTTCCGGAGGACCTCGTCGTCCTCGAGCATGTCGATCTCGTCTAAGATGACGATGGTGACATCGGTGCAGTGGTCGATGGCCTGCCAGAGGCGCTTGTAGTAGTCGCCGGTGCCGAGGCCACGGTCGGGGACGGTGACGCCGCTCGCGTCGGGTTCGTTGACGATCTGGGCGATCGTCTTGACGATCGACGCCTCCGTGTTCTGCTCGCCGCAGTCGATGAACGCATACTTGACGGTGACGTCGTCGTGTCTGGCTTCGGTGATCACACGCTGCGTGACCGACCGCGAGATGAGCGATTTGCCGGTACCGGTCTTGCCGAAGATGAACAGGTGGTTGGGCTCGCTCCCGAAGATCGCGGGGTTCAGGGCGTCCGCAACCCGTTGCATCTGCTCGTCGCGACCGACGATCCGATCCGGACCGGGCAGGTGCGTGATCTCGAGCAGGCGCTCGTCGGCGAAGACCGGATCGTCGTACCGAAAGAGCGGGTCTCGATCGTCGTTGGCGGACATTGCGGTACCCCGCCCCTTCCGACCGAACTGAAATAAAGCTGTGGAGATCGATCGCGGATGTAAATACGCCGTCAGAGCGCCTCGAATACGGGACGACGGCAACGTCGCGAAAGAAAGCTTTTCCCGCTGCCCTCGCGCTTCTAACTGCCGACCGGTGGGACTCGAGACGGACACCCCCTTCGCGGATGTAAGTGTCTTCCGTTTCGATCCGGGACGAAAGCGCCATCGTCGATTCTGAGGCGCGACGCGTTGCGGATGGTTTGGGTTTCTTCGACCACGGAAATCGCCGAGAACGTTCGGAAACTCCGAACGGAACCCGATTCGGCGGCCCCATCCGGCGGAGGACACACACCCCCCTCGCGTTTGTAACGGAAAATGAAGGGTGGTGGGTGAGGCCGATCGGCTGATATCCCGTCACAAACGCCTGTTGCCCCGACTATTTTCATCCGCGACACAGGTGTGTTCCCGAACAGACCCTCCACCCATAATCGGCCTTACAAACGCGAGGGGGGTGTGTCCCCCTCTCTCAGCCGGTCCACATCGAATAGATAGGCACGAGATGCCAGTCGTGCCCAGATTCGACTGTCTTTCGTTCTAGACTTCTAGTTCTAGCTAGGAAGGAACGGAACAAGAAGAACAGAGAATGAGAACGAGATGAGGATGGAACGAGGCTGAAACGGAACATCGGGTCGACGACCGGACTTCTTTTTGTGTTCCCGTTCGGAACTCCCGCTATGACCTCACCTGTCGCAGCCTCCCGCGGGTCCGTTCCCGTCGCCCTCGGAACCGAACGTCCCGACACCGTTCCTTCGCTCTCTGGAGTCGCCTGCCGCGAGTACCGATGACCGACGGTTCCGATACCGCCGACGAGCCATCCGGTCCCGAACGCGATAGCAGGCGAACGCCGCCGGCCGTCGCCGTCGTCGACGCACAGTCACCGGGCAACGTCGGGACCATCGCGCGTGCGATGAAGAACTTCGGATTCGACGACTTGCTGCTCGTCGATCCCCCAGAACTCGATCCCGACGGCGAGGCGTACGGATACGCGGGGCACGCTCGAGAGGACGTGCTCCCGAACGCCGACGAGATCGCGTTCGACCACCTCGTCGAGAGCTACCACACGATCGGCTGTACGGCGGTGACGAACGAGGACGACCGCAGCCACATGCGCTTTCCGTACTCGACACCCGCAGACCTCGCCGACCGGTTGCCGACCGTCGAGGCCCCGACCGCGCTCGTCTTCGGCCGCGAGCGCGTGGGGCTGACGAACGAGGAACTCGCCCGAATCGACGAGATCTGTTCGATCCCGGCCAACGCAGAGTACCCCGTCCTCAACCTCGGGCAGGCAGCCACCGTCACCCTCTACGAGCTCCGCGAGCTCGCCCTCGGCGACGAGACGCAGTTGCCCGACCTCGAGCGGGTACGCGCCGACGAACCGACGATCGACCGGCTCTACGACCAGTGGGCCGACCTCCTCGCGGAGATCAACCATCCCGAAGAGAAGCGAGAGAAGACGATGCGGATGCTCCGCCGGGTGTTCGGCCGGGCCGACCTGACCGAACGCGAGGCGAACACGCTGTTGGGGCTACTCCGGCGGGCGACCGAACGGCCGGCCGAGAAGTGACGGCCGCCAGTCGCTTCGGTGTCACTCTCGCGGTTCCTACTGGGTCCACGGGTGCATCGCCTGTCCGGCCGCTATCACGACGGCCATCATGGTAATATAGCCGTAGTCACCAGCAACACGGGATGACCGACCTTCGACGACGAAAAGCGCTGGGAATGCTGGGTGCAGGAATGGCCTTCCTGGCGGGTTGTTCGAACTCGTCAGACGAAACCGAACCTGGCGACGGGGACGATTCGAACAGCCCGAGCGATTCGCTCGATGGTGAACTCCCGTCGTACGCCTCGATGCTGCCGGCGACCGAGCGCTCGTCGTACTTCTACGGCGCGATCGATGTCGAAACGATGAACACGCTGTTACAAGACGAGGGGGCCGAGTCGGGTCAGGAGCCAACTGACCCGCTCGTTGGCAACCCCGTCGTCGTCGCGTTGCTGGCCGCGTTCGGCCTCCAATTGCTCGGCTCCTCGGCCGCGTTCGAGGCATACACCAGCAACAACGTGACGGCGAACGGAGAGGAGCAGTTCGTCTACGCCGACGGCGTCTACGCCCTCGTCGGTTCCTACGACCGCGATGCGCTCGCAAGCGACCTCGAGAGCGAGGGCTACACCCTCGAGTCCGAAGGGGACGCGTACGCGGTTTACGCTGCCGGCGGCAGCGACCAGGTCGTCGGCGTCGCGGACGACGTGGTCGCCTACTCGTATCCCAACGGCAGCGATTCGACGTTCGACCCGCTCGGTGCGGTAGAGCGCACGGTCGCGACGGCTACTGGCGACCGACAGCCCAAACACGAGACCGACGACGGCTTCGAGCGGCTCCTTCGCGCCGGCGAGAACGGCGGCATCGCCTGCTGTCTATACACCGCCAGTGACCAGTTCGCGTCGGAGACTCTCTCGAGCGAGCAGGCGAGCGACAGCGACGGGCTCCAGTTCGACTTCGGCGCGTTCGAGGGCGCACGCGGCGTCCACCAGCAGCTCGGCGTCTCGGGGGGTACCGCGACGGCGAACGCCGTCGTCACCTACAGCAGCGCGGATCTGGTCGATCGCACCCGCCTCGAGTCCTCGCTCGGAGCGGACGCTGACGCCGATACGCTGGCGTTCGATGGCGACGGCTCGACGATCAGCGTCGACGCGACGTACGGCGGAAGCTTCGCCACGGAGTAACGCCTCGATCGGCGGAGAACGAATCGTGTGTTCGGCCCAGGGGGTGTCGGCCCAGGGGGTGGGGTTACTGAGGGTTCGGTTGCGACGCTTCGGGCTCGTCGACCGCCGTCTCCGGTCGGGACTCGTATCGGCCGGACCCGGTGACGGTCCCGAGCCACCCACAGTCGCTGCACGCGAAGAGCCCCTGACCGTCGATCAGCGCGCCACCGCAGTCCGGACAGGTGTTGGGCGTCGACGGCTCGTCGACGTCGGTCTCCTCGACCGAACCGAGCGGGATCGGCACCTCGCCCGTCCGCAGCGTGGCGATCGCGTCGTCGGTCGTGTACGTCTCGTCGGTCGCCTCGTTCGAGTGGGGGAAGACGCCGAGCAACTCGTCGTCGGCGTAGAGCTCGAGACACAGCAGCGGCGTCACGAGTCGCTCTCGCGTCGTCCCGGTCACCTGCGACGTGGTCGAGCGCTCGCGGAACGGCGGACGGACGCTCACGCCGCGCTCGTCGGCCCACGCCGCGAATCGTTCGTACTGGTCGATGACCTCTTGGTAGGGGCTCTCGTCTGAGAGCGCAACCTCCTTTGGCCAACTCCGCAACAACAGGTCGTCGACCGCGCCCTCGTCCTCGCAGGCCTGCAGGGTCTCGATCTGCTGGTCGACGGGCTCTAACAACAGCGGTGCGCGCACGTGACAGACCGCTGTAAGCGTCGCTGTTTCGGTATCGAGCGTCTCAGTCATTGGTCACGTAATGGGCCAACGTTTGTGGTGATAAAGGTTTTCGACGGCGCAGATATCGACATCCATCCAATGAGGGTGACAGTCTCTCACGGAACCCAAACCGCCTTCGGGTGGTTCGAACCACGACCGATGATCGAAGGCAGTGATCAGCCTGGATCGAGGCGACGCTCGAGCCGCGGCGTTCAGGTACGTTTCTGAATCTCCTCGCGCAGGAGTTCGCTCACGAGGTCGCCGTCGGCTTTCCCGCGTAGCGCGCCCATGCACTCGCCCATGAGCCCCGAGAAGGCCTGCATGCCCTCGTCTGCGACCTGTGCTTCGTTTCGCTCGACGACCTCGACGACGGCCTCGCGGACCGCCGCTTCGTCGGCGCCACCGAGTCCTTCCGCCTCGGCGGCTTCCTCGGCCGACCGGCCTGGGTCCGCGGCCAGCGCCGTCAGCAAGTCCGGTACGCCCTCGTTGGGGAGGTCGCCGTCCTCGGCCATCGCGAAGACGTCCTCGAGGTGCGTACGGGTCAGGTTCTCGACCGGCACGTCGTCGCGTCGGAGTTCGGTCAGCGTCGACTCGAGGGTCGACGCCGCGAGCGTCGGATCGATACCCTCCGCGACCACGTCCTCGAACAGCGGCATGTACTCGCCGTAGGCGACCTGCTCGGCCAGCCCCTCGCCGAGACCGTGTTCGTCCTGATAGCGCTCGACCTTCTCGGTCAGCAGTTCGGGTTCCGGCACCTCGCTCGGGTCCGGCTCGACCGGCGGCACGTCGGTCTCGGGGTACATCCGCGCCGCGCCGGGCAGCGGTCGCAGGTATCGGGTCGTCCCGTCGTCGTTCGCGCCGCGGGTCTCCTCGGGGACGCCCTCGAGCGCGGTTCCCGCGCGCTCGGCCACGGCGTCGATCGCCGTCTCGGCGACCTCGGTATCGGCGGCGACGATGGCGACGGCGTCTTCGGACCCCGCCCCGACTGCGTCCCGAAGCGCCGCGACTTCGTCCTCCGTGACCCCGTAGGCCGGCAGTTCGTCGGTGTGGAAGATCCCGCCCGCACCGTGGCGCTTCGCGTGATCCGAAAACTCGGTCCCGAGCCGTCGGTCAGGGGCGATCTCCCGGCCCACGAGCCCGTCGAAACCGTACAGCGGAACGGCCATCACGGAGCCGCCGGAACTGAGCGCTCCGCCGATGACGCCGCTGTCGGTGCCTTCGAAGACGCCGGTCACGTCCTGTACGTCGCCGACCGAGGCCTCGCGCTCGGCGAGTTCGTCCCGGATCTCGACCAGCGCGACCTGCCGGGCCACCTCGTTGCGGACGATGTCGTCGATGTCGTCTAAGCTCTGGACGCCCTTGATCTCGACGCGCGCGCCCTCCGCGATGGAGACGTTGACGTCCTGGCGAATCGTCCCCAGACCGCGCTTGACCTTGCCCGTCGAGCGCAGGAGCATCCCGATGCGCTCGGCCGCCTCGAGCGCCTGTTCGGGCGTCGAGATGTCGGGACTGGTGCCGATCTCGACCAGCGGAATCCCCAGTCGATCGAGGCTGTAGCGTACTCCGGCGTCGGTCTCCGCGACGCGCTGGGCGCTCTCCTCCTCCAAGAGCAGATCCTCGATCCCGACCGGGCCGTCGCTCGTCTCAATCTCGCCGTCGGTGGCGATCAGCGACGAGCGCTGGAAGCCCGTCGTGTTCGAGCCGTCGACGACGATCTTGCGCATCACGTGGGCCTGATCGACGGGGCTCATGTCCATCAGCTGGGCGACCTCGAGGGCCGTCTCGAGGGCCTCGCCGTCGAGTTCGTGGGGCGGCTCGTCGTCTTCCTCGACGAGACAGGTCGTGTCGTAGGCGAGGTACTCGAACTCCCGCTCGACCATGCTCTCCTCGACGGCGGCATCGTCGAGTTCGCCCAGTTCGCTCCGGGTCGGGTGGAGGTACCGGGTGAACGAACGCACCGACTCCTCGGGCTCGCGAAGCTCGGTCGGACACTGGCAGAACAGCTTCGTCGCCGTGTCGAGTTGCTGGTGGATCTCCAGCCCGGCGACGAGTCCGAGGTCCTCGTAGTCGTACTCGGTCATTGGCGGCCACTCGGAGGCGGAGGGGTAAAAAACCGTCCAGTCCGGCTCGGCGACGGGCCTGCGGTGTGAACGCGTCGAGCCCCATCGGCCACGCTCCACTGCATCCGTTCAGTCGTCGGCGTCGATCGAGTCGATCGACGACCGCGAGCGCGATCGGTTCGCGTCGGCTTCAGCGACCGCCTCGAGTATCGTCTCCGGCGTCGCCGCCACCGCTCGCGTCCGACACGCGTTGTATCGGGTTTCGGCTGCCGTTCCCGCGAAGTTGCGCTCACCGAGCGGCCGCGTCTCGACGATCACCAGCGCGTCCGCCGCCTCGAGCGTATCGAGCATCGTCTGATTGCCGGCCCCGACGACGAAGTCAGCCAGCACCGTCACGTCGGACTCCCGGACGAACCGCGCGCCCGCGGCCCGTTCGTCCGACGAGAGGTGTGCGAACGGCTCTGTCTCGATCGCGTCGATCTCGAGCGACCGGGCCGCCTCGGCCGCCGCGTCGCCGCTCGAGACCGGGCCGAGCGTCACCTCGACGCCCGCGGCTTCGAGGCGCGCGACGACGCCGGCGGCCGCGGCTCCGGTGCCGAGCACGTGGACGCGATCCGGCACCGATTCGGGCTCGCACTCGCGGGCGGCCGCCAGCGCGGTCACCGTTTCGGAGCCGGTCACGGGGTTCGGCGTGACCACCGCGTTCGCGTCGAACGAGTCAGCGAGCGTTTCGCTCGTGAGCACCGTCGACGGCGCGCCGTCCTCGGCGATTCGCCCGTCAGAGAGCATCACGAGCCGATCGCAGTAGCGTGCCGCCAGATCGAGGTCGTGGATCGCCGCGACCACGGTCCGCCCCTCGTCGACCAGTTCGCGGACCAACTCGAGCGTCTCGACCTGATGGTTCACGTCGAGGCTCGCTGTGGGCTCGTCGAGCAGCATGACCGGCGTCGACTGGGCGATCGCCCGCGCGAGGACCACCCGCTGGCGCTGGCCGCCGCTGACCTCGTCGATCGCTCGGTCGGCCAGCTCGGCGATTTGGGTCCGCTCTAAGGCGTTCTCGACTGCCTCCCGGTCCTCGGTCGTGGCCGACGAGAACCGCGAGCGGTGCGGATGTCGCCCCATCTCGACCACGTCGCGGACGGGAAACGAAAACGACAGCGTCGTATCCTGGGGCACGACCGAGACGAGCCGGCTCGAGCGCCGCGAGGAGACGCCGTGTACGTCCACGTCGTCGATCGTCACCGTTCCCGAATCGGGCTCGAGCGCCCCGCTGATGAGCCGGAGCAGGGTCGTTTTCCCCGCCCCGTTGGGCCCGACGAGCCCGACGAACTCGCCGGGATCGACCGTGAGCGAGATGTTCTCGAGTACCTCGAGATCGCCGAAGGCGATCGAGCAGTCGGCGACGGACACCGTCGCCGGATCGGGGTCGGAATCGGCGTTCGACTCGTCCCCGGGGTGATCGGGTTCGCTCACAGCGAGTGCACCTCCCGGCGGATGAGAAGAAACAGGAAGAAGGGGGCACCGAGCGCTGCTGTGATGATGCCGACCGGAACGACGGCCGGTCCCGACCGAGCAAGCGTATCGGTCGCCACGAGGAAAGACGCGCCCGCTAGCGCGCTGGTCGGCAGCAGGATTCTGTGGTCCGGGCCGACGATGAGCCGCATGATGTGTGGCACGACGAGGCCGACGAAACCGATGACGCCTGCGACCGCGACGCCGGCGGCGGTGACGATACTCGCGAGCGCCAAGAGGAGCAGTTTGGTCCGTTCGACCTCGACGCCGAGGTGGTGGGCGTCCTCCTCGCCGAGCAGGAGGACGTTCAGTTCCCGACGGTACGTACAGAGGACGAGGAGCCCGAGCAGCGTGATCGGCAGGGCGAACTTCACGTCGCTCCACTGGCTGTTGTTGAGATGCCCCATCATCCAGTAGACGGCCTGTCTGAGCGAGTCGCCGCTGTGAACGAGCATGTACGAGATCAGCGCGCCGAGGAAGGCCTGCACCGCGACGCCGGCGAGCAGAAGCGTCGCGACCGGTGTCCGCCCGCCGTCGGTCGCGATGGCGTAGACGAGAAACGCCGTCGCGAGCGCGCCGGCGAACGCCCAGAGGTGGAGGCTCCCGAACGGAAGCACCGCCGGAAACGCGATCGCGGCGACCGCGCCCGCGGCCGCACCCGAGGAGACCCCGATGATCGACGGATCCGCCAGCGGATTCCGGAAGAACCCCTGCATCACCGTTCCCGCAGCCGCGAGTGCGAGCCCGACCGTCGCCGCGAGTATGATCCGGGGAAGCCGAATATCCTCGACGATGATCTGGCGCGTCGCCGGGACATCGAACGAGAATAGGGGCGCGTACTCGAGGACGGGAATCGGAACGGGAACGCCGAGGACGGGAAGCGATGCGCTGCCGACGGTTACGCCCGAAGGGACGACGATCGCGTTCAACATCGCCATCGCGACGGTCACGAGGTCGATCCTGACCGGTCCAAGTGCCGCACTGGTGAGGACGACGGCGACGAGCAGGACGAACAGCCCCGTCGACCACGCCGCCGTTCGGACCGATCGGTTCATACGAACAACCAGCCTTGCAGTAGGCAAATATTTGTTGAAGTAGCGGAGAGGTGATAGCGATGCGACGACACGTACCCGTACTACTGGCCGTACTGCTTATCGTCTCCGCGTTCGCGCCCGCCGCAGCCGGGCAGTCGAACGCGGAGTCCGAATCGACCGTCGAGTGCGAGTTCCCGCTCGAAATGACTGACGCCACGGGCGAGACGATCACGCTCGAGGAGCGACCCGACTCGATCGTGGCGCTCCAGGCCAGCGACGCCCAGACGGTCTTCGAAATCGGGGCCGAAGGAAATCTGACGGGAATGGCCTACAGCAGCGCGACCGGAAACCTCGAGCGCGGCGACCGCGCGAACGTCGGGAACGGCTTCGAGATCAATCACGAGCAGGTAATCTCCCTCGAGCCCGACCTCGTGCTGGCGGCGAGCATAACGAGCGACGAGGACATCGAGCAACTTCGTAGCGCCGGGCTCACCGTCTACAAGTTCGAGAGAGCCGAATCGCTCGAGGACGTCAAAGAAAACGTCCGAACCACCGGGAAACTCACCGGCGAGTGCGACGGTGCCGAAGAGACCGTCGACTGGATGAACGAACAACTCGCGATCGTCGAACGGACGCTCGAAAACGTGGACCGCCCGACGGCGTACTACGCGATGGGCGACGGCTACACCGCCGGATCGGGGACGTTCATCGACGAGGTGCTGACGACCGCCGGCGTCGAAAACATGGCCGCCGAGGTGGGTATCGAGTCCTACGGCCAGGTCAACCCCGAAACGGTCGTCAACGAGAACCCCGACTGGATCATCTACCCGGACGACAGGGAGAGCCCGCCGATCCACGAATCGGTGCAGGCGACGGCCGCCTACCAGAACGACAACACCATCGCGGTGAACGCAAACCACATCAGCCAGCCCGCGCCGCAGGTCGTCAGCGCGGTCGTGAGCATCGTCGAGACCGTCCACCCCGAGGCCTACGCGGAAGCGGAGGCCGAACTCGAGGTATCCGCCGGAAACGGTACCGAGAGCGATAACGAATCGACCGACGACGAGAGCAGTGGCGAGAGCGCTATCCCCGGATTCGGCGTCCCCGCCGCCGCCGTCGCCCTGCTGGCCACCGCTGGATTCGTCACGCGCCGACGATAACTCACAATCGCCACCGTCTCTCCTCTTCCCGCTACGTTCGATGCGCCGTCTCGCTTTGAAAAGCGTTTACTCGCCTGACCACTCAGGAAAGCGCATGGTCGAGAACGTCATCTGGCCCGCCTATCTCGATGCGACCCTCTCGAGGGCCGAGGGACGACGCGTGTCGCAGGATCTGGCGGTCGAAGAGCCGACGGTCGACGAGATCGCGAAGGCCGTCCAACAGATCGGGTACGACGCCACGATCGAGCGGGACAAGGCCTACTCGCGGGAGTCCTGGGCAGACCGCGGCCGGGTCGTCGTCCGCGGGGCCGACGACTCCTCGAAGAACGACCTCGTGCAAGCCGTCGCGGCGTACGTCGTCGCGATGCGCGAGTGAAATGCGTCGGGTCGGCGCGGTCGTCCGCACCGCTCAGGGGCTCGCCGTCTTACGCGCGGACGAAGTAGACGACGCAGACGGCACCAACGGCGCGGGCGAGATCGACGCACACCGCGACGAGATCGGGACGATGGTGGTAGACGACTCCCTCGAGGAGGTGGGCCGCGTCGTCGACGTGTTCGGCCCCGTCTCACAGCCCTATCTGGCAGTAACGCCGGACGACGACGTACACCTGCCGTCGCTGGTCGGGGCGACGCTGTACGCGCGGTAGCGCTGTTTCCGACCGCACTGAAATCCGCGCAACGATGGCCGAAAGCTTCGCACCGGAGCCGGAGTGGAAAAACCAATAGGAGCGGGGTGCAAACGCCGCGCTATGAACGATCGGACTCGGGTCCTCGCCGCCGTGGGGCTGACGGTACTGCTGTTTCTCGGCGTCCAGCTCGGTTCGCTGGCGCTGGTCGAGCCGTTCGACGAATCCGGCCGGCAGGCCGTCGAGAATCCACAGAATCCGACCAACAGCATCCTCTACGTCGGCGTCATGCTCGTCGCGACCGGGCTCATGCTCGCGGCGTTCAAGTACGACCTCGATTCGCTGATCAGGCTCTTACTCGTCGGCGTCAGCGTGATGATCTCGTGGTACGTCTTCGCCGAACTCGTGCCGCCGCTGGTCTCGCCGGTCGCCTCTGAGGGGGTCGCAAGCGGGCTCGCCATCGCCGCCTCGCTCGCCGTCGGGGCCGCGCTCTTGCTCTATCCCGAGTGGTACGTCATCGACGGTGCCGGGGTGTTGATGGGAGCCGGTGCCGCCGCGCTGTTCGGGATCAGCTTCGGCCTCCTGCCGGCCCTGCTGTTGCTCTCGGTTCTGGCCGTCTACGACGCCATCAGCGTCTACGGCACCGAACACATGCTCGACCTCGCCGAGGGCGTGATGGACCTCAAGATCCCCGTCGTCTTCGTCGTCCCGACGACGCTCTCGTACTCCTATCTGGCGGCCGGCAGCACCGAGGACGTCCTCGAGAACGACGGCGGTCAGCCGCCCGAGGCACCCGCGAGCGATGCCGACGACGCGGCCGACACGCCGGCGTCGGAGACGGCGGACTCGAGTTCGGACGCCTTCGAGCGCGACGCCCTGTTCATCGGGCTGGGCGACGCCGTCATCCCGACGGTGCTCGTCGCCAGCGCGGCCTCGTTCCTCGAGGTCGAGACGCTCGCGGTCCCGCTGCTCGCGGTGAATCTGCCCGCGCTCGGCGCGCTGGTCGGGACGATCGTCGGCCTCCTGATTCTCATGCGCATGGTCCTCGAGGGGCGCGCCCACGCCGGCCTGCCGCTGCTCAACGGGGGCGCGATCGCCGGCTACCTGCTCGGCGCGCTCGCGAGCGGGCTCTCGATCGCCACCGCGATCGGCCTCTGAAGCAAAAATCGGCCACGTTTTCTAGTCGCCGCCGTCACTGCCGCTCTCGACGATCTCGACCTCGATGTCGTCGTACTGCTCGAGGCCCCGCACGAGGGTGTCGATCCGCTCCTGCTCCGACCCGCCCTCGAGCAGGTCCTCGACGGGGTAGATGGCGGCGATGACGTCGTAGTCGTCCTCGTGCTGACGCTGGGCGATATCGAGGCGGACGGCGATCTCGGCTTCGCCCTGCAGGGCCGCGGTTCCCTCGTACGATTGGAACGAAAAGCGCTGGCCCAGCGCCTGGATCGCTCGGCCGCCGACGGCCCGATCGATCTCGAACCCGTCGTAGTGGCGCTGGATTCGGTTGGCGAGTTCCCGTCTCGAGCGGTCGCTGATCGGGTTGATCGTCTCGTCGCCGACGGTGACCTGCGGCGCGGCAAGCACGGCGAACACGCCCGCTTTCACCGCGTCTTCGCCGAACTCCGCGGTCGGTAACTCCATCGCTCGGTCGTAGACGCTGACGTAACTCGTCACCTCCACGTCCTCGCTGCCGACCCGTTCCGTCTCGACTCGCTCTCTGGTCCCCTGATACTCGTAGCCGGCCGTTGCAGCCGCGTCCGCGGAGACCCGTGCCGGCGTCGCCGAAATCGTCCGCGAGTCCCCGGCGCTGAGACAACCCGCCACTGTGCCGACCGCGCTGGCCCCGAGCGCGCCGATGAACAGGCGTCGATTCATTCATCGACGCCGACCAGACTCGAGGAAATAAGCGCCGCGGTGGTCCTCACTTCCTGATGACTCTCCGTCCGACTGGCACGTCGACCTCAGGCGTCGAGCGTCGACACGCCCTGAATTTCGAACCGAGCGCCGCCGTCGCGACCGGCCGTCGCCTCGATCGACCAGCCGTGTGCGTCGACGACTTCGCGAACGATCGCCAGCCCGAACCCGGAGCCGCCATCCGACGAATAGCCGGACTCGAACACCTGCTCGCGCTCGTCGGCCGGAATGCCGGGGCCGTCGTCCTCGATGTAGAACCCGTCGGCTACTCCCCGGTCACCCGACCCATCGGTGACCGGCCGCTCGAGTGAGTCCGCTTCCGCTGTACGTTCGCCCGACGCATCGGCCGCCGCCGGTCCCTCGAGCGCTCCGATCTCGATGTGGCTGTCCTCGCCCGCGTGTTCGATCGCGTTTCGGAAGAGATTCTCGAAGAGGTGGCTCACGAGCGTCGGGTCCGCGCGAATCACGATGTCGTCGACCACCGACACCGTCGCCGCATCCGTCCGGACGTGTGCCCACGCGGTATCGACCGCGTTCGCGAGCGGGAGCGGCTCGGTCTTCTCGACGCGGTCGGTCGAGACGAGCACCAGCGCGTCCTCGATGATCGACTCCATCCGCTCGAGCGACGAGCGCAGATCGCTACGCTCGCCGTCGGTGCGATCGAGGTCGATATCGTCGTCCAGTTCGAGCATCTCGGCCTGGGCCAGCGCGACCGCCAGCGGGTTGCGCAGGTCGTGAGAGAGGAGTTTCGCGAACCCCTCCATGCGCTCGGCCTGGTCGCGATTTTGCTGCTCGAGCCGGTGCCGTTCGGTGATGTCGACGTGCATGACGAGGACGAATCGCCCGCCGTCGTGCTCGTACGGCGTCGCCCGCATCATGAACCAGCGCTCGCGCTCGGGCGTGTGACAGGGGTACTCGAGCGAGAACTCGTCGCGCTCGCCGGCCGCGACCGCGCGGATGCCGCGTGCCGTCTCCGGGGCCTCTTCGTCGTCGCTAGCGTCGCAGACATCGAGGTAGTTACTCCCGACGCCGCCGGTCGTTTCGGGTAGCCCTTGCGTGTCTCCGAACGTGTCCCACGACTCGTTCGTGTAGACGATCGTCCCGGATTCGTCGAGGATCGCCACGTGTGCGGGCATGGCGTCGAATCCCGCGGTGACGAACGAGTCGGAATCAGTCATTGCAAGATAGTGGAGCGCCACCCACTTGAACGGGCTGGCTAACTGACTGTCACGATCGCCAGTGTGACGGCGCTCGCCTGCCGCTCACTCGCCCGACGGCAGTCGGTACGTCGCGCCGTCGTCCGTGTCCTGTACCTCGATGCCCAGGGCCGCGAGTTCGTCGCGCAACTCGTCAGCGCGCTCGTAGTTGCCGGCCTCGCGTTCCCGCGCGCGTACCTCGAGAACGAGAGCCACCACGTCGCCGGCGAGTTCGGCCGACCCCGTCGTGTCGCCCGAAAAGGAGAGGCCGAGCACGCCGCCCAGTTCCTCGAGCGTCTCGACCGCACGTCGAAGTCCGCGATAATCGTAGCCCGTCGCGCCGTCTTCGCCACCCGCGTCGTCCGCGCCGTCGGCGTCGACCGACTCGAGGTGGCGGTTGATCGCCGTGACGACCGACAGCAGCGCGGACTGCGCCTCGCGAGTGTTGAAGTCGTCGTTCATCGCGGTCGCGAACGCCTCGCGCGCGCCGTCGACCTCGTCCCGGAGCCGCCCGTCCTCGGCCTTCGAACTCGCGGCGGGCGAGTCGAGCGCCTCGACGGCGGCCTCGTACCCCCGCTCTAAGCGATCCCAACGCTCCTCGGCCTCGGCGATCGTCTCGTCGGAGTAGAGCTGTTTGCTGTTGTACGAGCCCGCGGTGAGGAAGGTCCGCACGACGTTCGTCCCCAACCGCTCGACCGCCTCCTCGACGGTGACGAAGTTGCCGAGGCTCGAGGACATCTTCTCGTCGTCCATCTGGAACAGTTCGCAGTGGAGCCAGTACTTCGCGAACTGGTGGTCCGTCGCGGCCTCGGACTGGGCGATCTCGTTTTCGTGGTGGGGAAAGACCAGATCCCGGCCGCCGACGTGGATGTCGAGCGTCTCGCCGAGGTGGGTCATGCTCATCGCCGAGCACTCGATGTGCCAGCCGGGTCGGCCCTCACCCCACGGCGAGTCCCACGTCAGGGACGTCTCGCAAGCCTTCGCAGCGGGTGCCGCGCCCTCGTGGCGGTGCTCTTCGACAGCGTCGGGGCCGACGCCGCCGGCCTTCCAGAGCGCGAAGTCGGCAGGATTGCGCTTCTCCGAGCGCTCGTCGGGGTCGCCCTGAGACTCGATCTCCTCGAGTTCCTGATTCGAGAGCTTGCCGTACTCGTCGAAGCTGTTCACGTCGAAGTAAACAGAGCCGTTCGACTCGTAGGCGTAGCCCTTCTCGATCAGCGTCTCGACGAGGTCGATGATCTCGGGGACGTGTTCGGAGACCCGCGGATAGACCTCCGCGCGCAGGAGATTCAGCGAGCGCATGTCGTCGATCGTCCGCCGGATGTAGCTCTCGGCGACCTCGCCCTCGCTGTCGCCGAGATCGTCCTCGCCGACGCGGGCGACGATCTTCTCGTTGACGTCCGTGAAGTTCTCGACGTGACGCACGTCGTAACCGAGGTGCTCGAGCCAGCGGTGCATGACGTCGACGTGGACCCACGACCGCGCGTGGCCCAGGTGGGGCGGGTCGGAGACCGTCAGACCGCAGTAGTACAGAAGAACGTTGTCGGGATCCTGCGGCTCGAACGGCTCCGTTTCGCCCGTCAACGTATTCGTCACGTGCAGGGTCATTCTGATTGTGCTCGCTTCGCCCGGCCGAAAGTTAAACGATGTGATGCCACTCGAGCGCCGCGTACGCGAGTCGAACGGACCGGTTGGGCGGGTTTGTCAGAACCTCGTTTCCCGTACTCGTCGATTGTTCGACCGCGAGCGGTGCAACCTAACGTCGCCCTCGCCGCCGTCCTCCGAGCGGTGGCGGTGTGGACGATCCGCTGATCGTTCTCGTCCGCGACGGCGGCCGGGTCTCGATTGCTAGAACGAAGACCCGCTGGACGCGCCACTGTTCGAACCGTGACGATCCTCGTCAGTCGATAGACACGCCGACGTGCTCGAGCGCTCCCTCGACCGCCCGTAGCGCGTTGGCCCCCTCGCGTCGCTCGACGACGATCACCATCGTTCCGTCCGCGACGGCGGCTGCGTCCGCCGATATCCCGTCAGTCGAGAGCCGTGCGAGCGCGTCGGCGAGTGCGGGCGTATCGACATCGCCAGTCGCGACGATGGCCGTTCGGTCGCCGCCACAGGGACCCAAGGCCGCGCCGCCGACGGTGAGCAGCGCGTCGCCATCGGTCGATGTCCCCTCCCCCTCACCCTCGAGCGGGCCGATTCCGCTTTCCATCCGGACCCGTGCGTCTCGAGACGCGGTCTCGTAGGCCGGTAGCTCGTCAGCGTACCGTCGCAGCGCCGTCGCGACCGCATCCGGCTCGCCGTCGATCTCGAGGTAGCGAGCGGCGGCGGTGTAGTTGACCACGCCGGCCCGCAGTGCGGTCCGAAGGAAGGGGTGGCGATCGACCGCCCGCCGCGTCTCGGCTGCCAGTGACATAGTCGGGACGGCGTCTCGAGTCGGCATAAAGTCGCCGTCATCGGACCCGACGGAGACGGAAGGATCGGTAGCGGCCCCCGACGGCTCGATCCGGGAACTGGTCCGACCGACAGTATATACCGCTTCGGTCCCTCGTGCCAGCCATGAGCGAGTCCGAGCCCGAAGGGTCCACCGAAGACGCGGTCCGCGAAGAGGTCTCGCTGTTCCTCCGGCGGAACTTCCCACAGATCGAGCTACACGGCGGCGACTCCTCGATCACCGAACTCGACCTCGAGGAACGCCGCGTCGCGATCAACCTGAGCGGCGCGTGCGACGGCTGTGGCGTCAGCTCGATGACGACTCAGGCGATCCAGCAGCGACTGCCGGCCGAGATCGACGCGATCGACCGCGTCACCGTCAGCACCGGCTTCGACGGACTGGCCGAGGGGGGGTCCTCGGGGCCGAACGTGCCGGACGACGTCCCCTTCTGACGCGGCCGCCTCCCGAGGGGCGACGCCGCTGCAGCCGCTGCCGAGACCGCGGCGTTTTTGCCGCAAGCGGCGTACTCCCGCATATGAAGCCAGCAGCCGTCGAAGAACTCATCGAATCGAATCTCGAGGACGCCGACGCGACGGTCACCCACGCCCGCGACGAACACGACGAAGACCACCTCGCGGCGACCGTCGTCTCGCCGGCCTTCGAAGGGCTGCCGCTGGTCCAGCAACATCAGAAGGTCTACGACAGTCTTGGCGAGCACATGACGACGGACATCCACGCCCTCGAGTTGTCGACGTACACGCCCGACGAGTACGACGATCTCGAGGCCGAGCAGTAACTCAGCGCTCGGGCCACTCGTCAGCGGCGAGGGGCTCGCCCTCGAGGAAGGCCGCGATCCCCTCGTTCGCGTCGTCGGTCGTACAGAGGGCTGCGAACCGCTCGTTCGAGTACTCGAGGGCATCGTCGTACTCCATCTCGACCATCTCGTAAAACGCCTCCTTACCCAGTTGGACCGCCATCGGGCTCTTCGACGCGATCGTTTCGGCGAGCTCCACCGCCGCCTCGAGGTGTGCTCCTTCGGGGGTGACCCGATTGATCAGTCCCCATTCGAGGGCCGTTTCGGCGTCGATCAGTTCCCCGGTCAGGATCAACTCGAGACACCGCTTTCTGGTGAGCGCCTGCATCAGCGGGACGGCCGGACCCATGCAGAAGAGGCCGACTTTGGGGGCCGTCGCGCCGAACTGCGTGCCCTCGGCGGCCACGGCCAGATCGCAGGCTGCGACTAGCCCGATTCCGTTGGCGGCCGCGTGGCCGTGGGCCGCGGCGATCACGGGCGTCCGCATCTCGGTCACGGTGTGGAACGGTTCCTCCATCCGCGTCACCCACTCCTCGTACTCCGTTTCGCTTTCGTGATCGCCGTGTTCGGAGAGGTCGATTCCGGCGGAGAAGGTCTCGCCGGCCCCATGGACGACGATCGCTCGCACCTCCGAGTCCTCGTCTAACGCGCGGAGCGCTTCGTCCAGATCCTGTGCGAGGCCGGTGCTGAACGTGTTCATCGCCTCGGGTCGGGAGAGCGCGATCCGGCCGATATGGCCGTCGCGGCTGCTTTCGACGTTCTCCCACTGATCGGTACCGGGTACATCAGAAGCCATGTGTGACCGATTCGTCGAAGAGCGTGTTAAACACAACCACCCCCACCTCGCTCTGCCGCGAACGGCTCCACCTCACCGAGCCGGGGACAGCTCACCGAACCGTAGATTTATCCACCAGTCCTGACACGTTACACACATGGAATCCCTCCATCCTCGTATCAGGCTGCTCTGGATCGCCCGCGGGGCGATCGCCGCGGTCATCCTCGGAGTCGTCCTCGCGGCCGTCGACCAGGTCGATACCGTCGGCCGGTGGCAGTTCGACGTGCCGACGGCGGCGATCGTCGTCGTCGTCGCGATAGGGCTCGTCCTCGGTGCCGTCTACGCCCTTCGGCTGTATCAGGTCTGGCGGTTCGAACTCCAAGACGACGCCCTCTACCTCGAGCGCGGCGTCGTCACCTTCGTCGAGACCGCCGTCCCGTTCGTCCGCGTCCAGCACGTCGACACCCAGTTCGGCCCGATCGAACGGGCGCTCGGCCTCTCGAGCGTGGTGGTCTACACGGCAGGCTCGCGAAACGCCGACGTTCGCATTCCGGGGCTGACGCCGGACAGAGCGCGAAGTCTACAGGACACGCTTCGGGAACTGGCCGTCGAGAGCGAGGCCGAGGACGCGGTCTGATATGAAGCGTCTCCACCCGCTCAGCGCGGTGTCGCAGGCGCTCCAGCGCGGCGTCACCGGGCTCTCGCTTCCGTTCTTTTTCATGGCGATCGGCGGCATCGTCGGTCTCGACGGTGATCGACTCGTCGACGGGATATTCCTGTTCGCCCCGATCGGCTTCGTCGTCGGCGTCGCCTACGGGATCGCGTACTACTACCGATTCACCTACGAGACCACTGCGAGTACCTTCGACGTGACCTCGGGCGTCCTCTCGCGGCGCGCCCGAGAGATCCCCTATCGACGCACTCAGAACGTCGACGTCTCCCAGAGCGTCTTGCACCGGGTCCTCGGACTCGCCGTCGTCTCGATCGAGACCGCTGGCGGCGGCCAGACCGAAGCCACACTGAACTTCGTCAGCGAGGACGAGGCCGAGCGGCTCCGGTCGGAGATCCGGCGGCTGACGGCGAAAACGGACGCCGAAACAGCGGGCGACGAACGGACGGCTGCTGCCACGTCCGAGTCGACAGCCGACACCGGCGATCCCACACGCCGCGAGCGGCCGCGAGACGAGGGCGGACCGCTCCTCCTGTTCGAACTCGAGGTCCGCGAACTCCTCGTCTACGCCCTGACCTCGTTCCGGTGGGGCGCAGCGGTGTTCCCCGTCATGCTCCTGTTCTTCCTGCAGGGTGCCGACTCCGGTTCGGGACTGGTTCCCGAGTTCCTCCTGCTGGCCGCCGAGCCCTTCGGCGGCCCGGAGGCGGTCGACGGCGCCGCCGTCGGCCAACTCCTCGTTTTGGCCGCGATCACTGCGATCCAGTGGACGGCTGCCACGTACGTCGCGAGCGCGATCTACACCGTCGCGAACTACCACGGGTTCCGGCTCGGACGGGCGGGCGAGGACTTCGTCTACGAGCGCGGCCTCGTTCAGCGCTACAGCGGTTCGATCCCCGTCGAGAAGGTCCAGTCGGTCTCCGTCACCGAGAACCCGCTCCAGCGGCTGGTCGGCTACGCCGGTCTCTGGGTCGAGACGGCGGGCTACGGTCCCGACAGCGGGAGCGGCAGTCAGTCTGCCGTTCCGCTGGCCGGCGTCGACCGCGTCTATCGGTTCGCCGAGAACTTGACCGGCGTCGAGACGCCCCAGTTCCGTAGTCCGCCGACGCTGGCCCGCCGGCGGTATCTCGTCCGCTATTCCGTCGTCGCGGCCGTGATCGTCGCCGCCGCGTTCGGGTTCGCGACGGTCTCGACGTTCGACCGCTGGTATCTCTCCGCGGTCGTCTTCGTCGCGGTGCCGCCCGCTGCACACCTGAAATACGCCAACCTGGGCTACTTCGTCGGCGACGACCACCTCGTGATCCGAAGCGGGTTCTGGAAGCGCCGGACAACCGTCATCCCCTACTACCGGATCCAAACGGTCTCGACGCGGCGGTCGATCTTCCAGCGCCGGCTCGGGCTCGCGTCGCTTGCCGTCGACACCGCCAGCTCGCGCACCTTCGCGTGGGGGTCGCCGACGATCTACGATATCGACCTCGAGACGGCCCGCGACGTGCACGGCACGGGTCGAGAACGCCTCCAGACGGCGCTGCGCGAGCGCGCCCGCGAGGACGATCTCAGGTTGTCGATCGAGTTCACTTGATCGGCCCGACTCCGGTCGGAGCGCCCGTCGGGCTCGAGGCTCTGGTCGGACCGTTCGCCGGGTCCCGTCTTCGAAGGTAACCTGCTGGGAATTACGGGAACGCGACCAGCAATACCGGAACGAGCAGTAGAAAGAGGAGGACGGCGACGAAGATGCTTCGATCCTCGAGGATTCGATCCTGGGCGCTGTCGATGAGCCTGCTGTACGGCGCGAAGAACGCGAGTGCCGCGACCGATATGATCGAGCCGATAGCCACCAGAAAGAGGACGATCCGCACGCCGACGGCCGTGTTCAGTGCGAGCGCGACGATGAGCGTATCGACCAGCGTCCCGATGTTCGCACCCAGCACGAACGGCATGATCTCGGTTCGCTTGATATGGCCCCGATTATAGAGCGGGACGATCACGCCGAGGGAAAACGCGACGCCCGTCGTGAGTCCCGTCACGACGAGTCCGAGCCCGAACGAGACCCACTTATCGTTCAGCCTCGAGATGTAGCGACGACGCAGCCGCTGTTCGTCGAGGCCATCGAGTATCCGATCGAACAACCGGAGGCTCGCGAGGATACAGCCGATCGCCACGAGGAACGCGATGCCGGGCCCGACGGCGTCGATGAGTCCGTCGGCGACGATCGCGAGCGCGTCCGGGAGCGAGACCTCGAGGTCGGGAAGCGCCCGACCGCGTCCGTCTTCTACCCGAATCGCCGGCATCGCGGCGTATCCAAGCGCCATCGCGGGCAGGTAGATCGAGTGGGTGAGCAGGAAGGTCAGGAGCCCGAGACTCGTCGACTCGCGCAGGGACTCGATCTCTTCGTGCTGGTAATCGAACGCTCCGATGAAGACGACGACGGCCGCACCGCCGAGCCGGGAGCCGACGATCATCAAGAATAGTTGTGAGGGGAGGACCAGCCCCGAATTGAACAGGGACAGCGAGAGGGCGGCGACGATCGACCCGTTGGCCAACACGTACGAAGCCAGCCAGCTGAGGCCGAGCGCCGAGCCGTCGTCGACGATGATCCGATTCAGCACCACCCTGAGCGACGGGGTAAGCGCGTCCGTCGCTGACCCCAACAACCGTATCGCGAAGAGAAACAGCGCGACGGTCGCGACGACCTGTACCGCGACCACCAGGGACGAGTCGTCGCGAAGCCACCCCGTACTGGTTTCCCGGCTGATGTCGCTCCACCCAACTCGTGATACGCGCGGGGCCGGGTAAAGCGTTAGTTCAGCGTCCGATGAAACACGGAACATCGAACGTCTCGCTTCCGCGGCTTCCGGCTCGCCCGTTTCGCGAGCGGACCCGTTCGGCCCCACGAGCCGACGGCCTCGGTCGCCCTCGAGCGCGCGCTCAAGTGACCGATCTCGGGCCCTCGGTGGTGGCGTCCACGAGACCGACGTATCGGGCTTTCGGTGGATTTTACCTGACCGGTCCCGACGCTCCGCGTATGGCAGACGACGACTACCGGATCGAGGAGGACAGCTTAGGCGAGATGCAGGTGCCCGCGGACGCCTACTGGGGCGCCCAGACCCAGCGCGCGATCCAGAACTTCCCGATCTCGGGGATCACGTTCAGCCGTCGGTTCGTCCGCGCGCTCGGCGTCGTCAAGAAGGCCGCCGCGCAGGCCAACCGCGACCTCGAGCTCGTCGACGAGGACATCGCCGAGGCGATCATCGAGGCCGCAGACGAGGTCATCGCCGGCGAGCACGACGACCAGTTCCCGGTCGACGTCTTCCAGACCGGCTCCGGGACCTCCTCGAACATGAACGCCAACGAGGTCATCGCCAATCGCGCCGCCGAACTCATGGGCAGCGAGATCGGCGACCGCGTCGTCCACCCCAACGACCACGTCAACTACGGGCAGTCCTCCAACGACGTCATCCCGACCGCGATGCACGTGGCTTCCCTCGAGGCAGTCGAGAAAGACGTTATCCCCGCGCTCGACACCCTCCGCGAGGCCCTAGAGGAGAAAGAAGAGGAGTTCGACGATGTCGTCAAGACCGGACGTACGCACCTGCAGGACGCAACGCCGGTGACGCTGGGCCAGGAGTTCGGCGGCTACCGCACGCAGGTCGAGAAGGGGCTGGCTCGCGTTGATCAGGTCCGGAACCACCTCGGCGAACTCGCGCTGGGCGGCACCGCGACCGGGACGGGGCTGAACACTCATCCCGAGTTCCCCGGCCGCGCTGCGGAGTATATCACGAAGGAGACCGGCGTCCAGTTCCGCGAGGCGGACAACCACTTCGAAGCCCAGGCCGCCCACGACGCGATGAGCGAGGCCCACGGGGCGCTCCGCACGGTGGCCGGTTCGCTGAACAAGATCGCCAACGACCTCCGACTGCTGGCCTCCGGCCCCCGAAACGGCCTCGGCGAGATCGAACAGCCCGAAAACCAGCCTGGCTCCTCGATCATGCCCGGCAAGATCAACCCCGTCGTCGCCGAAGCCGTCAACCAGGTCCACAAGCAGGTCGTCGGCAACGACGCCGCCGTCTCCGCCGGCGCGGCGGAAGGACAGATCGACCTGAACCTCTACAAGCCCGTGCTGGCCCACAACTTCCTCGAGTCGGCTGAACTCATCTCCAACGCGAGTCAGGTCTTCGGCGAGCGCTTCGTCCGGAAACTCGAGGCCAACGAGGAGTACTGCGAAGAACGCGTCGAGCAGTCGATGGCGATGGCCACCTCGCTCAACGTCCACATCGGTTACGACAAGGCCAGCGAGGTCGCCAAGACCGCGCTCAAGGAGGACAAGACCGTTCGAGAAGTGGTACTCGAGAAAGGCTACCTCGACGAGGAGGAAGCCGACGAGGTGCTCGACCCCCGGAAGATGACCGAGCGGGGCATCCTCGGGCAGGACGACTGAACCGGCCGCTCGTCCCACGAGGGTGATTGGGGTCCGAGTTCCGTATTCTCTCGATTCTGAACCCCGTTCGATAGTATCTGTGTCCTCGAGGCGGTGTTCACGCTGTCTCTCGTTCTCTGAGGGTGCGTTCGATGTCGCCTGCCAGACCCGCGAGAAGGACTACGCCGACCCAAAGAAAAATGTACACACCGAACGGTGTCGGCGAGCCTTGCGGGGCAGTGAGTGGGTGTTCCAGCCACGAACGAGATACCGAGACGATCAGTATTACACCGACCAGTAGAACGGGCGAAACGGTCTTCTGCGTCGCGGAGTACGCAACTGGGACGAATCCGAGGGCGAACATCCCGATGAGAAGATACGTCCCAAAAATGGATCTACCGACAGAACGTCCCCTATCTGTTCGAAGAAGTAATTCCAGAGCAAAACAGAGGTGCCCGCATGAAGCAGACCGGCGACCAGACCACTAACAGCCGCCGTCCTCGATAGGAGTGGTCGCTCTGTCTTGCCTGTCATAGCAAGCGGTACGAGTCACCGATCCATATTACTTATGAGCGGTTGAAATTCCGCGGATCATGGATAGCCCGTGCGGAACGCTCTGGTCACGAGGACACGCTGGAGAAAGAGAGTCTGGCACGATCGACTGGGACGCGGTCCCTGTAGCCGACTCGTTCGGGGCCGTACGATGGATACGGAAATCGAAAGCGGGCAATCGGAAGCCGTTCTCTCAGTCGCGTGGCCGATTCGCGGTCCGAACTATTACCGATCGGCCATCTCGACCTGCTCCTGATCGAGCGGATCCTCGATGTCGCCCATCACGGCCTCGAGCAGGTCGGTTACGGTCACCAACCCGACGACCTCACCGTCTTCGATCACGAGCGCCAGTTCCTGATTTTCCGCCTGGAACTGATCGACCGCGTCGCTGACGTCCACGTCAGGCGAGAGCGTCATCGGCGGCGCCGCGAGTTCCGCGAAGTCGATATCGCCCTCGGCCAGTTCCTCGCGGTGGCGGACGAAGATCGGCGTGTAGACGATCCCGCGGAACTCGGTCAGTTCGTCGCCGACGAGCGGATACCGCGTCTGCGGTCGCTCTTCCATCTTCCGAAAGTTTTCGTCTGGGCCGTCTTCGGTCGACAGCGCGACGATCTCCTCCGGTGGCACCATCAGCTCGCTGATCGACTGCTCGCCGATCTGGAACGCGTTCATGATCTCTTCGCGTCGCTCCTCGGGGAGTTCACCCTCCTCGAGCACCGACCCGAGCTTGTTCCGGAGATCCGCGCGGGATTCGATGACATCCTCTTCGGTCTCGAGCCACGCGCCGGTCATCTCGATGCCGAAGAGCCTGAGCGTCCATTTGGCGATGGCGTCGCCGAGCGTGATCAGCGGCGAGATGAGCCAGTTGAACCAGTACAGCGGCCCCGCGCCGTACCGACAGACCATCCGCGATCGCTCGACGCCGAGGTACGTCGGCGTCTGTTCCCCGTGGGTCAGGTGAACGAGGTTGATGATCAGGAAGGCGAGGATGGCCCCGCTGCCGATCGTCGCCAGCGCCGTGTTCGCGAAGAATGGCTCGAAGATGGCCGCCAAAGCCGGCTCGGCGACGATCCCGACGGCGATACTCGAGGCCGTGATCCCGACCTGGCACGTGGTGAGATAGATCTCCAGGTTGTCGGTCATCTCCCAGGCTCGCTCGAGGGCTGGGTCGCCGCCGACGAACTCCGCTTCGGTGAACTGCCGCGCTCGAGTCAACGCGAACTCGATGGCGACGAAGAAGCCGTTCGCCAGGATGAGCAAGACGCCTGCGATCAATCGACCGGCGATGATAGGCGGATCCATTATCCGGCTCGTTGTCTCCGTGGCCACAAATTAGTGGGGCCGACCGATCGGTAGAAATCGCCGCTCGGATGCTAACCTATCTCATTCGGAACACGAATTCGAGCGGGGCGGTACCAGATACCAGAGAGCGTGCGATCTACCAGCACACGGAATACTCGGGACCGAGTAAACACGGATTCCACCCGTTCTTTTTTGCCGACCGATCGGCCGTAAATCGGGGTAGTGACGCCGAATCGGATGCAGATCCGGCGGAATAAAAGAACCCAAGCAGTTTTGATGGAGGCTCGCGTCAGACGAAATATGCACACCTGTCGCAACTGCAACCAGTCGTTCCAGACCGAGCTCGCCCTCGAACTTCACCGGGACACGTGCAAAAAGGGACAACTCTTCTGCCAGGTATGCGGGGAGCGATTCCGCGAGGGGAACGCAACCCAGGACGGTTGGCACTACGAGTGTCCGAACGACGACTGCGACGGTGACGGGCTGCAGGAGGACCTCTATCGCGTCGAAGACGTCCGCACCACGACCCACTGACGCCTCGTCCCCCGTTTCCGGCTTTTCGTTTCGTCCCGACCGATAGTTCCACGTCTTTCCTCCCGGCACCGCAACCGTTCGTCTTCGAGCAGCCCCGGCCTACTCGGGGGCGTAAGCCGCCGATTTCAGTGCGCTCACGGCGTCCGAATCGTGTTCGGCGATCCCGCTGACGAGCTCCAGCGCCGCGTCCGCGACCTCGTCTTCCGGCACGACCCTGTTCGCCAGCCCCAGTTCGCGAGCACGGTCCGGTTCGATCGCCTCGCCGGTGAGAATGATCTCTTTTGCGGCTCGGGTTCCGACGATCCGCTCGAGCGGTTCGACCGTGTGCGTCGACGCGATGCCGAACTGGACCTCGGGAAGCGCCAGCGTCGTCTCCGCGCCGAGGACGAGAAAGTCACAGTGCAGGGAGAAAATGAACCCGATGCCGACGAGCGCCCCGCGGGCCGCCACGACCGTCGGGTACGGCCGGGAAGCGAGAAAGCCGTAGATGTCGTCGTTCAACTCGTCGATCCGGTCTGCGTACTTCTCGTCGTACGCTGGATCGGAGACGATCTCCCTGTCCATACCCGCACAGGTGGCCGGCCCGTCGCCGGCGAGGACGAGTCCGTCTACCTCCTCGTCGGGCAGGTCGAGAAGCGCATCTCGTAGCTCCGAGAGGAGCTCGAGGGTGACGGCGTTGAGCTTGTCCGGCCGGTTCAGTCGGACAGTGGCGATCCCGTCCGCTCGCTCGACATCGACGAGGTCGGCTGCTGCCATGATCGGCATCACCCGTGCGAGCCGCATAAATTCGGGTGATCGATTGCACCCGTTGCCGGTCGCTCTCACGTGCTGCGAACGCCCACCGCTTTCCAACCCTTTAATCTCGTTTGTTCCGTCACGACAGCTATGGAACGGCTCACTCCGCGAGTGCGAGTCGTCTGGCTCATCCTCGCCGTCGCTCGAGCCGCGATCCTCGGCGGACTCATCGTCGGCGGAGCGCTCGCGCTCACCCGAACCGAGCTCCCGAACCCCGCACAAGGGACGCTCGTCCCTGCCGCTATCGGACTCGCCGTCGCGCTCGCCGTGTTGCGCGTCATCGTCGCCTGGCGACGCTACGGCATCTGGCGGTTCGACCTCCGGGACGACGACCTCTACATCAAACGCGGCGTCTTCACACGGATCCAGACCGTCGTCCCCTACGTGCGGGTCCAGCACGTCGACTCCCGACGCTCGCCGCTCGAGCGGACCGTCGGTCTCTCGACGGTGGTCGTCTACACGGCGGGCTCCCGGAGTTCGGACGTGGCGATCCCCGGGCTGACGCCGACGCGCGCGGAAGATCTTCAGGAGTCACTGCGCCGGCTCGCGATCGAGAGCGCGGGTGAAGACGCCGTATGAAGAAACTCCACCCCGCCTCGATCGCCGTCCGGTCGCTCTCGCGCAGCCTCAACACGGGGTTCGTCTTCTTCGTCATCGGCGTCGTCGTCTCGCCCGGCAGCAACGGGATGAACCTCCTCTCGGTGTTCGGGCTCGTCACCATCGGGATCGTTATGGGTATCGTCTACGAGTTCGCCTACTACCAGCGGTTCCACTACGAACTCACCGCGGACACGTTCGACGTTACCTCCGGCGTGATCTCGCGTCGGGATCGCGAACTCCCACTCGGACGGGTCCAGAACGTCGACATCCGACAGAACGTCGTCGAACGGCTCCTCGGAATCGCCGCGGTCCACATCGAGACCGCCGGCGGTGGTGAGACCGAGGTCAGCCTCCGGTACGTTGACGAAGACGAGGCTCGCCGCCTCAGACGGCAACTGCGACGCGGCGCGAGCGCCGACGCGGCCGACGAGGGAGGTGACGCCGACGCGCTCGAGACCGGACTCGAGGGGACTCCCACAGCCCGCGAGACGACGGCCGCCGCGGAGGAGGAAGTCCTATTCGAGATCCAGCCTCGAGAACTCGCGGTCCTGAGCATCTTCACCATCGATCCGGGTGCCAGCGTCCTCGGTGGCATCGCGCTTTCCTTCGCCAGCGGCCTCGACCCCACGACGCTGGTCCCCGTCGACCGCATGGAGGCCCTTCCGGGGCCCGCGAGCGGAGTGCTCGCCCTCGTCTGGGGCCTCCTGCTTTTCGCGCTCGCCGCCTGGGTGCTGAGCGCGGCCCTGACGGTTTCCCGGTACTACGGCTTCCGGCTTACCCGCACCGACGACGAACTCTACTACGAGCGGGGCCTCCTCCAGCGCTACAGCGGCACGATCCCCCTCGAGAAAGTGCAGGCGCTGACGATCTCCGAGTCGATTCCCTATCGCTGGTTCGGGTACGCCGCGTTGAGCGTCGAGACCGCCGGCTACGCGCCCGGCCAGTCCGGTGCCCGCGGAACGGAGTCCGCGATTCCCCTCGCCGACGCCGATCGGGTAGGTGCGCTCGCGCGTGCGATCGAACCGTTCGGGCCGGTCGATTTAGAGTCGCCCCCGCGACGCTCGCGAGAACGCTACGCGGTCCGCTACCTGCTCGTCGTCGCCGTCGTCGTCGGCCTCGCGTACCTGATCGCGCGGTACGCCCCGTTCGTCCGGCGGTGGTACCTCGTCGCCGCCCTCGCGGTCATCGCCCCCATTGCCGCCCACCTCAAGTGGACGAACCGGGGATTTCGCGTCGGCGAGCGATACTTCCTCACGCGCACGGGGTTCTGGCGGCGAACGACGAAGGTCGTCCCGCACTACCGAGTACAGGCCGTCCTCCACGAATCGACGATCTTCCAACGACGGCGCGGTCTCGCCAGCGTGACGGCGGACACCGCCAGCTCCGCCTCGTTTTTCGGGCGCGCCGCGACGGCCTACGACGTGGACGCAATGCGGGGGCTCGAGCTCCAGACCGAAATCGAGGAGCGGTTACAGGAGCGACTTCGCGTTCGCAAGCAACAGCGAACGAGCAGTCGGGGAAGATGGGATGCGAGCACGACGGTGGACGACGAAGCGGTCGACGACGGCGAACTGTAATCGAGACGCGCTCGTTCTCGCTCGTCATACTTGGCCACTCTGTATAGCACCATGAAGTTTACGAGCCCGATAGTCGTCGGCAGTGGGCTCGAGACGACGACTCTGGGGAAACGAACGGCACACCCCGGAGGAATCGAAACGCGACGGCGCGCTGTTCCACCCTCCTGTGGCAGTACGACGGTGGCGACGAACGGGGCCCCCTCGAGAGGGGAATGCACCAGTGAGAGAGTGCTGACCGCCCTCTAGAGCCGTCTGTGCCCCCTCAGGGAGGACGAAGACGGTGCAAAGAGATAAGAAGATCGACTGCGGCCGAGTACGGAGGCGCAGAGAGGCGAGTACGGCCGCCGACGCTTTCAGTCGATCGACAGACGCGACTCGGGAACTCGCAGGCCCCGTTTCAATTCGCCCAGCCGTCGGTAGATAGCGAGCAGGCCCCAACCGAGCGTGAATCGATAGACCACCATCGCGGAACGAATCGGGAGACAGTCTGTTTCTGACCCAAGTCGGTTGCCACTGGCTCGCCGAAGGAGGGCCGTCATCGACCACGACGATCGTAGCCCATCGCCGTTTTTCGAGCGTTGTTTCGAGACCGGTCTCTGAAAACGACAGCACTTCGTTCGCTCAGACGGCCGTTACTTCGCTCGAGTGCTTGCCCCAGTCAGTCTTATATCCTAAATTGTGGTCCTCCACTGGCAATTCTATTATCCGATCGCGTATCCCGTGCTTAAACGTTATCTCAAATAACGGGGACAGGTTCCGGAGAGATTACGGACCACTAACAGAGATAAATATACTTAGCTCGAATCATGGGAAGGTTGAAGGTCATCGCGTCTGATGAACGACGTATGGGTGACTCGGCGGATACCTCTAGAAAATCTGTTAAAACGTACGTGCCGGCCTACCAGAAAGCCGAGTGGCAATCTCACGCCGACGATCTCGAGATGAGCCAAAGCGAGTTCGTCCGGACGATGGTACAGGCCGGTCGAAAGGGGTTCGAACCCGATTCGACCGACGAGACGGACTCCGGTTCTCCGGCCCCAGACCCTGGGGGTAACGGCCTCGAAAGACAGGTCCTCGAATCACTCTCGTCTGACACGTACTCGTGGGACGAACTCCTCGAGTCGGTCTCCGACGATATCGAGTCGCGACTGGACGAGACGCTCGAGAAACTCCAGGCGAACAACCGGATTCGATACAGCGGTCGCCACGGCGGGTACACCACGGTCGACGGAGGCGGCGATGGCGACTGAGCCCGGGGCCACAGCGCCGGCGGATGTCGACGATCCGATCGCGTACTTCCTCGACGACCAGCGCTACCACGGCAAGAGCGAACGGACGCTCGAGGCCTACGAGCGCGTCCTCCGGCGGTTCGAGGCGTTCGTCGCCGAGCGCTTCGAGGTCGACGCCGTCGGGGCGGCCGAACGCCGGGAGTGTATGGCCTGGATTCACTCGCTGCGCGGCGAGTTCGAAGACAGTACGATCGCGTCCTACGCGTCGTATCTCAACCGATTCTACGATTACATGGCCCGCGTCGGCGTCTTCGACGAGAATCCGATGGCGCTGGTCATGGAGGAGATGTCCGAATCGATCGATACGAACCCGACCAGACGGGACATCTCGGTCGGCGAAATGCGGTCGTTCGTTGCCGATATCGCACATCCACTCGAGCGAGCCGTCGTGATCACCCTGCTCAAAACGGGGATGCGCGTCGGCGAACTCTGCAATCTCGATCTGTGCGACCTCTCCCTCGAGACGCCCGAGATCGACCTCGAGTGGTCTCCGCGGGTCGGACTCGAGCGCCGGCCCTCGTCGCTGTTCGTCTCGGCAGAGCCGGCCCGCGGGACGACCGTCAACGGCGAGGAGCGGACGGCCTCGAACAAGCGAAAGCGCGATACCGTCGTGCCGGTCGACGACGAACTTCGGCGCGCGCTCCTCGAGTGGCTGGCGATCCGCCCGGACGCGGTGTCGCCGGCGCGGCCCCTCTTCCTCGATACCGGCGAGTCGTGGGGCGAACGCCTCGAGCCGTCGGACGTGCGCTATATCGTCGAGAAACACGCTCGAGAGCGCGGCTGGTACCGGACCGGCGGCGGTACCCAAGAGAACGTGACGCCACACTACTTCCGTCACTTCTTCACCACGCATCTGCGGGATCGGACCGGCGATCGAGGGATCGTCCAGTACCTTCGCGGCGACGTCGCCGGCGACGTGATCGATACGTACACGCACAACTGGGGCGATCGGGTTCAGGAGACCTATCTCGACTGTATTTACTCCGTGACCGAGCGCTGATCGTGATGGCATCGACACGGTTGCGAACGATGCGTCGTCGGAGTGTATCGAGGTATCCGCGATGGTCGAAAGTAGTGTTTCTGGCCTTCTTGTGGCCGGATTCGTGGAAATTCCCGAATAGTTACTACATTCACACTCAATCTAGCAGTCTCTGTCTGGTCAAGTAAACTTCATAGCGCTATACTGATTCACTCCCGTGGCGGGGTTCGATCTCGTCGGGTCGATCCGAGAACGCGACGGGCGTGCTTCGGCGCTAGCGAGCGCCTGTGGCGTACCGGAGAGAGAGAGAGTTTCGGAACCGAATGGGGAATTATTTCAGTATTGCCGACACGACGACCAGTATGGCCTCACGACGAGTGGGCGTCCTGCTTGCCGGCCTGATCCTCCTCAGCGGCCTCACCGTCGCCGCCGGTGCGGTCATCGACGCGCCGCCGACGCTGACGGTCGAAAACGAGGACGACACGACGTACAGAGTGACTGCATACACCGTCGAGGACAGACAGACGGCACTGCTCACCAACTTCGCTATCACCACCGAAGACGGCGACCGACGGCTCGCGACGCTCTCCCAGTTGATCTGGCCCGAAGGATACCGGAACGTGACGGTGGCCGACGACGGCATCCCGTCCCAGCAGGTCACCGTCAAACCCGGCGACGAGGCGACCACGACGATCGACGGCTGGACGCCGGGCAACGTCACGGTCTACATCGTCGAGGATGTCGGCAACAACGAGACGCACGTGCACACCGATATCGAAACGTGTCCCGAGCGACAGCAAGAGCACCACCTGACGCTCGAGGAAGACGGGACTAGCGGCTCGTCGACCTGTGCCTCGAGCGTCGACTGGCTGCTTCCTTGATTATGGCCCGTCAGAACGGTCAGTCACTGTGCTGACCGGCTGCCCTCTTACTCTCCGCGCCATCGAGCAGCACGGCAAGCGAGACGGCGTGAACGGGGGCCACCACTGCGGTACTCAGGAAGCCGCCCGCAACCGGGACTTGTGCGAGCCCCCAGGACGCGAGCCCGAGCAGACCGATGAGCCAGAAGACGGGCCACCGCCGGCCTCGAGGCGCCAGAAAGCTCTTCCGGAGCGCCGTCGCGAACGACTCGCCAGCGGCCAGAAAACCGGGAAAGAGAAACAGGTGAATTCCGACGAGAGCGACGGTGATGATCGCCAACGCGCCGAGGACGAGGCTTCCGACCTCGAGCGACGGCGACCCGAACGAGCGAGAGAGGAGCGCGACTACCGAGAGGAGTCCGAGATAGCGAGCGGCCGACTCGAGCCGACGCTCGGCCCCGAACGCGCGCGTGATCGTCATCCACCCGGCGAGGCCGATCACCAGAACGACGAGCGACTCGAGGGCGACGGCGCCGAGGAGATACGGAAGGCGGAGGTCGACGAACGCACCGACGTGTCTGACCGTTCGGGGAGTTCCCTGCGGGAAGACCGACTGCTGGACGCTGACCGTCCGGGTAAACGAGTCCGGTGTCGCCACCGGCAGGGGATCCCACCGACGGAGCCGGTCGGCGAGCGCGACGAGCAACCCGGCGATCGTAAACGGGACGACGAGTCCCGGATCACGGCGGAGGCGGGCGCTCACTGTTCGTAACACCGCCCCGGTTTTCGTCTCGGACGGCGACGACGCCGGGGAATCCCTGACCGGTCCGTCGGTCGGCTCGGCCGTCATGTCGCTTCCCCCAGGGCGATGACCCGGTTGCGATTGGCGGCGTAGAGAACCTCGTCGCCGACGATCGGCGTCGAAAGCGGGACTTGCGACGGCCGGTACTCGAACCGTTGCTCGCCGGAGGCAGCATCGATTGCGACCAGCGAGAACCCCGACCGAACCGCGTACACGACCCCGTCGGCGACTACCGGCGACGCCGGGCCATCGAACGGCGTCGTCCACAGTTCCTCGCCGGTCTCGAGGTCGAACGCGTGCATCGACTCCCGTTGGTCGGGGAGGTAGACGGTCCCGTCGGCCACCGCGGGTACGCACTCGGTGATGTTTCCGCCGTGGGTCCGTTTCCACAGGCGTTCCCCGCTGGTCGCGTCGAGCAGCCGGACATCGTTGCGAGTCGGGACGACGACCCCCATCTCGGTCGCAACTGGGGCGAGGACCGTCTGTTCGCCGAGTTCACGCTGCCAGCGTTGCGCTCCCGTCTCGGCGTCGTAGGCAGTTACCTGCCAGGGCCAGTTCGTGACGAAGACGAGACCGTCCGTTACGGCGGGTCGGTTGAACGAGACGCTCACTTTGTCGTCTTGGTGGTGGGTGTTTCGCCATCGAACCCGGCCGTCGTCGGGATCGAGTGCGACGATCGAGTTCGTCCCGGGAACTGCGGTGTAAATCGTGCCGTCGGCAGCGACCGGAGTCGCCGGGTCTGCGGGACCGAAGAACCCAGGACCGGAGGACTGCGGTCCCGCCCATCGCTCGGCACCGATGGATCGATTCAGTACCGGGAGATCGATGCCACCACCGGAATTCACTCCGAAAATGCCGGACGGTGCGGTCACCGCGAGCGTGTCGGTGTCGTAGACCGACGTCCGAGCGCGGGCGAGGCCCGACTGATACGGCCCGGGAGAACCGAACTGCCGCGTTCCGGTCTCGCTGTCCAGTGCGAGGAGGCCGTTTCCCGCAGCGTAAATCGTCTCGCCGCGACGGATCGGCGGCGCCGTCCCGCGAAACCAGTCGGTCGCGTCGTGTTCCCAGGCGACCTCGACACCGTCTTTCGGCCCGGACGCCATGGGGTGATACCCGGTTCCAGCGGGGTCGTACCGCGCCATCGGCCACTCGTACTCGGATTCGG
This sequence comes from Natrinema marinum, assembly GCF_024296685.1. Taxonomy (NCBI): domain Archaea; kingdom Methanobacteriati; phylum Methanobacteriota; class Halobacteria; order Halobacteriales; family Natrialbaceae; genus Natrinema; species Natrinema marinum. Next base: position 843,479 of record NZ_CP100763.1, on the reverse strand, counting down.
GATCGGATTCCGCACTGGCGGAGACGAACGCGGTACCGATCGAACCGGCGACCGCGAACCCGGCCGCTTCGAGGAATCGTCGTCTGGAGGGGACCATCACGCCGACCGTTCGGTGTCGCGTGTATAATTGGTGACGGTATCTGACCGAAACGACCGCGAGAACGTTCCGACCCTATCGGCCCCTCGCTCGGACAGCGATGACGAAACCCCCTGCCGGTACAGCACGAGTGGGCCGATCGACCCCCGTCGTTCGGAGCTATCGGCCGACCGCGAGTTCCGTCTCGAGGTCAGTCCCGTTCAACAGCGAGCGGACGAACTCGATCGTCTCGGTCGTTTCCGCGGTGTTCTCGAGCAACACGGTCTCGCTGGGGAACAACTGCTCGCCGAGCAGGAGGCCGTGGTCGCGAGCGGTCGAGCCGGTGACGGTCAGGTAGACGCCCAGACCGGCGTCGGCGATAGCCGCCTCCTCCTCGCGACCCTCCTCGGGATAGTGAAAGTCGATCCCGTCGAGCGTCCGCGTTCCGAGCACTGCCTGAACGAGTCGCTCGTATCGGGGCTCGATACACAGCGGGCCCTCGTAGGCCTCGAGGAAGTCCCGATCGATCGATTCCGCCGAGGGGACCGCCTCGGGCGTGGCCAACAGCGTGTGGTAGACGGTATCGCCGAGGCCGGTGACGACCTGCACGTCGGTGTCGGACGGGTCGATCCGAGCGTTCACGTCGGCGATCCGGCCGAGGGGCTCCGGCCGCAGTTCGACGACTTCCTCCAGGACGAGATCGGCGCTGTCGAAGCCCAGCGCGAACTCGTGGGTGCGAAGCGAGCGGAACGGTTCCTCGCGACCGACGAGTTGAACCGCGGCGTCGTCGGGCGCGTCCACGATTCCCTCGAGCGGGACCGTGACGCTATCGAAGACGATTCGCCGTGGCTTTCCGGCGCGATCGTCGCGGAGCAGCGTATACTCGGGCTCGGTCGGGTCGTCGACGGTGCTGTAGTCTGCGAGACGATGGTAGACATCCGCTTCGTCGGCGTCGAGCGTTCCTTTCGTGAGCGCCTTCTCGTGGCGCAGCGTCGACGTGATGTCATCTGCGAGGTCGGGAACGTCGAGGCGCTCCGCGAGTCGATCGAGCACCGACTCGAGCGGTCGCCCCTTCCGTGGCACGGCGATCGGTATCGTCTCGCCCATCGTTCGCTTCTCCACTGGCGACGGATAAACGAGTTGTGTTTCCGGACCAGTCGCCGTAGTGATCGAAAATCGGACCGCCGGTTCGGACGACAGCTGCTTACTCGGAGAACATCGAGCCGAGCTGGTCGCGCCACTCCTGAATTTCCGTCACGTCGTCGCGGACAGCTTCGAGGTCGTCCTCGACGGTCTCGAGGTCGTCCTCGACGTCCGCGAGGTCGTCCGCGACCGTCTCGACGTCCTCGTCGACGGCATCGATGTCGGCGGCGAGATCCGCGTTCCACTCGCTCAAGTCGGCGATGTCCCCTTCGTGGTCGTCGACCTGCGAGTCCGTCTCCTCGAGGCCGTCCTCGAGCTCCGAAACATCGTCCTCGAGGTCCCCGAGGTCAGCCTGAAGCTCTTCGATGAGCTGTGCGCCGGTCCCGTTCTCCTCGAGAAACGTCTCCAGGGAATCGGTGTACGCGGCGACCTCCTCGACACGGGACTGGAGGTGCTCGACTTTCGCGATGTCGGGGCCGGACGGCTCGAGATCGAGTTCGGCCCGGATGGCCTCGAGGTCCTCGTCGGCGACGGTTCCGTCGCGGATCTCGGTCGCGAGACGGGCCGCGATCGAGCCGCCGACCTCGGGACCGGCGTTCGGTGCTGCGTCGGCGGTCGGTTCGACGCCGGCCGCGTTCTCGTCCTCCGGTTCGGGCTCCGCACCAGTCTCGTCGGCTTCGTCGGTCGCATCGGGGGCGTCGGTCGCATCCTCTGCAGGGTCGGTCGACTCGAGGTCCTCTCCATCCGCTTCGGGTCCGTCCGAGTCCGCTTCGGGATCGACCGAGTCCATCTCGAGTTCGTCCGAGTCTGCTTCAGGTTCGTTCGGCTCCGCCTCTGACTCGTCGTCGGCCGGCGATTCGGGCGAGTCCTCCGGCGACGGTTCCGTCTCCGCCTCGAGTTCGTCCGGCTCAGCCTCGGACTCATCGTCGGTGTCGGTCTCGTCGCCGTCGGCGTCGGTCTCCGAGTCGTCGAGATCGAGGTCGGTATCCGAGTCGTCGTCGGCGTCGGCCTCCGAGTCGCCGAGATCGAGGTCGATCTCCGGGCCGGCGTCGTCCGTCTCCTCGGCTGTGGCCACCTCGTCGCCGATGTCGTCGTCCGACTCCTCCTCGCCGGCCGGTTCGTCGGTCGCGTCGGTGCCGAGATCGATTTCGACGCTCGGCTCGTCGGCGGCGCCGAGCGCGTTCTCGTCGGCCTCCGGCTCGGGAATCTCCTCTTCCTCGAAGCCGAGATCGATGTCCGGCGTATCGTCCTCCTCGTTTTCGTCTTCCACCGCCGCGTCCGCGACCGGATCGGGATCGATGTCGCTGAGGTTGAGGTCGAGCCCCCCGTCGTCTTCCGGCGTATCGTCGGCGTCGGTCGGGTCATCGTCCGTGTCGTCGCCGGCCGACTCCGCCGAGGCCGTCTCGTCCGTCGGCTCGTCGTCCTCGAGTCCGGGGACGGACTCGGAATCGCCGGCGATCATGTCCTTGACCGCGCGACTTCGGTCCTCGGAGACGATGCTACCGATGACCTCGTCGTCGACTTCATCGGCCTCCGAGTCCGATTCGCTGTCGTCGCCAGCGTCGCGTTCGACGAGCGTCGGCTCGGAGAGAAACTCCGTCGCTCTGCTCTCGTCGTCGAGCTGGATGCCGTAGACCGTCTCGAGTCGCTCGTCGGGCTCGAGCGTGGCGGTGAACTCGACGTGGTTGTCCTGAAACGCCGTCCAGTCGTCGCTGTGATAATCCGGGTGGAACCCGACCTTGTCCATCGGGAACGAAGCAGGAATATCTTCGGAGAGCTGAAACGTAATCGGGGAGTCGCGGTCCGATTCGATCTCGAACCGAATCGCAGGGACGGGGAACTCGTCCGCTGCGAACGATTTTCTGACGGTGAGTCCGTCAGTACTGACCTCGACCACGTCGTCCGTGTCGGCGGTGCTACTCATATGAGACCAACGTTACCATACCATTACTATAAATCGTGCGGACGGACACACGTCCCTCCGGCAGTAGCTACAGATCGACTCGGTCGCCGATTTCGACGATCTCGAGCCGCTTCGGATGCGCGAAGCTCCGCGCGTGGTGGTGTAACGTCGTCGGATCGGCGGTGAGCCCTTTCCACATGTCCCAGTGACTCGGAAGGAGCCGTTCGCACTCGAGCGCGGCCGCACACTCGATGATCTGGTTTTCGTCGTTGTACCATCGCGTTCGTTTCGGCTCGCGGGTCTGCTTGTCGGGAATCCGTCCGACGGTGCCGAACGCGAGCGCCGCGAGGTCGATCTCGTACTCGTCGCCGAGTCGCTCGAACTCGTCGGTCGGCTTCGTGTCGCCGCCGTGGAAGAACGTGCTGCCCTCGTGTTCGAACACGTAGCTCACCGGATGGGTCGCGTCTGGGTCGTTCGCCGGTTCGACGTGAACGGTGAACTCGCCAATCTCGAGGGTATCGCCCTCGGCGATCTCGCTGAGCTGGTCGTCGGTTACGTCCCACTCCTCGGTCCAGCTCTCCTCGTCGCGAGCGACTGCGACGCTGTCGTCCGGACCGTAGAACGTCGCGTCCGTCCCCTCGAGGATCGGGGCCTGGCTCGGTCCGTGAACGTGGTCGGTGTGTTCGTGCGTCGCGAGAACGGCGTCGGCCTCGTCGATGTCGGCGGGATCGAACGGGACGGGGATCATCCGGACCGTCCGGGGCGGATCGCCCAGTCCGAGATAGGGGTCGACGTAGATCGTCGTTCCCTCGCTCCCCTTGAGGACGAAGCCGTTACACCCGAGATACCAGATGGCTACGCCGTCCGGGTTCGCGTCTGCAACGTCGCGGACGAGCCAGTCGTTCCAGTCGCTGTGAATCATGTGCGTGGATGCGAGGACCGGCTGTGTAAGTGTTGTCGTCTCCACTGATGGCCCGAGGCGACGATATCGTGCTGGTGCGGCGACGAGCGGCAGTCAGGCCGAGAGAAAAGCGGACGGCAGACGGCGACGAGCGACCACGGGCTAGAGCGAAAACGGAACGTGAGCGTCGTCTCGCCGACCGTCGAGGCGCTCGAGTCGGGAACCGAGCAGCTGTCGCAACAGCACGACGAGCCCGTTCTGGGATCCCTTGCCCACGATCGCCGTTTCGGCGGGCCGATCGTCGCCCGACGACGGGCGTCCGATCGCACCGAGCATGACGGCCTCGCGATCGGCGAACACCAGTCGCCCCACGGAATCGCCGGCCGCTGGGAGGTCGAACCAGTCCCGCTGGGGCTCCCAGACGGTGACGCCTGGGACGCGCTCGCGGACGAGTTCACGGACGCGTGGATCGCTTGATCCGAGATAGACGTCGACGCCCCGGTCGACCGCGTCCTCGATCCGGCGGAAACAGGCCTCCTCGAGCAGCCCGGTCGTCGTAAATAGCAGGAACAGCTCGTTCTCGGTCCCCTCACAGAGTGATTGGCCGGTCGTGACGATCGTCTCGCGACCCTCGAGCGTGCGAACGGGCGCCTCGTCCTCGATCGATGCGGCCGTCTCCCCGTTGGTCACCGTCGATCCGTCGGCGGACCGGAGCCACTCCGCGCGAACGGCGGGGTGGCCCTCGTAGGCGGCTTGACCCGCCGACGCGTCGTAGCTGACGAGCGTGGCCTCGTGGAGCACCGGCAGGTGGACGTGGACGAGCGAGGTGTGTACCTCGTGGACACGATCGTCCGAGACCGCGCGTTCGGTCGTGCCGGCTTCGCGGGCGGCAACGTCACGGGCGAGCGTCTCCGTCGCGATCGGGTGATACTGATCGCCGAGCACCGAGAGGACCGTCCGCCGGCGCTCGTCGGCCAGCGCCTCGAAGAGGGCGTCCAGTTCGGCCGCGTCCTCGGTCCGATCGGCTGAGATGGCGTCCTCGAGGCGGGGTTCGTCGACCGCTCGGTGATCGGCCAACGCGATGGCCCCGTCGTCGGTTTGCTCGAGCAGCCCTACGTCGGTCAAGCGAGGGAGGTGATGGTGGTGGAGGTCGACGAGTGCCTGTTTCCGGTCGTTCTCGGTCACGGCGGCGAGCCGTTTATCATCGATTACGGCTGCGAGCTGGAACGCAAGGTCCTCTTTCTCGACGGCGCGGGGAGCTCGTTCGGAGACGAGACGGACGACGGTCCGGCGACGGCTATCGGCGAGGGCGCTGAAGCGCTCGTCGCGAGCATCGGCCGTGGGTCCGCTCGAAGCTGAGTTATTCATCGACTACCGGTCGGAGCGTAGCGGGCAAAAGAACTGCTCCAAACTGCTTTGGAATCAGTTGTTGGTTGCCGTTCTGGAGTGTGAAACACACGCCTTCATACTAATATCTAAACGAACGTAGTAGTGTATTATCCAAGGATGATCAAACATAGGTTTCGTCAGGATATTCATCGCGACTAGATAGTCGTCGAGTAGCGACTCGAGAGGAAGATACCGTCGGCAGGATCGGAACACGCCGTCAGCGGACTACCAGGTCCCGTGGAAGGTGTCGAACGAGAGACTGTCGAGTGGTTCGTCGCCGACGGCGATCCGGTACTCGCCGGGCGTGAGCATCGGCTTGTGGAACTGCGGGCCGTCGTCGGTCGTAATCCGCGGACAGCCGGTGTTGACGAACGCGTCCATGTCGAAGTTCCGCAGGCGGTCCGGCGTCACCTCGTCCATCGTGATGAGGTAGGCGTTATCGTTGTCGTTGAGGATCTTCTGGGCGGTCTCCCAGCGGCCCTGGCCGATCTTGGTACAGAAGATGACGCCCCACTTCTCTGCGTCCATCGCGCGGTGGATCGCGCCGTAACGCTGCTTCATGAACTTCTCCGTGTCCGCGACGGTGACGACGTTGTTGACCGGGTCCGCGATGACGACGTGTTTGTCGGGGTGTTCCATCGCTAGTCCGAGCGGGTGGAACTTCCCGCCGCCGACGTAGAGCACCTGGTCTGCGGGCACGTCCGCGCTCGCGTAGTTGCAGCCAAGCACCTGTCCCTCGTGGGTCAGCCGGTCGTCGCCGCGCCGGCTGTGAACCTCGTACCCCCGTTCCTCCAAGAACTCGCTCATCTCCTCGTAGCGGTTCATGTGCTGGGCCGTGGTGACGAGGCCGACGCCTTCGGTCTCCGCGGGCGGCTCCAAGGTCTCGAGGGCCTCCTCCATGATCGGCGTGACCTCGACGTTCGAGAACAACGGAACGTAGATCACTTTCTCCGTGTCCTTCATCGGCGAGTGGCCGAAGTGGACGAACACGTCGGTGCGCTTCATCAGATAGGTGTCGAGGTCACAGGCCCCATAGCAGGGCTGGCCCGACAGCATGAACGTTACGTCGTCGCCGGCCAACTCCCGTAAGTCGTCCGCGACGGACGGACCCCGTCGCTTCAACCCTTCGGGAAACTGCAGTCCGACCTTCGTCGCGTCCCGCTCCTCGATCGCCTCGACGATCTGCTCGAGTTCGTAGTCCCACTCGCGATCGTGCTTGAGACGCATCCCGGTGTTCCTGAGGTCGCCCTCGGAGTACTCCGGCTCCTGGCTCATTAGCCTCTGTTGCGGCCACGGACGTATAACGGCGGCGCTTCCCGACTCGGCTCAGGAGAATCGCTCGACCTGTTGCGTTCCGGGATCGGTGCCGGTGTGACAGGCCGTAAACGCCGCCCGGAAATCGTCGCCGTCGAACGCCGCAACCAGTTCGTCTAGCTCGTCGTACAGCTCCGCGAGCCGCTCCTGTACGGCTTCGTACTCTCCGTCCTCGTCGTACTCCCCGTCCCCGTTGTCGTTTGCACGCGCACGTGACTCGAGCTTGCCGCGTCTGGCCGCCAGCGTCGCGCACTCGGCTATCAACTCGTCGTATCGGGCCCGACGCGCCAGCCGATCGACCGTCTCGCGAAGGGTCGCCTCGTCGATGGGCTTGACGAGACAGTCGGTGGTGAGGTGGCAACTCTCGAACTCCCGGTCGCCGCTGCTGAGCACTGCCATCGAGTATGCCCCTGCCCGACGGTCGATTTCGACCGCGACGATGGACCCCGACGCCGTTCGGAGGTCGTGACCGACCAGGACCACGTCGGCATCCTCGAGAGCTGTGAGGGCCTCGTCGCCGTCCGTCGTCGTCTCCACTCGGTAGTCATCGACGAGCAGGGATCGAAGCCCGGTCGTTACGTCGGAGTCGGAGTCCGCAACGAGGACGACGGTCGAGTCACCAGCCATAATTCGTGATGGTGGTACCACTCTATTCGACTGATATCAAACTATGGATACGTTCAGGACCGCTTACACATGTCTGCGAGCCGGCCCGCCTCTCGGGCAGTTCCCGTGCCAAGCCACCGCAAAGGCGCGCCGGTGGTCGGAAAGCCGAGCGCTCGTTCGGCAGACCGCGACCACAACGGCGAACGGGACTGTTCCGTTCTCGTCCCAACAGTCATAGTACTGGAGCGTAAACGGGGGGTTAATGGCAGCGGAACAGGCCGCAGACGGCTATCTCTTCGACCTCTATCGTCGATACATCGGTGAACCGGAGGACCGAACCGACGTCTACGTTGGGTTCGGGCTGTTCCTCGGCGGAATCGGGCTGGCGATCGTCGGACTCCTGCTGTTCCTGTGGGGTAACACGTTCGAGGCCCGCACCGCGGGCTACTTCGCGTGGGTGGGGCCCGCGTACGCGCTCGCGATGACTGCACTCCCAGTCACGATGCTCGGGATCGTCACGCTCCTGCCGTCGGAACGGCGGATGCTGTACGCCTCGATCGGCGGCGTCGCGATCACCCTGGCTGCAGTAGCCGGTTTCCTCGCCGCCTACCCGCACCACTGGAACGGCTACGGGAACGATTACACCGTCGAGATCATTGCGACCTACGCCGTCGGCCTCGCGGGCATCACCGCCTCAACCGGCGCGGCGCTGATCGCACACTATCTCGACATGGCCCAGCAGGCCGACGCGGTCGCGACCGGGGACGAGACCGAGGCCGAACCCGAACTCACCGATGCGGACGTCCGGCAAGATATCGACGAGGCGATGGAGGGCGTCGAACTCTCCTGGGGCGGCGTCGAGAAGACCGAACACAAGCGACTGAGTTTCTCCGAGAACGACTTCGACGACGTCGACGTCGATACCGACGCTGGGACGACGACGACCCGATCGACGGGCGTCGACGCGCAGGTCGCCGGCCTCAAAGGGCTCAAAGGCGGCGAGACGAAACAGACCACCTCGAGTTCGACCGTCGACGACCAGACGGCCAAACTCAAAGAACTCCGCGAACAGCGACGCGCGGAGGAACTGGCGACGGCCGACGACGAGGGCGTGGCCGCGACGGTGACGAAACCGCTCTCGAGCCTGCTCGAGCGAGTTCGAAACGCGTTCGGGCGGAATTAAGAACCAATTAGCGGCCGAAACTCGCTGTTGCTTTCTTCAGAGTGAGAGAGTAATCAACGCACATAGATTTATAATCCGTCGGTGGCCTTGCCCACACATGGCCAAAGGCCTAGACGTTGGAACGATGAACATCCTGTCAGCACAGCAGGATGGGAACGACACGGTTTTCGTGCAACAGCGTAACTCCTTCGTAGAGATCGAGTACTCGGACATGGCCGAGCAGATGCTCTCGCGAAGCGAAGTCCTCCACATCCGCAAAGACGACAAGGTCTACGTCGTCGGCGACGACGCGTTGAATTTCGCGAACATCTTCAATAAGGAGACGCGTCGGCCGATGAAACACGGGATTCTCTCGAACGACGAGCAGAGCGCGATCCCGATGATGAAGCTCATCATCGAGCAGGTCGTCGGTGAGCCCGCGTATCCCGACGAGAAGCTGTACTTCTCGTCCCCCGCAGACCCGATCGACTCGGACCTCTCGACGCTGTACCACCAGAAGACGATCGAATCCTTCCTCGACGACATGGGGTACGACTCCGAACCGATCAACGAGGGGATGTCCGTCATCTACAGCGAACTCGCGGACAACAACTTCACCGGTCTCGGTATCTCGTTCGGTGCCGGGATGACGAACGTCTGTCTGTCGTACTACGCGGTGCCGGTCATGAAGTTCTCCGTCGCCCGCGGTGGCGACTGGGTCGACGAGCAGGCCGCCCGCGCGACCGGGACGCCCGTCGACAAAGTCACCTCCATCAAGGAAGACGACTTCGAACTCGACTTCACGACCGACGTCGGCGGCGTCGAAGGCGCGCTCTCGATCTACTACGAGAACCTGCTCGACTACGTCATCGAGAACATCGTCAAAGAGGTCGACGACGAAGACGTCGAAGAAGGGCTGGACGTGCCCGTCGTCGTCACCGGCGGCACCTCGAGCCCGAGCGGTTTCGAGGAACTGTTCCGCGACCATCTGGAAGAAGCGAACATTCCGTTCTCGATCAGCGGCGTGACGCACGCGAACGAACCGCTGTACAGCGTCGCGCGCGGTGGCCTCGTCGCCGCCCGCTCCGACGAGGACATCGACCACGAGGAAGACGACGAAGCGGAAGCGGCGGCGGCAAACGAGTAACGCCGACGGCTCGGCTTCGATTTTTTCGACCGCTCGATCTCGTCGCCTAGGCGACGTTGGTGCCTCAGCGTTCGGCCGACTGCTCGTAAAACCGGTTGAACGCGTCCCGCCAGGACTCGACGTCCTCCTCGTTGGGCAGGTGTTCGACGGGGATGTCGGCGAACCCACAGCGCGAACACGAGACCGTCGACACGTCGGCGAGCGCGAGTTCCTCGAGTTCCCCACCACACCGCGGACACTCGTCCATACCTGTAACTTCGCCGGGGTATCCTTAACTCTATTCGAACCTGTCGACGAGGTATTACGTTCTTTCTCTCTGAGACCCGATGTGCGACGACGAACACGTTCGAACGACGCTACGTCCGTCCGCCGGGACGGCCCCACTTCGAACCCGACACATTACCACTACGCATCTAACAACCTTTTTGCATGCAGCAAGTGTATGACGCGGCAATGAACACGACGGTCTTACCGAACGCCGCGATCGATCGCTGTCGGCCGGTCGACGCGACCCCCGCCGCACTCGAGCCGACCGCTCCAGACTCTCTGCGCGCCGTCTCCGTCCTCGGCGTCGAAACCGCGACCGTTACCGTCGATGGCTGAGCGATGGCAGGTCCCTCACGGCGCACGCTCGCGCGCCGACTCGAGTCGCTCGAAGACTTCTCGGAGCCGTCAGCGGCGCTCGAGCAGTATTTGACGCCGCCGGAGCTGGCCGCCCACCTCTGTCACCTGGCGCGGCTACAGGGCGACCTCAAGGGGCAGGTCGTCGACCTCGGAACGGGAACGGGGATGCTCGCGATCGGGGCGTCGCTGTCCGGCGCCGACCGCGTGGTGGGTATCGATATCGATGCCGGAGCGCTCGCGGTCGCCCGGCGGAACGAACGGACGGCAGCCGCGGACGCCCGTGAGCACGGCGTCGACTGGCTCCGGGGCGACGTGACCCGCCATCCGTTCTCGGTCACCGACGCGACCGTGCTCTCGAATCCCCCTTTCGGCGCACAGCGCGGGAACCGCCACGCGGATCGTCGATTCCTCGAGACGGCGAGCGAAATCGGCGCCGTCTCCTATACGATTCACAACGAGGGGAGCCGGGAGTTCGTCGAGTCGTTCGCCGCCGACGAAGGGGGCGAGGTGACCCACGCGTTTCGGGCGGAGTTTCCGCTTCCGAACCAGTTCGAGTTCCACACCGCGACAGAGGAGACGCTCGCGGCCGAAGTGTTCCGGATCGAGTGGCCGAGAAGCGGTCGAACCAGTGACAGCGCCTCTCAGTAGCCGCCGTAGGTCTCCTTGCTCGCGATCGCAACGCGGGTCCCGTCGGCGGCCGCGTAGACGGTTTCGTTTCGGCGTTCGAAGACGAGGCCGCCAGCCGTGGTCGTCGCGTTTTGGGCCGGGACGAGGGTAGTCACGGCGGTCTCGGTTTCGCTCGAGGTTACCGCGAGGCGGTACTCCCCGCCGTCGGGGCGGATCGTCACGTTTCGGCCGGCGATCCGGGCGGCGGCCCGCGACGCGTTGGACTCGTACGCGAGCCGGCGATCCGTCCCGTCTTGCCAGAGCCAGACCTGGTAGACAGTCTCGTTGCCGACTGGCTTCCAGCCGGTCCGTTCGACGTGGACGGCCTCGCGCCAGCCGGGACCGCCGACGTAGACCGTCTCCTCGCCCGTGAACGCGAGCCGCCGGGCGCTGACCGCCTCGAGCCAGATCTCGCGGTCGTCGCTGGCGACGATCACCCCGCTCGACTCGAGGCCGGCGTCGCTCTCGATGGCCTCGATGCCGATGCCGGTAACGAGCCGGTTCTGGACGCCCTCGACGTACTCGACGGTGTAGTCGTCGATCTCGACGGCGGCCTCGGTCGACGCGGTGGCGTCCTCGACGACGAGGAAGTTGAAGGGGATGGCCATGCCGGCGAGCAGCGCCAGGATGCCGACGACCGCCAGGAACGCAGTTCCTCGCCGCGTCAGGGTCGACGACGGTCCTGATTCGCGAGCGAGTCGCTGTGTCCCGTCGGCCAATTCGAGAACGCGCTCGAGTCGGGCTGTGCCGGCACCGCTTCGGTCGCCGGCGCTGCCCGCCAACGCGAGCGTCCGATCGATCGCCGGCCGGTCCGACTCGTTCGTCTCCGTGGACTCGCGATCCACACCGGGCACCAGCCCCTCGAGTCGCGCCGGGAGAAGCGGCTTCTCCGAGGCGGTCATCGAGAGCGTGACCACGAGCGCGAGCACCGAGACGACGGCGACGCCCGGCCCCTGAAACAGGATAAACGAGTCGTCGGGCCCGTACCAGTAGATCGCCCACAGTCCCTTCGAGAACCCAAAGAGAAGGATTGCCAACCAGAGCCGGAGTGGGTTCGGTCGGGACCCCCGGCGCTCGAGGAGCACAACGCCGAGGACGAACCCGAGGAAGAGCCCGATGGCGTGGCCCTGAATCGCGATCCCGGCCCAGGACGGAGCCGACGGGGGACTCGGTTGAGCGGTGTACGTCCGGATCGGCTCCTGCAGCGCATAGTAGAGGCGTACGACGACGCTCTGGACGCCGATCGTAGCGACGGTCGTCACGATCGGATATTGGACGAGGGCGAAGCCGGCCAACGCGAAGACGACGCCGGAGAAGCCGATCACGGGGCCGAGCGCGAACGCGCTCGTTGCCAGACCGACGCCGATGACGGCCAGCGGAAAGAGCACGAACGCACGGACCCGCGGATCGGTTCGCCACGACTCGGCCCGCTCTGGGTCGTGACCGTCGGCGTAGTGCCCCCAGGCGAACTCGGCGATCGGGGCGACGACGAGCGTCCCGGAGAGGTTACCGATGAGGTGGCCGGGGCCGGCGTGTGAAAACGCCGCCGTGAGGATCCCGAGCGGATAGAAGTACGACCACGAGCGAAACGGGATCGTCACGGGATCGTCGAAGTTCGCGATCCCGCCCTGGACGAACAGATAGACACAGAGGACGAACGCGATCACGACGAGCGAGCCCCACGGAACGCCGTAGACGAACCGCGCCCGGAGGACCTCGAGCCAGGGCTGACGTGGCCGATGGACCCGCCTGACGACCGCGATCGATCCGACCAACGCCGCGGCGACGACGACCGTCAGCAAGACCGCGAGCACGCGCATGCCCGGTGGTTCGAACGGGGCCGTATAGTGGTTTGCCTTCACCGAAGGCGCTCGAGCCGCGAACCGTGACGTGGGCGGACACGACTCACAGGCCGGCGAGCGGCGGCTTCGAAAGGTACAAGCGGCCGACGAACGGAGACGACGGTATGGAACTGCGGGTCACCGAGAGCACCGAGACCGAACTCTCCATCGAGATCGCCGGCGAGGACCACACGTTCATGAACGTGCTCAAGGGCGCGCTGCTCGAGCACGACGATGTCAGCGCGGCCACCTACGACGTTAACCCCGAACAGTCGGGCGGCCAGACCGAGCCCATCCTGACGATCAAGACCGAGGGCGCGGATCCCCTCGAAGCGCTCGAGGAGGCCGCCGTCGATGTCCGCGAGAAGGCGAACGCGTTCCAGGACGCGTTCGAAGCGGCCGCGTAGCTGCGTCCGACCCACGGAGCGATCGTCTCCTCTATCTCCCCTCCTGTTCGTGAACGCGTGAGGAGCGCCTAACAGGTCCCGTAGAACACGTGGACCGTGCCGTCGACCACGTGGATATCCAGCCCTTCGACGGTATACTCCGAGCCGGTATCGACGCCGCGCGCTTGCAGGCGGTCGACGATGCCATCGGCGAGTGCCCCTTCGTCGTCGTAACTCGACAGAGAGAGGGTCGACGGAAGCCACTCCTCGTCGAGCGTCCCGTGACACTCGAGCCCGAAGTCGTCCAGTGAGACCGCCTCGACCTTCGCGTCCTCGTACTTGATCGCCACGTACGCGAGGTTGTAGTACTCCGCGTACGTCGCGAGATCGTCGTCGTAGCTCCGCGAGTGCTCGCGATCGCGCTCGAGGCGCTCGTGGACCAGCCGCTCGGTCTCCTCGAGATCGATGCCGGCCGCTTCAGTCCCCTCGCCGGGTGCCTCCGGCGGTGCTGGCGCCCCCGTTCCCGGCAACTCCGGCACGGAGACGACCCCCGTCGCCACCAGCGCGACGACGATAGCGACGCCCGCGACGACCGGCAGATACGGCTTGGCGACCTGAAACCAACTCGGCGTGTTCAGGTCGCGATCGACGTCCTCGTACGTTCGCTCGGTCTTCTCGAGCATGGGAGTCCCGCAGCGGGAACACGGCGGCGAGTTGCGGACGTGTTCGCGACCACAATCCGGGCAGGCCCAGACGATGTCCGCGCCGGTGTCGACGGAATCGGGTTCCGACGACGCGTGCTCGGTTATTTCCCCCTCGTCCACCCGAACGATCGCCTCCTCGAAGGCGTTATGGCCGCAGGAATCGCAGGGCGGATCGTTTTCCTCGTGTGGCTTCCCACACCACGTACACCTCCACTTCACTGAATGAACGGCTCGCCTACACGTAAATAAATATGTCGTGTGGCCGATGAAAGCCGTTCTCCGGCCGCTCGTCGGAAGCGAACCGCGAGCCCGACTACGGAGTCAGCAAGTCGCGTAGAAGATGTAGATATCTCCATTCGGCGCGACGTGGAGATCGAGTCCCTCCGCGTCGAACCCGGTTCGAACCTCCTCGCCGAACCGCGAGGAGAACAGTCCCGCGGCGATGTCCGCCGCGAGTGCCGACTCGGTCTCGTAGGAATCGATCGACCGCTCGCTGAGGACCAGCGGCGCGCCGACGGGCCTCGCGTCGCCGCAATCGTGGTCGAATTCGTCGGCCCGGACGGCGTCGGGTTCGGCGTCGTCGAACTCGACCGCGACGAATCCCCGGTTCTGGTACTCAGCGTACGCATCGAGTCCCTCGTCGTAGCGTCGGCTCTCGGAGGCGTTCCGTTCCGCCTCGAGCCGTTCGTGGACCAGTTCCTCGGCCGCCTCGAGGTCGATCCCGGCCGCTTCAGTGCCGTTACCGGGCGCGTCGGGCGGTGCCGGCGACGACGGACCGATCCCCGGCAGCACCGTCGGCGGGACGATGCCCGTGGCGAACAGGGCGACGAGCAACGCGACGGCGACGAGGATCGGCAGATAGGGCTTCGCCACCTCGAGCCAGCCCGGAACGGCCAGATCGCGCTCGAGGTCGTCGTAGTTCCGCTCGACTTGCTCGAGGTCGGGGTTGCCACAGCGGGCACACGGCGGCGTGTTGCGGACGTGTTCGCGGCCGCAGTTCGGACAGGCCCAGACGTACTCGGGACCGGTGTCGACGGTTCCGGCGGGGATCGGCTCGCGGTCGGGGTCGCGCTCGCCGCCGTCGGTCACCGGTGCGACCGCTCGCTCGAGGGCATCGTGGCCGCAGGCGTCACAGGGAGGTTCGCGTTCCGCGTGCGGCGTTTCACACCGCGTACACCGCCATCTCACTCACGAAGGTCGAGGACCGCGTCGGTAAAAGGCTGCTGGACGGGGAACCCCGCGAATCGCGCAGGGAGGGGAGGGAGAGAACAGGGCGTAGCGTCAGCGCGTCAGAGACGGACCGGCACGCCGTGCTCGTCGAGGTACGCTTTCGTCTCCTCGATCGAGTATTCGTCGAAGTGGAAGATCGAGGCCGCGAGGCCGGCGTCGGCACCGGCCTCGGTGAACACGTCGTACATGTCTTCGGGACTGCCACAACCCGAGGAGGCGATGACCGGCGTGTCGACGGTGTCGCAGACGGCTTTCGTCAGCGGGAGATCGTAGCCGTCTTTGGTGCCGTCCTTGTCGATCGAGTTGACGAATAGTTCGCCTGCACCGCGGGACTCGGCCTCGGCGGCCCACTCCAAGACGTCGATCCCGGTCCCTTCGCGGCCGCCTTTCTTCGTACACTCGAACCAGCAAGACTCGCCGTCTACCTCGACGTAGTGTTCGCCCTGCTCGTCGAAGCGTCGCCGGGAGTCGACGCTGATCACGATACACTGGCTGCCGAAGGCGCGCGCGCCCTCGTTGACCAGTTCGGGGCGCTCGAGCGCGCCCGTCGTAATGGAAACCTTGTCCGCACCGGCGCGCAGGGTCTCTTTGATGTCCGCGGTGGTGCGGATACCGCCGCCCACAGTGAGGGGGATGAACACTTCGTCGGCGACGCGCTCGACCACGTTGAGCATGGTCTCGCGGCCGTCCGCCGAGGCGGTGATGTCGAGAAAGACGAACTCGTCTGCGCCCGCGCGGTTGTAGGCGCGGGCCATCTCGACCGGATCGCCGGTGTATTTCAGATCCTCGAAGTTGACGCCGGTGTAGACCGCCGGGTTCCCGTCCTCGTCCAAATCCACGTCGATACACGGGATGACGCGCTTGGTCAGTACCATGTAGTTGCTACCTGCGGATTCGCACCGTGGGTAGTAAAGGCGTCTGGATCGGGCCGGATCTGCCGTCGCATCCGGTGTCGGTGACTTCGGCGTCGGCCCGGTGTAGGTGGTGTTAAGTGCCGGAGACGAAAAGAGACGAGTATGTCAGACGACACCGAAACGCCCGACGGTGACGATACGGGAGCCGACGTCGGACACGACCTCGAGGAACCACGCACGACCGCACCGATGAGCGAATGTACGGCTCGAGAAGTCGCGATCGGCGGCGTGGTCGCCATCGTCGGCGCTGCGGTCGCCTTCGGGATCCCCCTCCTGACAGTCGGCGTGTGAGTTAGAAGACGTACTCGTCGTCGTGGCCCATCATCCCGTCGTCTTCGAGGCCGGTTCCGCCGGTCGCGCCCTCCTCTTCGTCCATCGGTCCGCTGGTCTTGTAGGCCTTGATCCCCGTCGATAGGAGATCCTCGATCGCCTCCTCGCGGTTGACGAACTCGCCGCGCTCGACCATCTGGGCGATCTGCATCTCGAGGTGCTCCGGTATGGTGATCTCTACTTTCGGCATCTGATTCGGCTTTCGGCGAGGGGGTATTTAGGTTTGACGGGGACTCAACAACGCGTAGAAGGATCCGGTCAACGAACCGAAACGACCCGCGGTCACGGGTCGAAAATCGATGGCCGAAACGGTGCGTGGGACCCGAACCAGATGGCTCGTCGAGCCGGGAGTTCGTCTAGCGATTCCCCATGACCGAATCGAACGCGTTTTTCAGCGTCGTTCCGGGCTGGGTCAGCGTGTTCAGCTGCTTGCGCATCTTTCGCTGATTGAAGTAGCTCGCGAACGCGAGGATCGTCGGGGGCCAGAGACCGACGAACGTCCCGAGCTGGCGTTCACCCCGAATGAAGTAATAATACAGCGAGAGGCCGACCGAGGCCGCCGACGCGACGAACGCCGGGCCCATCGCCTGTTCTCCGATCTCTTCCGGTTCCTGTTCGGTGACTTCCCGTTCCGTTAGCTGTTGTCTGCTCGCCATGCAACGGGAGAGTCGGGAAGACCGTACTAAGGGATGACGAGGGTTTCACCGGAAACCACCTAATACACTGCCAAACTGACCGTTTCGATGGCGGTGCGGTGGCCGCAATCTCGCCTTTCTTCGTGCGAACGCGTACCGACGGCCGGCCGGAGCGGTCCCGGACCCGTCGACGGTCGATCGACGGCGTCACATCTACGGTGATCGGGGCGTAGCCTCGAGTATGGATGCGACAGACGTGACCGATCTCTATCGGGAGTTCGGCGACGAGCGACTGCCGCCGGGACAGCGCGAGACGACCGAGTTTCCCGTCCTCTCGAAAAGCCGGACGCCGGAGTGGGATCCCGACACGTGGGAGTTCACCGTTACGGGCGCGGTCGACGATGAACTGACGCTCTCGTGGGACGAGTTTCGCGACCTCCCAAGCGTCACCCAGCGACAGGACTTTCACTGCGTGACCGGCTGGAGCAAGTTCGACTGCGAGTTCACGGGCGTTCCGTTCCCGGAACTCGCCGAGCGCGCCGGCGTCCACGACGACGCGGTCCACGTCATGTTCGCCGCGCTGGACGACTACACGACCGACCTGCCCCTCGAGGACTGCATGCGCGAGGAGGTCCTGTTCGCCTCCGGGTTCGACGGCGAGGCGCTCCCCACCGATCACGGCGGGCCGCTCCGGGTCGTCACGCCGCACAAGTACGCCTACAAGGGCGCGAAATGGGTCGACGGCGTCGAGTTCCTCACCGACTCCGAACGAGGGTACTGGGAGCGACGCGGGTACTCGCGGACGGCGAACCCGTGGGAGGAAGAGCGGTACAGCTAGACCGTTCCGTTCGCCGAATAGTTAGGCTGAAGGCGTGGCGGTCCTGACGTGGGGTCGATGGACCGATCGTCGGGCGAGAGTCGGCTTGCTGGCGGTGCGGACTCGGCGGACCGACCCGCCGAACTGGTCAGCCGGTGTCGCGAACTCGAGGGCGCCGCGGTCGAGGCGCTGCTCGAGGACGACACCGAGACGCGCGTCCAGTGGGCCGCGCCCGACGGACTCGCGATCGTCGGCCGGGGGGTCGCCGCCCGCATCCGGGCGGACGGCCCCGACCGATTCGATCGTATTCGGACGCGGGCGAGCCGGCTGTTCGACGGGATCGCACACGACGGCCCCCCACAGGCCCGCCCGCGGGCGTTCGGCGGATTCTCGTTTCACGACGGCCACGAGCCGGACCCGCCGTGGACCGGCTTTCCCGCCGCGTCGTTCGTCGTCCCGCGAGTGCAAGTCAGCCGAACCGACAACGGAACGTGGCTGACGACCGTCGGAAGCGGCGACGAGGCTGCAGACCGCCTCGAGCGCTGGCACGAACTGCTGACGGCGTCGACGACGGAACCGAACGCGAGCGGCTCGACTCCTGGCGTCCGTTCGACGACGCGCACGACTTCCCGCGAGCAGTGGGCCCGGCAGGTCGAGACCGCGCTCGAGCGGATCGCCGACGGCCAACTGACGAAGGTGGTGCTCGCACAGGCCCTGTCGGTCGACCTCGAGGGGTCGGTCGACGTGCCGGCGACGCTCGAGCGGCTGGGCCGCCGATACCCGAACTGTTACCGGTTTCTGGTGGGCCACGGCGACAGCGGCACGTTCTTCGGCGCACCACCGGAACGGCTGGTGTCGAAACGCGGGGAGCGCGTCGAGACGGAGGCGCTCGCCGGCTCGGTGGCGCGGGGAGACACTCCCGACGAAGACGAAGCGTACGCCGAGCGGATGCGAGCCGACGCGAAACTTGGGCACGAACACGGGCTCGTCGTCGACGCCATCCGGGAGCAACTCGCCCCGCTCGCGCGCGAACTCACCGTCAGCGAGCGGACGATCCGGAAGCTGGCAACCATCCAGCACCTCCAGACGCCGATCGAGGCGCGACTGCCGGGTGATCGCCACGTCCTCGAGATCGTCGAGGCGCTCCACCCCACGCCCGCGGTCGGCGGCGTACCGCCGGACGCGGCCTGGAAGACGATCCGCGAGACGGAGACGTTCGATCGGGGCTGGTACGCCGCGCCGGTGGGCTGGTTCGACGCCGCCGGCGACGGCGAGTTCGCGGTCGGCATCCGCTCGGGCGTCGCGGCCGACGGGGCGGTGACGCTCTTTGCGGGCAACGGGATCGTCGCCGACAGCGACCCCGACGAGGAGTGGGACGAAGTACAGTTGAAGTTCCGACCGATCCTGGACGAACTCCGATGACTGCACCGAACCGCGCGACCTTGTGGGGTCGCGTCCTCGTCGACGAACTCGCGAACGGGGGGCTCGAGGCCGTCTGTATCGCCCCCGGCAGCCGGTCGACGCCGCTGACGGTCGCGTTCGCCGAGCACGCCGAGATCGACGTCTACTCGCATCTCGACGAGCGCTCCGCGGCCTACTTCGCGCTCGGTCGCGCCCGTCGAACCGGCGAGCCGACGGCGCTTGTCTGTACCTCGGGGACGGCGGCGGCGAACTTCCACCCCGCCGTCATGGAGGCCGACCGAGCCCGCGTACCGCTGCTCGTGCTGACCGCCGACCGGCCCCCGGAGCTCCGCGATAGCGGCGCGAACCAGACCGTCGACCAAGTCAAACTCTACGGCGACGCGGTTCGGTGGTACGCCGAACTGCCCGAGCCCGAACCCGACGAGCGGAAAATCCGCAGTCTGCGGACGACAGCCGCGCGTGCGCTGTCGGAAACGACTGGCGTGGCGCCGGGCCCGGTTCACCTCAACTGTCCGTTCCGCAAGCCCCTCGAGCCGATCGACGTGCCCGGCGACGTGCCGGACTCCTTCGCCGAGACGACGGCTGCACAGGGTCGAGACGGGTCGTTCGTCGAAACATCCGGCGGGACGCGAACGCTCGACGACGGCGATCTCCGAACGCTCCTGCGGACGCTCGAGGCCGCGGACCGGCCGCTACTCGTCGCGGGTCCAGCAGATCCGGCCGACCTCTCGCGGCTCGAGCCGGCGGCCGTAACCGAACTCGCCGACCGACTCGGCGCGCCCGTTCTCGCAGACCCGCTCTCGGGGCTGCGGTTCGGGTCGCATATCGAGCGAAAGGGGACGGACGGCGACGAAAGCGCTACCGGGGGAACGCGGTCGGTCTACGGCGGCTACGACGCCTACGTCACCGAGATCCCGAAGCCGGACGTGGTCCTCCGCGTTGGCGCCTCGCCCACCTCGAAACCGCTCCGCCACTGGCTTCGAGACGCCGACGCGCGACAGTTCCTGATCGATCCCGCGGGCGCCTGGCGCGAGGCGACGTTCACCGCGACCGACCTCCTGGCCGCCGAGCCGGGGGCCGTCGTCGACGGACTGCTCGAGGCGCTCGCCGACGGCGATTCCGGTGGCGACCGCGGGGCGGACCCGCGAGCGCCGAGCGACGACGCGTGGCGCGCGCGGTTCGACGCGGCCGAACGCCGCCACTGGGCGATCCGCGACGAGGCCGTCGCCGCGGACGCGCTCGAGGAGGCGCCGTTCGAAGGGGCAGTGCTCGCCTCGGTATTTGCGAACGCGCCGGATCCGGCCACGGTGTTCGTCTCGAACAGCATGCCGATCCGGGACGCGGACCGGTTCGGTCGACCCCGACGCGCCGACCTTACCGTCCTCGCGAACCGCGGTGCCAGCGGCATCGACGGCATCGCGAGCACGGCGCTTGGGGCCGGCAGCGCCACCGACGACCCGCTCGTGCTCGTGACCGGCGACCTGGCCTTCTACCACGACTCGAACGGGCTGCTCGCGGTCGGCCGCTGCGACGTGGACGCCACGATCGTGTTGCTGGACAACGACGGCGGCGGTATCTTCCATAAACTGCCGATCGAAGGGTTCGAGCCACCGTTTACCGACCAGTTCAAGACGCCGCACGGGCTCGAGTTCGACGACCTCGCGGCGTTCTACGACCTCGAGTTCGAGTCCGTCACCCCGGCCGACTTCGACGACGCGTATCGACGTTCGCTCGAACGTAGCGGGACACAGGTGCTCGCCGTCGAATTCGACTCGGCGACGAGCCACCGTCGGCGGGAGGAACTCGACGAGCGCGTCACGGAAGCAGTCGCGAAGACGTTCGACGACAGCTCCGCTGCCGACTCGTAGCGGTCGCCAGCGGCCGATTTTGACGTTACGGACGTAGCGTCCACCACAACGCGACGGCGTAGCCAAGCGGCACCCAGGCGAACCCGAGCGCGAATACTCCCGCCAGAGAGATCGGTTCGACGAGTGAGAAGCCGACGATCGCGGCCGGAAAGAGGACGCTCCAAGCGCCGAAGACCGCCATCGCGATTCGCGGCATCGTGAGGAGATATCCTATCAAGACGAGGGTACAGGCGGCGACGACGACGTTGACGGCGAGCGAAAACAGCGAGGAGAGGCTCGCGACGACGAACAGCGGATAACAGAGGACGACGGCCGCGACCGTGATCGCCGTCGTCCGATCGATCCGGGTCCTGTCCCACTCGAGATCGATGTCGCCGTCCCAGTCGTGGACGGAGTACTGAAACCCATCGGCTCCGTTCCCGGTCGAGCCGTCGGGTTCGGCCGCCGCCGACGTCCGCGAACTCGAACGCGTTCCGGTAACTCGCTCGCCGTCGAACGGCCACTCGCCCGCCGCGCGCCGCTTTTTTCGGCGGTGCTGTCGCTCGGCCCGCTGGCGAGCGTGGTGGCTCCGCCCGCGGTCGGACCCCTCGGTCGTCCCGTCGTCCCGCACCTGCCGCGCCTGTTCGCGCGTCCAATCGGTGGTTCCGGAGTCAGTCGCGTCCGTCTCCGCGTTCGCTCGACCGGTCGACGAGGTCGACGCCTCCGACTCGTCGGCGTCGCTCGAGTTGCCGCCGAACGTTGTCCCCTGGGCGAGATCGACGTACGCCTCGTGGCCGAGTCGGTCGTAGCGGGCCCGTTCCGTGCCGTCGGTGAGGACCGACCGCGCGGTCGTAACCCGCTGGAACCGCTCTGCGGCGTCGGGGGCGTCGGAGTGGTCCGGATGGGTCTCGAGGACGCGGTCGCGGTAGGCCGACTCGATGTCGTCCACCGTCGCGCCCGGGTCGACTCCGAGCACGTCGTAGTACGTCTCGCCCATCGCGTGCTCGATTGGACGGCCAGATAAAAAATCACTCGGACGAACAGACTGTCGTCGGTGACTGCTAGTCACACCACTCGGTGCGTCCGAGTCCGCGTGTGACGCCCTTCCGACTCGTAAACTAAGTAGCGCTATATCAAATTCGCCGATCGCGAGACGAGACAGCGGGTGGCTTCGAAACACAGTACCGGCCGAATTCCGTCGGCTCGAGGCCATCAGTCACGAAATCGGTTCAACCAGCGTCGTCGCTCGGTCCGAGAACCGAGCGAATTCGACACGACTCGCCGAGTCGAGTGGCCGGGAGCGGTCGCTCGCAAGCGTTACGGGTTCCGGTCCCGGCCGGATTCGATCCCGGACTGCATGAACTGCGCTAAAATACGGCCGATGCTGCTGCCGGCGGTCCACATCGCCTCCTCGTCGACGACCTCGTCGTCGGTGGCGACCGACAACAACACGGTCTCCTCGTCGACCATGAGCGCACGTCCCGCGAAATCGGCCGGGTTGTCCTCGTCCATCACGATGACCGTGATCGGGCTATCGGCGAAGCGTTCGCGTTCCGACTGTTCGGCCGTCACGACCGTGACGAACACGCCCTGCGTCGCTCGATCGCGAAGCGCCGTTTCGATCCGATCGGACAGGGAATCGCCCTCGGGTGCGACGAAGACGACGCTCGAGTCGGCCGTCCCGACCAGTTCCGCGATTCGATCGTCGATGGGCTGACGGCCCCGAAGCGTCGAGACGGAGCCGTCGTCCTCGCGCCCCGACGACTCCGTCCGCAGGTCGGCGAGGTTCTCGAAGGCGCGCTCCCGTTCGCGCTCGAGGCGATCTGTCAGCTGTTCTCGAGCCGCGGCGAGGCTCACCGGCCGGTACTGCTTCGGCGACGATTCGATGACTTCGACGAGGCCCCGCTCGACGAGGTCGTCGGCCGCGCCGTAGACCTGCGAGCGGGGCACGTCGGAGACATCGCTGACCTCCTGGGCGGTCCCCGTTCCCAGTTGCTGGAGGGCGACGAACACGCGCGCCTCGTAGTTCGGGAGTCCGAGTCGTTTCAGCGCCGCGACCGCGTCTTGTGTGCTCATGGATGGCGTCGGGAGACCGGCTCTCTCGGTCGGTCGATCGGCTCTTCGACCGGCGGGGCTATCAGTAGCGGGGATTTCCGCCCACACACATATTTAGTAGAATTCTACAACACTTATGTTCGCTGGCCCGGAACGGAGCGGTAATGAACCCAGCCGAGCGGTACGCGGCGTTCGTCACTGCCCACAGCAAAACCGTCATCGCGGTGATGCTGATACTGACGCTGATCGTCGGCAGCGGGGCGGGGAGCGTCGATTCGGGGCTGTCGATCGCGAGCTTCGAAAGCGACTCGACGGAGGCCGAGAAGTACGACGCGCTTCGGGAGAACTTCACGACCGACGGCGAAAACGCGACGGTCGTTCAGGTCGTCGTCCGGGGCGACAACGTCCTCTCGAAGCAATCCCTCCTCGAGACGTTGCGCTTCCAGCAAGCCGTCACGGACGATCCAGCGGTGAACGCGACGCTGCGGGAGCGCCGGCCGATGGTCGGGCTCTCGAACGTCGTCGCGACGACGGCCATTCGGCAATCACAGGCCGGCAACGAAACCGGCGCCGAGGGGGCGAACGCCGGAGCCGGCACGGCGACGCCGTCGCTTTCGGCGCAGATCTCGCAACTCGAGTCCATGTCGGAACGCGAGGTCGAGGCGACCGTCGAACGGGTGTTGACGCCCGGCTCGAGCGCTGCTGGACCGGTCGACCCCTACTCGCTGCTGCCGACCGACTACGAACAGGGATCGACGACGGCGTCGGGGCGCGTCCTGTTCGTGTTCCAGGATACGAGCGACGCGACCGGTGACGACCTCCCGCCGGCCGTCGTCGACGCCCAACTCGAGTTGCAGGAGCTGTCCTCGGAACGTATCTCGGCCGAGAGCTTCGTCTTCGGTGCCGGGATCGTCGACGAGGAGAGCACGCAGGCGACCGGCGAGAGCTTCGCGCTGATCTCGCCGGTCGCACTCCTGTTGATTCTGGGCGTGCTCGGGATCGCCTATCGAGACGTTTTCGACGTGGCCCTCGGGCTGCTCGGCGTCGTCCTCGTGCTCGCGTGGATGGCCGGCTTCATGGGCTGGGCCGGTATCGGCGTCACGCAGATCCTGATCGCCGTTCCGTTTCTGCTGATCGGGCTCTCGATCGACTACGCGCTCCACGTCGTGATGCGCTATCGCGAGGCGATGGTCGACGATCCCGACGCGTCGCCGCAAGTGGCGATGCGACGCGGCCTCGCGGGCGTCGTCGTCGCCATCGGCGCGGCCACGTTTACCACGGCCGTGGGCTTCCTCTCGAACGCGGTCAGCCCGCTTCAGTCGATCCAGGAGTTCGGGATCGTCAGCGCCGTCGGCATCGCCGCGGCGTTTCTCGTCTTCGGCCTGTTGCTGCCGGCGCTGAAACTCGAGCTCGACGGCCTCCTACGACGGATCGGGCTCTCCCGGCAGACGCGCGCGTTCGGCCGCGGTGGTGCCGCGGGACGCCTGCTCGGCGTCGGTGCCGACATCGCCCAGCGCGCGCCGTACGTCGTCATCGCCGTCGCCCTCGTCCTGAGCGCGGCCGGCGGTGCCGCCGCGACGGACATCGATACGTCCATCGACCAGACGGACTTCCTCCCGCGGGACTCGCCGGCCTGGATGGACTCGCTGCCGGACTCGTTCCAGCCGAGTGACTACCAGCTCCGGTCGAACGCCGAGTACATCAACACGAACTTCGCGCAGGCGCGCGATCGATCGCGCGCCGAGTTTCTAATCGAGGGGCCGGTCACCGACCCGGCGACGCTCGAGCGGCTCGCGGCCGGCAGGGACGACCTCCGCAACACGTCTTCGGCGGTAGTGCTGGCCGACGGGAATCTGCAGGTGACGGGGCCGCTCGAGACGATCGAGTCGGTCGCCGCGACGAACGAGACCGTGGCCAACATGGTCGCGGAGTCGGATACGGACGGCGACGGCGTTCCTGACGAGAACCTGACCGCGATCTACGACGCCGTCTACGCGGCCGATCCGGCCGCGGCCGAGGCCACGATCCACCGCGAGGGCGGAGAGTACCGCTCGCTCCGGCTCTCCGTGGGGCTCTCCGGCGCGGCAGACACCGGGACCGTCACCGAGGAGATGCGCGCGGTCGCGACCACGATGGAAGGCGAGACCGAACTGACGGTGACGGCGACCGGGCAACCGATCATCGAAGAACTCGTCCAACGGGGTCTGGTGCAGACGCTGGTCAACGGATTCCTCATCACGTTCGGGGTCATCGTCGCCTTCCTGACGGCGATCTTCTGGCTCCGCTATCGGGTGCTCGGCCTCGGTGCGGTCGTGCTGGCCCCCGTCGTCCTCGCGCAGGCGTGGCTGTTCGGGACCATGTACCTCGCCGGAATCCCCTTTACCTCCGAGACGGCCATCATCGCGGCGATCGGCATCGGCATCGGCGTCGACTACGCCATCCACATCGGTGAGCGGTTCGTCGAGGAGTACCGCGGCGACAGCATCGCGGCGCTCCGGCGGACCGTCCGCGGAACCGGGGGCGCGTTGCTCGCCAGCGCCGCCACGACCACGGCCGGTTTCGGCGTTCTGATGCTCGCGCTCGTCCCGTCGCTCCAACGGTTCGGCTTCGTCACGAGCGTCGCGATCGGCTACGCCTTCCTCGCGAGCGTCCTCGTCTTGCCGAGCCTGCTCGCGGTCTGGGTTCGGTTCTCCGGTTACGACGGTGCGGAAGCCGCCAGCGCCTGACCGACGCCACGGTGGCCCCCGACAGCCGCCTCGGGTTGGCTCCGCTCGAGACGCGAATCTATTTCTGCCGCCGCCGACCACACTCGAGCAAATGGTATCGGAACTCTTCGACCCCGAGCAGTGGGAGCCGGCCGCGCTGAACGACGAGTTCAGGGACATTACCTACCACCGGGCGATAGACTCCGGGACGGTCCGGATCGCGTTCGATCGGCCGGACGTGCGCAACGCCTTCCGGCCGGGAACGGTCGACGAACTCTACGACGCCTTGGATCACGCCAAGCGCCAGACCGACGTGGGCTGTATCCTGCTGACGGGCAACGGCCCCTCGACGAAAGACGGCGGCTGGGCGTTCTGTTCCGGCGGCGACCAGACGATCCGCGGCGAAGACGGCTACCAGTACGAAGGTGATGAGGAGCGCGCGTCCGAACAAGGGCGACTGCACATCCTCGAGGTCCAGCGGCTGATCCGTCACATCCCGAAAGTGGTCGTCTGCGTCGTGCCGGGCTGGGCCGTCGGCGGCGGCCACTCGTTGCACGTCGTCTGCGATCTCACCCTCGCGAGCGAAGAGCACGCGAAGTTCCTCCAGACCGACCCCGACGTCGCCAGCTACGACGCCGGCTTCGGCTCGGCCTACCTCGCGAAACAGATTGGCCAGAAGAAGGCCCGCGAGGTGTTCTTCCTCGGGAAAACCTACGACGCCGCGGAGGCCGCGGAGATGGGCATGGTCAACGAAGCGGTGCCACACGAAGAGTTAGAGGAGACCGCCCTCGAGTGGGGCGAACGCATCAACGCCAAGAGCCCGACGGCGATGCGGATGCTCAAGTACGCGTTCAACATGACCGACGACGGTATGGTCGGCCAGCAGGTGTTCGCCGGCGAGGCGACGCGGCTGGGGTACATGACCGACGAGGCCAAAGAGGGCCGCGACGCCTTCGTGGAGGGGCGAGACCCGGACTTCGACGACTACCCCTGGCACTACTGAGCGACCGGACCCCGCCTCGAGGCGGATGTGAACCAGTGATATGAATCGACGAACCTTCCTCCGGCGGGCGACCGCGCTCTCGAGTGCGATAGTCCTCGCCGGCTGTGCCGCTCCGGGCGGCGAGGGAAACGAGAGCGACGACGGCGAACCCGACGGCGGGAGCGGTGGCTCCGTCACGGACACTCCGTCCATTCCCCGGATCGAGGACCCGCCAGCGGCCGTCTATCTCCCCGGCCACCGCAAGTCAATGCGCGTCCTCGAGCCGGTCGACGCCGGCGACTACCGGGTGGCACCGATGCTCTCGTACCCGCACCCGTTCTGGCTCGTCACCGGAGCCGAGCGCCAACTCGTCGAGCCCGAAGCGGGGCGGGGCGTCCACCTGATGTGCACCGTCTGGGATCCCGAGACGGAGACGGTGATTCCCTTCGATCTCGGGCCTCGAGTCGCGCTCGAGCGAACCGACGGCGGCGACGATTGGCGGCGAACGCTGTCGCTGTGGCCCATGCTCTCCCAGGAGATGGGGGTTCACTTCGGCGATAATATCGTCCTCCCGGCAGACGGCACCTACGCCGCCACGGTCGAACTGCCGCCGATGGGGACGCGACGAACCGGCTCGTTCGCGGGACGGTTCGCCGAGCGCGCGAGCGCGACGTTCGAGTTCACCTACGACGAGGCCTTCCGCAAGGCCGTCGTCAACGGTATCGAACTCCTCGAGCGCGAGCGCTGGGGGAAGCGGGGCGCGCTCGAGCCGATGCTCGGCCATGAGGGGCAAGCCGGCGACGGGGCCGGCGGCGACGGGAATCCGGCCGCCAGAATCCCGTACTCCGCGCTGCCGCCGGCCGGAGAGTATCCCGGCACTCGCCTGACCGAGCCGAGCGCGGCCTCCGGTGCCGATTCGGCGGACGGTCTTCCGACCAGCGGCGACGCGGCGTTCGTCGTCACGCTACTCGAGTCCGGCTCCCGGTTGGCCGACGGCGACGACCGATACCTGCTCGTCTCGCCGCGGACGCCGTACAACCGCGTCCCGCTCGCGAACGCGTCGCTTCGCGCGGTCGTCTCCCGCGACGGCTCGACGGTGGTCGATCAACCTCTCGAGGCGACCCTCGACGGCGAACTCGGCTTTCACTACGGGCTGTCGCTCGCCGACATCCGCGCCGGCGATTCGGTGCTGATCGTCGTGGATTCGCCACCCCAGACCGCCCGCCATCAGGGGTACGAGACGGCGTTTTTCGAGATGGAGCCGCTCGAGCTTTCGGTACCCGATACCATCGCCGCGGAAGGGTGACCTCGACGTCGTTGTCCACTGTGAACACATCGGCCGGCTCGCAATGCCAACGTTGACACTCTCTCGAGTGGGACACTCGAGCCATGAGTTCGGCCGAGGTCGAAATCTCACGGACGAAGGCGTGGCTGATGGCGGCCCGCCCGCAGACCTTGCCCGCGGCCGCGGCTCCGGTGATCGTGGGGACGGGGCTCGCGGTCCACGAGGGGGTGTTCGCGCCGTTGCCGGCGGTGATGGCGTTCGTGGGTGCTGCGCTGATCCAGATCGGGACGAATTTCGCGAACGACTACTACGACGCGGTCAAAGGAGCCGACACGGACGACCGCGAGGGGTTCACTCGCGTCACCCAGTCGGGACTCATCTCGCCCGAGCAGGTCAAGCTCGCGACGCTGGTGACGTTCGCCCTGGCGATCCTCACCGGGACCTACCTCGTCTACGTCGGAGGCGTTCCGATCCTGGTCGTCGGGCTGGTGAGCGTCTTCTGCGGGTGGGCCTACACCGGCGGCCCCTATCCGCTGGGCTATCACGGGCTAGGCGACCTCTTCGTGTTCGTCTTCTTCGGACTCATCGCCGTGACCGGGACCTACTACGTGCAGGCGGCGGCCGTCCTCGCTGAGCCGCTGTCGACGACGATCCCGGCGGGGACGGTCACGCGCGAGGCGATCGCCGCGAGTCTCCCCGTCGCCGGGCTCTCGACGGCCATCCTCGTCGTGAACAACGTCCGCGACAAAGAGACCGACGCCGAGGCGGGCAAACGCACGCTCGCGGTCCGGCTCGGCTACCGGGCGAGTCGCCTCGAGTTCACCGCTCTGTTCGCGCTCGCCTACGTCGTTCCGCTCTGGTTCTGGCTCGGCGCGGACTTCGGCCTCGGCGTCTTGCTCCCGCTCGTCACTCTCCCCTACGCCGCGATGATCGCACGGACGATCTGGACGCGGACCGACGGCGAGGCGCTCAATCCGGCGCTCGAGCAGACTGGCAAGCTGCTTGCGGTCTACGCCCTCTGTTTCGCCGGGGGGCTGGTGGTGCTATGAGTCCGACCGACGACCTCTCGCTGGAGTATCGGTCGTTCTCGCTGGAACTCGCGGAGCCCCTCGAGACGGCCGACGGAACGATCGAGTCCCGCGACGGTTTCCTCGTTCGGCTGATCGACGAGGAGGCCGCGGATGCGGGCGGGCCCCACGACGAGGCCGTCGGCTACGGCGAGGCGACGCCGCTACAGGGCTGGACGGAATCGGGCGCTGACTGCGAGGACGCCCTCGAGCGCGCCCGGGACGCGCTCGAATCGGGTGGGCCGAGCGAGGCGCTCGAGGCCGTCGATCGCCAGGTCGCAGCCAGACACGGACTCGCGCTGGCGCTCGCGGACCTGCAGGCGAGCCGCGAGGCGACGCCGCTGTACCGCTATCTCGGGCAGGGCCCGATGGTCGGCCGCGTGCCGGTCAACGCGACGATCGGCGACGGCTCGACGACCGACACCGTCCGCGCGGCGCGTAGCGCGGTCGATCGAGGCTTCGACTGCTGTAAGCTCAAGGCGGGTCTCCGGAGCGTCGAGGAAGACGTCGAACGCGTCCGGCGCGTCCGCGAGGCCGTCGGCTCCGGCGTCGAACTCCGGGTCGACGCCAACGAAGCGTGGACCTACGAGGAAGCCGAGTGCGCGCTCGAGCGCTTCGCCGACCACGGCGTCTCGATCCTCGAGCAGCCGCTTCCCGCGGGGGCGCTCGAGGGTCACGCCGATCTCCGGGCGCAGAGCCGCGGCGTCGACATCGCGCTCGACGAGGGGCTGTTAGAGCACGGCGTCGACGCGATCTGTGAGGCCGACGCGGCGGATGTCGTGGTCCTCAAACCGATGGCGTTGGGCGGGATCGACGTCGCTCGCAAGGTCGCCGCGTGGCTGACCGAACTCGAGGTTACGCCGCTGGTGACGACGACCATCGACGGCGTCGTCGCCCGGACCGGCGCGGTCCACCTCGCGGCGGCGATTCCGAACGTGCCGGCCTGCGGGCTCGCGACGGGCGACCTCCTCGCGACGGATCTCGGGCGAGATCCCGTCTTGCTCGAGAAGGGGTCCGCGGTCGTGCCACAGGCGAAGGGACTGGGCGTCTCGGACGTGTGGGAGGAGCGATGACCGGACCGGTCGACTGGCCGACCCAGGACCTCGTCGCCCACCGCGTCGCGGCGACGCCGGATCGGACGGCGCTGATCGATGTCACGACGGAGACCGAGTGGACCGTCCGCGATCTCGACCGACAGGTCGACCGCGCCGCGGCGGGCCTCGAGTCCGTCCTCGAGAAACGCGACGGGACCGGCGGCGAGCGGATCGGCGTCCTGATGGACACCAGACCGGCCTTCGCGACCCTCTTTTTCGCCGCGATGCGGACCGGGACGACGGTCGTCCTGCTGAACGTCCGCGAGACGGTCGGCGAACTCGCTGCGAAGGTCGAACGCACCGGACTCGGCGCGATCGTCTGCGAGCGAGCCACAGAGGAGACGGCGCTCGAGATCGCGGACGAGCAAGCCCCCGAAGCGGTCGACGTGTACTCGGTCGACGAGCCGCGGAGCGGTCGCGTCTCGGCACCGTTTCGGTCGGCCGTCGCCGAGGAGACAGGCTCCGACCTCGCCCCCGACTCTCGAGCGGTCGAACCGGTCGCGCTCGAGCGCGACGATACCCAGCTGATCATGTTTACTTCGGGCACGTCCGGCGAGCCGAAGGGCGTCCGGCTGACGGTCGGCAACCTCGTCGCGAGCGCGACCGCCTCCGCGTTCCGGCTCGGCGTCGGCCCCGACGACCGATGGCTCTGCTGTCTCCCGATGTACCACATGGGCGGGCTGGCACCCGTCCTCCGCTCAGTGCTCTACGGAACCCCGGTCGTGATCCAGCGCGAGTTCGACGCCGAGTCGACAGCGCGGGTGCTGGGCGAGTACGAGATCTCGGGCGTCTCGCTGGTCCCGACGATGTGCAAGCGCTTGCTCGAGGTCGGCTGGAACCCCGCCGACACGCTCCGGTTCGTCCTCCTCGGCGGCGCGCCGGCCTCGGACGAACTGCTCGAGCGCTGCCGGAAGCGCGGCGTGCCGGTCCACCCGACCTACGGCATGACCGAGACAGCCTCGCAGATCGCGACGGCCACGCCGGCCGAGACCGGCACGCACGAGGGAACGGTCGGCCAGCCACTGTTGTTCACCGACGTGTCCGTCGTCGACGAGGCCGGAACGGCCGTCGGGGCCGGCGAGCAGGGTGAACTCGTCGTCTCGGGGCCGACGGTGACGCCGGGCTACCTCGACGACGAACACACCGAGGCGGCGTTTGGCGACCGCGGCCTGCACACGGGCGATATCGGCTATCGAGACGTAGACGGCCGGCTGTGGATCCTCAACCGACGTAGCGACCGCATCGTCACCGGCGGCGAGAACGTCGATCCCGGCGAGGTGATCGCGGCCCTCCGGTCGCATCCCCGCGTCGAGGAGACCGCGGTCGTCGGCCTCGAAGACGAGGAGTGGGGCGAGCGCGTCGCGGCGCTGATCGTCCCCGATGCTGGAACCAGTTCGGACGCGACGCTCGAGCCACGATCCGTGCTCGCTCACTGCGACGGCCAGCTCGCCGGCTTCAAGCGGCCGAAGACGGTCGGCTTTGCCGGCGAACTCCCCCGAACGGCGTCGGGAACCGTCGATCGCGAGGCGGTCCGGGAGCGCCTGCTCGCAGATGGGATCGACGTGACCGACCCCGCGTGAGCCGGATCGGTGGCTGCCGCCAGCGCCGCACGGACTGCCGCCGGAACGGAAGTTAAGACGCTGGCGTTCCTACCGCGAGCCGTGTGTACGCTCACTCTCGCCTGGCAGGTGTTCGACGACGTTCCGGTCGCGGTCGCCGCCAACCGCGACGAGGCCCTCGAGCGCGAGTCGACATCGCCCGCGGTCTTCAGTGAGGATCCGTTAGTCGTCGCTCCCCGCGACACCGAGGCCGGCGGCACGTGGATCGGCTACAACGAACACGGCGTCTTCGCTGGAATCACGAACAAGTGGACCGACGCCGAGTTGGCCGGCGAGCGCTCGCGGGGGCTGCTCGTCGCCGACGTGCTCGAGGCGGACTCCGCCGCCGACGC
The DNA here is from genome assembly GCF_024296685.1 of Natrinema marinum. Taxonomy (NCBI): domain Archaea; kingdom Methanobacteriati; phylum Methanobacteriota; class Halobacteria; order Halobacteriales; family Natrialbaceae; genus Natrinema; species Natrinema marinum. The sequence continues at coordinate 811,283 of NZ_CP100763.1, read as the reverse complement.
GGCGGCGACCGTCGAGGACGCGGTCGAAGCCGACGAGTACGACGGCTTCTATCTCGTCGTCGCCGACGCGACCGACGCAGTCTGCTACGCGTGGGACGGCGCACTCTCTCGGACCGAGTTCGACCCCGGTGTCCACGTCGTCGTCAACGTCGCCGTCGACGACGCGGTCGACGTGCCGTCGATCCGGCCGGAGGCCGGCCGAGCGCAGGCGGCGAACGCACGAGCGGTCCGCGAGGCGCTCGCGGCGACGTCCGGCGAGACGGCGTCGGAGTGGCTCGAGCGAGCGGGCGACGTGCTCGGCGATCACGAGTACGGCGTCTGCATCCACCGAGACGGGTTCGGAACCCGGTCGTCGTCGCTGCTCGCGATCGGCCCGGAAACGGATCACTACGCCTTCGCGCCGGGGCCGCCTTGCCGGACGAGTTACGAGACGGTGTCGGTCGCCACTGAGGGAGAGGCCGGGATCGGATCCCAGGTCGACGCCGCAGACGGGGTCGCGAGCGACGATTCAGCGGTCGACGGGGAAGGGCACATTTAAGCGGTTCGCACCGTCTTGTATGGATATGGACGCACTCCTGCCTGTAGCGACGCGCACGGCGAGGTGGTCGCCGTGAGCGTTTCCGCGGCCGAAGCCGAGCTCACCGAGGACGAGCGCGCCGGTCTCGAACTCGTCCGCGAGTCCGGCGGTATCCACCAGAGCGATTTCTGGAAGGAACTCGATGTCTCCTCGCGCAAGGGCAGCCGGATCGTCGAATCCCTCGTCGAGAAGGAACTCGTCGACCGGGAGGAGACGATCTACGACGGCCACAACACGTACTACATCGCACCGACGGCCCGCGACCTCGATTTCACCCTCCTGATGGCCGGCGACATGCTCTCGCCGTTCATCGGCGAGGAGGAGGTCGATCCCAACAGCGACGCCTTCTCGCAGTGGATCATGAACCTCGCGTACGAGGAGTAGCCGGGTTTTCGCGGCGCTCGGTCACGAGTCGCTCGACCCGTTCGATTTCCGCGCGCCCCGCACTTGCGCGACGTGAGTAAACGTGACCAGCCCTAGCCCGCCGACGAGGTTCCCCGCGGTCGCGATCACGATCGTTTCGAACAGCGTTCCGTACGTGATTCGGGGATCGAAGAGCATCCCGAAGAAAACGTGGATCGCGGTTACGATCACGTGATCGAAGGGCCCGAGAGCCAACAGGAATCCGACGATGTACGCCAGCGTGATCCGGCTTCGGACGGTGTTGACGCCCTCGAGGAGGAACGAGAGCATGCTCACGAGCGCGCCACCGACGATAGCGCTCGCGAACATTGCTCGCCGCGGACGGCGAACGATCTCCTCGGCGGTTCGACCGAGCGCGTGTGCCGTCCCCGACGGCAGGACGCCGTCGACGGCGAAGACGAGCGCGAAGAGGAACCCGCCGACGAGATTGAAAACGAAGGTGACGGTCCACAGCCGAACGAGCGGGCCGAGCAACCACGACCCGTCCCGATCGGCCGCCGTCGCGGCCGGATCGAAGAAATTCTCGTTGAACAGTTCCGTCCGCCCGACGACCAAGAAGACGACGCCGACGCCGAACGCGAGCGCCCCCGCGATGTGCGCGACGGCACCGAACTGCGGTTCGACCAGCGCATCGACGACGCCCAGCGCGGCGATGCCGAAGACGATCGTAAACCCCGCGATGAAACTCGTCGAAACGAGTTCGAGCAGCGACTGGTCGAGGCGACGTTCGCCTTCTTCGACCGCCCGATCGAATATCTCGGCCGGGTCCGGGGCGACAGACACGGTAGAGAGGGTACCGCTGTCTGACGGATAAGCGCCGGGTATGCATACGCTACGGCCGTCCGGTGACCGGCCCGGCCGCCGCTGTCGCTCGAGCCGGGCTGTTCACTTGGGCGTACTGCGAAACGGGCGTTCGGGACGGAGCAAGAGCCACTACTCGTAGGGATCGAACTGTTCGATCAGGACGAAGGGGTCGCGTTCGCGGTTGTAGTAGGAAACGTCGCCGTCGATCGCTTCGATGAGTCGTCGGTGGACCTCGCGTGCGGCCCGCCCCTCGTCGGGCTCTAAGTGGTGACGGCCGCGCATGTCGGTCCAGAAGCCGCCGTCGAGCCAGAGCAGCGTCTCATCGTTGGACTGATAGACGACATCGCCTTTCTCGGTCAGCCCGTCGATCGCGAGTTGCCGACCGGAGAGCTGTGCACGAGCGAGGACGGCGACGAGCTGGCGTCGCGAGACGGGTGCGTGCAGGGCGACGTCGTCGATCGTATCGTCGAAGTAGCCCTCGACGAGGTCACACGCCCTCGAGAATTCGTCGAACTCGACTTCTTGGTCCTGTGCAATCTTCATGAGAGTCTTCCCGAGCTAGCTGTTCGGTATGGGTACAGTTGGCAGACGTGTATAAAAATCTATCCGTCCCCCGGCGACCTCAGGTGAGCGCGCTCGCGGCCCGAATCAACCGCTCCTCGCCGAAGGCGGGGCCGATGAGCTGAAGGCCGACAGGGAGGCCGTCGGTCTCGCCGGCCGGCACCGAGATCGCGGGCAGGTCCGCCAGGTTGACTGGGACCGTGTTCGCGTCGGCGAGATAGAGCTGGAGCGGGTCGTCCAGACTCTCGCCGAGTTCGAACGGGGGCACCGGCATCGTCGGGCTCGCGAGCACGTCGGCGTCCGAGAGCGCCTCGTCGAAGTCCTGTTTGACCCACGCGCGGGCGTCCTGAGCCTTCTTGTAGTACTTGTCGTGGTACCCCGCCGAGAGCGCGTACGTCCCGAGCAGGATGCGGCGCTTGACCTCGTCGCCGAAGCCCTCCTCGCGGGCTTTCGCGAACGCCTCGTTCCAGTTGCCGTCGTAGCCGCCCGACCGGCCGTAGCGGACGCCGTCGAACCGCGCGAGGTTCGACGACGCCTCCGACATCGCGATCACGTAGTAGGCTTCGACGGCGTGCTCGACCGACGGCAGCGAGACATCGTGGTACTCAGCGCCGCGGTCCTCGAGTTCGCCCAACGCCGCCCAGAACGTCTCGACGACACCCTCGTCGGCACCCTCGAGCAACTCGGTGGGGACGCCGATGGAGAGCCCGTCGACATCGCCGGTGGCGGCGTCGGCGTAGCGCTCGCCCTCGAGCCGCGGCGTCTCACGGGCGTCGCCCGCTCGACTCTCCGAGGCGCGTGGCGCCTCGCGTGTCGTCGCGTCGCGCTCGTCGGAGCCGGCGATCACGTCGAGCAGTGCGGCGGCGTCCTCGACGGTCTCGCCGAAGGGGCCGATCTGCTCTAAACTGTTGCCGTAGGCGACGAGGCCGTACCGCGAGACCAGGCCGTAGGTGGGCTTGATGCCGACGACACCGCAGAACGCGGCCGGACAGCGGACCGAACCGCCGGTGTCCGAACCGAGCGCGAGGTCGGCCTCGCCCGCCGCGACGGCGGCCGCCGAACCGCCCGAGGAACCGCCGGGGACGTGGCCCGGCGCGGCCGGGTTGTCCGTGGAGCCGAAGGCGGAGGTTTCGGTGGTCGTCCCCATCCCGAACTCGTCCATGTTGGCTTTGCCGACGATCGTCGCGCCGGCCTCCTTGAGGCGGGAGACGACCGTCGCGTCGTAGGGCGGGACGTACTCCGCGAGCATCTCCGAGCCGCAGGTCGTCCGGACGCCCTCGGTGGAGATGTTGTCCTTGACCGCGACGGTCGTCCCGGCCAGCGGGCCGTCGTCGGCACCCTCGATCCGTTCCTCGGTGATGAAAATATTTTCCGACATGTTCAGGAGACGTTCGGCCCTTTGAAGTAGCCATCCTCGGTTTCCGGCGCGTTCCGAAGCGCTTCCGCGTGCTCGAGCGAGGAACGTTCCTCGTCGGGTCGCATCACGTTCGCGAGGTCGGCCTCGCGGTCGACCTCCGGCACCTCGTCTAACGTCTCGAAGTACGCGAGGATGTCCGCGAACTGCCCGGTGAACCGGTCGACCTCATCGTCGTCGAGATCGACGCGGGCCAGCTCCGCGACGTGGCGGACCTCCTCGGGACTGACGGCGTCGTCGCTCATACGTGTTCGCACCGGCCTCCGGAGAGTAAGGGTTTCGATACTGCCGGCGCGCGACGCGGCAGCCGACGGGCGTCGGAAGACGCCGAAACGACCGAAACTTCCAAGTGTTGTCAGTCCGCAATGATTCGCGAGAACGCGTTTTCCAGCGAGAGGTACCTTGCTGTACTGACAATGACTGACTCCACCATCCAAACGCAGAGCGAGGAGCGACGCCAGGCCGAGTCCGAGACGGCGACCGAGACCGCCACCGAGCGCGAGCAGTGCCCGGAGTGTGGCGGCCGACTGGTCTCCGACGCCGAGCACGCGGAGACGGTCTGTGCGGACTGCGCGCTCGTCGTCGACGAAGGCGAGATCGACCGCGGTCCCGAGTGGCGAGCGTTCGACGCCGCCGAGAAAGACGAGAAGTCCCGCGTCGGCGCGCCGACGACGAACATGATGCACGACCAAGGGCTCTCGACGAACATCGGCTGGCAGGACAAAGACGCCTACGGGCGCTCCCTGAGTTCCCGCCAGCGCCAGAAGATGCAACGGTTACGAAAGTGGAACGAGCGCTTCCGCACCCGCGACTCCAAGGAGCGCAACCTCAAGCAAGCACTCGGCGAGATCGACCGCATGGCCTCCGCGCTGGGCCTCCCCGACAACGTCCGCGAAACCAGCAGCGTCATTTACCGGCGCGCGCTTGAGGAAGACCTCCTCCCGGGCCGGTCGATCGAAGGCGTCGCGACGGCGTCGCTGTACGCCGCCGCCCGCCAGGCCGGCACGCCGCGTAGTCTCGACGAGATTTCGGCGGTCTCCCGCGTCGAGAAAGACGAGGTCGCGCGCACCTACCGCTACGTGATTCGGGAGCTCGGCCTCGAGGTCCAGCCGGCCGACCCCGAGAGCTACGTGCCGCGATTCGCCAGCGAGCTCGAGCTCTCCGACGAAACCGAGCGACGCGCCCGGTCTCTCCTGTCGACGGCCAAGGAATCGGGCGCTCACAGCGGCAAGTCACCGGTCGGCCTCGCCGCCGCCGCGGTGTACGCCGCCGCTCTCTTGACCAACGAGAAGGTCACCCAAAACGAGGTCGGCGAGGTCGCCAGCATCTCCGAGGTCACCATCCGCAACCGGTACAAAGAACTGCTCGAGGCCGAAGAGGGAGCGCCCGCCTGAGGCGACCCCGACGCGTTCGTCCCGACACCGTGGTACGCGTCGATTCCCTGGCCATCGTTTCGGCTAGCGCAATGGTCTTCGAAAGGTGAAATTATTCGCTTCAAATATATTCCTAACCGGTGTCGCGTTCGGATAACGAGCGCATACTCAAGCATCCTGCACTGGAGTGGTCGCATATGAACTGCGACAACTGCCAGGCCGACGAGGTTGCGTACACCCTGACGACCCACGTCGAACCCGGGACCGGCGAGCAGGTCGATCTCCACTTCTGCTCGACGGACTGTCTCCGCGTCTGGACGTGAGCCACGGTAGCCGCGGCCGCCCCGAACCGCTATCCGCCCGCACAACGCAGCGACGATCGTGACTCGACAGTCAGTCTCGACGACGACGGGAGCGTCCCCGGAACCGCCGCTTTCGGCCGAAATCGACGCGGAGGCGACCGAACGGACGGTCAACGGCGTCCGCTTGCACGTCGTCGCGGCCGGCGACGAGACCGGCCCGCTGGTCGTCTTGCTACACGGCTTTCCCGAGTTCTGGTACGGCTGGCGGGCCCAACTCGAGCCGCTCGTCGCGGCCGGCTACCGCGTGCTCGTGCCCGATCAGCGGGGGTACGACCGGAGCGAGAAGCCGGACGGGGTGAGCGCGTATCGAACCCACGCACTCTCGCGAGATGTCGTCGGCCTGCTCGCGTCCGAGGGCCGCGAGCGGGCACACGTCGTCGGCCACGACTGGGGCGGGATGGTCGCCTGGGACCTCTCGCGTCGGTTCCCCGAGCGCATCGACCGGCTCGCCGTCGTCAACGCACCGCACCCGACCGCCTATCTGCGAGCACTGTTCGCGAGCCCCGAACAGCTGCGCCGGAGCTGGTACGCGGCCTGGTTCCAAGTGCCGCGACTTCCCGAGGTCGTCTGCCGACTCGGCGACTACCGCGTCCTCGAGCGCGCCCTGCGAGGGACGGCCCCACCGGGCACGTTCTCCGACGAGGATCTGGCCCGCTACCGCCGCGCCTGGGACCGGGACGGTGCGATCACGGGGATGCTCAACTGGTATCGAGCCGCCGCGAGGTACCCGCCGATTCGGCCGCCCGACCGGGTCGACGCGCCGACGCTCGTCGTCTGGGGCGAGGAGGACACGGCGCTGCTGCCCTCCCTGGCGGTCGACAGCGCGACGTTCTGCGCGGACGCCCGTCTCGAGTTCCTTCCGGGCGTAAGCCACTGGGTACCTCACGAGGCCCCCGCCCGGCTGTCCGAGTTGCTGCTCGAGCACCTCAGTGAGCCGTAGCCTCCTCTGCTCGAGGGTCCCACGCGCCCGCGTCCGTCGACCGGAACACGTTCGGGGAAGGAGTCCCGTCACTGGTCGCCGTCGGTCCGAACGAACGTCACCGCGGGCGTCCGGGGCGTGGACCGTCGCAACCGCCACCACTCCCCGGACCGCGTGCGGTGGCCGCCGCTCGAGAGCCATGATCGAACTTCGCCTGCGTCCGAACCCGGTCGGCCGAGTCGCCTCCGAACCGTCAGTCGTCGCCCTCGCCGTCGCCGACGCGGCGGTCGTCACTGCCTTCCTCGGCTTCGGCCTGTTCGTCCACGGGATCGAGCCGTGGGCGTACCCGGCACACACCCTCCGGACGGCGACGCCGTTCGTGCTCGCGTGGGCGGTCGTCGCCCCGCCGCTTGGCGCGTATCGCGGTCGGGCGCTCGAGTCGTTCCGCTGGACGGTCGCCGTCGTCGTCGTCGCGTGGCTCGCCGCGACCCTGCTCGGTAGCGGCATCCGCGCGTCGTCGTTCTTCCCCGGCGGTGCGCCCCCGTCGTTCCTGCTGGTCAACGCCGCGCTCGGACTCGCGTTCGTCCTCCCGTGGCGACTGGCGGTGACCGGCGGGCGGCGCGTACGGCGATAAGAGAGGGGGCTCAGTCGGCCGCCTGGCCGCCGTCGACCGGGATCGTATGGCCCGTGATGTACGAGGCGTCGGCCGAACAGAGGAACGCGACCGCGCCGGCGATTTCCGAAGGTTCGGCGATGCGCCGCGAGGGGAGAACCGACCCCGATCGGCCGCGGCGCAGCGCCTCGAGCGGCCACGGGACCGCGAACGTGTTCGGCACTACTCCTACCCGGCGCGTCGGCGAGTATCGACCGTGAGATGAGTTCCTGTTCGCTCTGCGGGCTCCCGACGCCCGAGCGGCCGGTGACCGCCGACGGCGTCGACGGCTCGTTCTGCTGTCGGGGCTGTCTCGAGGTCCACGAGACGCTCGCCGAGGTCGACGGCGTGGACCGCTCGAGCGTCGTCGAGCGAGCGGGTGACTCCGCCGAGCGCGAGGTTCCTGACGGCGCCGCCGAGACCTTTCTGGCGATCGAGGGGATGCACTGTGCGACCTGCGAGGGGTTCGTTTCCCTGCTGGGCGAGGAGGAAAATGGAATCCTCACCGTCGAAGCGAGCTACGCCACCGACACCGCTCGCGTCGTCTACGACCCCAACCGATTGGCCGAGGGCGACCTCCCCGAGGCGCTCTCGGGGTACGGCTACGAGGCGCGGTTTCGCGACGGCGAGGCGGGCTCGAGGCGGGCCGACGAGGAACTGGTCCAGCGGCTGCTCGTCGGCGGCTTCCTGACGATGCTGATCATGCCGTGGTACCTGTTTTACCTCTATCCGAGCTACGTCGGCATCGAGACGGGGATCCTCTCGGTCGACGCGACCTCACCGGTCGGGATCTACCTCCCGATGGCGATCATCGGCCTGCTGACGACCGGCGTGCTCTGCTACACCGGTTACCCCGTCCTCCGGGGCGCGTACGTCAGCCTGCGGGTGGGCCAGCCGAACATGGATCTGCTGATCGCCATCGCGGCCGTTTCGGCCTACGCCTACAGCACGGTCGCGCTCGTCACGGGAAGCACCCACCTCTACTACGACGTGACCGTCGCCGTGATCATGGTCGTGAGCCTCGGGACCTACTACGAGCGCCGGATCAAGCGCCGCGCGACCCGGCTGCTCGCGGACGTGACCGCCGCGCAGGTCCGCGACGCGACCCGGCGAACCCCCGAGGGGACCGAGACGGTACCGGTCGATCGCCTCGAGCCCGGCGACGAGGTCGTCGTCAAGCCGGGCGAGCGCATCCCGGTCGACGGGACGATCCGCGAGGGAACCGCGGCCGTCGACGAGTCGGTGCTGACGGGGGAGTCCCTCCCGGTCACGAAGCAGCCGGGCGATCGAGTCGTCGGCGGCGCGATCGTGACCGACAGCGCGCTCGTCCTCGAGGTCGGATCGGACGCCGAGAGCACGCTCGACCGCATCGCGACGCTCATGTGGGAGATCCAGAGTGCGACGCCGGGCGTCCAACGGCTGGCCGACCGGCTCGCGACGGTGTTCGTCCCGCTCGTGCTGACGCTCGCGGCCGCCGTCACTGGCTGGCGACTCGCGACGGGGACGCCGGTCGGCGACGCGGTGCTGACGGGGCTGACGGTGCTGGTCGTCTCCTGTCCCTGTGCGATGGGGCTGGCGACGCCGCTGGCGGTCGCCTCCGGGCTTCGCGACGCCTTAGAGCGCGGGATCGTCGTGGCGAACGCGACCCTGTTCGAGTCGGCTCCGGCCGTCGAGACGATCGTCTTCGACAAGACCGGGACGCTGACAGCCGGCGAGATGACCGTCCACGAGGTCCGCGGCGAGCCCGCGGCCCTCGAGCGCGCCGCGGCCCTCGAGCGACTGTCGGAACATCCCGCGGCCGACGCGATCGTGGCCCACGCCGAGAGCGAGCGGCCGGACCGAGCGGAAGTCGACGCGGGCGTCGCGTCCGACGGCGGCCGTCTCGAGCCGCCGGAAGCGGACGAGACGACCGAACCGGAGCCCGCGCTCGAGCCGACCGACTTCGAGCGCCATCCCGGCGAGGGCGTCAGCGCGACCGTCGACGGCGAGCGATGCGTCGTCGGGACGCCCGCGCTCGTCGAGCGGCTGGTCGGCCCCGTTTCGGCCGACCTCGAGCTGGCAATCGACGACGCGCGTGCGGCGGGACGGCTCCCGGTCGTCGTCGGCTACGAGGGGCGAGCGCGGGCCGTCGTCGTCGTCGGCGACCGGACCAGAGCGGAGTGGCGCGACGTGCTCGAATCGGTCGCCGACCGCGAGGTGGTCGTGCTGACGGGCGATGACGAGGCCGCGACGGCGACGTTCCGCGATCACCCGGCGGTCGATCGAGTCTTCGCGGGCGTCCCGCCCGACGGAAAGGTCGAGACCGTCCGCAGGCTCGCACGTGAGCACGTGACCGCGATGGTCGGCGACGGGACGAACGACGCGCCCGCGCTGGCCGCGGCCGACGTGGGGATCGCGCTGGGCCACGGGACGGCCCGCGCAACCGACGCCGCCGACGCGGTGGTGACCTCGAGCGACCTCGGCGCCGTCCCCGACGTGCTCGAGCTCGCGGCGGGGACCCGGCGGCGTATCCGCGAGAACGTCGCCTGGGCGCTGTTGTACAACGCCGTTGCGATCCCGCTGGCGGCGGCGGGGCTGATCAATCCGCTCTTCGCGGCCGTCGCGATGGCCGCGAGCAGCACCATCGTCGTCGTCAACTCCTCGCGGTCGGTGTTAGCCGACGAGTGAGGGATTCGGCGCCGGCTCTTTCGGGGACCGATGTATGCTCCCTTCGATCCGACGGAAGAATTAAGCCCGGTACGAGAGCAAGAATGGCATAATGTCTGATGGTTCCGCGAGCGACCGGGCCGCCGCGATTCGAGTGGACGGGCTACGGAAGACCTTCGAAGACGGTGACGCTGTCGTCAGGGCCGTCGACGACGTCTCCTTCGAGATCGAACGCGGCTCCCTGATCGGTCTCCTCGGTCCCAACGGGGCGGGGAAGACGACGATGATCAAATCGATGCTCGGGTTGGTGCTACCCGACGCCGGGACGGTGGAGATCGGCGGCGTCGACGTTCATGACGATCCAAGCACCGCCTACGAGAACGTCGGCGCGATCCTCGAGGGCGCACGGAACGTTTACTGGCGGCTAACGGTCCGGGAGAACCTGCGGTTCTTCGCCGGGATCGGCGGCCGGAACCCGAGCGCGCTCCGGGCCCGCCACGACGCCCTCCTCGAGCAGTTCGGCCTCGCGGACCGGGCCGACACCCCGGTCAGAGAGCTCTCGCGGGGGATGAAACAGAAGGTGTCGCTCGCGTCGACGCTCGCGCGCGATGTCGACGTCGTGTTCATGGACGAGCCGACCCTCGGGCTCGACGTCGAGACTTCGCTCGAACTCCGGTCGGAGCTGAGCCGGCTCAGCGACCGCGAGGAGGTGACGATCGTCGTCTCGAGTCACGACATGGACGTGATCGAGAGCGTCTGCGACCGCGTCATCGTGCTGAACGACGGATCGATCGTCGAACACAGCGAGGTTGACGAACTCCTCGAGATGTTCGGCACCCGGCGGTTCCGAGTCGCGCTCGACGGTCCCCTCGACGACGGTGCCCGCCGACGGCTCGAGCGGGCCGTCGACGCCGACTGTACGGACGGTGACCACCAGTTTACGGTCACGTTCACCGCCACCAACGACGAGGCGATTTACGGCGTGATGGATATCCTCCGGGCGACCGAGTCGGAGATTCGGGGCATCGAGTCCCTTCAGCCCGACCTCGAGGAGATCTTCCTCGAACTCACGGAGACGGGCCGGTCGGCCGGAGGCGAGGAATCGGCCCCCGCCGGCGAGCGACGGACCGTCGCGAACGGCGACGACGGCGCGGTCACGGAGGTGTCCCGCGATGGGAACCGCTGAGAACGACGCGTCGGCGGACGGGAATCTCGCGGGGTCGTCGGTGGTGGCGCTGTTCAAAGTGATCTTCCATCAGCAGCTGACCGTCCTCGTACGGTACCCGGTGAACACGGCGAGCATGTTCGTCACGCTGGTCGGTTTCTTCATCGTCATCTTCTTTGGCGGACGCGCGGTCGCCGGCCCCGCGTTGACTGATTCACTCGACGGCATCATCGTGGGGTTGTTCGTGTATACGCTCTCGATGACCGCGTACTCGGGGCTCGCCCGGAACGTCACGCGGGAATCGGAGTGGGGAACGCTCGAGCGACTGTTCATCTCTCCGCACGGGTTCGGAACCGTCATGGTCGTGAAGTCCGCGGTGAACGTCTGTCTGAGCTTCCTGTGGGGATTCGCCATCCTCCTTGCCATGATGGCCATCTCCGGGCGGTGGTTGACCGTCGATCCGCTGACCGTCGTCCCGCTCGTCTCTCTGACGCTGCTGTCGGTGATCGGAGTCGGGTTCTTCTTCGCCGGCATGGCGCTCGTATACAAGCGGATCGAGAACGTGTTCCAACTCGTCCAGTTCGCCTTCCTCGGGCTCATCGCGGCACCGGTCCGGGAATTCCCTCCACTGCGCTTGCTCCCGCTCGCTCAGGGGAGTTACCTCGCGCGGGTGGCGATGGCCGACGGCGTCCGCCTCTGGGAGTTCTCCGCCCGAGAGCTCGGCCTCCTGATCGCGACGAGCGCGTTCTATCTCGCGCTTGGTTACTATTGTTTTCACCGCGCCACGCAGCGGGCGCGAGCCGAGGGACTGCTGGGACACTACTAGGGCCGACCAGTGAGCCGCAGCGGTCGCGGTCACACCGACTCCGCCCGTGCGCTGGCGCAACGACCGTCCGTCCCGACCGGCCGAATATGTCGCCGGGCGTTGCTCGTGCGTGAAGACTCGAGTTGCTCTCGAGAGGATGCGGTTCGTAATCCGTCTCAGGGAAAATTTAATATATCCGCCCATACCATATGGCAATTGCAATGTCAGTTGCAATCAATGGCGACGCTGGCAGCAAGGAAGCGTACGACAACGAGTTCGCCGGTACGCCGACGGTCGGCGACGAAGACGAAGCACACGAAGAGACCGCGGACCACCGCGACGGTTGCGGGTTCACCTGCAGTCCCTTCTCGAGTTGGGGCTAACAGGACCGAGTGCTCGTATTTTTTCGACGGCGTCGCTCTCGGTTTCGATTCGGCCACCCGTCGATACCGTTCATCGAGAAGCCAAACCAGGCGTCCGAGGTGCGTTCGGAAAGGCGGCCACGGATCGTCCGATAGCGGACATCGAACCCCGAAACCATGTCAGTGTTTACCGACGAGGAACGACGCGAGATCGCCGGGCGCGCACGAACTGTCGCGGAACGCTTCGACGGCCCGCCGAACAGCGCAGAGTCACCGCCGCCGATCGATCCGGACGAGATCCTCGAGGAGTGGAAGCAGCGGTTCCCGAACGAAGAGTCGTTCCGCAGGCGGCTCGCGCGCGACGGACTCACGGAGGCGGCCGTCCGCGATCGGATCTCGGCGACCCGCTGGCCCGCCGACGAGCCGCTGCCCGACTGGATCGATACGTTATCGGCGCTGGTCCGACACGTCGAGGCGAGCGCGGCGGACGACCGTGCGGCCGTCGCGGTTCCCGACGAGACTCCGTTCCGGGAGTTGATCGCCGCGATCGTGGACTTCGCTCGTGAACGGGTATCCGACGCTACCGTCCCGGGGTCCGCGGTCTCGCCGATGGAAGCGCATCTCGTCGACCGACTCGAGTCGCTCTGCGTTCGGGCGCTGTACGTCGAATTCAAGAGCTTCGTCGAAGTGTACGATTCGGAACTGGCGTCGGCGGACCCCGCCGCGGTATCCGACCCGCCGACGGCGTACTACGACCGGTTCATCGCGGCGATGCTCGGGGAAGGATTCAAGAACCTGTGTTTGGAGTATCCGGTGCTCGCACGGCACTTCGTCCGCCTGCTCGAGAACTGGCGGCGCGCGCTCGAGGAACTGTGCCGACGGTTGCAGGCCGATCGCGACGCCCTGCGTCGACGGTTCGGCGTCGACGGTGCGGTGACGGCGCTCGAGCCGCTGACCGACGACACCCACGCCGGCGGTCGCGTTCCGGTTCGAGTCGCCTTCGAGAGCGGCGCGGTCGTCTACAAACCGCGGCCGGTCGACGGTGAGGTCGCGTTCTACGCGATCCTCGATCGGTTGGACGACCACCTCGAGACGCCGCCGTTCGAGACGCCGTCGCTCCTCTCTCGCGACGGATACGGCTGGATGGAGCTGTGCGAGTATCGCGATCTCCCCGACGAGGCCGCCGCCGACCGCTACTACGAGCGAGCCGGGGCGTTGCTCTGTCTCGCGTACGTCCTCGATTTCACCGACTGCCACTACGAGAACCTCATCGCCACCGGCGAGACGCCGACGCTCGTCGACGCCGAGACGGTGTTTCACCCTCCGCTCGAGCCGGCCGAGAAGCCGTTCGAGACCGAAGCGAGCGCGGTCGTCGATCGCTCCGTTCTGCTCTCCGTGTTGCTCCCCTTTTCGGTCGGCGACCCCCGCGAGCCACACGGCGGGCGGTTCGTCGACGCTGTCGCCGGGTTCGGACGCGACAGCGAGCCGACGAGTCTCCCGAACCGGTCCCGGCCGACCATCGAGGCGGTCAACACCGACGTGATGACGGTCGAGATGGAGCCCGTGACGGCCGATCCGAGCACCAACACGCCGTCCACCGGCGACGCCGATCGGCCCCCGGCGGTCCACGCCGACGCCGTGATCGACGGATTCGAATCGGCATACGAGACGGTTCGCGAACTACACGAAGCGGGGGAGTTCCTGACCGAAATCGCCGACCCCGAACTGATCGAGGGGGTCGCGACGCGGCTGATCTATCGCTCGACCGGCCGATACGCGTCGATCCGCCGGTCAGCGGCCGCTCGAGACCCGCTCCGGGACGGGGCGCGACTGACCGTCGAGTTCGAACGGCTCGCGGTGCCGTTTTTCGACGGGACGATCGAATCGGACAGGTGCTGGCCGCTGTACGCGGCCGAGCGACGGGCGCTCCGGTCTCTCGACGTTCCGCGGTTCGGCGCACGCGCCGACGAGCGGACGATCGTTCATCGCGGGGGGCGCCTCGACGTCACCACCGGCGAGACGGGCTACGGGGCGGTTCGACGGCGACTCGACGCGATGGACCGCGCCGACCGGCGACGCCAGACGTGGCTGATCCGTCAGGGGCTCGGCGAAGCGACGACGGCCGAGCGCGCGCCACCGCCCGCGGCCGACGCGCCCGCGATCCGGTACGAGCGGGAAGCGGTCGATCTGTTCGAGGGCGTCGTCGACGCGCGGATCGAGGGAGCGGACGGCCCCGGCTGGGTGTCGATCGTCCCCGAATCGGGGATCAATTTCTATCCGGCGGATCGCTCTCTCTTCTGGGGAACTGGTGGGATCGCGCTGACCGCGGCGGCGCTCGCCGACGCGACCGGTCGAGAACGCTACCGACGGCTCGTCGACGAGACGCTCGCACCGATCGCCGACGCTCTCGCGACGGAAGCGATCGCCGTCGACCACGGCGGCTTGCAGGGAATCGGTTCCGTCGTCTACGTCTTCTCGGCGGTCTCGGACCTCCTCGAGGACCAGCGCTACCGAGACGCCGCGCTGGCGGCGACCGACGCGGTGACGGCCCGTGCCATCCGCGACGCCGACGCGCTCGACGTCGTCGAAGGCGTCGCGGGGACGCTACTCGGCTTGCTGGCCTGCTACGAACGGTACGGCGACGCCGGCGTCCTCGGGCGAGCCGTCGACTGTGGCGAGCGATTGCTCGAAGCCCGTACCGTCGTCGACGGGCACCGCGTCTGGCTGACGACCGACGAGGACGCTCCGCTCACGGGGTTCGCACACGGCTCGAGCGGCATCGCGTACGCGCTCGCTCGGCTCGCGGCGGCGACCGACGACGACCGGTTCGCCGAGGCGACGCGTGAGGTCCTCGCGTTCGAGTCGGCGCTCTATTCGCCGTCCCGACGCAACTGGCCGCGGTCCGCCGTCGCGACCGACACCTACCACGATCGGTGGTGTCACGGCCGGACAGGGATGGCGCTCGGACGGCTCGCCGTCGGCGAACTGCTCGGCGACGAGCGCGTCGTCGCCGACGCCTGCGACGCGCTACTCGAAACGGCGACCGCGCCAGCGTCGCACCTCGACAACCTCTGCTGTGGGAACTTCGGTCGCGTCGAGGCGCTGCTCTCCGTCGAGCGACACACCGGCCGCGACGACAGGTTCGCGGCCGAACTGGCAAGGCGGTGTCTCGCTCGCCGGGACCGCGACGGCGTCCTCTCGCTGCCGAAACACGCACCGGAGTTCAGCAACCCGACGTTCTTCGACGGCGTCGCCGGACCGGCGTACACCCTCCTTCGCCTTCGAGACCCCGAGGCGCTGCCCTGCGCGTTGCTACTCGAGTGACGCCGCGATCGGTACCCCCTCGAGGCGCGGGTGAACGGCGCGGGTACCCCGGCAATGCGGAACACAACCCTCATATCTTCGGTCACCGGAAGGCAAATCGTGGGTACGTGGAACCGTGTCATCTCCAGAGCCGACGGGCAGCGCATCATCCTCACAGTGGGAGCGATGTACGTCGCGCTCGCTGCGGGCTGGCTGCTCCTCGAGCTCGAAACGGGGACGTATCCGGGAGACGTCGTCATCGATTCGTTGCTCGTCGCCGGCCCCGGAGCCGTCCTCCTCTACGCCGGATATCGGTTGCCCCGGTTCGATATCCTCGCCCAGTACCACGCCGCCGTCGCGAGCTGGTGTCTCGGCGGGTTCGGCGTCATGCTCGGCGTCCTCGCCCTGTATAGCCTCCAGCCCGGAGAACTCGTCGACGACCCGTCGACGATCCTCATCCTGACCGCGCTCGCCAGCGTCGCCGGCCTCACCGTCGGCATCCGCGACGCGGAGGCCAAAACGCGAACGCGGGAACTCGAGCAGCGAAATCGAGAGCTGAAAGGCACGCAGTCGGAACTCGAGAAGACGGTCCAGCGACTCGAGGACGCGAACGCGCGACTGGAGGCCTCGAACGAGCGTCTCGAGCACCAGCGGGCGTACACGAAGCGCGTGCTCGACGCCGTCCACGACATTTTCTACGTGCTCGAGCCGGACGGGAGTCTGCAGCGGTGGAACGAGAGCCTCCGTGCGGTGACGGGCTACACCGACGCCGAAATCGAATCGATGACCGCCGTGGAGTTCGCTGCCGACGCCGATCGCGAGATGATCGACGACGCGGTCGCGCGGGGATTCGAAACCGGAAACCTCCAGTTCGAAGCGAAGCTGCACACGAAAGACGGGGAGCACATTCCCTACGAATTCGCCGCCTCGACGCTCGAGACGCCCGACGGCGGATCGGTACTGGCGGGCATCGGGCGCGATATCTCCGGACGGACCGCGCGCGAACGGGAACTCGAGGCGCGAGCCCGCCAGCAGCAGGTCGTCGCCGACCTCGGCCAGCTCGCCCTCGAGACCGACGATATCGACGAGCTCATGCACGAAGCGAGTCGGCAGGTGGCGGCCGTCCTCGACAACGAGTACTGCAAGGTGCTCGACCTCGACGCCGACGGCAAGGCGTTGCTCCTCCGCCAGGGCGTCGGGTGGGCGGACGGCCTCGTCGGCGAGGAGTCGGTTTCGGCCGTCGAAGCCGACTCTCAGGCGGCCTACACCCTCGCGAGCGACCGCCCGGTCGTGGTCGAGGACCTCGAGACGGAAACGCGGTTCAGCGGTCCCGACTTACTGCGGAACCACGACGTCCGGAGCGGGGTCAGCACTATCATCGGCCCGATCAGCGACCCCTGGGGAATCTTCGGCACCCACGACACCGAGCCCGGAACGTTCACCGAGGAGGACGTCAACTTCGTCCAGAGCGTCGCCAACGTCCTCGCCGAGGCGATCGAGCGCCAGCAGTACCAGACGCAACTCGAGGCGCTGGTCGCCGACCTCGAACAATCCAACGAGCGGCTCGAACAGTTCGCGTACGCGGCCTCTCACGACCTGCAAGAACCTCTGCGGATGGTCTCGAGCTACCTGCAACTGATCGAGCGCCGGTACGGCGATGCCTTAGACGCCGACGGCGAGGAGTTCCTCGGGTACGCGGTCGACGGGGCCGAGCGGATGCGCGAGATGATCGACGCCCTCCTCGAGTACTCCCGCGTCGAGACGCGGGGTGACGAACTCGAGCCGGTCGACCTCGGGTCCGTGCTCGCAGACGTTCGCGAGGACCTCCGCGTGAAAATCGAGGAAAGCGACGCCGAGATCACGGCCGCGGACCTCCCGCGCGTCGAGGGCGATGCGAGTCAGCTCCGGCAGGTCCTGCAGAACCTGTTGAGCAACGCGCTCGAGTACAGCGGCGACGAGCCGCCGCGAATCCACGTCAGCGCCGACCGGGACGGGGACCACTGGACGGTATCCGTCGCCGACGACGGGATCGGCATCGAGCCGCGCGATCAGGCCCAGATCTTCAACGTCTTCCAGCGGCTCCACAGCCGCGAGGAACACGCCGGGACCGGCATCGGCCTCGCGCTCTGTGAGCGCATCGTCGAGCGCCACGGCGGCGAGATCTGGGTCGACTCCGAGCCCGGCGAGGGGGCGACCTTCTCGTTTACGCTGCCGGCGGTCACGAGGGCAGCCGGCGACCGAGTGCCGGGCGATTCGGAGACCGTCCAGTAAGCGCGCGGTGATCGCGTGCGTTCTGCGGTCAGCGTGGTAGTCGCGTGCGTTCTGCGGTCAGCGTGGTAGTCGCGTGCGTTCTGCGGTCAGCGTGGTAGTCGCGTGCGTTCTGCGGTCAGCGTGGTAGTCGCGTGCGTTCTGCGGTCAGCGTGGTAGTCGCGTGCGTTCTGCGGTCGAGCCGGTCGCTTCGTAGCGACGTGTCGTGTGCGACTGGCCACCTGATTCCGTATTCGGGTACCCGAACGGTCAACAAGTGCCCTCGAGAAGGCGAGACGGCCGGGATCCCCCGATCGGGTCGGTCGCTACTCTTCGGGAACCGACGACAGGTACCGGCGATACCGTCGGACGGTATCGGCGTCCTCGTCGCGGAGTTCGACGACGAACTCCTTCTGGCCGACGACTTCCTCGAGGTCGCTCTCCTGGAAGGAGAACTCGAACGGCGGCTGCTCGACGCGCGTGATCTCCGTGTCGCCGCTGGTCACGACGACGACGTCGACCCCCGCCGACTCGGAGAGGTGACAGTGGACGGTGCCGTCGGCTCGCGTACACGCGAGGTCGGGGTTGACGTCCGAGCCCGAGTCGCTCCCGATCGACGACTGGAAGTCGAGCATCATCGGCGAGATCGGTGCCGTTCCGAGCAGCAGGACGACCGTGAGGAAGATCGAGAGGTTGATCTTCGAGCCGTGGCGGGCGATCGTCCGTGTGAGACCGCCGTCTGCGGTCCGCCGAAGGCGGATCACCAGCGGGACGACAAGGGCGTGGGTCAGCGGCCCCCAGAGGATGAGGACGAACCCGTAGGCCCGCGTGTACTGCAGGATCGTCCAGTCGACCCCGTAGGAGAGGACGAGGTTGCTCGCCGACCAACAGAAGAACCCGAAAAAGAGCAGGCCGACGCTCTTGAGCAGCCGCCAGATCGTCGTGTTGGCGTAGTAGACGCTCAAGAGGTCCCGCCAGGCCTGCCCGAGGACGCGCCTGAGGAACGCGAGCGGCGATGCGGTCGTATCGGCGTCGGTGTGTGAGGTCATGGGTGGAAAGAGGGGAAGCAGCGGCCGTTCAGGCTCCGATCGACCAGAGCTGCGTGAGCAGGTACCAGTTCAGCAGATACGTGACCACGAACGCGGCGAGGAAGACCAGACAGAGGACGAACGTGCCGCGCATCTCGTAGGCGTGGACGGGGTCGTCGGGATCGGTCGCCATCTCGAGGCTGTCTCGCGGCTCCGTCGCTCGATCGTTCGCGGAACTGCGTTCCGCGCTCCCCCCGTCGGCCACGAGATCGGCGTTGTCGCTCGGACTCTCGACGCGGTCGCCGAAGAGCAGCGAGCCGACCGCCAACAGGACGAAGAGGACGCCGCCCGCGATGGCGAGCAGTGCGAAGACCCCGAAGAGCGCGAACAGCGGCGACGCTGCCGAGAGGCTGAATTCGGTGCCCGGAATGTTCCGAACGACCTCGGCGGTCCGGCGCGGGACGCCGTAGAGGATGCCGACGTACATCATCATCAGCACGGCCACGCCCATCGCACCCGAGTAGAAGAACGGCTGGAGCGACGCGAGGCGCTTTGAGATGTACTTGCGCATGAACATCGTCCGGATCACGAAGAAGACAAGGCCCATGAACGCGACCGTGGTCCCGAGGACGACGGTGCCGTGGAAGTGACCCACCGTCGCGAACGTGTTGTGCCAGGTCATATTGAGCTGCAGCTGGCCCATCATGACCCCGGTTGTCCCGCCGAGGAAGCCAAAGAGGATGATCGAGAAGATCGTCGAGGCGAACACCGGGTTCGTCCACGGCGCGGACGTGAGCCAGCCGAACAGGCCGCCGCCCTTGCCGCGCTTGCGGCGACCGGCCTCGATGCCCGCCGGGATGGCGAAGGCGTGGATCAGGCTCGCGAACGTCGCGCCGTAGAACGCGTAGGAGGTGTTCCAGAGCCGCCATCCAGTCGAGACCGCGGGATCCGAGAGCAGGTGGTGGGCCGCTCCGAGGTTGATGAAGAACAAGTAGAGGATAAAAGCCGTCCGCGAGACTTTCTCGCTGACGACCTCCGCGCCCGCGACGACGTGAGTCAGGAAGTACCAGACCGCGATCATCGCGACGAGGTTGATCTGCTGGGTACCGTGACCGATGATCCAGTACATCTGGCGGTACCAGGCCGCGTCCCACCACTCGATGATCTCGAGTCGCCACAGCATCGCTGGCGTGAACGCCACGAGCCCGCCGACCAGCGCCTCGACGGCGATGATCGACGTGACGAACGCGGCGAAGCTCACGAGCGGCAGCGTCGAGTCGGGGTTCTCGCGCTTCTCGAACCACATCGTCGCGAAAAACGGCAGCGCCGCGACGACGGTCCCGAGGATGAAGACGATCGCGCCCGCGTAGAACAGCGGATCGATCGGCATCGGGACGTAGGCGGTCAGTAGCGGCGGTTCGTTCGGTGCCTGGGTCGTCCAGATCGAGTAGTTGACTAGCACCGCGCCGGCAGCCATGACGAGCCAGCCGCCCTTCGCGATCTTGGTAAACGGCAAGCGCCTGCCGAGCACCATCGGGCCGCCCACGTAGAGGATGGCGATCTCCATGAACACCATCCAGAAGATCAACAGGTTCCACGCGTGCAGACTGAGGTGCTTGTAGAAGGCATCGGGTCCGAGCAGCCCGATCGCCTCCCAGCGGGTCATCGCGACGGTAAAGGCGAAGATACCGCCGTACAGCAGGGCGACGACCGCCGTCAGCCCGAACAGCTTCACGTGGTTTTCGACGGAGCGGTGGACCTCGAGCCCCGTCACGGAGCAGGTCCGGAAGCCGTCGTCGCGATACTCGTTGTCGAACAGCCCGAGAACGTCCAGTTTGTGTGCCATTAGTCTCCCTCCTCCACGACGATCGTGCCGTGCATGGTGCGGTGCCCCTGTCCGCAGAATTCGTTACAGATGATGTGGTACGTGCCGGGCTCGTCGAACGTCATCGGGACGACCCACTCGTAGCCGGGCAGCACCTGCAGGTTGATCTGTTTGCTGAGCGCGTCTTCGGGTCGCAGCGAGAAGCCGTGTTGCACGTCCAGCGAACTGAGGTGGATGTCGTACTCCGTTCCCGTCTCGAGGACGACCGGTGCGCCGTCCCACGTAAAGCGCATCGCGTTGAGGTAGACGTCCGTTCCCGGCGGGACGAGCCCGTCTTCGGTCTCGGTCGCCTCCTCTTTGTACGCGCTCATCTTCTCCTGGTACGTCTCGGAATCGACTTCGAACGTCTCGCCGATCGGGTTCTGATCGCCGACGCGCGTCCAGGCGCTCATCCAGCCGAAGAGGATGAGCGACCAGGCGGCCCCCAGTCCGAGCCAGATCGATTCGCGCCTGTTGACGGATTGATTCCACCAGTTTCCTTCGGGAGGTTTGATCGGTGACGTCATCGAATCACCCCATCGGGACCGAGAAGACGTCGATCCATCCCCACGCGACGTACGAGATCGCGAAGAACACGAGCGCCGCCGCTGCGAGGAGCCAGATACGGTTGTATAATCGTTGCATCGTCGGTGTCGGTTCGTCTGCGTGTGACCCAGTCATCTCCTTCAGCCGGACCTCGTTCTGAAAGCCGCATAGCCGTTCTCCCGCACATATTCCCCCGCCCAGAGCGCGAACGCGGCGGCTCCGCTCCGCGGCGATTCACACTGAAAAAGACCCCTCATCCGCCGGGTCAGCCGAGGGCGACGTACAGCTGGCCGACGCCCGCGACCACGAGGACCGCGCCCGCGACGCGGACCACGCGGTCGACGTAGCCGGCGAGTCGCCCGGCGCCGAGCGCGTAGCCAAACGCCGTGGCGACCGTCACCGCGACCGTCAGGACGCCGAACCCGACCGCGTACGTCCCGAGCACCAGCGCCGTCTCGAGCGGCGGCATTGTCAGCGACCGCAGCGCGAGCGCCAGGAACAGCGGCAGCACGCAAGCCGTCGCCGCCAGCGCGTACATCGCGCCGAAGAGCCCGAACCCGAGGACGGTCGACCGCCGCTCTGGCAGGAGGACGTGGACTGCTCCGCTCCCGCCGTACAGCACCCAGATACCGAGCCCGATCAACGCGATCCCGACGCCGACCTCGAGCAGCGGGAGCACTCGCCCGACGGCTTCGCCGGCGAGCAATGCGGCCAGCGACAGCGCGCCGAGGACGGCGATCGCGCCGACGGACGCCGCGAATCCGCGGACGAGGGTCCCGGACAGCGGCGGGGACTCCTCGCCGGTCGCGGCGACGTAGTAGCCGACGTAGCCGGGCAACAGCGCGTACGCACACGGCGAGAAGAACGTGGCCACGCCGGCCCCGAGGGCGAACAGCATCGCGCCGACGAGTTCGCCGCTGGCCATCTCACTCACCTCTCGCGGCGTCGATGGCCGACGCAATCTCGTCGGCCGACTTCTCGCCCCGACCGGACCAGGTCACGGCGTTCGACTCGTCGAGCACGAACGCGTACGGGACCCCCGAGGCGTCGAGCGCCTCCGTCAGCTCGAGATCCGGATCGAGGGCGACGGGCCAGTTCCCGTCGTGGTCGCCCCACCAGCTCGCGACGTCGTCGCGCGTGATGGTGTTGCCGACCGGCTCGCTCGTCACGGAGACGAACTGCACGTCGTCGTCGACGCCCTCGTGGACCTCGGCGAGCGTGGGCATCATCCCCTCGCAGACGGTACACCAGGTGGCGAACAGTTCGACGAACGTCACCCGACCGCGCTCGGGGATCGCCGCCGTTCCCGCCTCGCTTCCGGGCGCGTCGATCGTCTCGAGTTCGATCGTCTCGACGGCGTCGCCGTCGCTCTCGAGGGGATTCCACCCGTTGACCGCGGCCGCGCCGCCGCCGAGGACGGCGAGGCCCGCGGCTCCCGCGAGGACCTCGCGACGGCGCATCGTTTACCACCCCTCGACGACTGCACGGGCGTCTTCTAAGATGTCGTTACCGGGCGGGGAGCCGCCGGTGTAGGCTCGCTCGACGACGCCGTCTTTGTTCACCAGCAGGATCAACGACGTGTGGACGAAGTGGCGGGCGTGGTCGCCGTGCTCGCCCCCATCCATTCCACCGTCGTCGGAGCTGTTGGTGCCGTTCATGTCGCCGCCGTGCATGCCGCTCGAGTCGCCGCCTCGCTCGAACGCGACGCCGAAGGTTTCCTCGACGACGGCGCGGGCATCCTCCGGGGTCTCCGGCCGCAGGAAGTACCAGTTGCCGGCGTCGTAATCGACGCCGTGTTTCTCGCCGTACTCCTCGAGGACCTCGGCCGTGTCGTACTCTGGATCGAACGTCGTCGTGAGGAAGGCCATCTCGTCGGCGTAGCCGCGCTCGCGGGCGTCGGCCTGGACGCGCCGCAGGGCCGCGGTCAGTCCCGGACAGACCGTCGTACAGCTGGTGTAGATGAACGTCAACATGACGTGACGGTCGCCGGTGAACTCCGTGGTCGTGACCGACCGGTCGTGTAGCGGCGCCGGAACGGTCGCCTCGGGGATCGCCTCGCCGTAGATCGGGTGCGGGAGGTCGGCGTTCTCGATGCGATCGTGGTTCTCGGGCGGCGAGAGGACGGTGTCGTCGTCGCCGGAGGTAGTCATCTGCGAACAACCCGCGAGGGACGCGGCGACTGCAGCCGCGCCCGTCGCGCGAAGGAACGTTCGCCTGTCGAGGGGTGCGGATGGGGTCATGGTACGGGTAACTCTATGGACTTAGTGGGGTAATACGCCGTCAGGATTCTCGAGCGGCGGGAAATAGGCCGAACCGGTTCGGGTCGAACCCGGCGCCCCGATCAGGAGTCCGGCCCCGCCTCGAGGACGGGACGCGTCTGCTCGTTGAACAGCTTGATCGCCCGGGCGGCCTGGGACGGCATCTCGGACTGGGGGTCGGCCAGCGCCGGCTCCGCGTCGGGATCGGGCCAGCCGACGACGACGCGGCCGATGTTCCCCGCGACTTCGTGGGACGTACAGACCTGCTGGGTGTCGACGTAGTCGTAGACGCCCTCCCGGTCGAACGTCTTCTCGTACTCCGCGCCGACGCCGGTCAGCCGGGGGCTCCCCCAGTCTTCGGCACCCTTCGGGGATCGGTGGGGGGAGTGGCCGTCCTCGTGGTACGCCGTGATATCGTGGCGGCCCGTCTCGACGAGCCACTCGACGGTCCCGCCGACGACCACGTGGACGACCTGCGGATTGAACTCGGGATACGGATTCGACGACGCCGTCACGGTGACCCGCTCGGCGGGCGTCCCCGGCTCGCCGGCGTTCTTCGGGACCTCGTCGTCGCCGTCGCTCGAGCGATCGGTCACGCGCTCGAGACAGCCGGCGAGGGCGAGCCCGACCGCGCAGGCGGACGATCGAAGGACGCTGCGACGGGACGTGGATGTCATGATTGTGTGGGTGGGGTGGATCAGAGAGCGATACGCCGGTCACGGATGTCCGCAACGGGTCATTCCGTTGCGGCTCACGGGTCAGGGTTGAAGATCTCGGGCCTGGGTTCGCCCTCGACGTCGACGATTCCGAGCGCGCCGCGGTGGACGACCCGCGAGAGCGCGTGGTCGACGATCTTGACCGGCCCGGGGACGGGGAACTCCATCACGCCGGCGGTGGTGGTCCCCGGCGAGACCGGCGTGGTTTCGATGTTGTTCGCCGGTTCGCTCAGCAGGTCGCCGTCGCGGTAGAGGTCGCTCCAGACGTTCCCGATGGGGTGGAGCGAGCTCAGCAGGTTCGGGCCGCCGTTGGCGAAGTAGACCCGGGCGGTTTCGCCCGTGTTGGCTGTCATCGGGCCGGCGGCGTCTTCGGTGAAGCCGTAGGCCTGGCCGTTGAAGACGACGTAGGTGGGCTCTTCGCGCATCATCGCGTCGTGGTCGAAGCCGTGGTGGCCCTGCTGGCCGACCTCGCCGGTGGTGTAGATCTCGTGCTGGCCGAGGTAGAACTCGTTGTCGACCTCGGGCAGGCCCTCCTCGGGTTCGACGAGGATCGAGCCGAACATCCCCGAACTGATGTGCATGTCCATCGCCGGGACCGCACAGTGGTAGATGAACACGCCGGGGTACTCCGCGCGGAACTGGATCTGGGTCGGGTCGTCGTCGGGCGCGATGGTGGTCGCGTCCGCGCCCCCGCCCGGGCCGTAGACCGCGTGGAAGTCCATGTTGTGCATCGCCACGTTCATGTCCTCGGGGACGTCGAACGTGAGGTTGACCGTGTCGCCCCGGCGCACGCGGAGCATCGGGCCGGGGACCTGCCCCTCGAAGGTCATGTAGTCGAACGTGACTCCCGGCTCGATCTCCGCGGTGACCTTCTGAGTCTGGATCGTCACGTCGTGGGTCCGGGGTTCGTTCCAGTCGACCGGGTCGGGAATGTCCGTGGGGTCCCGTGCGATCTGGTCGACGTCGACCGACTTCGCCGCCGGCAGTCCCTCCTCTGCGTTACCGTTTCCGCCGTTCTGGTCGCCGTTCGCTTCGCTGCCCGATTCGTCACCGCCGAGGCAACCGGCCACCGCCAGCGCGCCGGCCGCACCCATCGCCTGCAAGAACCGTCGTCGGTGAGTGTTGTTTTGGGTCATCGTCCTACACTCGGATAGTGGGAAGACATACGTTCAATAGCAGCGACGGTTCCCGGACAATGGCAATCGAATCGACAGTTCCCGCCATATCGTGGGCAATTATATACTCCTCCGAGTGAACCGACGTGGAGAATGCGAGCAAACGCGCTCGCGATCCGCTACCCGGCGATCACGAGCGTCTCGAGGACGATCGCCAGCAGGATCGCTCCGAGATAGTAGTTCGAGACGTAGAACGAGCGCAGCGCGACCTCGTCGGTCGGGCGGCGGTACTGTCGGATCACCGATCGGAGGAAGACGGCACCGAGGGCGATCGACGTGACCGCGTAGACTGGCCCGAGCCCGGCCAGCCAGCCGAGGACGCTCGCGGCCAGCAGCGTCGCGCCCAGGTAGAACGCGACGTGTCTGCGCGCGGCCAGCACTCCCTCGACGACGGGGAACATCGGGAAGCCGCCGCGCGCGTAATCATCACGATACGCGATCGCGAGGCTGTAGAAGTGGGCGGGCGTCCAGAGGAAGATCACCGCCGCGAGGGCGATCGCCGGGAGTCCGATACCGTCGGTGACGGCCGCCCAGCCGATGACCGCTGGCAGGGCCCCAGCGCCGCCGCCGAGGACCGTGTTCCAGGCCGTGTTGGGCTTCAGGACGATCGTATAGAGCGCAGCGTAGTAGGCGATCGCGACGAGAGTCAGTGCCGCGGACAGCGGGTTCACCCAGACCACGAGGACGGCCATCGACGCGAGCGTGAGCCCGACGCCGAACGCCAGCGCGTTCCGAGCCGGGACGAGATCGTGGACCAACGGCCGGTCCGAGGTCCGGTTCATCCGCCGGTCGCGGTCGCGCTCGTAGACGTGATTGAACGTCCCGCTCGCGCCGATCGCGAGGACACCGCCGGAAAGCGTCGCGACGACGGTCACCGGCTCGAGCGCTGCACCGGTCAGCGTCGCCAGGCCCATCCCCGCGACGGCGACGAGACAGAGCAGCCACATCAGCCGCGGCTTGGTGAGCGTCAGGTACGCGCCGGCCGTCTGTTTGAGGCGGGAAATAGGCCCGCTCGGACGCTCGGTCGTGGCGACGGTATCGGCTCTGTCGCCGGCGTCAGGAACGGGGTCCGCCGTCTCGAGTACGTCGAGTTGCATGGATTCATCGCGCGCGTCGACCTC
This sequence comes from Natrinema marinum, assembly GCF_024296685.1. Classification (NCBI taxonomy): domain Archaea; kingdom Methanobacteriati; phylum Methanobacteriota; class Halobacteria; order Halobacteriales; family Natrialbaceae; genus Natrinema; species Natrinema marinum. The sequence goes on along the minus strand of NZ_CP100763.1, from coordinate 784,962 downwards.
GAGCGTGCGGACGAGCGCGACGAGGAGGCTGGCGAAGATGACCATCGCGAGGACGAGGTGGAGTCCGTTCACGGCCGCGGGACCGCCGACGACGAGGGCGGCACCGAGGACGACCTGAACGGGAAAGAGCACGAGCGCCAGACCGACGAGGCCGGCGACGCGGCGGCCGACGTCGACCCGCCGGACGGCGAGACCGGACGCGACGACGAGGAGACCGGTCAGCAGCGCCGCCGCGCGGTGGCCCCAGAAGAGGAGCGCGTCGCCGGCGAGCGAGCCGAGCGTCGAGTCGCTCGCACAGTTCGGCCAGGTGGTACAGGTCGCTGCACCGTCGGTGGTTGCGACCGCGGTCCCGAGCGCGACGAGGACGTAGGCCGCGATGGTGGTCGTCGCGAGCAGGTCCGCGAACCGGCGCCGGTCGTCTCCGGTCTGGTGCCGGTCGTGGTCGTTGCTCGTCTGATTGTGCCGTTCGTCGATCATCGCTCGAGTACTGTCTGGGTCATAGTGGTCGTGGATGCGGTCCGCCGTCGAATCGTCGATCGGCCGGTCGGCGCGGATTACTCGCGCCAGATGACGGTCACGACATCGTCGTCGCGTTCGACCGTCTCGTAGGTGTAACCGCGGTCGTCCAGTTTCGGAAACAGAAACTGGGGCACGCGGTCGTTTCGCTGGATCAGGACCGTCTCCGCGGGGAGTTCCACGAGGGTCTCGAGGGTCTCCGTGAGCGGCTCCGGTGGTCCGAGCGAGCGAACGTCGATGGTTTCCCGTGGCCGATCGGACGGCGCGTCCGTGCGATCGGCGATTGATGCGAGCGTGGACATGGTCGGTGTGGGGTCGACCCGACCGTCGTCGGACGGTCAGGCTTCCTGTTTCGGGAATCGGGCGACGAACTCGTCGGGAGCGACCCGCTCGACCTCGTAGCCGTCGGCGTCGAAATTCTCGACTTCCGCCTGGAATTCGTAGAACAGCGGCTTGGGCTCGTGATCGTTGACGATCGTCAGCGTCTCGCCAGGCTCGAGGTCGTCGAACTCGTCGTGGATGGTCGGGTGGCGGTTCACCGGCGGAATGTCTCTGACATCGAGTCGCGTCATGTGGTTCGGAGTCCGAACGGCTCCCGCATGGAGATTTGTACGAACACGTTCGGCGCGTCGTCGGTTCGGCCCGCCTACGCGTGCTCGATGAACACGTGCCAGACGCCGCCGTCGCGGTGCTCGCTCTCGTATGCGAACCCGCGATCGGCGAGTTCCTCGTAGAGCGGCTTCGGTTCGAACGGCGCGATCAGGCGCAGTCGCTGGTCGGACTCGAGGTCCTCGAGCGCGGCGACGATGTCGTCGAACGGTGGACCGTCGATCTCTCGGACGTCGAGCGTGCGTTCCGTCGATTCGGTTGCCATCGGTGCGGACGTTCGAGTCGCGAGGGATTGGACGTTCGTCCGAACGTGTTCGCGACCGAGAGACTTCCCACGGCGCTGGAATTTGCCGAACATATTCGTAGCCACCCGTATATAGATTCGATCGGAACACGTTCGTATGGCTCAAGCGACCCTCACTCTCACGATGCCCGAGGCGATCTGGATCCAGCAGGTGTCGACGGAGTATCCGGAAGCGACCTTTCGGGTGCTCGCGGCCGTCCCCGGCGCCGAGTCCGGCTTCGCCCTCGTCCGAATCACCGGCCCCGAGGTCCCCGAAGTCGTCGACGCGATGGACGACCATCCCCAGATCACCGAACTCTCGCTCGCCCAGTGGAGCGACAACGAGGCGACGATCCACTTCGAGACCACCGCGCCGCTACTGCTGTTCTCCTCTCGCGAGTCGGGGATGCCGATCGAACTTCCGGTCGAGATTCGCGACGGCGAGGCGACGATCGAGGTTACCGGCTCCCGCGAACGGCTGGCCGAACTCGCCGAGCAACTCGAGCACTTCGGGCTCAAGTACCGAATCGAACACGTCCGCGAGCGGCTCCACGAGAGCCAACTGCTCTCGGAGCGCCAGCTCGAGGTGGTCGCCGCCGCCGTCGAGGAAGGGTACTACGATACGCCGCGTCGCTGTTCGCTGACCGAACTGGCCGGCCACCTAGATATCGCCAAGTCGACCTGCAGCGAGACGCTCCACCGGGCCGAGGAAGCGATCGTCAAGCGGTTCGTCGACGATCTGCCGAACGTCGGCGGCGAGGATTCACTCGAGGAACAGTTGGCGAGTCCCTGACCGACCCCGCGAGAACCGTCGACTCGACGGGGAGATTCGTGACGTATTCGAACGCTCGTCCGATTTCGTCGGATCCGTCCGCTCGCGTTCCGTTTCAACCGCCGGGAACCCCTTCAAGTGGGTCGCTGCCGAGAGTGCTTCCGTAGCGGCGGCGCTCACCCCCGATACTCGCCGGCAGGGTCGCTGTTGGAATCGCCAGCCGGCGACGGGGCCACACTTATATTAGCGAACAAGTTCGGTCCGATTCTCACGCGCTGGAAATCGGCTTTATCCTTCATCGGCGTCCGGTTATGAGGGGAGGAATGAGGATCCACAAATGAACGATTTCAAGTGCATGCCGTCGAGTACCTCCGGCATGACACCAGTGTCATATTCAGAGGTGTTCTGATCTAATGAGCACGGACGATGAATCATTCCACCCGCTCGGGGAAGAGTGGGAAGACGAACTCGAGTCGATGCTCGACGATACCGAGTACGACAGCGAGCTCGGTATGGAGATGGCCCAGGACGCGATGCGGGTCACCAAGGGCGAACTCTCCGAAGCCGAATTCCACGACCGCTATCACGAGGACGTGATGGAGGAGTTCGGCGAGGACGAACGCCCGACCAAAGAGGCCTACGAGGCCGCCAAAGAAGAGACCAAGGGGACGGTCTCCCGCATGCTCGACGCGTTCGACGGCGACGGTGAGGAGAGTCGCCGCGAAGCGATGAAGAAGATGGGCGTCGGTGCGGCCGCCGTCGGCGTCGGTGCGTTCGGCACCGTCGCTGACGGTCCCGAAGCGAGCCTCTCTGCCGCCGAATCCGGTTCGCACTCGGAGACGAAAGAAAAGCCCGACACCCAGTGGGGGATGACGATCGACCTCGATCGGTGTGACGGCTGTCTCTCCTGTATGGTCGCCTGTACCGAGGAGAACGCGCTGGACCAGGGCGTCAACTGGATGTACGTCATGGCCTGGGAGGACGAACTCCACTCCGCCGGTCACGGCGGCGAAGGCGAAGGTCACAGCGGCAGCGGCGTCGGCAGCCAGTTCAATCGGCTGAGCGACTTCAACATGCTCGTGCGACCGTGCCAGCACTGTACGGACGCACCCTGTGAGAAGGTCTGCCCGACGACGGCCCGTCACACGCGTGACAAAGACGGGCTGGTGCTGACCGACTACGACGTCTGTATCGGCTGTCGCTACTGTCAGGTCGCCTGTCCGTACGGCGTCAACTACTTCCAGTGGGACGAGCCCAGCACGGATTACAGCGAGCTCGAGGAAGAACACACGATGGGCAGCTACGAGTACGGCGACCGCTGGGTCGACGCTCGTGCGCCCCGTGGCGCAATGAGCAAGTGTGTCTTCTGCCCGAGCATGCAAGACGGGAAGATGGGCGAAGACAGGGTCGGCACGACGGCCTGTGAAACCGCCTGTCCGCCGAACGCGATCCAGTTCGGCGACGTCAACGACGAGAAGAGCGACGCCTACCAGCACCGCGAGCACCCGAGCAAGAGCCGCGCGGTCATCAACATCGCGAGCGACGTTCCGTCGCCGGATACGGTCAACAGCACGCTCAGCTCGGACGCCACCGTCGAGTCCGCGGCCGAGGACCTCGAGGACCTCACCGTGGAGATGCTCAGCGTGATGAAGGCGATCGACATCACCGTCCCGGAGGACGAACGCGAATCCAGCAGCGACAAGAACGATACCATCCTCCCGAAACAGCAGACGGTCCTCGAATCACTGGCCGCGATCGAGCAGTACGTCGACCTCGAGAGCTCCGAATCGCTCTCGGCGCTCGGACTCGGCGAGGGCACCGCCGACGACGCGGAGCTCCGACTCGATCAGTACGCCGGCGAGCCCAGCTCGTTCAAGCTGCTCGAGGACATCGGCACGCACCCGAACGTCACGTACCTCGGCCAAGAGCCCGGTCCGGAGGCCGAACAGGTCCCCGGTCCGACGAAGTACGAGGACGTCGGTCTGGTCGACAAGCGCCAGACGGTGCTTGACGACGAAACCGTCGGGTGGTCGCCATGAGCACCAAGGCGCCGACCGAGGAGGACATCCTCCGCCCGATCAACACGCTCACGAAGAAGTACTTCATCCTCTATGGCATCGCGGCCCTGGGGCTCGGTGCCTTCCTCGTCGCGTGGGCCTATCAGCTCCAGAAGGGCCTGATCGTCACCGGCCTCGGCGACTGGGGGAGCGGTGGCGGTGCGACGTGGGGACTGTACATCGGTGCGTTCATCTGGTGGGTCGGGGTCGCTCACGGGGGGATCATCCTCTCGGCGGCCGTCCGCCTGCTCGGCATGGATCGATACATGCCGATCGCCCGACTCGCGGAGATGACCACCATCGGTGGCCTCTCGGCCGCCGGCTTCTACATTCTGGTCCACATGGGTCGACCGGACCGGATGGTCACCAGCGTCATCGGCCACTATCACATCACGGTCAACAACTCGCCGCTGGTGTGGGACGTGACCGTCATCACGGCCTACTTCGTGCTGTCGGCAACCTACCTCGGCCTGACGTTGCGCTATGACATCAGCCGACTCCGTGATGACCTCCCCGACCACTTCGAGCCGATCTACAAGATCATGACGCTCGGTTACACCGAGAAGGAGGACAAGATCATCAGCCGGATGGTCTGGTGGCTCGCGGCGGCGGTCATCATCATGGCCCCGCTCTTGCTCCACGGCGGCGTCATTCCGTGGCTGTTCGCACTGCTCCCGGCGATGCCCGCCTGGACCGGTGGCATCCAGGGCCCGATGTTCCTCAGTATCGCGCTGATGTCGGCGATCAGCGGCGTGATCATCATCTCATACGCGTTCCGACGCGCCTACGACTGGGATCACATCATCACCGACGACATCTTCCGCGGACTGCTCCTGTGGCTCGGGTTCTTCACCCTGCTGTTCCTGTGGTTCCAGCTCCAGTTCGTCCTCAACGGCGTCTTCCTCGGCCCGCTGGCCAAGGCACACGCCGCCGAGGCGAAGCTGGCTAACCCGCTCTATCAGGGCGCGATGACGATGATCTTCCTCACGCTCGTGTACATCTTCCTGCAGGGGATCCGGCCGTCCCTGTTCAGCAAGAAGCGAGCGCTCATCGCCAGCGGGGCGATTCTCACGGGGACGCTGACCGAGAAGGTCCTCTTCGTCGTCGAAGGCTTCCTGCACCCCGTGTTCACCATCTACGACGCGACGCCCGGGGCGTACTTCCCGAGCGTGATCGAGCTGCTGTCGCTCGTCGGCACGACTGCGCTGGTTGCACTTTTATTCCTCAACCTCTCGAAGCTCGTCCCAGTGGTCGAGCTTCACGCAGTCGAGCACATGCGCGGCGACCACGAGCACGAAGCCACTGAATCGGAGGTGGAAGCATGAGTACCACGCAAACGATCCTCTCGACGCTCCTGTATCACGGCTACGACGGGACGAAGGGCCTCACCGGCTTCGCTAACGAAGGGACCTACGTCATCTTCGCGATCATCCTGGTCCCGGTCTACATCATGCTCGCGGCCTGGTTCCTCGGTAAACCCCGCGACACGAAGACTGGACTCATCGGCGTGAGCTACCTCGTCGGCCTGACGACCTCGATGTGGGTCGGGATGTTCATCCTGACCGTCCTAATCGGCGTCGTCTTCTACGGCGGCCCGCCGGAGCCGATTAGCAGCGTCGGCCCGCCGTAACCGTCGTCGTATCGCATCCGATCACCGAACACCGGTTTTCATTTTTGGCACACGACGGTCTCGAGTCGCGGCGTTCGAACTCCGAACCATCACACGTATCCCGTTGCGCACCCTTCTCTCGTCTAGCACACAGTCACTATGAGTATCACAGAACACGAACTCGAAATCAAACTCGAGGGCGTCGAAGACCCCGACATCGGCGAGGACATCGTCTCGCTGGGTCTGGTCAACGACGTCACGATCGACGACGAGACGGCCCGGATCTCGCTCGCGTTCAACGCGCCGTATGCGCCCTCAGAACTCGAGCTCGGCAACCGGATCCGCGAGGTCATCGAGGAGTCCGGCCTCGAGCCCGACCTGCGGGCTCACGTCGGCGAAGAACACGGCTTCGACGACGAGGTACTCCCGCGCGTCCGGAACGTCATCGCCGTCTCCTCCGGGAAGGGTGGCGTGGGCAAGACGACGGTCGCGGCCAACCTGGCCGCCGGCCTCCAGAAGCGCGGCGCGATGGTGGGGCTGCTCGATGCCGACATTCACGGGCCGAACGTGCCACAGATCCTCCCACCGGAGAGCGAACCCGGCGTCACACCGAACGAGGAGATCGTGCCTCCCCGTTCGGACGGCGTCCGTATCATCAGCATGGGGATGCTGATGGAAGACGAAGACGACCCCGCTATCCTTCGCGGCCCGATGGTCAACAAGTTCATGATGAAGTTCCTCGAGGGCGTCGAGTGGGGACGCCTCGACTATCTCATCGTCGACCTCCCGCCGGGGACCGGCGATGCGACGCTGAACCTGCTCCAGTCGATGCCCGTCACCGGCTCGGTCGTCGTCACGACGCCCCAGGAGATGGCTTTGGACGACACCCGAAAAGGGGTCCAGATGTTCAACAAGCACGACACGCCGGTGCTGGGCATCGTCGAGAACATGAGCTCGTTCATCTGTCCCTCCTGTGGCGACCAGCACGGCCTGTTCGGCACCGGCGGCGCGGACACGATCGTCGACAAGTACGACGTCCCCCTGTTGGGTCGGATTCCGATTCACCCCGACTTCGGGGCCGACGGCAGCAAGGGCGCGCTCGTCAAGGACGACGACAGCGAGGTCCAGAGCTCCCTCGAGGACGTCGTCGGCGAAATCGCGGACCGTATCGGCGAGATGAACCGCCGAACCGTCTCCGAGAACGTCGAACACGAGCCGGCGAACAAACTGCCGACCGAGACGAAAGACTGATCGTCCGGTCCGCCGCGCTGTAGCAGCCGCCGTCCTCTCCCCCGCTCTCCTATTCCCCCGTCGTTTTGGTGTCGGCCGTCGAACCGCTTCGCATGCTCGACAGTTACGCCGACGCGATCGCCAGCCTCGAACCGGGGGACGGCGAGATCGAGACCGCGGAACTGGTTGTGACCGACGACATCCTCGTCAAAGCCTTCGCGCTCGGACCGGGCGCTGAACTCGAGGCCCACGACCACGCCGAGAGCACGAACGTCTTTCACGTACTCGAGGGGACGGTGACCGTGCTTCAGGGAGAGAACAGCGAACGGGTCGATGCGCCCGGCGTCGTCCACCACGAGCGCGGGGTCGACCACGGCGCGCGAAACGAGACCGACGAACGGGTGGTCTTCACCGCGAGCCTCTGTCCGCTCCCCTCGTAGCGATCGGTGAAAATCGGCCGGACTACGCCGCCGCGTCCGCGAGCAGCGACTCGATGTACTTCGAGACGTGATCGTCCATCCGGCGTTTGTACCCCGCCTGGCGGGCGAGCCGGTCGAGTTCGCGGGCGACCAGGCTGCCGTACTGGACCGCCTTCTTGTCCCGCGTTGCGATCTCGGTCGGTAAGTGACGGGCGGCGACACGTCGAAAGCCGCGTTTGCGTTCGTCCTCGTCGGCCAGCAGGTCGTCCGGCAGTCGGAGCGCGGCCTCGACGACGGCGTCGTGGAGAAACGGCGCGACCGGCTCGAGGCCCGCCGCCTCGATCGTCAACACGTCCCGCGGGAGCTGCTCGGACAGACTGTCCACCTGTTCGCGGACGGCTCCCCGAACCGTCTCGGCCGCGACGCGGTGATCGAGGTGGACGACCTTCTCGTAGCCGCCGAACAGTTCGTCCGCGCCCTGCCCGACCGCGAGCGCGTCGAAGCCGTCGGCGGCGACGCGCTCGCCGACCAGATAAAGTGGGAGCGCGATCTGGACATCCATCGCGTTCGTCCGGCGGGTCGCCCGCGCCACCTCGGGGACGGCCCGTTCCAAGTCGGCCGGCTCGAGTTCGACCACGGCGAGGTCACGGCCCATCGCGTCGGCGGCCGTGCGCGCCGCGTCGACGTCGTGGCTGTCGGAGAAGCCGACGACGTACAGCGGCGCGTCGAGCAGTGCGGCGACCAGCGCCGAGTCGACGCCGCCGGAGAAGGCGACGGCGATCGACCGATCGTCCCGCTGGACGGCCTCGGTCGCCGTCTCGATCGCGCGCTCGAGGGTTTCGATCGCAGTATCGGGGTCCGACTCCGGCTCCGGGTCGGGGAGCGTCCAGCGCGGTTCCTGCCCGGAAACAGGGTCGTCGACCGGCGCGACCGCGCCGGCCGGAAAGAGACGCGGTTCCGCGAGTTCGGACGGCGCGAAGGCCCACGCCGGGCCCGCGGTCTCGGCCTCGGAGTCACCCTCGACGAGCAGCGGGACACGACCCAATACGTCCCGAACGAGACGGCCGTCGAGTTCGCCCGCGAAGCCGCTCGTTCCCGGCAGTGGGTCGCCGCGCTCTATGGCGTCGCGGACAGTCGTCGGGTCGGCACCGCGAAGCGTCGTGTCGGTCGTCGGTGGTGAAGTCATCGGAACAGTTTGAAGACGTGGCCGAGCCGTCGCGTGACGCCGCCGGCGAACTGCTGGACGCTGATCCGCCACGGCGTTCGCTTTCCTTCGACGGTCGTTCGGCCGTCCGCGATCGCCTCGAGGATCGCGTCGGCCGTGCGCTCGTCGGCGTCGACGCGGGTGATCGCCTGGCCGACCATCTCGCTGATGTGGGCGTCGCTGCCGGCGGTCATCGGCAGATCCCGCGAGCGGGCGTACCGTTCGGCCTGACGGTTCGCCCGCCCGGTGAAGAGCCGGGAGTTGTAGACCTCGATGGCGTCGCCCTCGGCGAGTTCCTCGCGGGAGATGCGAGCCATCACGCCGTGGCGTGACTCCTGAAACGGATGGGGGATCACCGCCAGCCCGTCCTGGTCGCGGATCGCCTCGAGCGTCGACTCGAAGGAGAGTCCGGGCGGGACGGCCTCCTCGAGTCCCAGCCCGAGGACGTGGCCGGCCTTGCTCGAGATTTCCATGCCCGGAATGCCGACGAGGCCGTAGTCGGGCGCGCGCTCGGCCGCCTCGAGGCTCGCGTCGATCTCGTCGTGGTCCGTGACCGCGATGGCGTCGAGGCCGACGGCTTCGGCCTGCTCGAGAATCAACTCGACCGGGTCGCGGCCGTCGTAGGACAGCGACGAGTGCGTGTGAAGTTCGACCGACAGCACGAGCGTACGTTTAGACGGGCTGATCAAAAACGGCTCGATTGACGTTGCGCTCGAGCGTCGCCCGCTCCCGACGAGGTGGCAGTACGACGAGGTATCGCCGGCGTCGGGCGGACGTTCCGCGAGGAACGCTACTCCCCTCCGGACCAGGGGTCCGCGGTGTGAACATCGATATCGTAGGTCGACGACGCTCTGTCGCGCCGGATTCCTTCGTCGACGAGCGTCGGGACGGATCCGTCGCGATCGAGATCGAACGTCCAAAGGGACCCGGCCAGAATCGCGGCCACGGCTGCGCCGAGTAGCACGCGACGGAACAGCGCGCTGACGAAGATTGCAGCGATCGCAGCACCCGCGACCGTGATTCGACGGATCCAGACCTGCCGTTGGAACTCGTCGGCGTGAGCGACGACGATCGGTTCCCCGTCGCCCGCTGGAACCGATCGATAGCTGCTCCCAGTCGGCGTCTCGTACCGGAGGACATCGACCGATTCCGGATACTCGGCGCGTTCGTCGGTCATTCGTCCACAGCGTCTCACTGGACTCCGGTAAGCGTTCCGACGAGTCGTCGACCCTCGTCTCGCCGCCTGTATCGAGTGTCGTCGATCAATGCACGAACGTGGACATAGAAACCCATTTACCAACCGGCTTTCACCACCTAGATGAATGAGTCTTGCCGATTCGGACCGCGAACTCGTCGTTTCCGAGCTGGGGCGGGAGCCGACGCGAGCGGAGGCGGCACTGTTCGAGAACCTCTGGAGCGAGCACTGCGCGTACCGCTCATCGCGACCGCTGCTGTCGGCGTTCGACAGCGAGGGCGAGCAGGTCGTCGTCGGGCCGGGCGACGACGCGGCGGTCGTCGCACTCGACGAGGAGAACTACATCACGATGGGGATCGAGAGCCACAACCACCCCTCCTACGTGGACCCGTTCGACGGCGCGGCGACCGGCGTCGGCGGCATCGTCCGGGACACGCTCTCGATGGGCGCGTACCCGATCGCGCTCGCGGACTCGCTGTACTTCGGCGGGTTCGACCGCGAGCACTCGAAGTACCTCTTCGAGGGCGTCGTCGAGGGGATCAGCCACTACGGCAACTGCATCGGCGTCCCGACGGTCGCCGGCAGCGTCGACTTCCACCCCGATTACGAGGGGAATCCGCTGGTCAACGTCGCCTGCGTCGGCCTGACGAACGAGGAACGACTCGTCACCGCCGAAGCGCAGGAACCCGGTAACAAACTCGTCCTCGTCGGGAACGCCACCGGTCGCGACGGACTCGGCGGCGCGAGCTTCGCGAGCGAGGATCTCGCGGAGGACGCCGAAACCGAAGACCGGCCCGCGGTCCAGGTCGGCGACCCCTACGCCGAGAAGCTCCTTATCGAGGCCAACGAAGTCCTCGTCGACGAGAACCTGATCGAATCGGCCCGCGACCTCGGTGCCGCCGGTCTCGGCGGCGCCTCGAGCGAGATGGCCGCCAAAGCGAATCTCGGGGCCGACATCGAGCTCGAGCGGGTCCACCAGCGCGAGCCGAACATGTCGGCCTTGGAGATCCTGCTCGCCGAGTCTCAGGAGCGGATGTGTTACGAGGTCGAACCCGACAACGTCGATCGCGTCCGCGAGATCGCAGAGCGGTTCGATCTGGGCTGTTCGGTCATCGGCGAGGTCACCGACGGCAACTACGTCTGCACGTTTGACGGCGAGGCAGTCGTCGACGTCGACGCCTACTTCCTCGGCGAGGGCGCGCCGATGAACGACCTTGAGACCGAAGCTCCCGACCCGCCCGCGACCGACCTGCCCGAGGTCGATCCCGAGGAGGCCTTCGAAGCGATCGTCTCGAGTCCGAACACCGCCTCGAAGCGGTGGGTCTACCGCCAGTACGACCACGAGGTCGGCGTCCGAACGAGCGTGGGGCCGGGCGACGACGCGGCGATCGTCGCGGTCCGAGAAGCCGAGCAGGGACTCGCGATCTCCTCCGGTGCCGCGCCGAACTGGACCGACGCCGCCCCGCGGGAGGGGGCTCGCGCGATCGCCCTCGAGAACGCGACGAACATCGCGGCCAAGGGCGCGACGCCGCTGGCCGCGGTCGACTGTCTCAACGGCGGCAATCCGGAGAAGCCCGACGTCTACGGCGGCTTCACGGGGATCGTCGACGGCCTCGCCGAGATGTGCGAGACGCTGTCGACGCCGGTCGTTGGCGGCAACGTCTCGCTGTACAACGACTCCGTCGCGGGGCCGATCCCGCCGACGCCGACGCTCGCGATGGTCGGTTCGAAGGCGGGGTACGACGCGCCGCCGCTGGCGGTCGAACCCGAGGGCGACCTCGTGCTGGTCGGCGATCTCGGACTCGAGAGCGGCGAGCCGTCGCTCGGCGGCTCCGAGTACCTCGCGCAGTTCGGCGGCAGCGACGGGTTCTCGAAACTACCCGACGACCCTGCGGCCCTGATCGAAACGCTCGCGGCGGTCGCCGACGACGAGTCGACGCTCGCGGTCCACGACGTCAGCCACGGCGGCCTCGCGGTCTCGCTGGCCGAGATGGTCACCGACGAGGCCGGCCTTGCCGTCTCGATTCCGGGCGACGATCCGGCGGCCGCGCTGTTCCACGAACAGCCGGGCCGCGCGCTGATCCAGACCGAGTCGGTCGAGACAGTCCGCGAGGCGTTCGACGGCGTCGCCCCGGTCGTCGAGCTCGGGGCCGCGACCGACGACGGGCGGCTGACGATCGACCTCGGCGAGCGGACCATCGAGACCGACGCGGCCGCGATTCGCGACCGGCGCGCGACGATCGAACGCGAACTCGAGTGACGACCGCGCGCGAGCGACTGGCGATACCCCGTGTACGTATCCGTTGCCTTTCCGTCGAAATCGTCGCCGAGTGATCGAATATCGGCGGCTCACTCCGCTAAATTGTCCGGTATATTGATATACGTTCGGGACGATTCGTTCAACGAGTCGACCGTACAGGAGGAACTCCGATGCCCACCGATACCCCGTCCGTACTGATCGTCGAAGACGAGCCCGACCTCGCGAACCTCTATGCGGCGTGGCTCGGCGAGGAGTGTCACGTCGAGACCGCCTACGACGGCAGCGAAGCGCTCGAGGCCATCGACGAGGAGACCGACATCGTCCTGCTGGACCGACGGATGCCCGGCCTATCGGGCGACACCGTCCTCGATACGATCCGGGAGCGGCGACTCGACTGCCGAGTCGCGATGGTGACGGCGGTCGAACCGGACTTCGACATCATCGAGATGGGGTTCGACGACTACCTCGTCAAGCCGGTCTCGAAAGACGAGTTGGTCGCGATCATCGACCAACTGCTGCTCCGATCGACCTACGACGAGCAACTACAGGAGTTCTTCGCGCTTGCCTCGAAAAAGGCGTTGCTAGACGACCAGAAGACCGAAGCCGAGCGCCGGTCGAGCCAGGAGTACGCCGAACTCAAAGACCGGCTGGCGGTTCTCCGCGTGCAGGTCGACGACACGATGCAGGAGCTCCTCGAGCAAGACGGGTATCGACAGCTCTGTCAGGACATGGCGCGCGAATCCGTCGTGCCGGAGTAGTACTACTCGAGGCGGCGCTCGAGCGTCGTCACGTCTCTGATTTCGATGCGCGTCCCGCCGTTGTCGCCGTTCGTGACCGTACAGTCCCAGCCGTGGGCTTCGGCGACGGCGCGGACGAGCGCGAGGCCGAGGCCGTCGATCGCGGTGTCGTCGTCCGTGGTGGGATCGAGAACCCGGTCGTGGGCGGTCGGCGGGATTTCCACGGCGTCATCGAGGAGGAAGAAGCCGCGGCTGCCCCCGTCGTCGAACCCGACGAGGCCGATCTGAATCGTCACGTCGCCCTCGGCTCGGGCGCTGGCGCTGTCGAAGGCCGTCTCGAGGAGGTGGACGAACCGGTCGGGATCGGCCCGAAGCGTGGCAGCAGCGTCGACGACGACGCTTCCCTCGTCGATGCGCGAGTCGGCGACGGCGTCCTCGATGGCCGACTCGAGGCGGAGCCGGCTGCGGGTGCCGACGGACGTGGCGTTGCGGGCGAACTCCCGAACGTCGTCGACGAGCCGTTCGGCCCGGTCGAGGGTCGTCTCGACGGTGTCCTCCGCGAGCGGGAACTCCCACTTGCCGGCCGCGTCGTCGGCGAGCGCGTCGGCGACGGCCTCGAGTTGCTGTTGGAGGTCACTCGAGAGCACCTCGGCGACGGCCTCGAGCCGTTCGGTCTGGCGCTCGAGGTCGGCCGTTCGGTTTCGGAGGACCTGCTCGCGCTCGGCCCGGTCCAGCGCGGCCCGTGTATTCTCGACGAGCGTCGAGATGAGGTCGACGTCGGTCTCGTCGAACCGGTTCGGATCGAACGAGCCGGTCATGAGCACGCCGTGGGTACCGATGGGAGCGATGATCTCGGAGCGAAGCGGCGTGTCGGGATTGTAGAGTTCCTCGATCGTCTCGAGGTCGTCGAACAGCTCGACCTCGCCGGCCTCGAAGACGTCCCAGACGAGCCCCTCGCCGGGGTTGAACCGCGGGAGGCCGCCGAACTCGTCGTGCGCGCCGGCGGTGCCGGCGACCGGCTCGAGGTAGCCTTGTTCTTCCTCGAGCAGCCAGACGCCGCTGATGGGGAGGTCGAGCAGGTCGCTGCCCGCGTGGACGGCGATCGCACAGATCTCCTCGGGGTCGTCCGAATCGAGAAGCCACCGGGTGACCTCGTGCAGCGAGGTGACGACGCGGTCGTACTCGTGGCGGTCGGTCACGTCGCGGACGACGACGGCGACGGTCGCGACGTTGTCCTCGATCGGGACGAACCGGAACTCGCCCATTCGATCGTCGCCGTCCGGGTCGGTGTAGGGCAACTCGAGCTGGCGGCGGTCGGCGTTTCTGACGTCGACGTCCGTAATCGCCCGCCCGATCTCGACGGCGTGTTCGTCGGCGATGCCGGCGCGCTCGGTCAGGGTCTCGATGTGTTCGCCGACGAGCGTCGATCGGTCGGCACCGAGAATCGTCTCGGTCGCGCCGTTGACCGTGACGATCTCGCGGTTGCGATCGAGCGTGATGATGGCGTCCCGGACCGCCTCGACGACGGCCGCGTGCTGGGCCAGCGTCGTCTCCTGGGCGCGTCGTTCGGTCACGTCGCGCATGTACACCGAGAGGCCGCTCTCGGAGGGGTAGGCCCGGGCTTCGAACCAGGTCTCGAGGCGGGTGTGGTAGATCTCGAAGGAGACCGGCACCTGTTCGTCCATCGCGCGGTGGAAGCCGTCGGGGAACTGCGTCTCGACGGTCTGGGGGAACTCGTCCCACATGACCCGGCCGATCAGCTCCTCGCGGTCGCGTTCGAGCAGCGTCTCGGCGCGGTCGTTGAGGTAGGTGAACCGAAAGCCCGTATCGAGCGCGAAAAACGCGTCGGTGACCCGATCGACGATCGGGACGGATCGCAGCGTCACGGCTCGCGCCCCCTGCTCGCTCGCGGGTCCGGTCCCCCCTCGTACGCGCGACAATCGCCGCTCGCGGCCGTTCGCATCATCGACAGAGAGTCAGCACATAGTTTGTGAAGGCCCTATTTTAGTGTCGCGGCCGAGCGACGGACCGCGTGGTGGTCCCGGGCGTTAGTCGCGCCACAGGAGAGGACGGCTCAGTCGTCGGTCTCGAGTTCGACGAGTTCGAGCGAGCGGTCGAGATGGCAGACCTCGTGTGGCGGCTCGCCGACGATCGTCCGGATGCGGTACTCCTCGTCGAACGCGACGCCGTCGGGCTCGCAGTACTCGTGGCTCGGACACTCGACGTACGGGCAGGGGCCGGGGAGGCTCGCCTTGCTGCCCGCGAAGGCACCCTTGGTGGCGATGTTCGCGCGCACGCTCGCGGGTTCGACCTCGACGGCGCGGACGCCGCCGTCGTGCATGGCGCACTCGAGGGTCTGTGCGTTCTCGCGGACGGACGTGACGCGGTACTTCGTGCCGGGTGCAAGGTTGAGACACTGACTGCGGTAGGGACAGCCGGCGCAGGCATCGGCTTCCCCCTCGTAGACGAACTCGGTCCCCGGGTCGGCGAGCCGGGAGCCGATGAGCGTGACGGTCGACATAGATACCGGTAGTTGCCACTGGCGGTTAAGCGTCACGTCCCGGCCGGCCCGGAGCGCCCGGTTGCCGAGCGCGGATCGGCGTCAGTCCGCGGTGTCGTCGCCGGTGAGTTCGTCTAGCCGAGCGAAATAGTCCTCCCGGGGAACCTGATACAGCGCACGGTAGTTGACCTCGCCGGCGGCGAACTCGCGTGCGAGGTCGATCGTCCGCTCGAGCGCTGCTTTCCGGGTCGGGTATCGCAGCGTCTCGTTCAACGAGACATCCGGCTCGAGGTAGAGGGTGACGAACCAGTCCGCGGAGTCGGCGGTGTCGGCGGGGTTGATACCGGGCCGACGGGTTCGCTTACCGTGCGTGAGGTACAGCGTCGGCAGACAGGGAGCGGGGAACTCGTCGCCGTCGAAGACATCGGGTCGATACGCGAGGACGAGCCGTCCGTCCTCGCCGCGGCTCCAGACGGTCCAGGCGTCCGGCAGCCGCGAGCGATCCATCGCCCCGTCAGCGTCCGACTCCGAGTCCGGCATGGCTGGCGATAGGATCGGCGGCCGTATAGCCTCGTCGTCACGGTCGCCGATCGAACCGGCAGGCGGTCGTCGGCGGTTCACCCCAACGCGCGAACGTCGGATCGGCGCGCGCGAGCGGACGTAGACACTGCAGGCCGTCGATTTATACCGTAATCGGACAAATATGTGGTGTGGTATCGAGTACCGTTCTATAGCCATTACAGTATTTGCCTGTAAAAAAGTCCTGGCAAATACCTTTTGGGGCTAAGGCTAAGTAGCTGGATTACTCACTCATTAAATACTATCGGTATCCGTTTGCCGGACCGATCCACTCCGCGCCCGTCCCCGGCGCGCCGTTGCCCGAGACCGCGAGCGGTTATCGTGCAACTGAGAGTGGTGATAGCTGACACATGACACGGCAGATAGACGCCGCCCACGAAAGGGTCACGCTCCCCGGGTGCCCGCTCGAGGAGTCGACGACTCCGACGCGCTCACAGCGGGTGACACGAGGCGACGGATCCCGAAGGTTCGACCCCGAGCCGATACGGTCGGTCGAACGACGGCCGCTTGCGCCCCGTGCGGCGACGGACGACCGCAGATGGGGGAACCAACCAACGATACCATGACCGGTGACATCGAGACACTCGAGCAGCTCAGTACGGATTACAAGGAATCGATGCCCGCAGACCTGCGGGAAACCAAGTCCTTCGACTGGTACCTAGAGGAGGTGTACGAGGACCCGAAGGTGGCCCGCAACGCCCACCAGCGCGTGGCGGACATGTTCGACTACTACGGCACCACCTACGACGAGACCGAAGGGATGGTCGAGTACCAACTCGCGAGCGAGGACCCCCTCGGCGACGGCGAGAACACCTTCTACGGGAAGGTGATCCACCAGTCGATCCACGAGTTCGTCAACAAGGTGAAGTCAGGTGCCAGGCGGCTCGGTCCCGAACGCCGGATCAAGCTCCTGCTCGGCCCCGTCGGCTCCGGGAAGTCCCACTTCGACAAGCAGGTCCGCAGATACTTCGAGGACTACACGCTACGCGACGAGGGCCGGATGTACACCTTCCGCTGGACCAATCTCTGTGACGTGATTCAGGACCAGGACCCGGCCGACGACACCGTCCGGTCCCCGATGAACCAGGATCCGCTCGTGCTCCTCCCGCTCGAGCAGCGCCAGCGCGTGATCGACGACCTCAACGAGAACCTAGACGCGCCGTACACGATCCAGAACGAACAGGCGCTGGATCCCGAAAGCGAGTTCTACATGGACAGGCTGCTGGCCTACTACGACGACGACCTCCAGCAGGTCTTGGAGAACCACGTCGAGATCGTCCGCTTTGTCGCCGACGAGAACAAGCGCCAGGGCCTCGAGACCTTCGAGCCCAAGGACAAGAAGAATCAGGACGAGACCGAACTGACCGGCGACGTCAACTACTCGAAGATCGCGATCTACGGTGAGAGTGACCCGCGCGCGTTCGACTACTCTGGAGCGTTCTGTAACGCGAACCGCGGCATCTTCTCCGGCGAGGAGTTGCTCAAACTCCAGCGGGAGTTCCTCTACGACTTCCTCCACGCGACCCAAGAGCAGACGATCAAGCCCAAGAACAACCCCCGGATCGACATCGACCAGGTGATCGTGGGCCGCACCAACATGCCCGAGTACAAGGACAAGAAGGGCGACGAGAAGATGGAGGCCTTCAACGACCGCACCAAGCGGATCGACTTCCCGTACGTCCTCTCCTACGAGGACGAGGCCCAGATCTACAACAAGATGTTGAACAACGCCGACGTGCCTGACATCAACGTCGAGCCACACACCCTCGAGATGGCGGGGCTGTTCGGCGTCCTCACCCGCATCGAGGAGCCCGACACCGAGACCGTCGGGTTGCTCTCGAAGGCCAAGGCGTACAACGGCGAGATCGACGAGGGCGACGACATCGACGTGAAGAAGCTCCGCGACGAGGCCGAGGGCAAAGCCGAGATCGGCGAGGGGATGGTCGGCGTCTCGCCGCGCTTTATCGGCGACGAGATCGCCGAGGCGATCATGGACTCGAAACACCGCCAGCGCGGTTTCCTCTCGCCGCTGACGGTGTTCAACTTCTTCGAGGAGAACTTAGAACACCACGGCTCGATCCCCGAGGAGAACTTCGAGCAGTACTACCGTTACCTCGAGTCGGTTCGCGAGGAGTACAAAGAACGGGCTATCGAGGACGTCCGCCACGCGCTGGCCTACGACATCGACGAGATCCAGCGCCAGGGCGAGAAGTACATGGACCACGTGATGGCCTACATCGACGACGACACCATCGAGGACGAACTCACCGGCCGCGAGCAAGAGCCCGACGAGACGTTCCTGCGAAGCGTCGAAGAGAAACTCGACATCCCCGAGGACCGCAAGGAGGACTTCCGCCAGGAGGTCTCGAACTGGGTCTCCCGACGCGCTCGCGAGGGCGAGGCGTTCAACCCGCAGGACAACGAGCGCCTGCGTCGCGCCCTCGAACGCAAACTCTGGGAGGACAAGAAACACAACATCAACTTCTCGGCGCTGGTGTCGGCCAACGAGTTCGACGACGACGAGCGCTCCGCGTGGATCGACGCGCTGATCGAACAGGGCTACTCCGAGGGCGGCGCAAAGGAGGTGCTCGAGTTCGCCGGTGCCGAAGTCGCCAAAGCCGAGATGGAAGACTAACATGATCGAGGTCGACTAACATGACCGGCGACGACTACGTCACCGAAGCCGATCGGGCGCTCGAGGAGACCTACGAGGAGCCGATGACCCTCGCCACCTACGTCGATCGGATCTTCGAGAACCCCTCGATCGCATCCCACGCGTCGAAGTACCTGCTCGAGGCGATCGAGGCCGCCGGCACCCGCACGGTGGTCGAGGAGGGTGAGGAGAAAGAACGCTACCGCTTCTTCGACGATCCGCACAACGACGGCGAACACGCCATCCTCGGCAATACCGAGGTGCTAAACGGATTCGTCGACGACCTGCGGTCGATCGCCGCGGGTCGGGCGAAAGACGAGAAGATCATCTGGTTCGAGGGGCCGACGGCGACCGGCAAATCCGAACTCAAGCGCTGCCTGGTCAACGGGCTACGCGAGTACTCGAAGACGCCGGCGGGGCGACGCTACACCGTCGAGTGGAACGTCACGACGGCCGACGCCGGCGAGCGCGGGCTGAGCTACGGCGGCGACGCCACCGCAGGCGACGACCAGAACTGGTACGAGAGCCCCGTCCAGGCGCATCCGCTGTCGGTGTTCCCCGAGAAAGTCCGAGAGGACCTGCTCGCCGAACTCAACGACGAACTCGACGACCACGTCCCCGTCCAGGTCGACGCACAGCTCGACCCGTTCTCTCGGGAAGCGTACGATTATCTCGAGGAGCGCTACCGCCGGGAGGGCGAGGAGGCACTGTTCTCGGCGATCACCGACGAGAACCACCTCCGCGTGAAGAACTACGTCGTCGACCTCGGTCAGGGTGTCGGCGTCCTCCACTCGGAGGACGACGGGCCGCCGAAAGAGCGCCTCGTCGGCTCGTGGATGCACGGGATGCTCCAGGAACTCGACTCGCGCGGGCGAAAGAACCCGCAGGCGTTCAGTTACGACGGCGTGCTCTCGCAGGGCAACGGCGTTCTCACGATCGTCGAGGACGCGGCCCAGCACGCCGACTTGCTCCAGAAGCTGCTGAACGTCCCGGACGAGCAGTCCGTCAAACTCGACAAGGGAATCGGCATGGACGTCGACAGCCAGCTACTGATCATCTCGAACCCCGATCTCGAGGCCCAGCTCAACCAGCACTCGGATCGCAACGGAATGGATCCGCTGAAGGCCTTGAAACGGCGGCTGGACAAGCACCGCTTTGGCTACCTGACGAACCTCTCGCTCGAGACGGAGCTCATCCGGCGCGAGCTGACGAACGAGACGGCGGTCTGGGAGGCCACGAGCTACGACGAACTCGCTGAGCGGATCCGCGCGCCGGTGACGGTGGCGGTCAAAAACCGCGGCGGCGAGACGCGGGTCCAGGAGTTCGCACCCCACGCGATCGAGGCCGCAGCGCTGTACGCGGTCGTAACGCGGTTAGACGAGGAACACCTCCCGAACGGGCTCGACCTCGTGGACAAGGCGCTGATCTACGATCAGGGCTACCTGCAGGAGGGGGACACTCGCCGGGAGAAAGAGGGGTTCGACTTCGACGGCGACAGCAACGACGGCGATCACGGCGTCCCGGTCACGTACACGCGGGACACCCTCGCCGAGCTACTCCAGGCCGATCGCGACCGCCACCACGCCGACCTGGCGGTCGAGGACGTGGTCATGCCCCGCGACGTGTTGAACGCGATGGTCGAGGGGCTGGCCGACGCGCCGGTCTTCTCGACGGGCGAGCGCTCCGAGTTCGAGAACCGCGTCGTTCCCGTCAAGAACTACATCTACGACCAGCAGGAGAGCGACGTCATCGAGGCCATCATGCACGACAAGCGCGTCGACGAGGAGACCGTCGCCGAGTACGTCGAACACGTCTACGCCTGGGAGACCGACGAGCCGCTGCACAACGACCGCGGCGAGCGCGTCGAGCCCGACCCGCTGAAGATGAAGCTGTTCGAGGTCGAACACCTCGGCCGGTTCACCGAGGACGAGTACGAGGGGAACCTCCCCCGCGAGAGCGTCCGGAACTTCCGGCGCGAGAAGGTCATCACGTCGCTGAACCGCCACGCGTGGGAGCACCGCAACGAGGACTTCTCGGTCGAGGACGTCGACCTCACCGCGATCCCCGTGATCAAGACGGTCCTCGAGAGCCACGACTGGGACGACGTCGAGCGAACCTTCGAGGACTTCGACCCGCGGCAGTGGGACGACCCGCCGAGCGGGACCGAGACGGCCGCGGTCAAAGCCGATACGATCGCGACGATGGTCGACCTCTTCGGCTACACGGAGGCGTCGGCCGAACTGACCAGCAGACACGTTATGGGACAGGTGAGCTACAGATGGGACTGAGAGACGACCTCGAGCGATTCCGCGAAGTCGGCGAAGAGCGCCGCGAGGACCTCGCCGACTTCATCCAGTACGGCGACCTCGGCCAGAGTCGGCCGGGCGAGATCAACATCCCCGTCAAGATCATCTCGCTGCCGGAGTTCGAGTACGACCAGCGCGACCAGGGCGGGGTCGGGCAGGGCGAGGGCGGGACGCCCCAGCCGGGCCAGCCGGTCGGTCAGCCACAGCCCCAGCCGGGCGACGACGACGGCGAAGACGGCGAACCCGGCGAGGAAGGCGGCGAGCACGAGTACTACGAGATGGATCCCGAGGAGTTCGCCGAGGAGCTCGACGAGGAACTCGGGCTCGACCTCGATCCGAAGGGCAAGAAGGTCATCGAGGAGAAGGAAGGGCCCTTTACTGACCTCACCCGGACCGGCCCGAACAGCACGCTCGACTTCGAGCGGATGTTCAAGGAGGGACTCAAGCGCAAGCTCGCGATGGACTTCGACGAGGAGTTCCTGCGGGAACTGTGCAAGGTCGAAGGGATCTCCCCGCGCGACGTCTTCGAGTGGGCCCGCGGGGAGAACCTCCCGGTGTCGATGGCCTGGGTCGAAGAGGCCTACGACGACGTTCCAGACGAGGAACGGGGTACATGGGCCTCGATCGAGGAGGTCGAGAATAACGTCGAGCGCGAGGACGTCCAGCAGAAGATCCGTCGGGAGGGGATCGATCACGTCCCCTTCCGCCGAGAGGACGAGCGCTACCGCCACCCCGAGATCATCGAGGAAAAAGAGAAGAACGTCGTGGTCGTCAACATCCGCGACGTCTCCGGCTCGATGCGCGAGAAAAAGCGCGAACTCGTCGAGCGGACCTTCACACCGCTTGATTGGTACCTGCAGGGCAAGTACGACAACGCCGAGTTCGTCTACATCGCCCACGACGCCGACGCCTGGGAGGTCGAGCGCGACGAGTTCTTCGGCATCCGCAGCGGCGGCGGCACCAAGATCTCGAGCGCGTACGAACTCGCCGCACAGTTGTTAGAGGAGTACCCGTGGAGTGACTGGAACCGCTACGTCTTCGCCGCGGGCGACTCCGAGAACTCGAGCAACGACACCGGCGAGCGCGTGATCCCGCTGATGGAGGAGATTCCGGCGAACCTCCACGCCTACGTGGAGACCCAGCCCAGCGGCAACGCGATCAACGCGACCCACGCCGAGGAACTCGAGCGCCACTTCGGTACCGACGCCGACGAGGTGGCGGTCGCGTACGTCAACGGCGAGTCGGACGTGACCGACGCGATCTACGACATCCTCTCGACGGAGGGCGAGCAAGATGAGTAACGAAGCGAACGCTGTTCGGTTCGGTCCCCGCGGCGCGAGGACCGATGCACGTAAAGCGCGCATCGAACCCACGAAAACCGGTGGTTTTCATGAGTAAACGCAATTCCAACGCGGACCGCTTCCGCAAACAGGCGATCGCCAGCGACCTCGAGGAACCGGTCGACGAAGCCCGGAACCTCGCGAAGAAGCTCGGCCTCGATCCCTACCCGGTGAAGTACTGGATCATCGACTACGACGAGATGAACGAACTCATCGCCTACGGCGGGTTCCAGTCGCGGTATCCACACTGGCGATGGGGGATGCAGTACGACCGCCAGCAGAAACAGGGCCAGTACAGTGGCGGAAAGGCCTTCGAGATCGTCAACAACGACAACCCCGCCCACGCGTTCTTACAGGAGTCGAACACGATCGCCGACCAGAAGGCGGTCATCACCCACGTCGAGGCTCACTCCGACTTCTTCGCGAACAACGAGTGGTTCGGCATGTTCACCCGCGGGCAGGCCGACGAGGGCCAGGTCAACGCCGCCGCGATGCTCGAGCGCCACGCGCGGGCGATCGACGAGTACATGTCCGATCCCGAGATCGACCGCGCCGAGGTCGAGAAGTGGATCGACCACTGCCTCTCGCTCGAGGACAACATCGACCAGCACCAGGTGTTCACCCGCCGGCTCGACGTCGACGGCCCGGCCGGCGAGGAGATCGACGAGGACCTCGCCGAGAAACTCGACGAACTCGACCTCTCCGACGAGGTCAAAGGCGAGGTCTTCAACGAGGAGTGGGTCGAGAAACTCGAGGGCGAGGAGATCGCGGCGAACTTCCCGGAGGAACCCCAGAAGGACCTGCTGGCGTTCGTCCGCGAACACGGCAAGCGATACGACGAGGACGCCGGTCGGGGCGTCGAGATGGAAGAGTGGCAACGCGACATCCTCGATATGATGCGCGCGGAGGCGTACTACTTCGCCGCCCAGAAGATGACGAAAGTGATGAACGAGGGCTGGGCCGCCTACTGGGAGTCGACGATGATGACCGACGAGGTCTTCGCCGGCGACGACGAGTTCATGAACTACGCCGACCACATGGCGAAGGTGCTGGCCTCCGGCGGACTCAACCCCTACAGCCTCGGCATGGAACTCTGGGAGTACGTCGAGAACACGACCAACCGCCGGGAAGTGCTCGAGCATCTCCTGCGCGTCGAGGGCGTCTCCTGGCGCAACCTCACCGACGTCGTCGACTTCGACGCGGTGCTCGAGACGCTGGAGCCGCCGACGGCGATCGAGACGATCTCAGCCGAGACGCTCGACTCGCTCGAGGACGTTCCCGAGGAATGGGTCGATCGCGAGGCCATAGAGCGGGCTCGCGAGGGCGAGATCGACGTCTCGAAGTACCCCTGGAAGGTGCTGACCGACGAAGGACTGGCCCGCCGGCACTACTCGCTGGTCAAGCGCCAGAACCGCGGCTTCCTCGCCAGGGTCAACCAGAACGAACTCGAGCGGATCGGCCGCTATCTGTTCGACGACGCCCGTTACTCGTCGGTCGAAGAGGCGCTCGCGGACGTCGACTTCGCGGCCGGCTGGGACCGAATGTTCGACGTTCGGGAGAGTCACAACGACGTGACCTTCTTGGACGAGTTCCTGACTCAGGAGTTCATCACTGAGAACAACTACTTCACCTACGAACACTCCCAGGCGACGGGGCAGTTCCACGTGGCCAGTGACGCCGCCGAGGACGTCAAGAAGAAGCTCCTGTTGCAGTTCACCAACTTCGGCAAGCCGACGATCGCGGTCTACGACGGCAACTACAACAACGCTAACGAGTTGCTGCTCGGCCACCAGTACAACGGCGTCATGCTCGACATGGGTCAAGCAACGGAGACCTTGAAACGCGTCTTCGAACTGTGGGGCCGGCCGGTGAACCTGCTGACGATCGTCAAGGAGATCGACGAACACGATATCGAGGTGGCGAAACGGCGCAACCGCGAGCCCGAACCCGAAGAGCGGGGCAAGCTCATCCGGTACGACGGCGAGACCGTGACGACCGAGGACGTACCGTGGGAGGAGGTCGAACACCTCGCGGCCGACGACGTCGACTACGACACCAAGCCCGACGAGTGGCTCGCCTAGAGCGACCGGAGCCGACACCCCCGACCGACGCGCCCGAACCGACGCCGTCGCGGGGGTGTTGGCCAGAACGCTTTTGCTGCCTATCTCGAATGCAGAGGACACGATGGATGGGGATAGGGGCGAGGCCGTCGAGCGCCGGGGCGGCGGAGCGGCGGGAATCGATCTGCCGTCAGTTCTCGCGCAACTAGACAGCACCGCACCGACGGAGCAACGTTCTGCGGTCCGACGGATCCGAACCGTGATCGACGAACAAGAGCGGCCAGCGGCGTGCGTCCCGACCGTCCCGAAACTCCGCGCACTGCTCGAGCGACCCGAACTCGACTTTCACGAGGAGGTCGCCGCCTGTCTCGCCGATCTCGCGGCCGAGGCGCCCGACGATGTCGCACCGTCGGCCGACGCGATCGTGGCCATCGCGACCGAGCGCACCGAACAGCCGGTGACGCGAGAACTCCTTCGCTGTCTCGCCGCCGTCGCAGCCGAGCGATCGGACGCTGTGGCCGACCACACCGCGGCGATCGCCGACGTACTGGAGCAGCGCCGTGGCTACGATCGGTGGGGGCTACGGACGCTGGCACACGTCTCGCGAGCGCATCCGACCGCGCTCGAGCCGGCAGCGTCGGTCCTGACGGACGCGTTGGTGGCGAATCCGGCTGACAACGGCCGGCCGGCGCTGCAGGCGCTTGGCCGACTGGCGCGATCGGACGCGACGTTGCCCTCCCTCGAGTTCGTCGACCACGCCGCCGGACTCGTCGACCACGACGACGCCGCCCTGCGGTACGACGCGCTGGGCTGTCTCGGCGACGTGGCCGACCGGGCGCCCGCCGCGGTCGAGCCGGTCTGTCGGGACCTCGGGGCTGCGCTTTCCTGCGACGACCCCGATACCCGGGCGACCGCTGCGATCACGATCGCGCGCGTCGCCGCCACACATCCCACGGCGGTCGAGCCCGTCCGAGAGGCGCTGTTCGAGTTGCTCTCGGACGACCACGCCCACGTCCGTGCGAACGCCTGCGTCGCGATCGGCAACGGGCGGGTGGACGCGGCGGCTGGCCGACTCGCGGACCTCTCCACGGCGGATCCGGCTCCGAACGTCCGCGACCGCGCCGACTGGGCGCTCGAGCAACTTTCGTAATCGTCGCGGCCGTCCGTCTAACTATGACGTTTTCCGTCGAAACCGATTCGCGGCTGACGACCGTCGACGTGACCGACTACATCGCCGCGGCCGTACCGGACGACTGCGAGTCGGGCACCTGTACGGCCTTCGTCGAACACACGACGGCTGGCTTGGTCGTCCAGGAGAACGAACCGCGATTGCGCGGCGACCTCGAGTCGTTTCTTCGAGATCTCGTTCCCGACGAGGGACACGCACACGACGAACTGGACGGCAACGCGGACTCGCACCTGCGGGCGGCGCTCGTCGGACCGGACGTGACGATTCCGATCGAGAACGGAACGCCGGCGCTAGGGACGTGGCAGTCGGTGTTGCTCGTCGAATGCGATGGCCCGCGAACGCGGCGGGTGTCGGTGACGACCGTCGACGACTGACGCTCGAACTCCGCTTCGCTGGCGAGTTCCAAATTACCTAGCAACCACGCTTAACAACTCCCTCTGAGTAGACGGGACCGACGAATGTGTCCGCTCTGGATTGCGTTTCTGCCGGGATATACACATGAGCGATGAACCTGCCGGTCCGATCGATGTGCTCGTCGTCGAAGACGATTCAGGCGACGTTCGACGCCTACACGAAGCGTTCGCCGAACTGGACCACCGGATCTCGATCGATGTCGCCGCCGACGGAGCGGAAGCGCTAGCGCTGTTGACCGACTGTACCGACGAGCCGTCGTCGCTGCCGGATCTCGTCTTTCTGGATCTTGATCTGCCGCGAATGGGGGGCCTCGAGCTCCTCGAAGCGGTTTCGGACGAATTAGTGCTTGCCCGAATTCCCATCCTCGTGGTGACCCGTTCGACGAACGGTGAGGATATCCGCGAGAGTTACGATCTCGCGGCGAACGCGTATCTCCCGAAGCCGACCGACGAAGCCGGCTACGACGAGCTGGCGACCGCCGTCGCAGAGTTCTGGTTCGAGCGGGCCCTAATGCCGACGGCCGCCCTGTAGCGAACCGGTCGCCCCGCGGCGACCGCCACCGCCCCCGACTTTAATGCACGCAGACCGCACATCGTAGCGTATGGTAGCGACATCCGAGTTCGACGTCGACTTCGACGGAACCGTCGCGGTGATCACCGGTGCGAGCGGAGCGCTCGGCAGCGCCGCCGTCGATCGCTTCCGCGAGGCGGGCGCGACGGTCTGTGCCGTCGACGTGATCGCGCCCGACGACGGGGACAGTCAACTCGAGCGCGACCCGGCCGACGACGCCGCCTTCGCGTTCTACGAGGCCGATCTGACCGACGAGGACGACGTGGCCGACCTGATGGACGCGATCGTCGACGACCACGGCCGGATCGACCACCTGCTGAACATCGCGGGGACGTGGCGCGGCGGCGACCACGTCGAGGACACCGCTCTCGAGGAGTTCGATCTCCTGCTGAACATCAACCTGAAGACGGCCTTCCTCGCCTCGAAACACGCCCTCCCCCACCTCCAGGAGTCCGAGGGCGCGATCGTTAGTATCAGCGCCCGCTCCTCGCTCGAGGGCGGTGAGGGCGACGGCCCCTATCGGATCACGAAAGCGGGTATCCGACTGTTGACGGAGACACTGGCCGCCGAAAACCGCGGGACCGTGCGGGCCAACTGCGTCATGCCGAGCGTGATCGACACGCCGATGAACCGCGAGATGATGCCCGACGCGGATCACGACGCGTGGGTCGATCCGCCCGAGATCGCGGACGTGATGGCCTTCCTCTGTAGCGACGGCGCGGCGGTGACCAGCGGCGCTGCCGTACCGGTGTACGGCGAAGCGTAAGCGATCCGGAAACGGAATCGTTCGAACCGGAGCGGCCGATCAGAGGTTCGTACTCAACCAGTCAGCGAAGCCGCCGGTCAGGAATCCGTAGTAGTCCCACGCGTTCAGTGCGACCAGCACGACCAGTGCGATGACGACGGGAATTCGAATGAACCAGAGCCACGCGACTCCGAGCGACCCGACGTCTTTGATCCCCTTGCCGATCTCCTCGAGTGCGAGATCCGGGACGACCCAGCCGACGAAGATCGATAGCAGGAGGCCGCCGAGCATCAGCAGGATGCTGTTCGCGAAGCCGTCGTAGAGGCTGATGAAGACGAGGTCGAGCGCCGCCGGAACGCCGACGAGGAACATGGCCGTGCCCAGCGCGGCCGTCGCGGGAACGCGGCCGACGCCCCGTTCGTCGATCAGGTAGGCGACGACGACCTCCATGATGCTGATCGCGCTCGAGAGGGCGGCGATCGCGACGGTGGCGAAGAAAATCGCGCCCAGAATGCCGCCGAGCGGGAGGCCGCCGAACGCCGAGGCGAGACTGACGAAGATCAGCGACGGACCGGACGCGCCGGGCTCGATTCCCGCGGCGAACAGGACCGGGAAGGCGATCAGGCCGGCGGTGAAGGCGATGAAGGTGTCGAGCGCGGCGATGATGCCGGCGTCTTCCGCGAGGTTCCGATCCTCGCCGAGGTAGGACGCGTACGTAATCATCACGCCCATCCCGAGCGAGAGCGTGAAGAAGGCCTGTGCGGCGGCTGCCGGAAGGATCGTCGTCCAGTTGTTCGCGATAGTGCTGAATTCCGGTGAGAGGTAGTACGCGTAAGCGTCACCGGCTCCCTCGAGTGTGAACGCGTACACGGCGAGGCCGATCGAGATGATGATGATCGCGGGAACCATCACCTTGACCGAGAGCTCGATCCCGCGTTGGATTCCAAGCGCGACGATCGCGACGACCGCCGCCATGAAGATCGCGTGCAAGGCGACGGCGTCGAGGCCGGTCGCGACCTGCCCGAACTGGGCGGGCGCATCAGTAGCGCTGTATCCGCCCCCCAGTCCGATCAGGACGTATCTGAGCGTCCAGCCGGCGACGACGCTGTAGTACGAGAGGATGACGAAGCCGGCCGTGATGAAGACCCAGCCGATCTTCGTCCACGCGCCACGACCGATTCGTTTCAACGCGCCGACTGGGTTTCGCTCCGTGTAGCGCCCGACGACGAACTCGACGAGGATGACCGGAAACCCAACCCCGACGACGAGGAGGAGATACATAACTAGGAACGCCGCACCCCCCTGTTCACCGACCTGATACGGGAACCGCCAGATATTCCCTAATCCCACTGCACTGCCGACTGCAGCTAGGATGAAGCCTGTTCTCGTTGCCCATGATTCTCGCTGTGCCATGGTGTATCGCTCATCTCCCACACCTTAATACCTTACATTCGGCGACTATATTCTCTATTTCAGTATTTCATCACATTCTGTCAGTGTCCGAGTCGTATTTATTTTCGAATTAGAAGATAGAATACCGAACGTTCACTCGAGGCGGCCCGGTACTGGACCGACGGAGACGGGTCCGTTCGAATCGTACTCTCGAGTGGCAACTGGCGTCGCGACCGTAATGCAATCCGACGCCGCCACCCGTGTGCCATGATACCACTCGAACCCTCATGGGAAATAATACGAGTTACAGAACGTTTTTTATTCAGGTCCCCGTTTCCTCGGGCAATGAGTCGCCACGGGAGGGTTTCCCTATGACGATGGAAGACCGCATCGACGAACTCGAGGAACTCCGAGAAGAGGCGCGTAAAGGTGGTGGCGAAGCCCGAATCGAGAAGCAACACGACAAGGGGAAGATGACCGCCCGCGAGCGGATCGATTACTTCCTCGACGACGGCACGTTCACGGAGTTCGACCAACTCCGGACCCACCAGACGAGCCAGTTCGGGATGGAGGAGAAGAAGGTCCCCGGCGACGGTGTCGTCACGGGCTATGGCGAGGTCAACGGGCGGACCACGTTCGTCTTCGCCCACGACTTCACCGTCTTCGGCGGTTCGCTCGGCGAGGTCTTCGCCGAGAAGGTCTGCAAGGTCATGGACATGGCGATGGAAGTCGGCGCGCCCGTCATCGGGCTCAACGACTCCGCCGGGGCTCGTATTCAGGAAGGCGTCAAAAGCCTCGCCGGCTACACCGAAATTTTCCGCCGGAACCAGGAAGCCAGCGGCGTCGTCCCCCAGATCTCCGCGACGATGGGGCCGTGTGCCGGCGGGGCCGTCTACTCCCCGGCGATCACGGACTTCATCTTCATGGTCAAAGACACCAGCCACATGTACATCACCGGCCCCGGTGTCACCAAGACCGTCACCGGTGAGGAGGTCTCCCACGAGGAACTCGGCGGCGCGATGACCCACGCCAACAAGACCGGCGTCGCCCAGTTCGCCTGTGAGAGCGAAGAACAAGCTCTCGACGACATCAAGCGGCTCCTCTCCTATCTGCCCCAGAACAACGTCGAAGACCCGCCCCGCGTCGAGCCGTGGGACGACCCCGACCGGCGCGACGAGCAACTCAAAGACATCGTCCCGCCGAGCCCGCAAAAGCCCTACGACATGACCAACGTCATCGATTCGGTCGTCGACGAGGGGTCCTTCTTCGAGGTGGCGGACAACTTCTCCCAGAATATCGTCGTCGGCTTCGGCCGCCTCGATGGCCGCTCGGTCGGCCTCGTCGCCAACCAGCCCCGCGTCAACGCCGGCACGCTGACCGTCGACGCCTCGATGAAGGCCTCGCGGTTCGTCCGCTTCTGTGACTCCTTCAACATCCCGATCGTCACCTTCGTGGACGTGCCCGGCTACATGCCCGGCACCGATCAGGAACACCGCGGCATCATCCGCCACGGCGCGAAACTGCTCTACGCCTACGCCGAGGCAACCGTCCCCCTGCTGACGGTCATCACGCGCAAGGCCTACGGCGGTGCCTACTGTGTCATGGCCTCGAAGAACCTCGGCGCGGACGTCAACTACGCCTGGCCGACCGCCGAAATCGCCGTCATGGGCCCCCAGGGCGCGGTCAACATCCTCTACCGCCAGGAACTCGAGGAATCCGACAACCCCGACGAGCTCCGCGACGAGCTCATCGAGGAGTACCGCGAGGAGTTCGCCAACCCCTACACTGCGACCGACAAGGGCTTCCTCGACGACGTGATCATCCCGACGGAGACCCGCCCGCGGCTGATCCAGGACCTGAAGATGCTCGAGTCCAAACGCGAACAGAACCCGGACAAGAAACACGGCAACATCCCGCTGTAACATGACTTCACAGCAACAGACGGCCGGCGAGGCGACCGCCGCCTCGGTGGCGACCGACGAGGTGGCCGCCGACGGGCAGCCAGCCGGCTTCGAGGTGGCCTTACCCGGCGATATCAGCCTCGATCTACCGGACGACGCGGACGACGAGGAGGCGGCGGCCATCGCGGCCGCGATCGGTGCCCACCTCCACGATCACGCGCTCGCGGCCGCCGCCGCGGCCGCCAGCGGCGAAGAGACGTGGGACGACAAGCGCTGGGCCTTCGCCGGCCGCGTGCGCGCACAGCAACACCGGACCGTTCGCGTCCCGCGCGACGCGCCGACTAACGCGTGGTCGGCCGCGGGGCGAACCGAGCGGTTCTGAACCGTCTCGCCGAGATAGTCGCGCGGACGCCGGGCGATCCGTTTCCTAATCGTCGGTACTCCTGTCGGATTCGTCTCCAAGTTCCGTGATCTCGATCGGTTCGTCTGTGCCCGACCCGACATCTTCGCCCTCTTTGATCGCCTGAGCTTCCTCTTCCATCGCTTCGACGTCCATCGTCGCCTGCTCGTCGATCTCGCCGATGATTTCGCTGATATCGTCCAGCCCGATCAGTTCGCGCGTCTCCGCGTCGAACTCGAGGCTCTCGAGGGCCGTCCCGTCCCCTTCGATATCGCTGCCCGAGAGATGTTTGCCGTAGCGGCCGACCAGCGAGGAGAGTTCTTGGGGCATGACGAACGTCGTCGACTCGCCTTGGCCGATCTCGGAGAGGGTCTCCATTCCTTTGTCGATGACCGCTCGCTCGCCCATCGATTCGGCGGATCGGGCCCGGAGTACGGTCGAGATCGCGTCGCCCTGTGACTCGAGGATCTGACTCTGTTTCTCACCCTGTGCGCGGATGATGTTCGACTGTTTCTCGCCTTCGGCCTGTTCGACCGCGCTGCGGCGTTCGCCCTGGGCTTCGAGGATCATGGCGCGACGACGGCGCTCGGCTGAAGTCTGTTCCTCCATCGCGCCTTTGACGCCCGCGGACGGCGTGACCTCGCGGACCTCGACGGACTCGACTCGAATGCCCCACTCGTCGGTCGGCTCGTCGAGTTCCTCGCGGATCCGCCCGTTGATCATCTCGCGACGACTGAGCGTGTCGTCGAGTTCCATGTCGCCGATGACGGCGCGCAGGGTAGTCTGGGCGAGGTTCGAGACGGCGCGCTTGTAGTCGTCGACTTCGAGGAAGGCGCGCTTGGCGTTCATCACGCGGATGTAGACGACGGCGTCGGCGGTCACCGGCGAGTTGTCGCGGGTGATCGCTTCCTGAGACGGCACGTCGATCGTCTGGGTCCGCATGTCGAACGTGTAGATGCGCGAGACGAACGGCGGAACGATGTTCAGCCCCGGCTCGAGCAGGCCGCGGTAGTCGCCGAAGACGGTCAGCGCGGCCTTGTCGTAGGCGTCGACGATCTCGACCATCTGCCAGACCGTGACCGCGACGAGCAGGAGGACGACCGCGCCGGCGATCAAGAGCGGATCCTCGAGCAGTGACTGAGCCTGCAGTGGACCACGTACGAACGCGAGCATGTCCGATTCAAGGGTCGAGGGCGCATAACGATTGCCCATAACTAGCACGGGCCAGCTCCCGAAGGCGCGTGAGAGGACGCCAGGTCCGGACTCGATCCGACGGCGGTCGGGGCCGTCGGCCGGCAAATACTGACGAATTATCGAACCGGTTGCGAAAAAGTAAGGTAGGCCCCTCACGACGGTTTCCACAGGAATGTTCAGGAAGGTTCTCGTGGCGAACCGCGGAGAGATTGCCGTCCGCGTTATGCGGGCATGCGAAGAGTTGAACATCGGAACCGTCGCCGTCTACTCCGAGGCCGACAAGGACTCGGGACACGTCCGCTACGCCGACGAGGCGTACAACGTAGGACCGGCGCGCGCGGCCGACTCGTATCTCGATCACGAAGCCGTCATCGAGGCCGCGCGGAAGGCCGACGCCGACGCCATCCATCCGGGCTACGGCTTCCTCGCCGAGAACGCCGAGTTCGCGGGCAAGGTCGAGGACGCCGAGGGGATCACTTGGATCGGCCCGTCCAGTTCGGCGATGGAATCGCTCGGCGAGAAGACCAAAGCCCGGACGATCATGAACGAGGCCGACGTGCCGATCGTCCCCGGGACGACCGACCCCGTCACCGAACCCGAAGAGGTCGAAGAGTTCGGCGAGAAACACGGCTACCCGATCGCCATCAAAGCCGAAGGCGGCGGTGGCGGCCGCGGCATGAAGGTCGTCTGGGACGAAAGCGAGGTCGAAGACCAACTCGAGAGCGCCCAGCGCGAGGGCGAAGCCTACTTCGACAACGACTCGGTCTACCTCGAGCGCTACTTAGAGCAGCCCCGACACATCGAGGTCCAGATCCTCGCGGACGAGCACGGCAACGTCCGTCACCTGGGCGAACGTGACTGTTCGCTCCAGCGCCGCCACCAGAAAGTCATCGAGGAGGGTCCCTCGGCGGCGCTCTCGGACGAACTCCGCGAGAAGATCGGCGAGGCCGCCCGCCGTGGAGTCGCCGCCGCGGACTACACCAACGCCGGCACCGTCGAGTTCCTCGTCGAGGAGGAGGACCGCGAGGCTGGCGAACTGCTCGGCCCCGACGCGAACTTCTACTTCCTCGAGGTCAACACGCGAATTCAGGTCGAACACACCGTTACCGAGGAGATCACGGGGCTGGATATCGTCAAGCGCCAGATCAAGATTGCCGCCGGCGAGGCGGTCGACTTCGAGCAAGAGGACGTCGATATCGACGGTCACGCGATGGAGTTCCGCATCAACGCCGAGAACGCGGCCAACGATTTTGCACCCGCGACCGGCGGCACGTTAGAGACGTACGACCCGCCGGGCGGGATCGGCGTTCGGATGGACGACGCGCTGCGACAGGGCGACGAACTCGTCACCGACTACGACTCGATGATCGCCAAACTCGTCGTCTGGGGCGAAGACCGCGACGAGTGTATCGAACGCTCGCTGCGCGCCCTCCGCGAGTACGACATCGAGGGGATCCCGACGATCATCCCGTTCCACCGGCTGATGCTCACCGACGAGGAGTTCGTCCAGAGCACGCACACGACGAAGTACTTAGACGAAGAACTCGACGAGACCCGCATCGAGGAAGCCCAAGAGCAGTGGGGCGGCGACACCGGCGACGGCGGTAGCGAGGACGACGAGGAGTCCGTCGAACGCGAGTTCACCGTCGAGGTCAACGGCAAACGCTTCGAAGTCGAACTCGAGGAACACGGTGCGCCGGCGATCCCGACCGGCGACGTCGGCGCTGGCGGCGCACAGGCCAGCCGACCGGAGCCCGCGGGCGGCTCGAGCGACGACGGTCCCGACATTCAGGGCGACGGCGAGGTCGTCGAGGCCGAGATGCAGGGGACGATCCTCGACGTGGAAGTCGAGGAGGGCGACGAGGTCGCCGCCGGCGACGTGCTGGTCGTCCTCGAGGCCATGAAGATGGAAAACGACATCGTCGCCTCCCAGGGCGGCACCGTCACCCAGATCGCCGTCGAAGAAGGCGAAAGCGTCGACATGGGCGATACGCTCGTCGTCCTCGAGTAAGGGGCAAGGGGCTAGCCCTGCGCTGGGCCGCGAATATCTTCGGGGAAACGACGACAACCGGTCCGGACCAACGACAGACTGCACGCGACACCCGTCTGACACCCTGCGAGCGGGTGACGGTGACGGTTGCCTGCCACATCTCACCGTCACCCACATATTGCATCCACGTGTCGCGTGTCCGCCGCAGCGATCCGTCGAACCGATCGGCGTGTCGACCCTCGGCTCTACCGAGCTAGATCAGCGGCGCTGGGGCCGTGCCCGTCGACTCGAGGCATCGTCACTGGTGGACGGTCAGCCAGCACGGCTCCGACGCCGCAGCAGCCACTTTCTCTCATCACTTACTTAGAGAGGTACAGACGGTAGCATTCGTGGGGTCGCCACTTACAGTTGACTCAGTCGCCGCTCGAGACGCCCCGTGCGCCGCCGTCGGCGTCGTCCCAGGGCAGCGGCCCGTCGTACTTGTCGGGAACGTAGGGGCAGAGCGGATCGCTCCCGAGCGGGTCGCCGGTGTGGGCGAACGCGCGTGAGCGGCTGCCGCCGCAGACGTAGCGGTAGGGGCAGACACCGCACTTGCCCGACAGTTGATCGCGGTCCCGTAGCGACCGGAACAGCGACGAGCCCCGGTAGATCTCGGTGACCGGTCGCTCGCGGACGTTGCCCGCGGATTCGGGGAGGAAGCCGGAGGGGAAGACCTCGCCCGTGTGGCTGACGAACGCGAAGCCATCGCCGGCGACGATGCCGGTGCGGCGCTGGACGCCGGGATCTGGTTTACCATCGCCGTCGTCGGCCGTCGCCTGGCGTTGCATCACGACTCGCCGATAGTGGGGGGCCTCCGTCGTCTTGACGCCGAAGGGCTCCGTCTCGCTGACTTCGGCCAGCCACTCCATCACCGCGTCGGCCGTATCGGGCGTGACCGACTCGAGGACGCGCCCGCGGCCGACGGGAACGAGGAAGAAGACGCTCCACATGACGGCCCCGATCTCGGTCAGTAGCTCTCGGATCGCGGGAAGTTCGTCGACGGTCTGCCGGCAGACCGTGGTGTTGACCTGCACGGGGACGCCGAGCTCGCGCGCGTCCTTGACGGCCCTGATCGTCTCCTCGAAGCTGCCGGCCTCGCCGCGGAAGGCGTCGTGGGCCTCGGGCGAGGCCCCGTCGAGGCTGACGGCCATCCGCTTGAGCCCCGCGTCGGCCATCTCCTCGATCCGGTCGGCGGTCAGCGAGCCCGTACCGCTGGGCGTGATCGTCATTCGCAGGCCGAGGTCGTCGCCGTGGGCGATCAGCTCCGGAACGTCGTCGCGGACGAGCGGGTCACCGCCCGAGAGGACCACGAGCTGCCCGTCGCCGAAATCGGCCGCTTGCTCGAGCAGTTCCTTCCCCTCGACCGTCGAGAGCTCGTCGGGGTGGCGCTGGGGGTTGGCGTCGGCCCGACAGTGATCGCAGGCGAGCCCGCAGGCCTGGGTGAGTTCCCAGATGAGGACGAACGGTCGCTCGGACGTGTCGAGATTGCCGGGGCGCATAGCGGAGGCTGGGCGACGCGCGACCGAAAACGCCCCTCTCGTTCCCGCGGGCCGGGAAGACGGGAAGATGTTCGTCCCCACGCGGCGGTGTTCCCACGCGCTGGGAGGTGACGGAACGGCCTTCGAGTTCGTCTCGAAGGTGTAGATATGGTAGAGAAGGCACGCCGCTCGAGGGTCGAAAGCGACGAGCGCGGGAACCCGGTCCCGCAGTGGGAGGTGTTCGTCCGCAACGAGGCGGGCAACCCGCTGCGACACGTCGGGAGCGTCGCCGCCGCGAGCGCGACGGAAGCCCACGAACACGCCTCGCGGCTATTCGGCTGGTACGCGGAGGATGTCTGGCTCTGTCCGGCCGAGTCGGTCGAGCGATACTCGACGCGGGGGCTCGCGGACGCAGCGAGCGGACGCGACGAGACTGCCGGAGACAGTGACGACAGCGACGAAGACGGCGACGATGGCCGCGTAGAGCACGAGGACGGGAGCGACGAACCGCGCGTCTACAAGGAGACCGCCGGCGCCTCCGAGGTGAACAGCCTGTGATCTCGATCAGCAAACTCCTCTGTGATCTCGACGCCGAGGGCGACGGGCTGCGCTACGACGCGGCCGAGGGCTCCGCGAAGCCACAGATCACCGAAGAGAAACAGCGCCGGCCGGTCGTCGTCTGGAACACGACTCGCCGGTGTAACCTCTACTGCTCGCACTGCTACGCCGGCGCCGAGACCGAACCCGGCTCCGGCGAGTTCACGACCGCCGAAGGGAAAACGTTCCTCGATCAGCTCGCCGACTTCGGCGCGCCGGTCGTGCTCTTTTCCGGCGGCGAGCCGCTGGTTCGGGACGATCTGATCGAACTCATCGCCTACGCAGCCGACCAGGGGCTCCGGCCGGTGCTGTCCTCGAACGGAACGCTGCTCACCCGCGAGAAGGCCGCGGCGCTGCGAGACGCTGGCCTCCAGTACGCGGGCATCTCGGTCGACGGGCTGCCGGAACGCAACGACCGCTTCCGGGGACAGGAGGGCGCGTTCGAGGCCGCCGTCCGCGGCATCGAGAACTGCCTCGAGGTCGGGCTCAAGACCGGCCTGCGGTACACGATCACCGAGGCCAACGCGCCGGACCTCGAGGGGGTCGTCGACCTGCTGGCCGAGAAAGGGCTGGATCGCTTCTGTTTCTACCACCTCGATTACGGCGGCCGCGGGGCCGAGATCGTCGACGCCGACCTCACGCCCCGCGAGAAGCGCGAGGCGGTGAAGCGAGTGGCCGATCTCACGCTCGAGTACCACAACCGGGGCGAGGAGATCGAGACCCTGCTCGTCGGTAACTACGCCGACGCCGCCTTCCTCGTGGAGTACGCCCGCGAGGAGTTCGGCGAGGCGAAGGCGCGGGCGGTCTACGAGCACCTCGAGCGAAACGGCGGCGATCCGACGGGCGAGCGGATCGCGGACGTCGACTACCAGGGCAACGTCCACCCGACGCAGTTCTGGCAGGGGTACAGCCTGGGGAACGTCCGCGATCGCCCCTTCGGCGAGATCTGGGAGGACGAGTCGAATCCGCTGCTCGAGGCGCTTCGGAACCGCGAGGAGCGACTGACGGGGAAGTGTGCTGACTGCCAGTACAAGTCGATCTGTCGTGGCGCGTCGCGGCTGCGAGCCCTGGCGACGGAGGGCGACCTCTTCGCGCCGGATCCGCAGTGTTACCTCCGCGACGACGAGATCAGCGGGGAGGATACGGGATCGGTCGTCGGCGGTGCCGCGGACTGATCGCGGCTCGAGAGTTGAGGCTTCGAATCAGCGCGTCGTCCCGGCGTGTCCGGCGCCCCCTCGTTCTCACGAGGTCGCGCTCGCCGGGAGATGTCCGAGACAGCGACGACAGTACGTATAGAACGTCCCGTTCTCCGTTCCGCAGACCCTGCAGGTAATCAGGTCGTTCGCAGAGGCAAACTCCGTGCCCATGTCCACCCGTAGGGCTCCGAATCGGATATTCCTCCGCCCCACGCATGCAAGGCCCCAAGCGGACCGCTTCACTCCCCGTCCACGTGGACGCGAGTGACGTGACCGCCGCAACCGCACCGATCGACGTACTCGAGCCGGATACCGTCGAACGCGGCCTCGAGTTCGTCCCAGAGGTACGTCTCGGGGTGACCGTGGTCGCCGTGGGTGACGAGGTTGACGTGGTAGCCGGCCTCGGTCGCGTCGACCGCGTCCTTGGCCTGCTCGACGACCAGCTCGCGGTCCACCGCGTGTGCCGGCTGCTCGAGGTTCGCCGACCACGAGGCGTCGTGTTCCGTTCGTGTCACGGGCTCGACGCCGGAGACGTCTTCGGTCATACGTCGAAATCGGCTGCGAACGGCCGTAGTCCCTGAGCCGAACGGGTTCGGCCTCGAGTCGGCGGTGGCACTGCCCGCCAGCGCGATCGCCGCGACAGCCAGCGCGGTCAGCAGCAGAACATGAACGGGTAGATCAGCGCGACCCGGTCACCGTCCTCCAGCGCCGCCTCGAACCCGCCGAGGTGCTCGTTGAACCGGC
Source organism: Natrinema marinum (assembly GCF_024296685.1). Lineage (NCBI taxonomy): Archaea > Methanobacteriati > Methanobacteriota > Halobacteria > Halobacteriales > Natrialbaceae > Natrinema > Natrinema marinum. The sequence continues at coordinate 746,784 of NZ_CP100763.1, read as the reverse complement.
CGTTGATACAGACTCGCGCGTACGGCCGGGTCTGCTCGCCCTCGGGGTTCTTGCGCCAGGTCCCGGGGAGGTCGTCGGGTACCGGCGCCCAGCCGCTGTGGGTCGCCTCGGCTTCGGTCTCGGCGATGAGCATCTCCTCTAACTCGTACTCGTCGAAGAAGGCCTCGAGGAACGCCCGGAGCGTGGTCCCCTCGAAAGCGAACTCGAGTTCGTGGGTGCCGACGGCGTCGCGGACGTGGCCGGTACAGCGAACGGTCACGGTGGTCGTCGCTCCCGCTCGGTCGGGCGCTGCCTCCGTAGTGCGGTTGGCGGTCGTGGCGTGATTCGATCCCATGGCTCGCTCCGGTTATACGGGACGCGCGTGCAAACGCTTCGTTCCGAACGTGTTCGGGACGAACGGCACGGCCGTGCGGATCGAACCCCGACGTATGAACCAGATTCCGGGCGGGTTACGGACCGACCAGCAGCCGCCGATGGCGATCCCGTTGCGGCACTTCGTCCTCGCGCTGGGCTTTCTCGTCGTCGGGGTCGGCGCCGGAACCGTGATGGCTCTCACGTCGCTTCCGGGCCTGTCGGGGCTGGCACGGCTACACGTCCTGTTGGTGGGCTGGATCGCGATGACGATCATGGGGGCGATGACCCAGTTCGTCCCGGTCTGGTCCGGCGTGACGATCCACTCGAGACGGCTCGCGGTCGCGCAACTGTGGCTCGTCACCGGTGGATTGCTCGGGTTCGCGGCGGCACTGCTCGCCGGCGCGCTCGCCTGGCTACCGGTCGCCGGCGCACTCATGCTGCTGGGCGTCTGGACGTTCGTCTACAACATCGGTCGCACGCTCGCACGGGCGCGGCCGTCCGATTTCACCGAGCGCCACTTCGCGCTCGCGCTCGCCTGTTTCGCGCTCGTCGCGCCGCTGGGAGTCCTGCTGGCGACTGACTTCGCGACGCCGGTGTTCGATTCGCTTCCGGTCGGTCGGCTCGAGGTCCACCTCGCTCACGCGACGGTTGCGCTGTTCGGCGCCCTGCTCGCGACGGTCGTCGGCGCGCTCTTCCAGCTCGGAAAGATGTTCACGCAGGCCGAGCCCGACCGGTACGACGAGCGGCTGCTGGCGCTCGAGCAACTGTGTTTTCCGACGGGGTTGGTGCTGCTCGCGTTCGGTCGCGGGCTCACCCTCGAGGCGCTGGCGCGGATCGGCGCGGTCGCGTTACTCGTCGGCCTCGCCGCGTTCGCGGTCGTCGTCGGGCGGCTGCTGGCCGGCGCGACGGTCGAGCGGTCGCCGATGATCGACCGCTACTGGGTCGTGGTCGGATCGCTGCTCGCGTGGATCGCGTTGGCCGCACCGACCTGGTGGGCCGATCCGCTCGCCTACGGCTCCCTGTTCGGCCACCCCGACGGCCGAGGTATCCTCCTCTACGGCGTCTTCGGCTTCGTCGTCATCGGCTCGCTCTACCATATCGTCCCCTTCATCGTCTGGATCGAGCGCTACAGCGATCGGCTCGGCTTCGAGAAGGTACCGATGATCGACGACCTCTACGACGACCGGCTCGAGCGGGCCGACTTCTGGACGACGCTCGTCGGCTTCGGCGGGCTGGCGGCGGGTCCGCTCGTCGGCCTCCCACCCGCCGTCCTCGCCGCGAGCAGTGCCCTCGCGACGGTCGGCGTCGCTCTGTTCGTGGCGAACGTCCTATTGACGATCCACCGCCACGGCCCCGACGGGATCGGCGGCGTGCTCTCGAGCGCGCTCGAGTCCGGCGAGGAATCGGCTGGCGTCGAGTCGAGCGGTCCCGACGTCGACGTCTCGCCGGAGCGGTAGCGGGACGCGATTCGGATACCGCGTGCGGACGTCGATTTCTATCGGGCGCGCTCGAGGAAAACCGTCCAGAGAACGGTGACGTAGAGCGCCGCGCCGAGGACGGAGAGCCAGCGTCCGGCTCCGACCAGCGACGGGGCCGACGCGAGTAGCCCCGTGACCTCGAAGCCCAGCCCGCCGATCAGCGACGCCACCGAGAGCCGTGCGGTCCGGTCGCCGACACCCCACTGCGACGCGACGGCGGGCGGATAGAAGCGGTAGGTGACGCCGACGATCGTCAGGCCGACGAAACCGCCGACGGCGAGCCGGTAGTGAGCGTCGTACGCGGCCGGGGGAACGCTCGCGGCCGGTGCGAACGCGAACAGCAGTCCGAGGGCGGCGATCAGCGCGCCACAGCAGGCCGCAGCGAGGATCGCCCGGCCGCCGACGCGTCGGCGGTCGGTCCGTCGAAAGAGGTCCGCAACGGCGACCGCGAAGCCGACGAGCGCGGTCGCCTCGAGGGCACCGCCGAGGCGAAAGAGCGCCCCGCCGCGGAAGTCGGCGGCGAGCAGGGCGGGACCGGCGACGCCGGCGGCCAGTACGAGTCCGACGAGCGAGGGCCTGACCGAGGCGACCAACAGGCGCGGGAACAGGCGGAAGCCGACCGCGAACACCAGCAGGGCCACGGTGCCGGCCGCAAGCAGGTGGGTCGTCGCCGGGCCCGGCGCGACCACCGGTGGCTCGAGGCCGAGTTCGATCGCGAGCGACAGCGACGAGCCGACGAGCAGGTACGCGAGGACGGCGGGGACGGCCGCGTTCGCGAGGCGATCGACTCGCTCGCGGTGGGCGTCGGTCGTGCCGGTTCCGGTCTCCTGCCCGGTCGGATTATCCCGAACGGTCCAGCCGATCGCGGCGACGAAGACGAGACAGCCGACGAACCAGCTCCCCGCGCCGAGGAGCGCGAGCGCGGGCGGACCGAGCCCCGCACCGGCCGCGGCGGCACCGACCGTGCCGACGACCGCGAGCGGGAGGTGGACCGCCGGCGCGCGCGGGACCGCGAGCTCGCGGGCGAAGTACGACGGAATCAGCGTGTACGCCTTCCCGAAGGCGACGTGGAGGACGAACCCGGTGACGCCAAGTGGAACCGTCGCCGCTCGCGGCAGGCCCGCGGCCACGGCCACTTGCCACGCGAGAAAGAAGCCGATGCCGACCGCGACGAACGCGCGCGACCAGCGCGTGACGGTCGCGGTCGCGTTCCCCATGACTCAGAACGGCGACCCTACGGACGACTCGTCTTCGCTCCCCCGTCCGAAGACGCTGCTCGGTCCGGGACTGGCCGAGTCGTCGGGCACTTCGCCGGTTTCTCGGTACCGCTCCTCGAGGTCCGCGAGCGTCTCGTTGAGCGCTGCCGACTGGTGGTGGCTCGGCCGGACGCGGACGCGCACCAGGTCGTACTCGTGGCGGTCGCTCAGGCCGTTCCAGGCGCGGAACGACCCCTTGACGAGCGCGTCGGCCTGCGGACAGAACTCCGTGGTGGGGCTAAACTCCGCCCGCAGGACGGCGGGGTCCTCGGCATCGACGGCGTACCGATAGCCCGCGTTTGGATGGCGGCGGTCGAGGTTGAGCCGCGCCAGATTGTAACCGAACGTCGCGTCGTAGACGCCCCGCTCTTCGAACAGCTCGCGCGTGATCTCGTGGAATGCGACGTGGTCGTCGCCCTCGAGAACGTCGTGGCTCGCGAGGAACGCGCCCGGTTCCGGGACGTTGTCGGGAACGAAGGTCCCCGGCTCGTCGAAGCCGCTCTCGCCGTCGGTCGCGTCAGTCGATCGGCCGCTCGAGAAGGGGTTCATACTGCCAGCAGGTACATGCTCCATCGGCCAGTATGTCTTCCCGAACATGTTCTGTCATCCGGAATCGTGAACGTTCACCTTCGTTTTGCCGGGTTCTCGTCGCTACAATCGCCGATTGGCCGCCTGCTGTCGGCGCTTGAAGTGTTCCAAACTCGAACATAGTAATTGGTTTTTATTAAAATATTAGTCAAATAAATGCCTCGATGGACATATATGTCCATTTGTGCCCACACGTGTGGTCCAAGAGCTGGTTGAGGCCAGAGGATTTATACCGGATCGAAGAAAGAGTCCGGCCAATGCTACTCTCAACCGATCGGTCGGATGCGACAATCAGCCAGTCTGTGAGTTTCGAAGTCATCGCTGCTGTCGCCGAACGAGAAGGTATCGATCCGATGGAACTCGAACCACCGGAGTATCAGGCCCTCTACGAGGTTATCAATCCCGAAGCCCTCGATTCGCTCTTTGCAGCCCGCGAAAACGGTCGGAAGCGACCGACGGGTCGCGTCGAATTCCCTTTCTGTGGCTATCACGTCGCGATTACGAGCGACGGTGAGATAACCGTCTCCGATCTCGAGTGAGCCCGCAGCCGAGAGCGACCACGACGCTACGCACCCCGCTGCTCGATCTGCGTCCGCCACTCCGACGGTAGCGGCCGCGACTCGCCCGTTTCAGGATCGACGAGCACCTGAACGGTGTGTGCCGTCGCCGAACGTTCGCCGTTGGCCCGGAGCTCGTAGCTCATGGGGATGCTCGAGCTCCCAAGTTCGTCGACGCTGATCGCGACGGTCACGTCGTCGCCGGCCTCGATGGGCATTGCGTATTCGAGTTCGAGGCTCACGAGGACGGTATCGGTCTCGACCAGAGAAACGCCGAGCACGTCGCGGAAGTAGTCCTCGCGGGCCTGCTCGAGGTAGGTCGCGTAGGTCGCGTTGTTGACGTGACCCATGAAGTCGATGTCGCGGAGTCGAACGTCGACGGCCGTCTCGTAATCGGTCATGGAGACGAGTACGAAGCGGCCAGCGTAAATACCTGCTCGTCGGCACCGGCATCGTCGATCGATCGCGCTCCGCTCAGCCGACCCGAAACAGGATTACTCGCCGGCAGTCACGGACGCGAAGACATCTTCGTGGAGCCGATCCGTGACGATCTCCATCAGCGGTTCCATGTTGCGAGTGTCGGCGCGGTTGTACTCGACGAGCGTCTCGAGGGCCGCGTCGTCGCCGGCCTCGTACTCGTGCCAGAGGCGGACCGCGTCGCGGCCGCTGATGTCGGGCATGTCGCGATCGATACCCAGATCGCGTTCGATCGCCTTCAGGCCGCCGTCGAGGCCGATCTTCTTGCAGGGGTACATGAGGTCGACGTGTGGCAGGTCCACCTCGAGGTCGAAGCACGTCTCGAGGAAGGGCACGTCGAAGCGCTGCCCGTTGAACGTGACCAGCAGGGCCGACTCCTCGAGTTCGCGCGCGAGCCGATCGCCCGTCAGATCGCGGTCTTTCACGAACGTCTTGGTCTCGCCGCCGCGGTGGAGGGAAACGGTCGTCACGTCGTTTCTATCGGCGCTCAGGCCGGTCGTCTCGATGTCCAGAAAGCAGGCCTCGTCGCTCACGTTCTCGTAGCACCGCCAGCGGCTCGCGGCCGGCAGCGCCTCCGCGAAGACGGAGACGTCACCCCGCTCCAAGTGGGTCCAACCCTCGTCGATGAAGGTCTCGATCCGGTCGGCCAGCGTCGAGCCGACGACACTGCCGTCGAACTCCTCCCAGTGGGTAACGCCGTTCTCCCAGAGGCGTCGTTCGGTGGCTTCCCCGACCCCGCGGACGGGAATGAAGCTGTTCTCGATTCGCATTACCGATGAAGGGGCACGGGGTGAGTAAAAACGTGTGGGTCGGGATGCGTCCGCGGCCGGTCCGCGAACGGCGCGGTCGCGAGACGCGGCTCGTATACAGGGTAGTCGCGATTAATCCTCGAGCGACGCGACCGAGAAGAGGCTATCGTCCTCGAGAACGGCCCGGACGCGGCCGTGCCACGCTTCGGCGAACGCCGCTCGCTGGTCGTCGCTCGCGGTCCCCTGGACGAGGTCGCCGAGATGCCCGACCGCGGGCCCGCCGTCGGGCACGTCGGCGACGCGGTAGGTCACCTCGACCGTCTCGTTCGTATCCGTGCGGCGCAGGCGGAACGTCGGGCCGACGGCGTCGGTCTGAAAGGCGTCGAACGAGAGCAGACCCTGCCGACCGCCGAAACCACCGGCCAGCCCGCCGAAGCCGTCGACGCCCGCCGCGCCGGTGACGACCGAGACGAGTCGGCCGGTGATGCCGTAGCCGGGGTCGTCCCGCGGACCGGCTGCCAGTACCTCGATCTCGCTGCGAACGGGGAGCGAGTCGGGATACAGCGCCTCGAGCCCCAGCTGGGCAATGCGGTACGCGCCCGCCGCGGTCGGACACGAGTGGCCCGCGACCGTGACCACGTCCTCGTAGCCGACGACGAAGGGGTCGCCCGGCTCGAGGACGGCCAGCGCCTCGGCGACCGGATCGCGAATTCGGATCGGATCGATATCGTAGGAGAGGGCCCAGTTCGTTTCGATTTGCTGTGCGTCGGTCGGAGTGGATTCTGTTGACATAGGTTCGTAGCTCGAGTGGGTAATAGTTCGTCGTGAGACGAGTCAGTACCGCAGCAGGCGCATTCCGTTGACGATGACGAGGAGCACGCTGCCCTCGTGGACGAGCATCCCGCCGGCGAGGTGAACGACGCTGCCGAGAACGGCCGCGAGTAGGAGGCCAACGGTCAGCACGGCGATGGCGACGTTCTCGTACACGTTCCATCGGGTCGCCTTGCTCAGGGCGATCGCGTCGGGGATCCGCGTCAGTTCGTCGGCCATCAGCGCCATGTCGGCGGTCTCGATCGCCGTGTCGGTTCCCGCGGCACCCATCGCGATGCCAACGTCGGCGGTCGCCAGCGACGGCGCGTCGTTGATGCCGTCGCCGACCATCGCCACGACGTGGCCCGCCTCGCGGAACGCCTCGATCGCCGCCTGCTTGTCCTCCGGGAGCAATGCGGCCCGATACTCGTCGATACCGATCTCTTCGGCGACGGTGCGGGCGGTCCGCTTGTTGTCGCCGGTGAGCATCACCGTCCGGACGCCGGCGTCCTGCAGCGACCGGACGACTTCGGGCGCGGCTTCGCGGAGTTCGTCGCGGAGCGCGACCGCGCCGACGACCGTTCCGTCACGGACGACGTGGACGGCCGTCTCGCCGCCCGCTTCGCGCTCGCGGACGTAGTCGGCGACCTCGTCGGGAACGGCGATCCCCTCGTCAGCGAGGAGCGCGCGGTTGCCGACGACGATCTCGCGGCCGTCGTGGCTGGCGACGACGCCTTTTCCGGGGACGACATCGAACGCGTCGGGGTCCGTGATCGCCGTCTCCCCGCCGGGACGCGTCGCTTCGACGGCCGCGCCGCCGTCGGTCTCGACGCGACCGCCTGCGACGTCGCGCTCGGCGGCCGCCTCGAGGACGGCGCTCGCGAGGTGGTGTTCGCTCTTCTTCTCGGCGACCGCCGCCAGCCGGAGGACCTCGTCGGCCTCGACCCCGAAACCCGCCACGTCGGCGACGGTCGTCTCGCCTCTCGTCAGCGTCCCGGTCTTGTCGAAGGCGACGAGATCGATCTTCCCCGCTGTCTCGAGGTGTTCGCCGCCTTTCAGCAGGATGCCGTTGCGCGCGGCGTTGCCAATCGCCGAGACGATGCTGACGGGCGGCCCGATGACCAGTGCGCCGGGACAGCCGATCACCAGCAGCGTCAGCGCCAGCATGGCGTCGCGCGTGACCGCGAACGCCCCGATCGACAGCGCGAGGATCGCGGGCGTGTAGTACGTCGCGAACCGGTCGATGAGGCTCTCGGTCGGCGACTGGGCCTCCTGGGCCTCCTCGACCCGCCGAATGATCCGCTGGAGGGTCGTGTCCGATCCCGCGCCGGTCGTCCGGACCTCGAGCGCGCCGTCCTGGTTGATGGTCCCGGCGTAGACCTCGTCACCGTCGGCCTTGTGGACCGGCGCGCTCTCGCCGGTGACTGGAGCCTGATCCACGGCGCTTTCGCCGTCGACGACCTCGCCGTCGACGGGGATCTTCCCGCCCGGCTTGACGAGGACGATCTCGCCGACCTCGACCTCGCGGGCGGGAACGTCGACCAGTTCGCCGTCGCGGCGAACGATCGCTGTATCCGGCGTCAGCTCGAGCAACTCCTGAAGCGCCGAGCGCGTCTTGCGCATCGTCCGCCCCTCGAGATAGCTCCCGAGGCTGAAGAGGAAGACCACGGCCGCGGCCTCCCAGTACGCGCCGATGCCGATCGCGCCGACGGCGGCCAGCGTCACGAGCGTCTTGATGCCGAGGGTTCGACTCCGCAGTTCGTAGTAGCCGCGCTTGGCGATGTCGTAGCCGCCGACGATCGTCGCGAGGACGAGGACGGCGGCGCTCGCGAGGGCGGCGTCGGCGAGGAAGCCGAGGCTCCAGCCGACGACGTAGAGCAGCCCCGTGACCGCCGTGACGACGGCCTTGCGGTGTTTCGCGTAGTAGCGACGCCAGTCGGGCGGCAGCCGGTCGAGTGTCATGGTGATCCTCTTGGCCTCGGTTCAGGCGGGCTGGGGGGTGTAGCCCTGGTTCTCGATCGTCCGCTCGAGCGTCGCCGGCTCGGCTGCGTTCTCGTCGTAGGTGATCTCGACGCGACCGGTCGTGTAGTGGACCGCGGCCGACTCGACGCCCTCGGTCGACTCGAGCGCCCGTTCGACGACGCTCGCACACGTCGGGCAGTCGAAGTCCAGCACGCGGAACTGAGTGGTCTGGCTCATGGGACAGTTCATCGTTGGCACCCTGTTCCCAAAAGCATTTTTCAGATGATATGTTTGAGTGGTGAGAGCGATCGTCTGACCGGTGAGACGAGTCGTCTAGGGCTTCGACCGCGCAGCCCCGGCGAACGGGAACGGGACAACAGCTTTCGGGCCTCGAGCGCCGAATGAGCGTATGCACGAGTCGCACCCGGAGATCCAGCTACAGGACATCGCGATTCAGGACGCCGACGTCTCGAGCGCGGTCGACGAGCCGGTGCGGGCGATGATCCTCGACATGCTCGCCGACGAACCGATGACCGCCGGCGACGTGGACGCCGAACTCACGAGCCGCGGCTTCGACCGGACGGAGAACACGATCCGACACCACATCAACACGCTCCGGGACGCGGGACTCGTCGACGTGGTCCGCTACGAGGAGGGGCGGGGCGGGACCACGAAGTACTACGGCGCGACGACGATGCTCCTCTCGTATACGCTCCCCGAGAGCGGCGACGACGACCTCGAGGAACTCGTCGAAGCAGCTACCCCCAAAGTCGAGGCGCTCCTCGAGACGCTGACCGACGAGCACGGCGACGCGATCGACGCGCTCGTCGCCGAGATGGAACCTTGCGCGCACTGTCGCACGCAGAAATACGAGACGTACGTGCTGTTGACCGTGCTGCGGCGCGCGTTCGCTCGAGCGCGGTAAAACGTGCGATAGAGAGGCAGCGGTAGCGCGAGCGCGGCGCGTCGGTCAGCTACTGTTGTCCGAGAGGTACAGCGTCCGGTCGATGATGCTGACCGCCGCTTCGCCCCACTGCTGGACCGCCGTCCCGTCCGAGTCGAAGATCTCGATCACGATCCGATCTCGGCCGATGGTCACGTCCCCGGCCGGCGTCGACTCCCGGTCGGCGAAGCTCTGCATCTGGTACTGGAGGAGCCGCTTCGTCGAGCCGGTGATGTCGACCGTCTCGGTGTCGAACTCGAACGTCAGGGTCGCGCCGCCGTCGTCGGTCTCCGTCGCCGTCACGTCGAACCGGTGGCTCGAGAGTTCCGGGGCCGGCGCGTCCTCGTTCATGGTGTCGACGGCCTCCTCGACGGTCACGTCCTCCTCGGGGTCGAACGCCTCGGCCTCGTCGAACGCGAACTCTGAGAGGGGGTCCGCTGGCGGGGCGTCGTCGGCGTCCGGGGGGACGTCGTCGGTCACGTCCGCCTCGACGACATCGGTCTCAGTCGAGGCGAACGGCCCGTCGGTCGGCTCCGGTTCGGTCGGTTCGTCGACGAGGTCGGGAACGTCGGATCGGCCCGCGCCGCTCGCCGTAGTGGACTCGGCGTCGTCGGCCGGTTCGTCTGCCGTCCCGCTGGCCGAGTCGTCGGCGTCGTCGCCCCCGTCGTCCGAATCCGTAGCGTCGTCCTCCTCGAACGACAGCACGTCGATCTCGTCGGCCGATGTCGGGATCTCGTCGCCGTCGTCGATCTCGAGGGTGTCGTCGCCGGGTTCGTCACTGTCGTCTTCGCTCCCGCCCTCTGCGCCATCGTCGATGTCGGACGCCGTGTCCGCATCGTCGCTGCGTTCCACATCCGCATCGTCGGCCCTCTCCGCGTCCGCACTGTCGACGGTCGCCGCCGTCGATTCGTCACTCGAGTCCGCATCGTCCGCCGCATCTGATTCGTCGCTCGGATCGGCCGACCGCGAGGACTCGGCGTCGGTGTCGGCAGCCGTGTCGGACGGGTCGCTCTCTGTCGTGTCGGCCGCGTCGTCCACTCCCGCCGCATCGTCCGGAACCGTCTCGCTCGAGCCGACCGGTCCCGCCGCGATAACCTCGGACTCGTCGACTTCGTCGTCATCCCCGGCGGGGAGTTCGCCGGCGATGACCGGCCGCGCCGCGTCGATGGCCGCCCGGTCCAGCGGGGTGGCGTACCAGGCCGTTCGATCGGGTGACGTGATAAATCGGCCGCGGCTGGCTTCGGCCCGCGGATGAGGCGGTTCGTCTTCGCCCTCGTCCTCGGCGGCGGGCGTCGCATCGTCCGCCCGATCGCTCGAGCTCTCAGGGTCGTCTTCGGCGGCGGTATCGGCCGCCGATTGCGGAGCTTCGTCGTCCGCTTTGGCAGCTGCGTCGTCCGGCTCCGCCGACTGGTCGGGCTCGCGGCCGTCGGTCGTGTCGCCCTCGTCTCGCTCTCGTCGAGCGGCTCGGGGCCCCTGCTCGTGGTGTTGGGACTGGGGCTGGTGTTGGGGACCGACGCCGCCGGCGGCCGTGGCCCCTCCCGCTGTGGCCTGCTGCGTGGCCCCGCCCTGTCCGTGACCGGGCTGTTGGGGCTGCTGGGGCTGGTTCGCACCCGGACCGGAACTGATCGTTCCGCCACCGTTCAGATGGAGCTGCGTTCCACCGCCGCCGGCGTTGGACATGCCGTCCAGACTGTGGGCGATGTCCGTCAGGTCGTCGTCGATGTTGTCCTCGAGTTTGTCGATCTTGTCGCCGACGCTACGCAGGGCGAGGGCAACGTCCCAGAGGACCACGACGCCGAAGAAGAGGAGTGCGAGGAAAACGGTAACAGCGGCTCCGCCGAGAAGCTCAGTGGTGGCTTCGACCATGTATGCGACTCTGTAAACCGATAGTTCGTTCGATATATAGACCTTGTGCCGTAACACCGATATCACTGGAGGCACATCGACAGCAGACGGACTAACGCTGCGGTCTATCGGGCTCGTTCACCTCGGAACTAGAATCACGGCCGACGATATATTCCGTTTCTTATACCTGGCGCGGCGGTGTTGCTCACAGCTCGAGCCAGTCGGATTCGGTGTCCGCTTCGCGGAGGTACCACTGCTGTTCGGCGGTCCCGTTACGCGACCGAACCGTGACGACCGCATCGAACATCGGCTCGAGAAGGCTGACCGCCTCGTGGTCCGGCTCGAGTGGGACGTGGTAGTGACCCATACCGCGGGCCTTGCCGACGCGCGCCGTCGCTATGTGCAGCAAGCGAAACACGGTCTCGGCGTCGTAGTCCTCGAGAAGCGGGACCAGCGAGTCGACGCAGACGCGAAGCTCCGACGGTTCGAATCCGCCGGCGGTCTCGGCGAACTGGTCGATCGTTTCGACGATCCTGATTCCGAGCGCTGCGGGCGACGGCTGGCTGCCAGCGGCTGCCAGATTCTCGGCCGGCTCCGTCTCGGTAGCCGAGTACTCGATGGTGCGAACCCGTTCGGACGCGGCGTCCCCGGTCGCGCTGCACGCCGCCCGGTCGTCCGAATCCGTCACGAACAGTCGATACCGGGAGTGTCGTTCCGTCGAACCTAGCATCTGCTGGCAGGCGGTTTCGTGGACGTCCGTCGGCACCGAGCCGACGAGCAAAATGTTACTGCCGTCGCGCTTGAGCGTCCCGAGCGTTCGTGCGAACACCGCACCATCTGGCACGAGGCTCTCACGCTCGTCATCCATTCCGTTTACCTGAACTCGCGGTGCTACAATAAAAATTGTGGCTTGCGACCCTCTGGAATAGAACTCGAGGCTCGAGCGACGCGACTGACACGATCGGCCGGCTTTTCATCCCGGCGGCCGTAGCTCGCGTATGGCCGACCACGACGACGAACTCGCCGACGCCGTTCGCGAACTCACGCGAACGATCGACGACCTGCGAGCGGAACTCGCGGAGTCGCGCCCGCGCCGCCGGCCGCCGCTCCGACCGCCAACGCCGCGGGAGGTGCTTCGGTTCACCGACGAAGTCGCGCTTCCGGCGACGCTGGCCGTCCTCGAGGCCAGCGTCCGCGCGCTCGAGGCGTTCCAGCAAAGCCTCCGAGTCGTCCGCGGCGGACGAGAGGCCAGAGACCGCACGACGGCGGCCGCCGAAGCGACGAGCGAGCGGGCGAGCGAGCTTCGGCGAACGACGCTCTCGCAGCTCGACAGCGTACTGGCGGAGCTCCAGCGGGCCACCTCGGAAGGCGGCCTCCCCGCCGACGAGCAGGCGCGTGACTTACTCGAGGACGCCCGCAGGCTCCGGGACGACGTGGATCGCCGGCTTCGGGACGCCGCCGACCGGGAGACCGAGACGGCGGACACGGACCGAACGGGGTCCGAGGGGGGCGTCACGATCGACATCGACGACGGACCGCTGGGCGATGTCGAGCACAGCGGGGACGCAGAGCGTGAGGCGGAAGACGACGGTCGCGACTCGGCCGTCGACGTCGACGCCGAACTCGAGACGCTGCGGGATCGCTACGGGGCCGACGAGGGCGAGGGAGACGGCTCGAGCGCGAGCGGTGACACGGCCGCCGACGATACGAACGCGGACGATAGCGATGGTGGTACCGCCGCTGACGGGTCCGAAAACGGCGGTGAGGAAGACGAAGGCTCCTAAACCGGTTCGAACCGGTAGCCGTCCCACTCCTGGCTCTCGGGTTCGCGAATGCCGGCACCGGGTTCGCGGAGTTCCTCGACGTGGACGGGTTCGACCTCGTCGCCGGTTTCGACGTCGTCGGTCGTCACTTGTCCGATCGCGCGAACCGACTCGCCATCTACGTCGAACTCGACGATCGCGAGCGTGTTGGGTTCGCGGACGCCGGGCGGCGTCGCGGTGCTGGTCGTCCAGGTGACGACCTCGGCGGTGTACTCACTGAGATCGATCGTCTCGACCGGCTCCGCGCCGTTGGGGCCGCGCGGGTGACCGGGGTAACTGATCGAACCGTCCTCGTATCGCGTCGCGTCCATGCTCATTGTGCAGCCTCCATGATGGTGGTGATCACGCAGTTGCCGAAGCCGCCGACGTTACAGCACAGCCCCGTCTCGGCGTCGACCTGTCGCGGGCCGGCCTCGCCGACGAGCTGTTCGTAGATCTCGACGCCCTGTGCGACGCCGCTCGCGCCGAGGGGATGCCCTTTCGATTTAAGCCCGCCCGACGTGTTGATCGGCAGGTCGCCGGTGTCGCGCTCGGTGTATCCCTCCTCGACGAGCTTCCAGGCCTCGCCCTGCTCGGCGAAGCCCAGCCCCTCCATCTGCAGGAACTCGAGGATAGTGAACATGTCGTGGAGTTCGGCCACGTCGATGTCCTCGGGACCCAAGCCGCTCATCTCGTAAGCGCCCTTCCCGCTCTCGACGACGCCGCCCATGACGGTCGGATCCTCGCGCTCGTGGACGACGTGGGTGTCTGTCGCGCCGTCGATCCCCGAGATGACGACGTACTCGTCTGTGTACTCTGCGGCGACGGACTCGGGGCAGAGCATGAGCGCCGCGGAGCCGTCCGTGATCGGACAGAAGTCGTACAGCCGCAGCGGATCGGCGACGATCGGCGACTCCAGCGCCGTTTCCATGTCGATCTCCTTCCGGAACTGCGCGTTCGGATTGTCGACGCCGTTCTTGTGGTTCTTGACCGCGACCTTCGCTAAGCTCTCGCGGGGCGCGTCGAATCGCTCCAGATAGTGGCGGGCGGTGAGTCCGGCGAACGAGGGCAGCGTGACGCCGGTCTTGTACTCGACGGGGTGGGCCAGCGACGCGATGACGTCGGTAGCCTCGCCGGTCGTCTTGTGGGTCATCTTCTCGCCGCCGACGAGCAGCGTCATGTCGCTCGCTCCGCTCGCGACCGACTGCCAGGCGGCGAAGATGCCCGCACCGCCGCTGGAACTCGTCTGGTCGATGCGTTGGGTATAGGCGGGCATCGCGTTCAGGTCGTGTGCCAACGCGTTGGGCACGCCGGTCTGTCCTTCGAACTCGCCGCTGGCCATATTCGAGACGTACAGGTGCTCGACGGTCTCGGCATCGACACCCGCGTCCTCGAGACACTCGATTCCGGCCTCAGCGAGGAGATCCATCACCCACTCTCCCTCGCGTTGCCCGAACTGGGTCATCGAGGCGCCGATGATTGCAACACGTTCCATATCCTACCGGACTCGAGACTCCCGTTTATAACATGGGGTTGGGAGAAGGAACCGACGCGGCCGGTCTCGGCTCCGCTGGATGGCCAGTCGACGTCCGGCACGGTCACGGGATACCCATTCGGGTTGCGTCTTCGATATTAACGTTTACCCGACTGCTCCTCGAACGGTGCCTATGGTTGAGCACACCCGTACGCTGGGTTTTTGGGTGGCATTCGCGCTGGGGCTGGGGACGATGATCGCAGCCGGGATTTTTTCGTTGTCCGGGACCGCGGTTGCGGCCATCGGGAGCAGCGCGGTGCTCGCGTTCGTCATCGCGGCGCTCATCGCAGGGATCACGGCGGCATCCTACTCCGAATTCGCCTCTATCTACTCCGAGAACGGTGGCGGCTATCTATTCAGTTCGCGGACTTTCGATCGCGACCTCCTCGAGTACGCCGTCGGTGCGTCGCTCTTTCTGGGTTACACCGGGACGACCGCGTTCTACCTCGCGACGATGGACGAGTGGTTCCTCGAGTTCGTGATTCCCCACGGGTGGCCGGTTCCACACGGCTCGGTCGGCGTGCTGGCGGCTCTGCTGTTGGGAGCGCTCAACGCACAAGGGACCGAAGAGAGCGGGACATTTCAGGTCGTCGTCAGCGGCGCGAAAGTCGCCGTCCTCATCGCGTTCATCGGCGGGGCCTTTGCCTACAAAGCACCGGCGGCGACGATCGGCACGTTCACGGCCGAAATCTCGACCGACATCGGCGGCATAATCTCCATCGCCGCGCTCGCGTTCATCACGTTCTTCGGCTTCTCCGCGATCGCGGCCAGCGCCGGCGAGATCATCGAACCGCGGAAGACGGTTCCCCGCGCCATTGCCGCGAGTATCATCACCGTCACGATCCTCTACGCGTTCGTCATCATCGCGATGGTCAACGCGCCGATCCCGGCCGAGGTCATCGCGGAGGAAGGCGAGACCGCGATGGGCAGCGTCGCGAACGCCTTCCTGGGCAGCATCGGGATGGCGCTGATCGTCGCGGGGGCGATCTTCAGCATGATCAGCGCGTCGAACGCGAGCGTCCTCGCGGCCAGCAGCATCGGCTCGCTGATGGGGCGACAGGGCCAAGCACCGCGGCGGTTCTCCCGCATCCATCCCTCCTTCGGCACGCCCTTCTGGAGCGTCATGGCCGTCACCGGAACCATCGTCGCTCTCATCGTCGCCTTCATCATGCTCTTTCCCGCCGAGGGTGGGATCGCCGGCATCGGACTGGGGCTCGAGGCTCTGACCGGCTTCGCGACGTTCAACCTGCTCGCGCCGCTGTCGGTGGTCAACGTCGCGCTCATCGTCTCGAGGCGGCGCTTCCCCGACATGGATCGCCCGCTCAAAATCCCGCTGGTGCCCTTGTTGCCACTCATCGGAATCGCGGCGAATCTGGGGCTCATCACGAGCCTGCCGCTCATCGGGGTTATAGTCGGGACGCTCCTGATCACTGCACTGATCGGCGCGTATCTGGTCTGGGGCGGCGCACCGGAGACCGAAGAGTTGTTCGAACGGATCGTCTCGCCGTACTCACCGGACGAAATGGCGGCACAATCGGCCGCCAGCGGGGGCGGATCAGCTGCCGACGCCCAGCCGATCGAAGCCGCGAGCGAAGCGGCGGCGACGGTCGAGACGGACCGCTTCCGTATTCTCGTCCCCGTCTACCGGCCGGATCGCTCCCCCACGCACGTCCGGTTGGCCGCGACGATCGGAAACCTGTACGCGGACGACCCGATCGTGCAGGTCGTCACCGTCACGCAGATCCCCGATCAGACGCCGAGCGAGATGGTCGTCGACACCGCCGAAGATCGTGCCGCCCGAATCGGCGACGAACTCGCCGCCGCCGACCTCGAGATCGATTACACCGTCGAGGGACACATCTCGCGCGACGTCGGATTCAGCATCGTCCAAACGGCCAGAGAGGATCGGGTCGATCTGATCCTGATGGGCTACCCTGAAGAGAGCCCCGAGATCACCCAGCGCGTCGAGTTCGACGCGCCGTGTGACGTGCTGTTTTCGAAGGGATTCGTGGGACGGAAGACCGGGGTCCCCACCACGGTCAACGTCGGCGCCGGCGGCGGTCCCCATCACGCGGCGCTGTTGCCGTTCATCAACGAACTGGCGGCCGGCGGCTCGTCGATCCACGTCATCAATGTCAGACCCACCGGGAGCGGGACCGCCGAAGACCCCGGCGAGACGCTGAAGGCCCTCCCGGCGGCGGGATCGGTGGAAGTCCACAACGTCACCGCGGATTCGGTCGCCGAGGGGCTCGTGACGACCGCCGCCGAGAACGGAGGCATCCTCGTCATGGGCGCGTCGCGAACGCGGCGGCTCCGCCAGTGGATCCTCGGCAGCACGCCGGATCGCGTCATCGATCTCGCGGAGGACGCCGACGTTCCCGTGATCGTCTACGCCAGCGAAACGGGCGTCAGGGACCTGGCAGAGGATCTGATCTTCCCACTCTATCGGTACTTCGAGAAGCTTCGGACGCCCGATCAGCAGGCCGTGGATCGCGGCCAGTCCGGCGACGTAGAAGGGTAAGCCGCGCGGACGGCGACTACGCGGACTCCGCCGCGGTCGTGCGCAGATCGCTCGCGCGCGAGCGGGCCTGCGAGACCACCGCGGGCCGGGCCTCGAAAGAGACGACGACGTCCTCGTCGCTGTAGTCGACGTTCTCGACGTGTGCGTTATCGTGGAGCCACGAGACGACGCTCATCGTGTCGTCGGTCATCGGAAGCATCAGCCGTTCGCGCTCCCAATCGGGGAGCTCCCGATCGATACGCTCGAGGAGTCCGCCCACGTTGAATCCCTCCTTCGCGCTGACGGTGACCGGGTTCGGCGCGAGCGAGGAGAGGGCCTCGCGCTTCTCGGCGAGCTCCGCGTCGTCGACCTTGTCGATCTTGTTCAGGACGGTCACGATCGGGGCCTCGTTGCGCTCGTAGAGGGTGTCGTGGCAGGTCACGAGCTTCTCGTGGATCTCGTCGACGGGTTCGCTGATGTCGACGACGAGCAAGACGAGGTCGGCCCGATAGACGGAGTCGAGCGTCGACTTGAACGACTCGACCAGCCAGTGAGGCAGGTCGCTGATGAACCCGACAGTGTCGGTCACCAGCACGTCCCGCGGCTCGAGGTCGGCGCGTCGGGTCGTCGTCCCCAGCGTCGTGAACAGCTTATCCTGGGACTCGGCCGTCGCGTCCAGATCGGGGTGGAGGTCCTCGTTCTCGTCGACCTCGAGGTCGGCGGCCAGCCGGCGCAGCAGGGTCGATTTCCCCGCGTTGGTGTAGCCCGCGAGCGCGACCAGATCGAAGCCCGAATCGCGACGGCGTTCTCGGCGGTGCTGCTCGGTCTGCTCGATCCGCTCGAGTTCGTCTTTGATCCGGCTGATCTGGTCTTTGATGTCCCGCTCGCGGCTCTCGTCGTACTCGCCCAGCCCCATGAAGCCGGGGTGTTCCTCGCGCTTTGCGAGGCTCGTCTTCGCCTCGGCGCGCGGAAGTTCGTACCGGAGTTCGGCAAGTTCGACCTGCAGCTGTGCCTTGCGGGTCTGGGCGCGCTGGCCGAAGATCTCGAGAATCAGCGTGAATCGGTCGATGACCTCGACGCCCTCGGGCAGGAGTTGGCCGAGGTTGTACGTCTGATACGGGCCCAGTCGGTTGTCGAAGATGACGGTCGTGGCGTCGGTCTCCGCCACGAGCGCGGCCAGTTCCTCGGCTTTCCCCTCGCCGATCTGGAGGGCCGGATCGGCCCGTCTGGACTGCGTGACCTCGCCGACGACGGTGTATCCCGCCGCGCGGGCCAGATCGCGAACCTCGCTCGTGTCTGCCGTCCCCGAATCGACGCGTTTGGCGATGATCGTGTTCATGCAGGTGGCTGTGTGTCTCCCGGGCGTGGTCGGTCGCGCACCTCGGAGTGCCGCGGCTCGTCGGTCCCGCGACCGGCCGCGCGCCCGAACCGGTCGCGACGGTGTAGACGCCGCCGCGCGAACCCGGACACGCTAACGATGCCGGTCGGACACCTCCGTTGAACGCCCGTGACTCATAGTCGCCCGTACGCGGCCGACCGTCTTCAATCCCGTGCCCGACGCCCTCGTTCGGTTCCCACGCGGGCGGTCCGCGCCGTCGAACGGTCGACTCACCCGCTCGCCGGGAGCCCGTCGCCGATCCATCCCGTTGACCACAACAGTCATAGGAACCGACTCGAATGGGAACGGATAATGATAGATATCGATCCGACGGCGCTCGGCCTCGAATTCGGTGGCGGCGCAGCCATCGGCGGGGTCATGGGGTTCGCTGCGAAGAAGATCGCGAAACTCGTCGCGATTCTGGTCGGCGTCCAATTGATGGTCTTTCGCTATCTCGAGTCACAGGGCATCATCACCGTGGACTGGAACCGGCTCTCGGCCGGTCTCCTGAAGACCCAAGAGCACGCTCAGAACGTCGACGTCCACTGGCTGCAGTCGATCCTCTCGACGCTGTCGATCGGCGCGGGCTTTACCGGCGGCTTCCTGATCGGCTTCAAGCGGGGATAGTCGCGGCCGAGTCGGCCGTTTGAGCGGTCCGCTACCGCGTCTTCAGGTCGTCTTTGTCTTTGATGATCTCCGTTTCGGCCTCGCCGCTGGAGTGTTCGTTGACCACGTCGTAGAACTCGTTTTGCAGCCCCGCGGGGAACGTCAACACGCCGATCCACGAGCCGTCGTTTTGCCACTCTTCGCGCTCGAGATCGCCGAACTGACGGACCTGTGACTGCGCGCTACCGGCGTACTCGGCCGGAATGTTGACGGCGACGGTGACCTCCTCGAACCGGATCGGGATCACCGGGCGCAAGGCGTCCAGAGCATCGTCGACCTGCTGCTGGACCGGCTCCATCGGGTCGACGGTGAAGCCGGCCTCCTCTAAGGCGTTCTCGATCCGCTCTGGCGGATGGGGCGCGTTGTCCATCTGCGGGTTGACCGCGTTTCGCGTGATCGTATCGACCAGCTGCCTGCGCTTCTGTTCTTGCATCTCGCGGCGCTGATCGGCCGTGATCTGGATCTCTCCTTGCTTGATCACTTCCGGGATGATCTCGAGGGGCTCGGTCGTGTCGAAAACCGTCTCGAGGTCGTTTTCCGCCGGCCGATCGCCACGCGAGGCGTCCTCGAAGACGTCCTCGGCGGCGATTACGTCCTCTAGATCGCCGTCGAACTCGTCGCGTTTGATCGCAAGCGCCGCGTCCGGGTCTACGAGCACCTCGAAGCGCGCCCCGTGTGACTCGAGTCGCGCCGTCACTGCCTCGTCTAGCGAAATCATACCAGACGGTACCCTCGCCAATTTAAAGAGTGTTTCCCGACCGACGGCCCGATAGGGCGGCGACCGCGGTGAGGGAGAGGACGGCCGGACGACCGCGGCGAATCGGCGGCGGTCGGTTCGACGGACGGACCGGCCGCTCGAGCGGCGTCGGTAGCGGGCGGAAAAACGCAGTTCGGAGCGGCGTCGGCTCGATTACTCGTCGCTGTCTTCGTCCTCACCGGTGTCGAGGAGATCGTTCTCCTCGAGGTGGGACTCGATCCGGTCGTGGTCGAACTGCTCGAAGCTCTCGGTCTCGACGTCGACCGTCGCCAGCCCCACTTCGCTGGGGAGCAGGGAGCCGTCGTTGACCGACGCGAGCGCGTCGAGTGCGAGCTGGATGCCGCCGTCCAGATCGGCCTCCTCGTCGTAATTCTCCTCGAGATAGTTCTGGAGTTCGCCGCGGTCGGCACCGACGGCGAGGGCCTTCCACTCGTAGGGCGTGCCCGAGGGGTCGGTCTCGAAGAGGCGCGGTTCGCCGTTGTCGATGCCGCCGACGATCAGCGCGACGCCGAACGGGCGGGCACCGCCGACCTGGGTGTACTGCTGGATGTGGTCGGTGACCTCCTTCGTGAGCGTCTCGACGCCGATCGGCTCGCCGTAGCGCAGCTGGTTGACCTGCGTCTGTCGGCGCGCGAAGTCGATCAGCTGGCGGGCGTCGGCGACGTGGCCCGCGCTAGCGATGCCGACGTGGTCGTCGGCCTTGTGAATCTTCTCGACGCTCGAGTCCTCGAGCAGCGGGGAGGGGACTCGTTTATCGACGGCGAGAACGACGCCGTCGCTCGTTCGAACGCCGATACTGGCCGTGCCTCGCTTGACCGCCTCGCGAGCGTATTCGACCTGGTAGAGTCGGCCGTCGGGCGAGAAGATCGTGATGCCACGGTCGTACGCCTGCTGTTGGGCTTGTCCCTGCATAGTATCACGCTAAATCGTAATCGAGGTCTGTCGCGCCCGCGAACGCCTCATCGAGTCGGACGTCCCCTACGCGGTCCCGGAGGACGGCGACTCGCTCCTCGTTCCCGAACACGACGTTTCTCTCTCCCGAATCTTGCCCGCGGCGTCCTAAATAGTTTTCTTCAGCGGCACGGATCGTGCCACTGATACCGCGGACCCGCAGGCCGACGGGAGCGCCGTCGATCTCGTCGATGCAGGCCAGCGCCGCACGGGCGGGCTCGGTCTCGCCGCGGCGGGCTCTGACGATCGCTTCGCCGGTGCCGTCGCCGAAGGAAAACCGCATGACGGTCAGGTCGGCGTCGGCGCTCCCCGGATCGCCCAGCAGGTTCTGGCCCGCGTACCAGAGTTCGCGCTGGAACGACCGGCGACCGATCCGTTCGTCGGGCCACGTCTCGAGTGCCACGGCGAGATATCGCCAGCGCGGCCGGAGGTGTTTCGGGAGGTGTTTCATCTCACTCCTCGTCGGACGCGGTCTCGGTCGGACTTCGCTCCGCGACCAACACGCCGACCTGATCGTGGACGCGCTCGACGGCCGTCAACGAGAAGCCCGCGTCGGTGAAAGCGTCGGCAAGCGCCCCGACGGTCGCCGGGTCGTCGACCTCGGGCGAGTAGAACGGCTCGTCGGGGTTCGGTTCGCCGAAGAACATCACGTCCCCGAGGACGAATTTGCGGGGCTCGAGATCGGCGATGACCGCGATCGCCTCGCGTTTTTCGGCGTCCGAGAGGTGGTGCAGGGCGAAGTTCGAGGTGACGATATCGACCGGACCGTCGTAGCCGGGCTCCCGGAACGTCCCGTCGCCGAACTCGAGGTTCTCGAGGCCTGCCTCGGCGGCCTTCCGTTCGGCCTCCGCGAGCATTCCCTCGCTGATGTCGCGGCCGACGACGCGGCCCGCGTCGGGGGCGAGCGCGAGGGCGATCGCGCCCGTGCCGGTGCCGAGATCGAGGACGACATCGTCGGCGTCGGGTGCGGCGTGTTCGACGACGAGGTTCGCGCAGGCGTGGTACTCGTCGGACTTCGAGTCGTCGTACTCCCCGGCCTTCTCGTCGAACCGAGCGGCGTGTTCCTCAAGAGTCCTCTTCATACCTGCCACGTTCGACCCCCGGCTCAATGAACGACTCGGACTGTACGTGGCGATTCCGTTCGGCGAGCCGCCCCCACTCGGCGAGCCCCTCCTCGATGAACGCCGCCGAAAAGCCGATCTGCTCGCCGACGGCTTTCAGTTCGCGAGGAGCCCGTAGCTCGAGGTGCGAGGTCGGTCTTGCGCTCACGACGTAGGGCGCGTCGTAGTGGGTGACGATCTCCCGGAGTTTGCGCAGCGACTGGATGTGGCGAACTCGGCGGCCGCCGCTCGTCCGGAGCACCGTAGAGAGATCGAACTCGAGGCGGACGCCGTTCTCGAGGGCGGCTTTCACCAGCACGTGATTGACGTCGCCGTCGCCGGCCATCGGGTGTGCGAGCACGTCGACTTTCGCCTGTTCGACGGCGAAGCGGTTCAGCGCTGCCGTCCCGCCGTGGATGCCGACGATCGTCTGCGAGGTCCGGAAGTTCCCGATCGCGCCGCTGGCTTGCTCCCGATCATCGGCCCGGATCTCGACGCCCTCGACGACGTCGACCCCGTACTCCTCACGGATCCGGTCGGGGTCGTAATCGGCTCGAGCGTCCGAATGGTTTCGCACGACCACGCCCTCGAAGCCGTAGTCGGCCGCCGTCTTGGCGAATCTGGCGACCGTGCTCTGTCCGTCGGGATGGGCGTGGACGGCCTCGTACATATTTAAACCGTCTCACGGCGTCGACTTGGGGTTTGCGCCATGCGGCGACCGGCCGAATACGGAAGTCCGCTCAGCGGGAGTGTTCGTCTGTTCCAAGCCTGAACTGAAAGTCGAACCAAACGGACGTTACGACGTTGTGTCAACCGATGACGAGATGAGCGTCACACGAACGTCCTGAACGACACGATACCGACTGTGAGCATCAGGAGACCGATAGCGATCACGATGACGGCACCGGCCCAGTTGCCGACGCGGTAGAGCAACAAATGGTCTCGATCCGAATCCGCTCTAGAGACGTTGGTGAGACTGACCGCGAAGGTGAACGCCGCTCCCAGCCCAATGACGCTGCTGGTCACGAACCCGGCCAGTACGAGGCTGACGACAGTCACGAGCGTTCCGACCAGTCCCAGTCCGAGTCCGACGACATAGAGCTTCCAAGGCCCCATCGTTACACTGGGACGACACTACATACACGGGGGATATGTATCTGCCGACCACTCGTCCCGCCGGACTTGACCCCCCAATTCGCTACCGAAGTACGTGCAGAATCACGTGGCCGGGAGTGCGTCCGAACGAAAGTGAGGACGCACGACCCGGGGGAGGGCAGGCCGTCACCCGTTACAACCGCGAGCGAAGCGAGGCGGCAAAGACGCCTCGGATACGCGAACGGCGCAGCCGTGAGCGACCGAAGGGAGCGAGCGGGCCGACGACTGACGTGGAGACTCGCGACGCGAGTCGGAACGGAAGGAGGAGTGCTTTTCATCGAAGTTTTGCCGAGGGCGCGGCAAAGCCGCGCCCGCAGAGCAAAAGTTCGGTTCTAGTTGAGGATCGACTGTGCGACGGTCGCGAGCTGGCCGTTGTCGGCCTCGCTGAGGCGCTCGTCGCCGATTTTCAGACGCAGGCGCGGGCGGCCGACGTCGATCGGGACCTTCTCGGTATCGATCAGGCCCATGTCCTCGAGTTTGGTCTTCGTCCGGCTGAACGTCGCCTTGGAGGCGATCCCGACATCCTCGCCCCACTTGCTGATGTCGTACAGCAGGGCCTCGTTTTTGGCCGCGACCAAAAGCGAGATGGTGACCTCGTCGAGGCCGTCGCCGTCGCCGCGAGCGGTCTCGAGCGAGTCGAGGATCGCGGTGAAGTCGTCTTCGGCCTCGGGGCTGATCTCCTCGGAGAGGGTCTCGCGAACGTCCGTGATCGGGGGCGTCCGGAGGTTGAACTGAGAGGCGTCGTCCCAGCGGGCCGCGTAGGTGTCGTAGGTGTCGTCGACGAAGCTCTCGTCGTCGGTGATGAGCCCCCCGACGCGGTCGCCGGCGTGAACGACGGCGATGACGCGCTCGCCGGTGACCAGAAGCGAGTTCTCGGGCGCTTCGGCGAGCGTTCGCAGCGCCAGCGCGCCCTCGCTGATGAGGTCGGCGGCGTTCGAGGCGATGATGAAGTCGTCCATCACGTCTTTCAGGGTCCGCTCGTCGGCGAGCATGTGGACAGCGGGAAGCTCGCCGTCGAACGCGGTCGCGACGGAAACGAACTCCTCGATGGCGTCTCGCGACGGGTTGACCATGTACACGTCGCCGCTTGCATCCTCGAGCACGGACTCGAGTATATCGTCAATCTGATGGTTGAGTAAATTCGAAGCCATGTGTATACAGAAGTAATCGCAGTCGTCGTACTTAATTTTGGTGGCCGTTTGCACAGCAGAACATCTGCTCTGACGGCCGAACCGGTAATTTTTGTCTCATAATCCGTTAGTTCACCGACGGAATATCGTCGTCGCTAACAGAAATTTGTATTGGAAACTGAACTGTGACAGAATCCGGAGTGTCGACCGATCGACGAGCATTTGTTTGAATATTAACAATAACTATATACCGGGAACGTGTTATTACAGTATCGTATGGGTGTTCGACACAACCGACTGCGGTGGGTCGTTCACGAGTTGGTCGACAGCGCACGGGCCAAGGCGGAATTCGACCGCCCGACGCGACGATTCGCGGTGCGAGCGAAGCGAGTGAGCACGTACGGCGGACCCTGAGTTACTGGTCGAACCGCGACCACAGTTCTTTCGACCAGTAGATGTCGCCGTCGTAGATCACGGACGCTTCGGTTTCTTTGAACATCGTCGCTAGCTCCGGCTCTGTCAGCGTGAAGCTCGACTCGTTTCCACAGAGATGGGCGTACTCGTTGTGCTCGGTGTGTGGGAAGTAGTACGAGCCGGTCACGCGCGTCGAAAAACAGTCCAGCGTCAACAAGAACCGCCGTTCGTCCCCGTCCTCGTCGAGTTCCTCGAGCGTCGCTGTCGTCGGGAGCCGGCTCTCGGCCTGGGTCAGCGAGTGCGTGCCGTCCCCGACGACGGCGTAATCTTTTCCCATCATGATGCGTCTGCGTGCGAGCGCCATCGCGCGCTCGATGCTGAAGCCGTGGACCAGCAGCTTGGCGAACGTCGATCCGACCTTGACCGCGTGGTCGTTCAGGACCTTGGTAAAGGTGACCGCACCCGCGACGCTCCCTTTCTCGATCAGTTGCATCCCTTCGTAGAAGGAGCCACAGGCGTTGAGGAAGAACGTCTGGACGTTACAGCGATCGAGGCTCGAGGCCGCGAGCGTGCCGTCGGGACAGCGAAGCCCGTCAGTTTCGCAGTGACCGATGTAGTGGACGAAATCGTGATCCGTCTCGAAGACGCGGGCGAGCGCCGCGGTTCCGAGTGACTCCTCGACGGTGAGATCGAGCGTGAGTTCCTCGGAGCGCTGGCGGTAGATCTCCGCGACGTGGTCGTGTTCGCCGGCCATCTCGGGATCGTTGAGGACGACGCAGATCGAGGTGGAATCGCTCGCCCCTCCGAGGAAGTCGAGGCGATTGTGATACGCCTCCGGGGCGGATTTGAAGACGTCGATCGGAACGCCGTCGGCGAGCCAGCCGTGGGTGCGCCCGCTTCGGAGGTCCGGTTTGACGATGTCGACGGAGGCGACCTGTCCGGTGGCCCTGTCGATACGCGGCGGCTGCGGGCCGGCTCTGGGGACGGGATCAGCCCCCCGATAGAAGTCCTCGAGCGAGCGCTCGACCAGTTCTCTGCCCTCGAGCTCGGACGTTCGCGGCGTGTAAATCATGCTCAGCCGGTCGAGCAGGAACGGAAGCGTCTCGAGGCTGTCGTACTCGGGGGCGACGTACGTCGAGAGATGCCAGTCGGGGAGTCGGTGTTTGATCGCCGCGTAGGGCACGTCGAGGTAGGCCGCGAGTCGGTCCTGCGGGGAGGCTTCGTAGAGCGGGTCTGCGTCGAGGCCCAGCGCCTCGAGCAGACTGAGTTCGGAGAGCAACGTGCCGTAGGGCCCGGCGTTGCGGACGAGGCAGTCGAGGAAGAACGTCTTCCGGAGCAGCCGCTCGACGTCGCGCTCCAGATCGGGCATCGGAGAGAGAGGCTCCTCGATCGCGTGTGCCGGGAGCCGGAGACGAGGCCGGGACTCGTCGGCCCGCGCGCGAGATCGGTTGCCGAAGGCCTCGTCAGTCGTTCGCACGGTTGCCTGGAGGTAGTACGCGAGCGGCGCGGTCACGAACAGCGATTCGTAGTCGGGTGGGACGACCAGTTCGATCCCGTGGTCGGGCGTATCGGAGCGGATACAGTCGGGAATCTCGAGCTCGTCACCGTGCTCGAGCAGGGAGGGATGACCCCGAAGCGTGGGATACGAGCGGTCGGGGCTCTCCGTCTTGTGGGAGGCGGCCATGTGCGTGATGGCGTCGGCGATCGCCGACGGGGAGTCGGGGACGGTGATCGTCCCCGCGGGGAACTCGTGACGGCACCGAAGCCCGAGGATGACGCGCGTTCGGTCTGGAAAGGAGACGACGATCTCCTCGTAGCCGTCGGTCTTTTCGATCCGCGCTGCACCGGAAAAGCGGAGGTAGGCCTTGATCTCCGTGTCGATGTCGATCACGTACTCGCCGGGCGACAGCGAGAGAGGGTCCCCGTTGGGATCGAGTTCGTACTGGTCTTCGAGTCCGAGCGAGAACGCGTAGACGACCGCGTGCGGAAACCGAAGCTCGGTGGCCGTCACGACGACCGTCTCGTCGGCCGGGCGCGGGATGTCGACGCCGGAGCCGTCGACGGCGAACCCATCACCGGTGACCGTCAGCTCCGCGTTATCTGCGTCGGTGACGTGGAGGGTGTCGCCGTCTACCGCCCACTCGATCATTCGTTGGTTGAATGTCACTCGGACAAGTTAGTTGTATCGGGGCGTGGTCAGTCGGCGGCACGAAATCGCCCACGGACGATCGGTCCGAAACCGCCCGGCGATAGTGGCTCGACTTGCCGAAGACGGGTACACTTATGCAGCCGCCAGACCGCAGTTCGAACATGAACCACGACCAGGTTCGCGAGGTCGATCCCGCCGTCGCAGACGCCCTCGAGGGCGAGGTAGACCGCCAGCGGGAAACGCTGCAGATGATCGCCAGCGAGAACCACGTCAGCGAGGCCGTCCTCGATGCACAGGGCAGCGCCCTGACGAACAAGTACGCGGAGGGGTATCCCGGCGAGCGCTACTACGGCGGCTGTGAGTACGCCGACGAGGTCGAGGAACTCGCGATCGACCGCGCGACGGAGCTGTTCGGCGCGGAACACGTCAACGTCCAGCCCCATTCGGGCACGCAGGCCAACCAAGCCGTGTATTTCGCGATGCTCGAGCCCGGCGACAAGATCCTTTCCTTAGATCTCAACCACGGCGGCCACCTGAGCCACGGTCATCCGGCGAACTTCACCGGGCAGCTCTACGAGGTCGAGCAGTACGAGGTCGACCCCGAGACGGGCTATCTCGACTACGAGGCCCTCGCGGAGCACGCCGCCGAGTTCGATCCCGATATCGTCGTCTCGGGCTACTCCGCGTACCCACGCGAGATCGAGTGGGAGCGCATTCAGGCCGTCGTCGACGATGTCGACGCGCTCCACCTCGCGGACATCGCCCACATCACGGGCCTCGTGGCCGCGGGCGTCCACCCCTCGCCGGTCGGCGTCGCCGACTTCGTCACGGGCTCGACGCACAAGACCATCCGCTCGGGCCGGGGCGGTATCGTCATGTGCGACGAGGAGTACGCCGACGACATCGACGCCGCCGTCTTCCCCGGCGGCCAGGGCGGTCCGCTCATGCACAACGTCGCCGGCAAGGCCGTCGGGTTCAAGGAAGCCCTCGAGCCCGAGTTCGAGGACTACGCCGAGCAGACCGTCGCGAACGCGCGAGCGCTCGGCGAGTCCCTGTCGGAGAACGGCCTCTCGCTGGTTTCCGGCGGCACCGACAACCACCTCGTGCTCGTCGACCTCCGGGAGAGCCACCCCGACACGACCGGCGGCGACGCCGAGGAGGCGCTCGAGGACGCCGGCATCGTCCTCAACGGGAACACGGTACCGGGCGAGACGCGCTCGCCGTTCAACCCCAGCGGCATCCGCGCCGGGACGCCGGCGCTGACCACGCGGGGCTTCGACGAGGACGACTGTCGAAAAGTCGGCGACCTGATCGCTCGCGTCGTCGACAGCCCCGACGACGAGGGAGTCATCGAGGAGGTTCGCGCCGACGTCGCGACACTCTGTGACGAGAACCCCCTCTACGAGTAGCGACGCGGACCCTCGTTTCGACTCGCTTCTGACCGGGATCGGACGCCGGTCGGCCCCTAGCACTCACCGGCACGCGCCTGTTGCATTGGTTGGTCGTCTCGCCACGCATGTCTACGCGTTCGACCGGTACCGTCCTCGACTGTGACTGGGTACTCGAGCGGTAGCCGTCACCGCAGACGTGCGATATCGGCCACATCGTAGCCACGGGGAACGTGTTGAGTCCCAATTTGTCGGCAGATAGGTTCGTATGGTATACATGATATTGTTTCGTCGATGCCATCGGCGCGCACCTTGACGACCGCCTCTGAGTGAGGCTATCCACGGACGTGTATATTTACCGTCCGCCGAGGACCGTTCTGGGCACGAATCCGGGGATTAATGAGCCTCGCGGCCGCCCACTCGAGTAATGACCGAGATCATCGACGGCAACGCCGTCGCGAGCGATATTCGAGACGGTTTGACGGACGCGATCGAGACGCTGGCCGACGCGGGCGCGCGGCCGGGCCTGGCGACCGTCCTCATGGGCGACGACCCGGCGAGCCAGACCTACGTGAACATGAAACAGCGCGACTGCGAGGAGGTCGGCATCGAGAGCCACCACGTCGACGTCGACGGCGACGCGCCGCCCGAGGACCTCTACGACGCCATCGCGGACCTCAACGAGAACGACGATATACACGGTTACATCGTCCAGGCACCGGTCCCGGACCACGTCGACTACCGCGACGTGATCCGCCGGGTCGACCCCGCGAAGGACGTCGACGGCTTCCACCCCGAGAACGTCGGTCGCCTCGTCGCCGGCGACGCCCGCTTCCGTCCCTGCACGCCCCACGGGGTCCAGAAGCTGCTCGAGTCCACCGGCGTCGACACCGAGGGCAAGGACGTGACGATCGTCGGCCGCTCGGACATCGTCGGGAAGCCCCTTGCGAACCTCCTGATCCAGAAGGAAGACGACGGGAACGCGACCGTGACGGTCTGTCACTCCCGAACCGAGGACCTCGCCGAGAAGACCTGTCGCGCGGACATCGTCGTTGCGGCCGTCGGCGTCCCCGAACTCGTCGACGGCTCGATGCTCTCCGAGGGAACGGTCGTCATCGACGTGGGCGTCAACCGCGTCGACGCCGACACCGAGAAGGGGTACGAACTCGTCGGCGACGTGGAGTACGAGAGCGCCGAGGCGAAAGCCAGCGCGATCACGCCCGTTCCCGGCGGCGTCGGCCCGATGACCCGCGCGATGTTGCTCTATAACACGGTCAAAGCCGCGAGCCTGCAGGAAGGCATCGACGTCGACCTCCCCTGAGTCGAACACGACACCCTATTTTCGTCCCGTCGCGGCGGCTCGTTCTCACTCGGTCGAATCGAACTCGAGGGCGTCGAGCCGTTCTTGAGCCTGCGAGAACGCGAACTCGTCGCCGCGCAGGCCGTTCGCCAGGTCGCGCGTCGCTTCGACGAGACGATCGGCGATCCTCGGCTCGACGTCGCCGTCGAGCATTCGAATGCGCTTGACGTGCTCGCCGAGCGTCTCGAGGGCACCCCGTTCGCTGGCGGTCAGGTCGCGGTCCTCGGCCCAGGTGCGTACGTCGCGACGGTACTCGCGGACCGCGTTCGCGTAGGCGAGTCCGCGGGCGGCCTGCAGCGTTCGGGGCACTTCCTCGGCGGGCGGCCGATCCCCCTGATCGGCATCGCGCAGCAGTGCGAGGAAGTAGAGCTCTTCGCGGTCCTCGAGCCGGATTTCGCGGGCGACGATGTCGGCGACGTGGAGGAGTTCGGTCGCGGCGAGGTAGGGGTCATCGAGATCGCGGAGGGTGCCCGCGTTAACGAAGCCGCGCCGGCGGATGTACTCGCGACAGCGGTCGCGGGCGCGTTCTGCGAGGTCGTCGGTGTCGATCTCGTCGATCGCGTTCCGGACGGGGGTGAGATCGAACGCCACCTGCAGATCGGTGTGTTCGGTGCGCTCGTCGACCCCGACGCTCCGAAGGCTCCCGCAGGCCGGACAGCCGACGCTCCCCGTCTCGTAGTACGACCAGCGCGTCCCACATTCCTGACACTCGCGCTCACCCCGGATTTTCATGCCGATAGCTACGGCGGGGGATACAAAAAGTCCCACCGGAGTGGCCCGCTCCGGACATATCCTGCCTCGCCCCCGCGACATCAACGCTACTCCGAGCGAGGAAGCGGTGATCGGTCGACGAGACGGAACCGATGATCGTCATCGGATTCTGTAGCTCGTTCAATAGGTGATTACGGATCGCACGTGGAGGCCACGTTGCAACCAGTCTGACCGTCCGATCGAAGAATCTGTCCCAGCAACGGCTGAACCGACGGACGTTCGTGACCGCCGCAGGAACAGTAAGTGCGCTGACTCTCGCCGTATTGCTCGCGGTTCGCAGTCCGTTTCGTGGCCGAAACCGTGACATTCCCGAGCGAAACGGTCGGTAACAATCGCTGACTCGAGCGGCCGCCGATCGCCCGCGCGGCTGCGTAGCGACTTTTTTCCCCCTTCGGTCGATAGTGTGGGGTATGCGCGACGAAGAAGAAATCCGCGAGCAGTACGAGTTCCTCAAAGAAAATCTTGAAAGCGACGAGATGCGCCACGAGGGCGTCAGAGAGATGTTTACTTACTACAGGCGCGCGCTCGGCTGGGTGCTCGAAGAAGAGCACATCTGATCGGCTGCAGAAACGCCTTGCGGCCGACGCGCTGTCGTTACCTTTAAGTCCTACCAGCGAAATCTTCCACGTGACGCTTCGCTTGGAGGGCCGAAGCGTCAGCGGGGACCAATTCAGGGCGGCAAGCGATCGCGTGACACTTTTCCGTCACGCGATCTGCTTTCCTGTTTCGAATAAGTACTAGTTGTGCGTAGCGAAACGTTCTCGTTTGCACCGCGAGCGGACGACGCGGAGACAGCCGAGTATATAATCGTGCCGAAATGAAATAGCTGTACTGTAAACATGAACAGCTCATTATGTGAGATCCGCCTGACGAACCGTCACTGCCGTTATGAGTCCCTCACGCTCGAAACGAGCCGTCTCGATGGTAATAGCGCTCTTTCGATCGAAACAACCCGATAGCCTTATTAAAATTCGACAGTAAGTGAGATTGGTACTTTCCCAATGTACGACCTGACAGGATTTCAGCGTGACTTGCTCTACGTCATCGCTGGCGAGGAGGAACCGCACGGACTGGCGATCAAAGAAGAACTCGAGCAGTACTACGAGAAGGAGATCCATCACGGCCGGCTCTATCCGAACCTCGACACGCTCGTCGACAAGGGACTGGTCGAGAAGGGGCGGCGCGACCGTCGGACGAACTTCTACACGCTCACCCGCCGCGGCCGTCGCGAACTCGAGGCGCGCCGCGAGTGGGAGTCTCAGTACGTCGACCTGTAAGACGACTCGTTCTGCTCGGTGATCGCTACAGCTACATCGGACAGTCGGTGTTCGTTCGGTCCTCGCCTGTTCGATCTCCCCGACGAGAGCCGTCGCCCGCCGCGGGGCCCTCGAGACGAGGCGGGGCGACCGGTCAGTGTCGCCGGCGGGTCGCTTATATGCGCCCACAGTGAATCTCCGGAAGTGAACGAGGTCGTACTGCAACTCGGCGACGCGCCGCTGGAGGAGACGGTCGTCCGGATGGCGCTTGCGGGTGCGCTGGGGATGTTCCTCGGCCTCGAGCGCGAGTGGTCCCAGAAGTCCGCCGGCATCCGGACGTTCTCGCTCATCAGCCTGCTCGCGTCCGTTTTCACCGTCCTCGTCACCGAATCGGACACCGTAATCGGCGAGAGTCTGCTGGTGCTTGGCGGCGTGCTCGTGATCTCTCAAGGCGTGTTGCTGGCCGTTCAGGGACTCATGAGCGAGGGCGAGGCGGGACTCTCGCTGACGACCTCCGTCTCGATGCTCGTCGCTTACGGCGTCGGCATTCTCGTTACCGTCGGCTTCATCCTCGAGGGGGTGACCGTCGCCGTCCTCTCGTCGCTGTTGCTCGTCTTGAAGCGCGAACTCCACGAGTTTGCGTGGGGGCTCTCCCACGAAGAGATGCGCTCGACGACGGAGTTCGCCATCCTCGCGTTCGTCATCTACCCGCTGTTGCCGGCCGAGACGACGGTCGAATTCGCCGGGATTGCCATTCCGCTCGAGCCGCAGGTCATCTGGCTGATGGTCGTCGCCGTCGCGGGGATCGGCATCGCCAACTACGCGATCGTCTCGACCTACGGCGGACGCGGCATCGCGATCACCGGCTTCTTCGGCGGGTTGGCCTCCTCGACGGCCGTCGTCGGGACGATGTTGGACCACGTCGACCAGCGACCCGAGGCGGCCTCCTACGCCGTCGCTGCGATCTTACTCGCCAACGCCGCGATGGCCGCCCGAAACCTCGCGATCGCGGTCGGCTTCACGGCCGGCAACGACACCGACATCCTCGTCGAGGCGATCGCCCCGCTGGGGGCGGTCATCCTCCTCGCGTTCGCCGTCGCCGCGCTCACCGCAGACTGGGGCGAGACCGGGCCGATGGACCTCGAGAGCCCGTTCTCGCTGCGCAACGCGCTCGCGTTCGGGGCCGTCTTCCTCGTGGTCCTCGTCTTCGGGTCGCTGGCCGAGACCTGGTTCGGAACGCTGGGCTTTTACGCCACGGCGGTCGCCAGCGGCTTCGTTTCGAGTGCGGGTGCGACCACCTCGGCGGTCGTCCTCTACCGCGGTGGCCAGCTCGGACCGGCGGAGGCGACGCTGGCTATTCTGCTCGCGACCGTCTCGAGCATCGTCGTCAAGGCGCTGCTGGCAGCGACCTCGTCGGACGACGGCTTCCGGAATCGGGTCGCCGCCTACAGCACGATCCTCCTGGTCGGCGGCGCGGTAGCGTCGGTGATCGTCGTCGTATAGCGGTCAGTAACTTTACCCGCCGACGGTCGAAGCTATCGTATGGACCGAGCAACGGCCGAGCCTCGGGTCGACACCCTGCCCGGCGAGCGAGCGCGCGAGTGGGTCGACTACCACCACCAGTTGTCCGCGCCGAGTACGTACGTCTACGAGTTCGTCTGGGACGCCGGCGGCGAGGCGGTCGGCCCGTTCTGTACCGACGTCGACGGCAACGTCCTGCTCGATTTCACGAGTCACGTCGCGGCAGCGCCGCTGGGCTACAACAACCCGACGATCCGTGAGAAGCTCCGCGCGTTCGATCCCGTCGATCCGGAGAAGATCGCGGGCCAGGACTTCTACGTCAGCGGCGGCGGGCCGCCGGACGACCCCGACTTCCCCGGCCCGACGCAGTTGATGGACCGGCTGGTCGCGGTGGCCGACCGCTACGACATGGATCGGGTCTTCCTCTCGAACTCCGGCGCGGAGGCCGTCGAGAACGCCATCAAGATCTGCTACGCCGCGGGCGGCCACCGCGCGTTCACCTTCGATGGAGCCTTCCACGGCCGGACGCTCGGCGCGCTCTCGCTCAACCGGTCGAAGGCCGTCCACCGCAGCGGCTTCCCCGAGATTCCGGGCGTCGTCAGCGTCTCCTACCCGTCGACCGACGAAGCCTACGAGACCCGCTGGCTGACCGACGGCCCCGGCGGCAACGTCGTCGCCGACGCGCTCCACCCCGACCGCGGCGTGATCGACCCCGACGAGGTCGCCTACCTCATCCTCGAGCCGATTCAGGGAGAGGGGGGCTACCGGGTCGCCCATCCCGAGTTCGCGCGCGACCTCGAGGCGCTGCGCGAAGCGTACGACCTTCGAATCATCGCCGACGAAATTCAGTCGGGCGTGGGCCGGACGGGCGAGTTCTGGGCCGTCGATCACCTCGATCTCACTCCGGACGTGATCGCGAGCGGGAAAGGCCTCCGCGTGGGCGCGACGATCTCGCGTTCCGATGTCTTCCCCACTGATCGGGGCCGCCTCTCCTCGACGTGGGGTGCCGGCGACCTCCTCGCCGCGATGGCGGGCGTGCTCACGATCGACGTCATCCACGAGGAGAACCTGCTCGCGACCGTCCGTGAACGCGGCCGACAGCTTCGGGCCCGACTCGAGGACGCCGTCGACGACGGCGACGCGCCCGGCGTGGTCGACGTCCGCGGTCGCGGACTGATGCTCGGCGTCGAGTTCGATACGAAAGCGCGACGAGACGACGTCCTCGAGGGCGCGTTCAACCGTGGGCTGCTGACGCTCGGCTGTGGCTACAAAACGCTGCGCCTGCTCCCGCCGCTGGACGTGACCGAACGGGAGCTCAGACTAGGGGTAGAGGTGTTGCTCGAGGCGATCGAAGCGGTCGGTGACGCGGCGTAGAACACGGAGAACGAGCGACGGCGGGCCGAGCGCGCTGGCCGGTGCCGACGACCGACCGCTACTCGCCGCGAAGCTCGTTCACGTGATCGATCCGACGCTGGACGAGGTCCGCTTTGCCGATGTCGTGGCGGACGTGCAGTCCCTCCTCGCCGGCGACCGCGAGCGCGTCTTCGGCGATCTCCTCGGCCTCGTCGATCGAGTCGGCGACGCCGACCAGCGCGAACGACCTGGAGGTCGTCGTGTAGATGCCGTCGTCGCGCTCGTCGACGCTGGCGTAATACAGCAGAGCGTCGCCGGCGCTCTCCTCGTCGACCTGCACCTTGGCGCCGGCTTCGGGATCGGTCGGATATCCCTCCGGGACGGCGTACTTGCAGACCGTCGCCTGGGAGGCGAATTCGAGTTCCGGCGGGGCCTCGCCGTCGCGGGCGGCGGTGAGCACGTCGAGGAAGTCCGTCTCGAGCACCGGCAGCGTGTTCATCGCCTCGGGGTCGCCGAAGCGGGCGTTGAACTCGACGACGCGCGGGCCGGTCTCGGTCAGCATGAACTGGCCGTAGAGGATCCCGCGGTAGTCCTCGAGGGCGTCGACGGTGGCTTCGATGATCGAGACGGCGTCGTCGTAATCCGCGGCGGTCATGAAGGGCAGTTCGTTCGTCGCGTCGGAGTAGCTGCCCATCCCGCCGGTGTTGGGGCCTTCGTCGCCCTCGTAGGCGCGCTTGTGGTCTTGCACCGCGGGGGCGGTGCTGAACTCGCCGTTGGCGACGAACGCCTGCACGGTGAACTCCTCGCCGATGAGTCGTTCTTCCAAGACGATCCGGTCGTAGTCCGAGTCGCGGATGTACTCCTTCCCTTCCTCGGCGGTGACCTGATCGCCGATGACCTTGACGCCCTTGCCGCCGGTCAGTCCGGCGGGCTTGATAGCGAGGTCGCCGTCGTAGTCGTCGATGAACTCACAGGCGGCCTCCATGTCGTCGAACGTTTCGAAATCGGGGCAGCCGGGGATGTCGTGTTCCTCCATGAACCGGCGCTGGAAGGCCTTGTCCGTCTCGATGCGGGCGTCGTCTTCCTTCGGCCCGAAGGCGTAGACGCCTGCGGCTTCGAGCGCGTCGGCGACGCCGGCCTCCAGCGGCGCTTCGGGGCCGATGACGGCGATGGTCGCGTCGACGGTCTCGGCGTAGTCGACGACCGCTTCGGGATCGGTCGTCTCGAGCGTCTCGAATCCGGTCGCGATGCGGGCGATGCCGGGGTTTTTGTTGCCGGCGCAGGCGTAGAGGTCGGCCTCGCTGTCCGCGAGCGCGCGGGCGATGGCGTGTTCGCGGCCGCCACCCCCGACCAACAGGACGTGTTCTCGCATACTCGACAGCGGAACGCACGAACCTGTAAGCGTTGCTTTTTCTTCGGGCGGAAGTATCCACGTTCGTGGATAGTACGACGCTTGCTCGAGGAGGAGAGCGGTCGGAACCGGCCGGTGGACGTTACCGCCGCGTTATCGGAGGAAGTCGTCGTCGAAGGTGAGGCTCTCCTCGTCGACGGGGGTGAACTCGGCGGCGACGAGGTTCCCCGCCGGATCGAAGATCTCCGAGTCGTCGCGCATCACGTAGAGCGCCCCCGTCTCCGTCACAGCGGCCTCCTGTGCGAAGAGGAGGAACCGCTGATTCGTGCCGAGGTATCTGGCGTGGACGGTGTTGTAGTCTGTGAACAGGCCGCTCTGTTCGATGTCCGGCGGGACCCACCCCTGCGCACCCGAGGTGATCTCGAACAGCGCCTCCGAGTAGAAGTCGTCGGGACGGACGGCCGCCTCGCCGCCACCGTCGCCCAGTAGCTCGAAGTCCTCGGCCGCGTCGTATTCGAAGGGGAGGTTCTGTTCTCTGAGTGGCCGGAACTCGACCGTGATGAGGCCCGGCGCTGGAACGTCCTCTTCCGTTCTGTCAGACAGCAGATCGTCGAAGATGTAGACGTTCCCCTCCTCGACTCGAGTGTCCGGGGGGACGAAGATGTACCCCTCCTCGTTGGTGTTGAAGTACTCGATAACGCGGACCTCGTGGTCTCGCACGGCCTCCGGGTTCTGTACGACGGGTGCGGACTCGAGCGCCGGCGAGACGACTCTGAAGATTGCCCCGGAGAAGAACGTCTCGCGGGTCGCGATGGCGTTCCGGAACGGCGTGTCGCCGGACCCGTCGTCGCTCTCCGACTGCTTTGCCGCCGCGTTACCGTCGCCGTCCTGTGTCAGTACGGTCGTGGGCAGTCCGACCGCGAGCGCGCCCGCGGTCACCCCACCTGCCTGAAGCAGCCTGCGTCTCGTCTTGGAACGTGATGAATCCGTCATACTGAATCAGGGCCCTCTCGGGTCGTGTCAGCGTTCGGCCCGGTAGGGAATAGTCCCGATGCCGGATTGTGCAGCCGTTTATCCGCGAGCGTCGGGCGACCCGTCGGTCCTCCCGCTGGCGATATCCGATCACCGGTCGGTATCGGCTCGCAGTCGCTCCTGAAAGAAGTCGACGAGTTCCCCGACGTGGCCGGTTCCCCAGATCGCTACGATCAGCCCGCCGAGCCCGTTGAACACGAAGTCTGTGACGATGTCGTCGACGCCGTAGACGGGGACCAGATCGCCGAGCGCGTACTCGAGGACTTCCCAGAGGACGCCGGCCGCGAGGACGAAGACGACGATGAACACCCCATGGAACGCGGACGGCACGTCGATCTCCTCGGAGTGGAGTTCGAACGCACGGAAGGAGGCGTACCCGACGCCCGCGACGGCGAGCAGCGGCCAGGGGAGCATGGCCGTCCAGTCGCGGGCAGCAAGCGCCGGCACCGCGGCTGCGACGACGACCAACAGCGCGAGCGCGCGCCAGAGGAGGGTGGCCGTTAGCACGCTCTCGAGGGCGAAAACCGCCACGACGCTCAGCAGCACCCACCCGATGGCGGCGTTCGCCCGCCGGCCGTGTACGAGTTGCTCGAGCGTCACCGGTGACAGTTGGGACGCGGGTTCACTAAAATCCGGAGCCGGCGCAATAACCGTCGGGAAACGCCGAGTCCCGGCCGACTACGGGCCGAAGAATGCTTACG
Source organism: Natrinema marinum (assembly GCF_024296685.1). NCBI lineage: Archaea > Methanobacteriati > Methanobacteriota > Halobacteria > Halobacteriales > Natrialbaceae > Natrinema > Natrinema marinum. The sequence continues at coordinate 709,496 of NZ_CP100763.1, read as the reverse complement.
CTTTTACCGACACGCTCTGAACGTCACTCCCAATGCGACAGTACCTCGAGCTCGTCGACGCGGTCCTCTCGTCGGGAACCCACAAGCCCAATCGGACCGGCGTCGACACGATTTCGTCGTTCAGCGAACACTACGAGGTCGATCTGCGGGAGGGGTATCCGCTGTTGACGACGAAGGAGATGGACGGCTACCGCTGGAACTCGATGCTCCACGAGGTCTGCTGGTATCTCTCCGGCGAGGAACACATCAAAAATCTCCGCGAAGAGACCAAGATCTGGGACGCCTGGGCCGACGACGAGGGTCGGCTGGATACCGCGTACGGCCGCTTCTGGCGGCGGTTCCCGGTCCCGGAAGACGACGCGCGACTCGAGGGCGAGACCTGGCCCGACGCGGCCCACCGGTGGGTCACCGAAGAGGCCGACGGTCGGCAGACGTTCGATCAGTTGCAGTACGTGATCGACACGCTCTCGGAGTCGCCGAACTCGCGCCGACTGGTGGTCAACGCGTGGCACCCGGCGAACGCGGCCGTTTCGACGCTACCGCCCTGTCACTACAGCTTCGTCTTCAACGTGCAGGGTGACCGGCTGAACTGCCATCTGACGCAGCGCTCGGGCGACACCGCGCTCGGCATCCCGTTCAACATCGCGGCCTACGCGCTCCTGACGAAAGTCATCGCACAGCAGACCGGCTTCGAACCCGGAACCTTCGCGCACACCGTCGTCGACGCCCACGTCTACTGCGGCCGCGGTGCGCGCGGCGACTGGTACGCCGACAATCTCGAGGCCCTCCAATCCCGGCTAGCCGAGGCAGACGCGCGCGCGGACTATCTTGATGTGAAGGCCTGGCTCGAAGCCGAAGCGCCCGCCGAGGCCGAGGGCGACGAGCGACTGGATCACGTCCCCGGCCTGCTCGAGCAACTCTCACGAGAGCCCCTCGAACGGCCGACGCTCGAGGTCGCGGATGTCTCGATCGACGACCTGTCCTACGAGGACGTCGAGCTTCGCGACTACGAGTCCCACGACGGGATCGAATTCGCGGTGGCCGAATGAGCGCGGACGAGGACCGAGACGCGACGGCGGCCACGCCGCCGGAACTCGAGACGGATCGCGAACTCGTCGCCATCGTCGCCGTCGCCGACAACGGCGTCATCGGAAAGGACGGCGACATGCCGTGGCACATCCCCGCCGACCTCGAGCACTTCAAGGAGACCACGATGGACCACCCCGTCATCATGGGCCGAGTGACCTACGAGGGCATTCTCGAGACCCTCGGCGAACCGCTGCCCGGCCGAACGACGGTGGTGCTGACGAGCCGGAACCTCGAGACGCCGGAGGGTGCCGTGGTTGCCCACGGACTCGCGGACGCTCTCGAGGCGGCGGAGACGGCCGCGCGCGAGCACCACGACGGTGCCGATCGGGTCTTCGTCGCGGGCGGCGCGACCGTCTACGAACAGTTGTTGCCCGCGGTCGATCGGCTGATCGTGACGGAGGTGCACCGCGAACCTGAGGGCGATACGTTCTTCCCGGATTGGGATCGCGAGACGTGGACGGAAACGGCTCGAGACGAGCGTGAGGGCTTTACCTTCGCCGAATACGTTCGATCCTGAGCCGTCGGGAACTGTCCGGTCGGCCTCTCGGCGCCGGGACGGCCGTGTCCGATCGCCGGTAGCGTTCGGACTGTCTTCATCGCAGGAGCGTTTTCGCCTCGGTCACGCCGACCGCACAGTTCCTCGATCGTACACCATCATAGAATTGGTATTATATAATGACACACCGCACCCCTCAAATACGGGGCGTACGATAGCGCTACTGGATATTCTCGAGGGATTCAAATGCCCCCGTCTCCAAGCCAGTTTATGGCAAGTGATACGTTCCCGGAGGCGATCCGGGAGTTCGAACACGACGGCGAGACCTACAAGATGGCAGACCTCACGGTACTCGAGGAGCAGGGCCTCTGCGACCTCGAGAAGTTGCCCGTGAGCATTCGGATTCTGCTCGAGTCAGTACTGCGCAACGCCGACGGGGAGACGATCGACGAGGACGCCGTCCGCGCGGCGGCCTCGTGGGAGCCCGACGTGCCGGACGCCGAGGTGCCGTTTACGGTCTCGCGGGTCGTCCTGCAGGACCTGACCGGCGTCCCGGCGGTCGTCGACCTCGCGGCGTTGCGGTCGGCCGCCGAGCGGAAGGGCGTCGACCCAACGGTCGTCGAACCCGAAGTCCCCTGTGACCTTGTGATCGACCACAGCGTGCAGGTCGACTACTTCGGTAGCGGCGACGCATACGAGAAGAACGTCGAGATCGAGTACGAACGCAACGAGGAACGGTACCGCTCGATCAAGTGGGCCCAGCAGGCCTTCGATGGCTTCAACGTCGTTCCGCCGGGAACGGGCATCGTCCACCAAGTCAACCTAGAGCACCTCGGCCGCGTCGTCCACGAGCGAGAGGTCGACGGTGAACAGTGGCTCGTGCCAGACACACTCGTCGGCACCGACAGTCACACCCCCATGATCGGCGGCATCGGCGTCGTCGGCTGGGGCGTCGGCGGCATCGAGGCCGAGGCCGCCTTGCTCGGCCAGCCGATCAACATGTCGCTGCCGGAGGTCGTCGGTGTCCGCCTATCGGGCGGGCTTCCCGACGGCGCGACGGCGACGGACCTCGTGCTTCACATCACCGAGAAGCTCCGCGAGGTCGGCGTCGTCGACAAGTTCGTCGAGTTCTACGGCCCCGGCGTCTCGGAGCTCTCCGTGGCGGACCGGGCGACCATCTCGAACATGGCCCCCGAGCAGGGATCGACTATCAGCATGTTCCCCGTCGACGAGAAGACTCTCGAGTATCTCGAACTCACGGGCCGCGACGAGGACCACGTCGAACTCGTCCGCGAGTACCTCGAGGCACAGGGCCTCTTCGGCGAGCAGGAGCCCGAGTACACCGAGGTCGTCGAGTTCGACCTCGACGACGTCGAACCGAGCCTTGCGGGCCACAAGAAGCCCCACCAGCGCATCCCGATGGGGGATCTCGACGAGCACTTCCCGAGCCTGCTCGAGGAGCAAGGCGTCATCGGTCCCGGCGGCGAGCCGGCGATCGGCGACGGCAGCGGCGCAAGCACGGCGGATGCGACCGACGCCGGACCGGGACTCCCGCTCGACGAGAAGGTTCCCGTCGAACTCGAGGACGGCACCGAAGTCGAGATCGGTCACGGCGACGTGCTCGTCAGCGCGATCACGAGCTGTACGAACACCTCGAACCCGTCGGTGATGGTCGGCGCCGGCCTCCTCGCGCGTAACGCGGCCGAACGGGGTCTCGAGGTGCCCGACTACGTCAAGACCAGCCTCGCGCCCGGCAGCCGCGTCGTCACCGAGTACCTCGAGCGAGCGGAGCTACTCGACGATCTGGAGGAACTGGGCTACCACGTCGTCGGCTACGGCTGTACGACCTGTATCGGGAACTCCGGGCCGCTCCCGGAGCCGATCGAGAACGCCATCGACGAACACGACCTCTGGACGACGAGCGTTCTCTCGGGCAATCGGAACTTCGAGGCCCGCATCCACCCGAAGATCAAGGCTAACTACCTCGCCAGCCCGCCGCTGGTCGTCGCCTACGGCCTCGCGGGGCGGATGGACATCGATCTCGAGAACGAGCCGATCGGCACCGACGACGACGGGGAGGAGGTCTACCTCGAGGACATCTGGCCCGACACCGAGGAGATCCGCGAGACCATCCACGACAGCGTCTCGCCGGAGATGTTCGAGGAGAAGTACGCCAGCGTCTACGAGGGCGACGAGCGCTGGGAGGCCCTCGACGCCCCGACCGGCGAGGTCTACGATTGGGACGACGAGTCGACGTACATCCGCGAGCCGCCGTTCTTCCAGGACTTCCCGCTCGAGGAACCCGGCGTCGGGAACGTCGAGGACGCCCGCGCGTTGCTCACGTTGGGTGATACGGTCACGACCGACCATATCAGCCCAGCCGGCCTCTTCAGCGAGGACCTGCCCGCCGGCCAGTGGCTGAAAGAGCGCGGCGTCGAACCCCACGAGTTCAACACCTACGGCTCGCGACGGGGCAACCACGAGGTCATGATGCGGGGCACCTTCGCGAACGTCCGCATCAAAAACGAGATGTTAGACGGTAAGGAGGGCGGCTACACCATCCACCACCCGACCGACGAGGAGACCACCGTCTTCGAGGCCAGCGAGCGCTACCGCGCCGAGGACACGCCGCTGATCGTCATGGCCGGCGAGGAGCTCGGCACCGGCTCGAGTCGCGACTGGGCGGCCAAGGGGACCGACCTGCTCGGCATCCGCGCGACCATCGGGAAGAGCTACGAGCGGATCTACCGCGACAACCTCATCGGCATGGGCGTCCTGCCGCTGCAGTTCGACGACGGCGAGGGCTGGGAGGAACTCGGCCTCGAGGGCGACGAGTACTTCGAGATCGAGGGTCTCGAGGACGGCCTCGAGCCGAACGCCGAACTGACCGTCACCGCGGAAGACGACGACGGCAACGTGACCGAGTTCGACGTGACCGCACAGGTCGGCACGCCGATGGCGGTCGAGTACGTCGAGAACGGCGGCGTCCTCCACCTCGTGTTGCGCCGACTGCTCACCGAGGAGCTGGACGCGTAGGGGCGCGAGCGAATCCGCTCGACGCGACACGCGCAGCTGTTTTCCGATCTCCGGTTTCCGGCGCGACCTCGAGAGCGGTGGCGATCGGGCTCGAGTCCGACCCCGTCGCGACGGGATGAATTCCGTCTCGACGCCAATTTAGCACTCGTCGACGGTCTGTTCGACGCCGCTGAACTCGAAGCGTGCACCGCCGTCGCGTCCTTCCGTGACGGCGACGTTCCAGCCGTGAGCGGCGGCGATTTCGGCGACGATAGCCAGCCCGAAGCCGGTCCCGGTCTGACTGGTTGTCCGTCCCATCTCGAAGACCGCCTCACGATCGCCGTCCGGAATGCCGGTGCCGTCGTCGGCCACTGAGAAATCCACACCGGCGTCGGTTCCGACCACGACTTCCTCAGCCGCGGCGTGTTCGACGCTGTTCCGAAAGAGGTTCTCGAACAGCGTCACCAGACGGTTCCGGTCGGCGAGCACGCACCCAGTTACCTCGACGACGAGCGTCAGCGCTCCCGTCTCGACGTTCCCCCACGCAGCCCGCACAGTTTCCTCGATGGGGACCGGCTCGGGATCGTCGATGGTCTGGCCCTGTCGAGCGAGCTCGAGCACTTCCTCGATGATGGTTTCCATGCGATCTAACGACTGATCGACTGCTCCGGCCGCTGGATCGTCGATCTCCGTGAGGTATCCCTGCGCGACGTTCAGCGGATTCCGCAGATCGTGGGAGACGACCGACGCGAACTGTTCGAGTCGCTCGTTTTGCCGTCGCAGTTCGCGCTCGCGCTGTTTGCGCTCGGTGATGTCTCGTAACACGCCGACGGTCCCTCTGAACTCGCCGGCCTCGTCCGTCAACAGCGCGACGTGGTTTTCCGTGCGTATCAGTTCGCCGTCGGGCCTGAGCACGTTCATTTCGTACGTACTACACCGCCGATCACTGGCCAACAACTCGCTTATCAGTCCCCTACCGTCCTCGACGGCCTCGTCCGGTAACGAGATCGCTGCGTGTTCGCCCAGCAGTTCCGCCTCGTCGCGGTCGACGATCGCTTGGTGGGCCCCGTTGGAGAACGTAAATTCCCCCTCAGTGTTGAGAGCGTATACTGCGTCGCCCGTGGCCTCGATGAGTCGCTGGTAGCGCTCGAGTTCGCGCTCGCGTCGCTTCTGCTCGGTGATGTCCCGAACCACCCCGACCGTGCCGTTGAATTCACCGTCGTCTCTCGGCAGCAGCGTCAGGTTGACCGCGACAGCGATCGTCTCATCGCCGTCCGTTTCGATGGTGGTCTCGACCGTTTCGATGCTGCTGGTCCCGTTCAGTAACGACTCGATTGCCGACTCGAACGCGTCGATATCCACGTCGTCGTGGAACAACGACGGCGTTTCGCCGAGTACCGTCTTCCGATCTTCTCCCACCATATCGAGGAGATACTCGTTGACCATCGTGTACCGACCGTCGGCGTCGAGAGCGTACACCCCGTCGCCCATCACTTCGACGAGCCGTTCGTAGCGCTCGAGTTCATGCTCGTAACTGTTCAGACGGTGCTCGCGCACGTCCCGATCCGAGATATCACGGACGACACCAATGGTTCCGCGGATACTCCCGTCGTCGCCCGTCAGCGGCGACAGATCGATCTCCACCGGGACCCGCTCGTCCGCGGCCGTTTCGACGACTGCGGTGACGACCTCGTGACCACCGCCGCCCGAGCGCTGGAGTCGGTCCGTCGCTCGCGTGATTCGTCCGATATCGACCCTGTCGTGTAGCAGCCCCAACGTAGCGCCGATCACTCGCTCGCGATCGTAGCCGGTCAGGTTCAGGAAGGACTCGTTGACATCCGTGTACCGTCCCTCGCTGTCGAACACCACTGCCCCGTTCCGCATGGCAGCGACGACCTGTCCCCGACCGTTCATCGATAGGAGTCATTCCGAGAAGCCTGATAAATTAGTCGGCCGTAGTACACCTGCGAGCGCGATTTCGATGCAGGGTCGGTGTACTAACACGTCGCGAGGCCCTGCTGGTCGCCAAATACTACCGAGAGACGCGCAGATTTCGCGGCCCCCGTCGACAGCTACGACCCACTCGACGCGGTGCTCCAAACCACGGTCGGCGACAGGAGCATCCACCGCGGGCTTTTACAACTGACAGCCGTATCGGTGCGTATGACCGATCCCACGCGGCGCAATCGGCTCGCAGAGGAGGAGAGCCCCTATCTGCGCCAGCACGCGGACAACCCCGTCAACTGGCAACCCTGGGACGAAGACGCGCTCGAGGCGGCGAAGGAACGCGACGTGCCGATCTTCCTTTCGATCGGCTACTCGGCGTGTCACTGGTGTCACGTCATGGAAGAAGAGAGCTTCCAGGACGAGGCCGTCGCCGAGGTCTTGAACGAGCACTTCGTCCCGATCAAGGTCGACCGCGAGGAGCGCCCGGACGTCGACAGCATCTACATGACCGTCTGCCAACTCGTCCGCGGGCAGGGCGGCTGGCCCCTTTCCGCGTGGCTCACCCCAGAGGGCAAGCCCTTCTTCATCGGGACCTACTTCCCGCCGGAGGGCCAACGCGGCCAGCCCGGCTTTCGCGACCTGCTCGAGCGCATCAGCGACTCCTGGGAGAGCGAGGAAGACCGCGAGGAGATGGAACACCGCGCCCAGCAGTGGACCGACGCGGCGAAAGACCGGCTCGAGGAGACCCCCGACGCGGCGGGGGCCGGCAGCGGGGCGGAGCCGCCCTCCAGCGAAGTCCTCGAGAAAGCCGCCAACGCGGTTCTGCGGAGCGCGGACCGGGAGTACGGCGGGTTCGGCACGGGCCAGAAGTTCCCCCAGCCCTCGCGTCTTCGCGTGCTCGCGAGGGCGTACGATCGAACCGGCCGAGAGGAGTACCTCGAGGTGCTCGAGGAGACCCTCGGCGCGATGGCCTCGGGCGGGCTCTACGATCACGTCGGCGGGGGCTTTCACCGCTACTGCGTCGACCGGGACTGGACGGTCCCCCACTTCGAGAAGATGCTCTACGACAACGCCGAGATTCCGCGGGCCTTCCTCGCCGGCTATCAACTGACGGGCGAGGGGCGCTACGCCGAGGTGGTCGAGGAGACGCTTCGGTTCGTCGATCGGGAGCTAACTCACGACGACGGCGGCTTCTTCAGCACGCTCGACGCCCAGAGCGAGTCGCCCGAGACCGGCGAGCGCGAGGAGGGTGCGTTCTACGTCTGGACGCCCGCCGAGGTCCACGAGATCCTCGAGGACCAGACGGATGCCGCGCTTTTCTGCCGCCGCTACGACATCAGCGAATCGGGTAACTTCGAGGGGCGCACCCAGCCCAACCGCGTCGTCAAGATCTCGGAACTCGCCGACGAGTTCGATCTCGAGGCCAGCGAGATCTTGAAGCGCCTCGACTCGGCCCGCCAGCGGCTGTTCGAGGCCCGCGAGGAGCGCCTACGGCCGAACCGAGACGAGAAGATTCTCGCCGGCTGGAACGGGCTGTTGATCTCGACGTACGCCGAGGCGGCACTGGTGCTCGGCGAAGACGGTTACGCCGAGACGGCCGTCGACGCGCTCGAGTTCGTCCGGGAGCGGCTCTGGGACGACGACGAGCGGCGACTCTCGCGACGATATAAAGACGGGGATGTCAAAGTCGACGGCTACCTCGAGGATTACGCCTTCCTCGCGCGCGGGGCGCTCGATTGCTATCAGGCCACCGGCGAGGTCGACCACCTCGTCTTCGCGCTCGAGTTGGCTCGCGTCATCGAAGCCGAGTTCTGGGACGCCGGCCGCGGGACGCTCTACTTCACGCCCGAGAGCGGCGAGTCCCTCGTCACGCGGCCCCAGGAACTGGGCGACCAGTCGACGCCCTCGGCGGCCGGCGTGGCTGTCGAGACGCTACTCGCGCTCGACGAGTTCGCCGACAGCGAGGGATCGGAGATCTCTCGAGCAGACGGCGATAGCGCGGAGCGAAGCTCCGCGGACCATTCGAGCGGGCAACGCCCGCGAGAAGAAGCCGTCGACGAGGAGTTCGGGGAGATCGCCGCGACCGTCCTCGAGACTCACGCGAGCAAACTCGAGGCCAACGCCCTCGAGCACGCGACGCTCTGTCTCGCCGCCGACCGCCTCGAGTCCGGCGCGCTCGAGGTGACGGTCGCCGCCGACGAGTTACCCGAGACGTGGCGCGACCGGTTCGCCTCGCGGTACCTCCCCGATCGGCTCTTCGCGCTTCGGCCGCCAACCGAGGACGGACTCGAGTCGTGGCTCGACCGGCTGGGTCTCGCAGAGGCGCCGCCGATCTGGGCCGGGCGCGAGGCCCGCGACGGCGAGCCGACGCTGTACGTCTGTCGCGATCGGACGTGCTCACCGCCGACCCACGACGCCGACGAGGCGCTCGCGTGGCTCGGCGATTCGGACGGGAGCACGGAAGACGAGTCGGACGCGCCCTTCTGAACCCGTCGCCGAACGGGCCTCGAGCGCGACCGTCGCTTCACGTGTCGCGTATATCGTTAGCGCTCGGCGGGCTTTTCGCGAACAGTGTTACCGCTTCGGAGGAATTAATGTACGTCGTTGGCTAAGTCCACGAGAGACTATGGCTACCACGTTCGACGATCGACCGATCGAATGGGGCTCGATCGGCGACGCCATCCCCGAAATCGCGCGAACCGACGGAACATCGACGGCAGAAGCGAACGAGACGGCAACGCTCGAGTTCCGGGAGGCGCACTTCGAATGAGCGACGATCCGTTCGAGGACGTCGCCGACGCGAAGCGGGCACTGTCCGACGAAGCGCGCGAAGAGGCTATCGAGCGCCAGCGCGACCTCGGCAAGCTAACCGCCAGAGAGCGCGTCGACTACCTGCTCGACGAGGGGACGTTCGATGAGGTCGGCCGTCTCGCGTCGCCGATGCCGACGACGCCGGAGACGACCGATTGGGAGCGCGAGGACGCCCCCTCCGACGGCGTCGTCACGGGCTATGGCGAAGTCGACGGCCGTTCGATCGCGCTGATCGCCACCGACTTCACGGTCAAGGGCGGTTCGATCGGCCACGCCGGCGGCCGGAAGATGTCGCGGGTTACCGAGCGCGCCCTCGACCGCGGGCTCCCGCTAATCATGCTCCACGACGGCGGCGGCCACCGCATTCAGGAGGGGCTCGACGCCGCCCCCTTCGCTCGCGGCGACAACGGCTTCTCGAAGCGCCAGACCGCCCTCTCCGGGTGGGTGCCGGTCGTCTCGGCGATGATGGGGCCGGCCTTCGCCGCGCCGACCAACTTCGCGGCGCTGTCGGACTTCGTCCCGATCGTCGAGGGGACGGGAACGATGGGCGTCGCCGGTCCGTCGCTCGTCGAGGCCGCGCTCGGCGTCGACGGCACCAAGGAGGAACTCGGCAGCGCGCGGTTCCAGACGACCGAGACCGGTATGGCAGACCTCGCCTGCGAGGACGACGAGGCCTGCCTCGACGCGATCCGGACCTTCCTCTCGTACCTGCCGCGAAACGCTCGCCGAGAGCCGCCGTCGGCCGACTCGCGACCGCCGGCCGTCGACGGCGAGCAGTTGCGAGAGATCATCCCCTCGAGTCCGCGCAAAGGGTACGATATCGACGCGATCATCGAGGGGATCGTCGACCAGGATTCGGTGTTCGAACTGAAGCCGACCTACGCACAGAACATCGTCACCGCGTTCGCTCGCCTCGACGGTGAGCCGATCGGCGTCATCGCCAACAATCCGCGGATCAAGGCGGGGACCATCGATACGGGTGCATCGGAGAAGGCCGCCCACTTCGCGGCGGTCTGTGACGCCTACGGGCTCCCGATCCTCACGCTGTCCGACGTGCCCGGAATCTTGCCCGGACCGGACTCGGAGCGCGAGGGGATCGCTCGCCACTCCGCGAAGTTGCCCTTCGAACTCGCTCGCGCGACGGTCCCGATCGCCAACGTCGTCCTCAGACGCGGCTACGGCTTCGGCTACGTGGCGATGGGCGGCGGCCGCTCGCTCGACTCGGAGTTGACGGTGCTGTGGCCCACGGCCGAACTCGCCGCCATGGGCATCGAAGGAGCCGTCGACATCGCGTACCGCCGAGAGATCGAGTCCGCAGACGACCCCGAGGCCCGACGTACGGAACTGATCGAGAAGTTCAAGGACCGAACCGATGCCGTCCGAGCGGCCTCCCGCGTCGGCACCGACGGCGTCGTCCAGCCCGAGGATACCCGCGACCGGGTCATCCGAGCGTTCGCTCGAGCGGACGAACCGCACGAAGACGACTGGCCGCCGAAGAAACGACCGATCAACCCGATCTGAGCTATTCGGGTTGCTTGCGGCCGCCGTCGCCGTACAGTCCGATCGACCTACGACGACTCGAGCGCGGTTTCGATCTCGTCGGCGAGCCAAACCGCCGGGGGCACGTCCTCTTCCTCGACGAAGCGCGTAATCTCCTCGCCCTCGTCGTTCTCTACGACGATCGTCGGGATGAGTTCGATCTCGTACTCCTCGACGCCGGGGCCCTGTTTGTCCTCGTCGAGAGCGTACTCCTCGATGCGCTCGTCGGGCACCTCGGCGGCCTCGAGCGCCGCGCCGAAGTCGGGCAGCAAGGCGCGACAGTCCTTGCACCAGTCGCCGCCCCAGATCTTGTAGGTCAGTTCGTCGCAGTGCGCTGCAAGCGTATCGACCGCCTCCTCGTAGCTGGCCGCATCCCAGGTGGGGTTCGGCCGCATGGTCTCGAGACTCATACGCACGACTTACGCCTCGGCGGGCTTAACCGCGGTGTTTCAGGCGGTAGTCTCGCGCGCCGTCACCTTTTCTCGTAGCCGCCCGACCACCCACCGCGGGGTGGGACTGAAAGGGGCTGGGCGTCTCGGGGGAAGACGGGCGATGTAAGCACCGTCCGAACGGCGTGAGGACGGCGCGCAGCGAGCCCATCGACTCGAGACGCCCAGGGGCTTTCTGGTTGTCTGCGGTCTCATACTAGACCGGTGTTGAGGAGCGCGCTACTGATGAGCCGGCACGTCCTGCCTGAGTCCAGCACGCGTTTACGTCTCGATTCCCTAGAGTGGTGCAATGAAAGGGAGCATTCTGGACACCATCGGCTCGCCGCTCGTCCAGGTCGATTCGCCAGAGGGCGTGACGGTCGCGGCCAAGATCGAATCGTTCAACCCCGGCGGCTCGGCCAAGGATCGGCCGGCCCGCGAGATGATCCGGGCCGCCGAGCGAGACGGGCTGATCGAACCCGGCGACAGCCTCGTCGAACCGACCAGCGGCAACACGGGGATCGGCCTCGCGCTCGTCGCGGCCGCCCGCGGCTACGATCTGACGATCGTCATGCCGTCGGACAAATCGAAGGAGCGCCGGCAGATCATGGCCGCCTACGGGGCCGACCTCGAGCTGGTCGACGGCGACATGTCGACAGCCCGCGACCGCGCCGACGAACTCGAGGCCGAGGGCGCGATCCAGCTCGGGCAGTTCGAGAACCCGGCGAATCCCGAGGCCCACTACAAGACGACGGGCGAGGAGATCATCGAGCAGGTCGGCGACCGCGAGATAGACGCCTTCGTGGCCGGCGTCGGCACCGGCGGCACGCTCTCGGGCACCGGCCGCCGCCTCCGCGAGGCGTTCCCCGATATGGATATCGTGGCGGTCGAACCGGCCAGAAACGCCGTCCTCTCGACCGGCGAATCCGGCCAGGACGAGTTCCAGGGAATGGGCCCCGGCTTCGTCAGCGACAACCTCGACGTCGACCTGATCGACCGCGTCGAGACCGTGAAACTCGAGGACGCCGAAGACGAGTGTCGCCGCCTCGCTCGCGAAGAGGGCGTCCTCGTCGGCCAGTCCAGCGGCGCGACGAGCCTGGCTTCCCAGCGAATCGCTCGAGAGATCGCCGATCCCAGCGTCGAGTGTCCGGAGATCCCGACCGCCTTCGACGACGTCGGCGAGCCAGCCTCGCCAGAGACCGACGGCGGTCGGGCCGACGACTGCCCGCTCGTGGTCACCGTCTTCTGGGACAGTGGCGAGCGATACCTCTCGACCGGCCTGTTCGACTGATCGTCGGGCTCCGGCACGCCGCCAGCGAAAAGAGCTCTTTTACCTAGCCAAATCCCCTTTAGGTACCCCTTCGTACGGTCGGGTACGATGACACGTCCCTCCAGACGAGGTCTGCTGTGCGGTACCGCATCGATGCTCGCCCTCTCGGCCGGCTGTCTCGCCGACGACCCCGGCAGCGCGTCGGACGACGGCGGAAACGGTAACGGTGACGACGACGGTGAGACCGATCCGAGCGACAACGAGTCCCCGACCGACGGCGAGAACGACGTCGGCGAGGGACTTCCAGACGGATTGGCGAGCTACGACACGCAGCCGCTCCAGCACCCCGCGCAGTCATCCTCGCCCGACGCCGCGCTGTTGCTCGGCGCGGACGACGCGACCGACTGGCTCGCCGAGCGCGAACTCGAGGCAGCGCCCCTCGCCGACTTCGTCGACGAGACCGACTTCGAAACGTCGGTCATCGTTGCGCTCGAGTCCGGTGCGCCGAACCCCTGTCACGAACTGCAGCTCGACGAGGTCGACATCGACGAGAACGACGCGGACGATGCGGACGACGACGCGCTCGCCCTCGACGCCGCAGTCCGCGACACCAGCGACGCTGACAAGGTCTGTACCCAACAGCTGGTGACCGTCGGGCGGCTCGTCCGGGCGACGTTCGACTCCGAACGGCTGACGCGGGTCTCCGCGACGATCGTCGACAGCGACGGACAGGAACACGGCTTCGGAATCGCGAGCGAGAGCGCGTCGGGGAGCGCGAGCCGGTCCACGAGCGTGGACGGCGGCTCGTCGTCAAGCGGCGGTAACGAGAGCACCGCGGACGATTCCTGACCGTCGCCACTACGGCGAGTACTCGGCTTCGGTCAGTCGGACGACGAGGGTGTCCTCGACGTCTCTGAGATCGTACTCGGGGAGGTCGCCGTCGGTCCGGCGAACGTACAGCGGTTCGACGAGCCGGTACGTCGGCTCGACCGCCCCTGATCGGGCAGCATCGTTCGAGTCGCTATCGGCCGCGTCCGCCGCGTCGACGGTCCCTGACTCGTTTTCCGGTCCTCGATCGAGCGCCTCCTCTTCGTCAGCCTCGAGCCCCGCATCGACCCGCTCGAGGCCGTAAATCTTGCAGAATTCGGCCGTTTCCGCGGGCTCGATCGCGCCGTTTCGAAGCTCGGTGGCCAGCGACCGCGAGAGCCACTCGTCGTCGCTGATGCTCGGCTCCTGGACCAGCGCCGCGTCGACGAACCGGGTGAGATACCAGTTCAGGTCGTTCAGCAGCGAGACGGCGGCTCCGATGCTGACCGTCCGCAGGGCCAGCGAGTTCTCGAACGGCCGCTCGAGGTCGTAGGTCGCGAGCGCCTCGCGGGCGGTCTCCCGGGAGAGCAGTTCGTACTGGAGATTGCTCCCATCCTCGCCGATGAGACAGACGCGGGTCACTACGCTATGCTGGGAGCGGTCGCGTAATGTCGGTTTCGCCTTCTAGACGATTTCGATCGGGCTTCTGTCCGCGGAATCGCGGCGTTCGCTATGATCGAAACAGTTTCGAAAGCACCTGCACCGGTCGACTCGAGGGGCTCGCTGCGCGCTTCGGGTTCGCTTCGCTCACCGCTGCAGTGCTTGCGTCGCCCGTCTTCGCCGACCACCGGGAGAGCTTGCTCTCCCGTGAATCGCGCTCACGCTGTTCGCGCTCACCGGTGCAGCCCCTTTCAGTCCCGCCCGGCGGTGGTTGGCTGGGCCGTCTACGACAGTGCGGAAGCGAGTGCCGAGACTCCGTTTCAGGGCTCGACCAGGTCTGCGTTCTTGGCGGCTTCTTCGGCGCGCTCGAGCAAACCGTTGGGTTCGGCGGCCAGCAGGGGCTCGAGGCGGGCGTTGGTCTCGACGCGATCGGGGGTGACGCGGTTACAGCCGGCGTCGATCGTCGAGTCGGTGAAGGTACCGATCTCGCGGGCCTGCGCGACGATGTACTGCTTGTCTCGAGTCAGCAGCGGGCGGTGGATCGGAAGCCGGGTCGCACGGCTGGTGACGCCGAGGTTCCGGACGGTCTGGCTGGACTTCTGGCCCGCGGCCTCCCCGGTGACGATGCCGTTGGCGTCGACGCGCTCGGCCAGCGTCTCGGCCGCGCGGTAGAAAAAGCGGCGCAGCGAGAGCATCCGGCCCTGTTCCATCTCCCGGACGAGCAGGTCGACCGTCTCGCCGCCGGGGATTCGATAGACCTGCATGTCGAAGTTCGGCGCGTACTCCGAGAGGAGCCGAACGGTCTCCATCGCGCGCGCCTCGTGGTCGATCCCGCCGTAATCGCCGAGGTCGACGTAGGCCGGGACGACCGGGCTGCCGCGTTTCATCATCTCGTAGGCCGCGACCGGCGAGTCGATCCCGCCGCTGACTAACGCGATCACCGGCTCCTGAGAGCCAAGCGGGAGCCCCCCTGGTCCGTCTCGCTGCTCGAGATAGAGAAATGCCAGATCCTCGCGGACTTCGACGCCGAAGGTAAGATCCGGATCGTCGAGGTCGACCGCGGGCTCGAACTCGTCCTCGACGGCCTCCCAGATGGCCGCTCCGGCCTCGCGGGCCAGGTCCTCGCTGTCGTAGGGGAGGGTTTTGTCCGCTCGACGGGCGTCGACCGCGAACGTCCCGCCGTCGTAGTGTTCGCGAGCGGTCTCTTCGAGCGCCGCTATGATTCGTTCTTTCTCGGTGCTGACGGTCAGCGCGGGACTGGCGGAGACGACCCCGAAGGTATCGGTCGCGGCCGCGGTCGCGTCGGCCACGGCGTCCTCGCTCGTGTGGATCAGCGGTCGGTTCCACCGGCGCTCGACCTCGCCGGGGATCGATCGGTCGGCGAGGACGGCCTCGAGATTCTCGACGAGGAGCCCCTCCATGTACCGCTTGACGGTGTTGCTCTTGGTGTTTACGTCCCCGTGTCGGACGAGGACGGTGTCGGCTCCCGGGGGGTGCATGGCAAGTGGTAGATGACCGGAGCTATAAGGGGATTGCGAGGTCGGCGTCGGCCTCGAGCACGGATTCAGATCATCGACTCGTCGACCGTCGGGCTCAGACTCCCCGTATAGGTGTAGATGCCGGCGACGAGAACGCCGCCGGCCAGCAGCGGGATGACGGCGCTGATCGCGTACAGCGTGTCGAACCCGGCCGCGTCGGCGAAGGGCAGCGAGATCAGCGGGCCGAGCGCGCCGCCGACGTCGCCGAAGACGTTGTTGGTCCCCATCGCCCGCCCCATCCGCTCCTCGGGCGAGAGATCCGCGAGCAGCGCGGTCAACGGACCCCCGACGCCGCCTTGACCCGCGCCGATCAGCACGCAGCCGAGGACGACGGTGCCGAGCGAGGGCGCGAGCGTGAGAACGGCGAAGCCGGCACAGCTCGTCACGAGGAAGACGAGCAGGACGGGAACCCGAGCGCCGACGCCGTCACTGATCTTCCCGCCGAGGATCGTAAAGACCGCGCCCGACAGCGCGGCGGCCGCCATCAGCAGGCCGGAGGTCCCCTGTTCGCCGTAGTCGATCCCCAGCCCCGCGAACTCGAGCGCGAGCGTCATCGATTCGACCTCGAGGTACAAGACGAGCGTCGAGAAGAGAACGCCGAAAAAGGCGAAGTAGAGCCCGAAGTTGACCAGTCCGACGGTCAGCGCGGGCAGGGTCGTCTCGAGGTCCCAGGGTTTGATCGACGAGTCGGCCGACTCGACGTGGGTCTCGGGGACGATGAAGTAGGCGATGACGCTCGCGAGGCCGGCGAACGAGGCCGCGAGGACGAACGCCGCGACGTTGCTGTAAACCTCGCTGACGATGCCGCCCAGTACCATGCCCGCGGGGAAGCCGAACGTGATCCCGGCACGGACGATCCCCATGCTCGTCCCCCGAGAGGCGGCCTCGCTGACGTCGGCGGTGATCGTGTAGGCCGTCGCGAACACGAGCGCACTGCCGACGCCCCAGCAGACCCGCGCGAGGACGAACCAGAACTCCGGCACCGAGGAGGTGATCGCGACCACATAGCCCGCCGTCGCGACGCCCTCGATCGCCAGCCCCGCGACGAACGGTTTTCGAGTGCCGATCCGGTCGACCAGCGCCCCGGCCGGGCCGTTCGCGAACAGTCGCGTCCAGCGGTTCGCCGAGAGGATGACGCCGACCATGAACGCCGAAATTCCGAGCACCTCGCCGAGGTTCGGCAGGATCGGGAAGACGACGCCGCCGCCGAAACCGACGAAGAAGGTGCTCGCGACGACGGCGTAGATAACCGGGCTGGACGCGGATTCGGAACTCGAGTCGGACACTGGCGCTCACTACGTGTTTCGATTCGTAACACCGTACACCGAGGCGGTGCTTGAGTATTCGGACACCGGAGCCGCGGTTCCGGTTTCGCGCCGGAAAACGGCGGTTCGGTGGCGGTCGGAAACGGGACGACGGGCTGGGAAACGGCGGCTCGAGGAGCCGACGCACCGTCCTCAGAACGTCGACAGTTCGCCCTCGATCACGCGGCGGGTGATCTCGGTCACGTCGGCGAGTTCCTGATCGACGATCGTCTCGACGTCGGCCCGAACGTCCGAAACCGCGACGCCGTCGTCGGTGACGACCTGCACGTCGGCGACGTGGGGCTGGTCGATCGGACGGCCGATCTGGGAGAGGAGGCGGACGCGCAGGTCGCGGATGCCGTCGACCTCCGCGACGACCTCCTCGGCGATCTCCGTCGAGAGCAGGTTGTAGATCTTCCCGATGTGGTTGACCGGGTTCTTGCCGCTGGTCGCTTCCATCGACATCGAGCGGTTGGGCGTGATGAGCCCGTTCGCACGATTCCCCCGGCCGACGGAACCGTCGTCGCCCTGCTCGGCGGAGGTTCCCGTCACGGTGAGATAGATCGACCCCTCCTCGTAGTCGTCAGCCGTGTTGACGTGGACGTTGACCTCGCGGTCGGTGTGCTCGCGCGCGACGCCCTCGACGAACTCGCGGACGGACTCGACCGCCTCGATGTAGCCGTCCAGGTTCGGAACGTACTCGTCGACCATCGCGGCCGCGACGGTGACATCGATCGTATCGCCCTCGCGCTTGCCCATGATTTTCACGTCGGGACCGAGTGCCGGATTCTCGTCGGCGTACTCGCCGTTCAGCCGTCGCTCGGTCTCGTGGACGATCTCTTCGGTCTCGGTCAGGGGCGCGTGGCCGACGCCGAAACTGGTGTCGTTGGCCATCGGGACGCTCACTTCGTCCTCGCCGAAGACTTCCTGGAGGTCGCCGCTGCCCTCGCCGAGTTTCACGTCGACGACGATGTCCTCGCCGACGGTCAGCTGGGGAATTTCGGACTCGAGGTACTCGCGGGCGGCCCGCAGCGCGATCGTCTCGGCGGGGATGGTCTGGCCCTCGTAGTGTTTGGTCGCGCGGCCGACGATCAGGAGATAAATGGGGTCGACGACCTCGCCGCCGCCGAAGGCGGGCGCGGCCTCGCCCGCGACGAGTTGCGTCTCGTCGGTGTTGAAGTGCAACACCTCGCCGACGCGCTCGAGGTACTCGCGGGCGAGCGCCCCGGCGACGCTCTCGGCGATTCCGTCACAGATTGAGTCGGGATGGCCGATCCCCTTTCGCTCGACGATTTCGACGTCCTGATCCTCGACCGCCTGCCGGTCGACGGATTCGATTCGGATGTTCCGCTCGCTCATTGACGGCCATAGAGGGAGCGAGGTTCTATAACTTGCGGATATGATTAGGGAGCGAGATCATAACTGCCGTGAGTTATGCGTCAGCACTCGAGCACTATCGCCCCGGCGCACACGAGCGAGGCGGTCGGGAAGCGAGCGTCGTTAGGACTCGAGCAACAGGCCGAGATACGAGGTTCGAATTTGATCGTTCGGATCGAGTCCAAGGGATTCGAGAACGTCGTAGGCGCCCTCGCGGGCCGCCTCGAGATCGGTTTCGTCCCCGACTTCGGTTTCGACCTCGACGTACTCGCCGACGCCGTCGACCGAATCGAGCGTGACGGTATACCCCTCGAGCGAGTAGCGGTCGCGCTCCTTGCGAACCGTCGCGGCCGGCTCGAACCCGAGGTTCGCGAAGATTGAGTCGAGTTTCTCGCCATCTCGGACGGCGGTCTCGACTTCCTCACGGGTCTTGGACTCGTCGTCGACGAGCGGCCCCTTGTAGGTGATTCGCGTCTCGTCGGTCCCGTCGGCGGGTCGTTCCTCGCGAATCCGCAGCGCCTCGTCCGTCTCGGGGAAGTCACGGTGGGGCGCGTCGTAGTAGGTATCGATCTGGACGACGCTGCCCTCGGGCGTCGCCTCGAGGGCCACGAGCCGGTCGCGGACAGCCTCGAGGTCGGCGGGGACCTTCACTTCGACCTCGTACATGTCCGAGCGAACGGACGGCGGTCGTAAGAATCGGTCGCTCTCGGCCGCAAAGCGTCGCCCTTAAATGCAGACGGCGGGACGTACAACGTATGACCGAGGATCAGGAGGCCGAGCTCGAGGAGCAGGCCGATGACGTCGACGAAGAAGTCGAGGACGAAGACGCCGCCGAAGCCGAGGGGCTGCAAGAGGGCGACTTCGTCGAGATCGAGTACACCGCCTACACCGTCGAGGACGACCAACTGGTCGACACGACCGACCCCGAAGTCGCTGAAGAGGAGGGCGTCGACGACCAAGGCCAGGAGTTCAAGCCGCGAACGATCATTCTGGGCGAGGGCCACATCTTCGAGGGCGTCGAAGCGGCCATCGTCGGCTCCGAACCGGGCGACTCCGGCACCGTGACGATCCCCGCCGCGGACGCCTTCGGCGAGTACGACCCCGACGATGTCCAGACCGTCAGCGCCGAGAAGATCGACGAGGACGACCGCTACCCCGGCGCGAACGTCCAGATCGACGGCCAGCAGGGTTACATCAGCACGATCATCGGCGGCCGCGCCCGCGTCGACTTCAACCACCCGCTTGCGGGTGACGACGTCGAGTACGAGTACACGGTCGTCCAAGAAGTCGAGGACCGCGAGCAGCAGGCTGCCGGCCTGTTCGAGATGTTCCTCGGGATGGAGCCCGAACTCTGGATCGAGACCGACGAGGTCGAAGAGGAGGTCCCCGTCGAGCCCGACGAAGACGACGAGGACGCCGAGCCGGAGTTCGAGACCGAGACCGTCGAGAAAGAGACGCTCTACCTCGAGGCCACGCCCCAGATGACGATGAACCAGCAGTGGATGATGGGCAAACAGCAGATCGGCCAACAGATCATCGACCAGATTGGCGTCGACCGCGTCATCGTCCAGGAGGTCATCGACGGCATGGGCATGGGCGGTATGGGCGGCATGATGGGCGGTATGGGCGGCATGGGCGGCGGCGACATCGAGGAGGCCCTCGAGGACGCCGACGTCGACGCCGACGAGATCGTCGAGGAACTCGAAGGCGCAGAAGAGTAACGCGGCGGCAGACCGGTGGGATCGCCCGCCGGCCGGTCGTCGGACCACGAAGATGCGCGGAACGGATTTTTCGCCCGACAAAACGTACGTCCAGCGGAGACGATGGGGGTTTCGTCGAGCGATACGGACGCCGACGAGCACTCGCGGACGACGATCGGGCGACTCGAACAGTGGCTCTTGTTGAACGGCAATCGGTTCGTAATCGCCATCGGCGTCGCGGTCACGTTCGGCATCGCGTATCTGGCGCTGACGATGGCGAACGTCGCGCCGCTGACTGAAACGCAGCCACTGTTTTACGCTCTCAGTGGCCTGGTTTCGGGAAACATGACGCTGATCACCGTCGTCGTATCGAGCAACCAGTTGCTGCTCTCGCGGGAGTTACAGACACCGGACGAACTCGAGTCGGAGATCGAGGCCACGGTCGACTACCGCCGGGAGGTTGAGGCGGTCACGAACCGGGCCGCGCCGTCCTCTTTCCGGTCGTCGTCACGGTCGGGCTGCTCCCGGTGTCGTTGCTCTTCTCGTATATCCTGCGGCTGGTGACCGTGACCGAACGGACCGCGGCGATCACGCCGTTTACGACCCCGAACAGGAGAATTGAGCGGGACGAATGGCGGGACAGGCGGACTCGGCGACCCGGTCAGGCGATGTCGCGGCTCGTGTCGATCGCCACTTCCTCGGTTAACTCGAGTTTGATCGCGTCGGTCGGCTGGCTGCCGCCGCGGAATTTGGGGACCGTCAGGTGGTTCTCGAGTTCGGTGCCGGCGACCTCGGTTCGCAGGTCGAAGACGGCGTCGGCGGCGTGAAAGGTCCGAGATCGGTTCGCGGCCTCGTCACCTTTGAGGCAGTGGAGGACGGCGATGCTTCCGGTCTCGAGCATCTGCGATTTGAGATCGTTGAGGAAGGCGATGTACTCGTCGGTGTCACACGCTTCCAGAACGTTCATCGTGTCGATGATCAGGTTCGCGCCGTCGGGGAGCGCACCGATGAGTCGCGTCGCCTCTTCGATGGGCGTATCGCTGGTGACGTGTCTGACCGTCGGGCTGCCGACGGACGACGGCGAGGACTCGATGGCGTGGCGGACGGCGTCGTCCGAGCGCTCGGTCGAGAGGTAGAGCGTCCCGCGGGCGGCCGTGAGTTCGTAGAGGAGGAGTTCGGACTGGCTAGCCGGCTCGGCGGTGTACGCGACGATACACCCCGGCGGGAGCCCGCCGTCGAGCTTCCGATCGAGCACGTCGATTCCGGTGTCCAGCCGACCGACCATACGATTATGACCAATTGCTGTAGTGTCTGTATAACTCTTTGCCTTAGATGCGGTCGCTTCGGCCCGGGGGATCACGGACCGGACAACGGGCCGTTCGAGTCGGTGGCGACCTCGATCGTCGCTGGTGGCACCGCCGAATGGAGAGATTCAAGGGGCACGCCACAGCCTACACGAACGAATGCGCCACGATCACCTCATCACGAGCAAACAACTCTCGCGGGCGGACATCGAGACCGTCCTCGACCGCGCGGCCGAGATCGACGCCGACCCGTCGGCCGTCGCCGACCGCCACGCCGAGACGGTGCTGGGCCTGCTCTTTTTCGAGCCGAGCACGCGGACGAAGATGAGCTTCGAAACCGCCATGAAACGGCTCGGCGGCGATGTCGTCGACATGGGTTCGGTCGAGTCCTCGAGCGTGAAGAAAGGGGAGACGCTCGCCGACACGGTGCGGGTCATCGAGGGGTACGCCGACGCGCTCGTCTTGCGCCATCCGAAACAGGGGTCGGCGACGATGGCCAGCGAGTACGTCGACGTGCCGCTGGTGAACGCGGGCGACGGCGCGGGCCACCATCCGTCCCAGACGCTGCTCGATCTCTACACGATCCGAGAGAACGCCGGGCTGGAGGACCTCACGATCGGCATCATGGGCGACCTGAAGTACGGCCGGACCGTCCACTCGCTGGCCTACGCACTGACGAACTTCGACGCGCGCCAGCACTTTATTAGCCCGGAGAGCCTGCAACTGCCCCGCGAGGTCGTCTACGATCTTCACCAGCAGGGGGGGACCACCGGAATCCGGGAGCACGAGTCCCCAGAGGAGGTCCTGCCCTCGCTGGACGTGCTCTACGTCACGCGGATCCAGCGCGAGCGGTTCCCCGACGAGAACGAGTACCAGAAGGTCGCCGGCGAGTACCAGATCGACGCCGAGACGCTCGAGGCCGCAAGCGACGACCTGACCGTGATGCACCCGCTGCCCCGGGTCGACGAGATCGCGCCCGAGATCGACGCGACCGACCACGCGGCCTACTTCGAGCAGGCGCACAACGGCGTTCCGGTCCGGATGGCGCTGCTGGATCTGCTGTTGAGCGAGCAGGGGGGTGACGGCGATGAGTAACGATCGCGACCGCCACGACGGCGACGACGATCACGCGCTGCGCGTCAGCAAGATCCGCGACGGGACGGTCATCGACCACGTCCGCGGCGGGCAGGCGCTGAACGTCCTCGCGATCCTCGGCATCGACGGCAGCGAGGGCGAGGAGCTGTCGATCGGCATGAACGTCCCCTCGGATCGGCTCGCTCGCAAGGACATCGTCAAGGTCGAGGGCCGCGAGCTGAGCCAGGACGAGGTCGACGTGCTCTCGCTGATCGCGCCCGACGCGACGATCAACATCGTCCGCGGCTACGACGTCGTCGAGAAACATCGGGTCGAGCGCCCAACGGTCGTCGAGGGCGTCCTCTCCTGTCCCAACCCCGGCTGCATCACGACCGGGAACGAGCCCGTCACGTCCCGGTTTTCGGTGCTCGAGGACGGCGTTCGCTGCTCGTACTGTGAGACGATCGTCCGCGACGAAATCGCATCGCTGATCGACACGTAAACGGACCGCCCGCGCGTTTTCACGACGAGATGACTATCCAGAATACCTAAGTATTCTCCAGCCGAATCTCTAGGCGTACATGTCACGTACCGTCAAGATCGTACTCGCCCTGTTCGTCATCGCTGTCCTCTACAAGGTCGCCTTCAGCGGCTCGCCGGAGGTCGAAGTCGACTACGAACCGACCGAAGCGTAACGCGCGATTCCGAACGGCTTACGGGGACGGGGCCGTACCCTGAGTTATGTACGGCGTCGTCACCCGTAATGCCGAAGAAGTACGGTGGCCGGAGTTCGACCGTGGCTTCTACGAGGTCAAGGACGTGACCGGCCGGTCCGCCGAACCGATCGACGACGGGGTGAACATGGTCTCCTGTTTCGGCGACAACGCCGCCGCCGACGCCGACCCGTCGCTCGTCCCCGTCGACGACATGGGCCGGCCGGCCGACCGCGAACGGTCCTACTTCGACTGGGCCTACATCTGCCCCTCCCGCGAGGACTACCGCCAGGGACTCCTCGAGGTCATCGACGACTGCGTCGCCGAAAACGAGGACGTTCGCCTCGACGACATCGGCTTCCCCCGCGCGGAGTACTGTCGCTGTGGCGTCTGCGAACAGGCGTTCGACGCCAGCGAGTACGACGACCGCATGGCCTGGCGCGCGAGCGTCATCACCGAGTTCGTCGAGGAAGCCGTCGAACACATCCCGGGGACGGTCTACATGACCCTCTACCCCGATCCCTACCCCGGCCACCTCTACGAACGCGCCGGCATCGACCTCGAGGCCATCGAGGAGTACGTCGACGAATTCGTCGTCCCGCTGTACGATACGGCCTACGGAACGACCTACTGGCTCGAGACGATCGCGAAGGGGTTCGAGAGCGCGCTCGAGACGCCGTTTAATATCGAGTTGTACGCGGTGAACGTCGATGTCGACAACCTGATCCACGCGCTCGAGGTCGCCGAGGAGTACGCGGAGGGCGTCTTCTTCGGCTACGAGGCGAGCAACGGACGGGCGGCGCTGCGCCGAATGCGAGCCGACGAACGCGAGGGAGTCACGCACGGTAGCCCGAGTTCCGACGAGGACGCCTGACCGCCGAACCGTGTTTTTCAGACCACTGTTTCGACCGCTAAGGGGATATTACGTCGCTGTACAGGACGATTATCGCGTTATACCGGCGAGGTTACGGATGATCTCGCGACACCCTGAACAGTCCGCGGGCCGGCCGTTTACGAGCGGTTGAGGTCGTGCTTCCGACCGGAACTGACGCCCCCCTTTATCTACGTCTCGGTCGCGCACAATCGTGAACCGAGGTCGCTGCCGACGCTCGATCCTCGGGTACCTACTATGAGACAGAACCGATCCCAGCAGTCGACGGACACCGGGCGAATGGCGGAATCGACGATGAACCAGAGCCAGCAGGCGTTCGAGCAGCTCTTCGATCTCCAGCGCAACATGGCGAAGATGACACTGAGCGCGATCAAGTGGCAGGAGGTCGCCCAGCAGCAGGGCCTCGAGATGACGAAGTCGCTGCTCGAGAACACGCCGGGCCCGCAGTTCACGGAGTCGATGATGGAGAGCTATCTCCAGGGCATGGAGGCGATGATGCCGGAGATGGAGCAGGTGATGGAACGGGGGTTCGAGGCTGCGGCACAGCCCCAGATAGCGCAGATGGAACAGATGGGAAGCCAGTTGCAGGCGATGGGCCAGCAGCCAGGTCACGGCCGAACGAGCGAACACGGAACCAGCCAGCAGACGCCGGCGGCCCAGACGGGAGGCCAGCAGTTCGATAGCCGAGGGGCCGGCCAGCCAACGCAGACACAGGCACAGCCCCAGCCACAACCGACCCCCCAGACGCAACAGACACAACCGACTCCCCAGACGCAAACAGCCGGTCAAGGCCCGCCGAGCGGTCGGCCCCAGCAGGAGTATCCGGAGACGGGGGAATGGGTCTCGCCGGCCGAGTACGGCGGCGAGTCCGCCGGCACGACCGGCATCGAACGAGAGCCGTTGACGGCGACCCCGACGCACTCGGGGCGATCCCAGCCGACCGGTCAGTTCGGGGGCCAACCCCAGCAAAGCGGTCCCGACCGATCGCGACAGGAGTCCGGTCGCGCGCCGCCGACGGGCCAGATCGAGCAGCAACGACAGGGAGAGCAGCCACAGCAGTCGCGGTCACGGCAGCCACAGGAGACACAGCGGACGCCGACCGGCGGCCGAACTCGAGGCGGTGGGGGAAGCGATCAGCCGACGCGACAGCAACGGCCGTCCCAGCAGCAGACCGGGCAGCGTCGGTCGCCCGAGGGGTACTCCCAGCGCATCGATACCGACCGCAGTGAGCAGAGTGAGCGCGGCCGCCCGCTCTCGCAAACGCAGCAGGGACACACCGAACAGTCGACCATGCGCGATTCCAGGTCGGAGCGGACCGACGAGCGAGACCGCAGCAAGCGACACCGCACCGACGAGATGAGCGCGATGGAGGAGATGAATATCTCGACTAAGGGCTCCCAGCGGACCACCGGGAACCGCGGCGAGGATCGTACGTCCGATCAGGAGTAAGCCGCCTGATTGCCCCCGGCGGTCGCCTGCGGCTTCTGGGAGTCAGGAGACTACCGGAACGGATCGTGAGAACTGCCGATCAGCGGGCTCGCCGTCGGTCTCGGGGCTGCAAATCGGACTGTGACTGCGGAGCGTCGTTACCGACGACGATCGTCATCATCGTCGCCGAGGAGTTCGTCGTCATCGTCCTCGCGGACCCGCTCGGTGTCGTCGGTGCCGCTGACATCGTGCTCGTCGCGGTCGATACCGCGGTTGCGATCCGTCTCGCTTTCGGTCGTGCCGGTAGCCGTCCCCGACGTCGTCGTCCCGCCGGTCGTGCCGGCAGCGCTGCCCTCGAGGTTGCTCTCGAGGTGGACTTCATCGTCCGTGACGCGGGCGACGGCCTCCTCCTGCAGCGGGTACGCGTTCTCGTCGGTCCCGCCCCAGCCGAGTTTCGCCTTGATCGTGTCCGCGATGCCGGGATCGGGCTCGACGTGGGCCGTGCCGTGTTCGACCTCGCCGATGATCCCGACCTCGTCGCCGTCGGCGTTGATGACGCGCTTGCCGACATCGTCGTCGGTAAACTGTGTTGGCATAGCAGTAGTGACAACAACGGAGCCGCGCAAGGCCGTGGTGCTTGCAGTCGCATAGGCTCGAGCGGTCCACACTGACCGCCGGCGATGTCGGTTACTCGAACTCCGGCTCTCGGTCCGCGAGGAAGGCCGTGACCCCCTCGTCGTGGGCGGCCGACGTGCGGGCCTGGGCCTGCAGCAGGTTCTCGTAGTCGAGGGACTCGTCCCAGGACCGGCCTATGTTCTCGTGCATCGCTTGTTTCATCATGCCGATGGTGGCCGTGGGGCCGTTCGCGAGGCGCTCGACGGTCTCGGCGACGCGGTCGTCGAGTTCGTCGGCGGGGACCGTCTCGTTGACCAACTCGAGGTCGGCGGCGCGCTCGGCGTCGAAGAACTCCCCGGTGAACGCGAGCTCTTTCGCGGCTCGCAAGCCGACGACGTGGGGCAGCATGACGGTACCGCCGGTATCGGGGATCAGCCCGACCCTGACGAACGCACAGGAGAACGTCGCGTCCGCGGCGGCGTAGGCGATGTCCGCGAGCGCGACAACCGAGAGCCCCGCGCCGATGGCGTCGCCGTTGACCTTCGCGACGATCGGCACCGGGCACTCGAGCATCGCTTCGACGGCGCGGCCGAAGGTCTCGGTGACCTCCTCGTAGGCCTGCCGCGAGGTGTCGGGCGTCTCCGCCAGCATCTCGAGATCGCCACCGGCGCTGAAGGCGTCGCCCGCGCCGGTGATAACGATCACGTCGTACGCGTCGGGCGTGGCCGCCTCGATCTCGTCGGCCAGTTCGGCGGCCGTCTCCCCGGTGAGCGCGTTGAGCGCGTCCGGGCGGTCGAATGTCAGCCGCAGGATACCGTCGTCGTTATGGACGTTCATGCCGCGAGCGTCGTCGGCCGGCGCCTTAACGATGGTCGTTCCGTCGTCTCTCGGTCTCGAGGGTCCGGCCGCGGACGGCTCGCCGCGACGATGGCGTCGGTCGCGATCGCCGGGAAACACGGAATCAGCGGCCGGTGAAAAGCATCGAGTCGGCGTCGACGAGACACCGGATGGCCGTATTCAGTTCGACGGGACGGGCGATGCGGCGGTGTCCTCCTCGGTCACGTCGAGTTCGGACGTGACCAGCGCGCGGTAGGCTCGGCGCAGCCGTTCCGAGAGGGCCTGATGAGAGATCCCCAGTTCCTCGGAGAGTTCCTGCATCGAGACCTCGCGAGGGATCTCGAAGTAGCCGTGATCGATCGCGGCGACCAGCGTCTCGTACTGGCGCGTCGTCAGACCACACTGGGAGTGGGTCTTTTCGGCGAGGTCGAACAGCCGGACGATCGTCGGCGTCACGCCGTTGTCGTCGAGGCGGTCGTACAGCGAACTGACGCTCTCGCGGTCGACGACGCGGATGCTCAGCAGCCACGCGCCGTTCGAGGCCGAGGCGCTCAGTACCGTCCCGCCCTCCTCTAAGACGATCTCGAAGGGGTCGACCGTGTCCGGCTCGAACTCGATGTCGTAGAGCCAGCGGTCCTCGTCGCTGCTGATCTGCGAGTAGGTGCCGATCGCGTCCGCTTCGTCGAGCGCGTCCTCGATCTCCGACTGCGAGGGCCCCGACAGCCAGAGTCCGTGCCCGCTCGAGGCGATCACCCGCTCCATCTCACAGGAGAGCGAAGGGACGGCCGCGAACAGTTGGCCGGTTCCGGTTCCGTCGGCCGGGATCTCGATGTCTGCAATGGATGTCATGAGTCTCACTCGAGAATAGTGCGACAATATGCATAACCCCACTTCCAAAGTACTTAGAAGCGGTTAGAGCGAATTACACGGAACCTGATCGGTTTTCGGAAAAGAACGGGTTCGCCCCGCCATCGCGTCGGATCAGTGCCGACGTGGCGTTCCGACCAGCAACTGGACGGCGACGACGACGATGACCGCGATCGCGAGCAGGGCGAGCGCGATCGGCACGATCGCGTCGATCCCGCGGGCGATAAACGAGACGCGGATCTGGGTCGGCATCGTTCTCGGGGTGTACGCGACCATCATCGTCGCGCCGAACTCGCCGATTGCCCGGACGAACGTCAGCACGATGCCGGCGGCGATCGCGTCTCGCGCGAGCGGCAGCGAGACCAGTCGAATCGTCCGTAAACGACCGTACCCCAGCGTCCGAGATGCCTCCTCGAGCCGTGGATCGACGCCGTCGAACCCCGCGCGAGCGGTGACGACCAGAAACGGCGCGGCGACGAACGTCTGGGCGAGGATCACGCCGGCGTGGCTCCCGGTCAACGGCACGCCCAGCGCCGCCGCGACCGATCCGATCGGCGTGTAGCGGCCCACGACGGTCAACAGCATGACGCCGCCGACGATCGGCGGGACGACCAGCGGAAGCAAGACGGCGGCCTCGAGCAGCCGCTTCCCGCGAAACGAGGCCCGCGAGAGGACGTACGCCAGCGGCACGCCGAAGACGGTCGCGATGGCCGTCGAGACCGGAGCCGTCAGCAGCGAGGTCGCGACGGCGTCCCGAATCGCCGGATCGGCGACGGCGGCGACGAGATCCACCTCGCGGGCCTGCAACAGGAAGACGGCGACGGGGACGACGAAGTACGCGAGCAGGATACCGCCGAGCAGCGCCGGCACGGCGAGCCCGCCGGGAACCCGCTCGAAGCCGCCGCTGTGACCCCCAACGGGAGGCCGACTCGAGCGCTCCTCGGACGCGCCGTCGCCGACCGACCTTTCGCCGCTCGAGGACTCGTCGCGACGACGGTGCAGACGGCTCACGGCCCGATCGCCTCCGGCGGGTCGCCGTGGAACCGCGGCAGCGCGTCGCCGACGCGCAGGCCGCGCTCGGCGAGCAGGTCGTCGCGCTCGAGCAGGAACGAGACGAACTCCCGGCCCGTATCGGGATCGTCCGCATCGGTCGGGACCGTCGCGTTGTAGACCACCGGCGATCCCGCGACGGTGTGGCCGCTTTCGGTCGTGTAGCGCACTCGAGCGTAGCGGTCGGCGTACGACGGGTTCCCGAAGTTGTAGGCGTCGGGCAGTTCGCGGACTCCGACATCACGTTCGGCCGCCATGTTGCTGTAGGCGACCGCACAAGCTCGGTTTCCGTTCTCGAGGCCTGCGAGCAGCCGCGGTTCGTCGGGCTCGCGGTAGACTTTCTCGGCCAGCGCGTCGCGAAAGCCCCCGAGGGCGTGTTCGCGCTCGGCGAGTTCGAACAGGAGCAGCGCCCGGTAGCCCAGCGGATCGAGGTCCGGATCACTGATTGCGATCTCGCCGTCCTCAGCATCGGCGAAGACCTCGTACCACGGGTCGCCGGCCGCGAGCCGCCGGCCCAACGTCGTCTCCGGCGCGAAGGCGATCACGACCTCGTTGGCCGCGAATTCGGCGTCCCAGTTGGCCTGCGCGGGGTAGAGCCGATCGCGCAGGAGGTCCACGTCGGCTCCGATCACCACGTCCGGGTGCTTCGTCCCGTCCTCGACGAAGCGCAACACGGCGTTGGTCCCGTAGTACTCGCCCTCGTATCGCGTGTCGGACGCAGACTCGAATGCCGGCCCGACACCGTCCTCGAGGGGAACGGCCAGACTGCCAGCGGCGAGCACGCGAACGGCGTCTGCGCTTCCGAGACAGCCCGCCGTCCCGATCAGGCCGGCCGTCAGCCCGCCGGTCGCGGCGAGAACCGCTCGACGGCCCGTGGCGGACGCGTCGGTTCGGCCGTCGCGACTGCGCATACGTCCCGTTCGATTGCCAGCGTAAATACAACTGGTATCGGTTCCAATATTGTGGGAACGTAACCGGTATCGGTTCCTTCGCACGGTCGATACGCCCGGCGTTCGGCGATCGAACTTTAGAACAGTTCGACGCGGATGCCCTCCGCCTCGAGATCGTCGGCGAACGCCTCGGCGTCGGTCTCGATCGGTTCGAAGGTGTCGTAGTGTTCGGGCAGCACGAGGTCGGGGTCGACGCTGCGCGCGAAGTCCGCGGCCTCGCGGCGGTCCATCGTGTAGTGGCCGCCGATCGGCGGGACGAACACGTCCGCCGAGATCGACTCGTGGTGGTCGAGGAAGTCCGTATCCGACGGGAAGAAGACCGTCGTCCCCTCGAGCGTGAGCACTAGGCCGATCACCTCCCCGTCGGCGTGGAACGGATCGCCGTCGTCGTCGACGTGCTCGCCGTCGGAGTCGTTGTACGCAGGCACCGTCTCGACGTCGATTCCACCGACCGTCGTCTCCCCCGAGTAGGGGAGATCTACGACGTCACGCACGAGGTCACTCGTGTCGACGGCTTCGAAGACCGCGACCGTGGCGTCCTCGCCGGCGACGGCCGCGATCCCCTCGGGATCGTAGTGATCGAAGTCGTCGTGCGTGACGAACACCACGTCGCCGTCGTTCGGTTCTCCCTCGAGTTGCTCGCTCCACGGATCGACGTAGACGACGAGACCGTCGTCGGTCTCGACACGGACGCTCGCGTGGCCGATACGTTCGAACGTGAGTTTCTCGTAGTCGACGGACATCGTGGCTCGAGAATACGGTCTAAACGATCTTATAGTCGGTCGTTCGGGCCACGAGGAACTCTGTACAGGGTCGACACTCGCCGGTGATTCGTCGCAAAAGCGGGCCGGGCGCGATTTGAACACGCGACCGTCTGATTAAGAGTCAGACGCTCTGCCGGACTGAGCTACCGGCCCTGTACCTCCGACTTTCCTTCGGTCGTTCAAATACGTTTCCCTTGGCAGGCACCGTGGCAGTGGTCCACGAGCGACGGTCGCCGGCCTCGAGTCTCCCAGCGCAAGCCGTCAGTTCGTGCCACTCTTCGGGAGCGTTAAGTGCGACCGGTCCGACCACTCGGGCAATGAGTACGGGGGTTACGATTTCATCGATCTCTGACTACGCTATCTTAGGCTGTGGCAGCGTGGGGTACGCCGTCGCGGAGGAACTTGCCGAACAGGGCAAGGACGTTTTCATCATCGATCAAGACGAGAGTCGCGTCGAGTCGCTCCGAGATCAGGACCTAGACGCCCGGTCGGCCGATATTCGCGAAGCTTCGGTCGCGGATCTCGTCGCGGACCGCGACGTCGTTCTTATCCTGGCCTCGGATGTCGAATCCAACAAGCGCGCCGTCGAACACATCCGCAACGGCGGCGACAACCAGTTCATCGTCGCTCGCGCGAGTGACCCCGTCTCCGGCGACGAACTCTCCGAACTCGGGGCCGACATCGTCATCAACCCTTCCTCGGTCATCGCCGAATCCGCACTGCGAGCCCTCGAGTCAGGCGAACTCGAGTACAACGCGGGCAAACTCGCGGGGATCGTCGAGGAGACCACGACCCGGCTGGCGGTCGTCACCCAGGACAGCCCCGACCCGGACTCGATCGCCAGCGCGGCGGCCTTGCAGGCGATTGCCGACCACCTCGGCGTCGAGTCGGACATCATCTATCTGGGCGACGTGGGCCACCAGGAGAACCGCGCGTTCGTCAATTTGCTCGGGATCGATCTCGTCGGGTGGGACGAGATCGAGGATCACACGATCTACGATACCGTGGCGCTGGTCGACCACGCCACCTCGAGCGAGATGGAGCTTCCGGTCGACATCGTGATCGACCACCACGAGGCGGAATCGGAGACGGAGTTCGAACCCGAGTTCGTCGACATCCGGCCGAACATGTCATCGACGTCGACGATCATGACGAAGTACATTCAGGAGTTCGATATGAACGTCTCCGAGGAGGTCGCCACCGCGTTGCTCTACGGCATCCGCGCGGAGACCCTGGATTTCAAACGCGACACCACCCCCGCTGATCTGACCGCCGCCGCCTACCTCTATCCCTTCGCGAACCACGACACGTTAGAACAGGTCGAATCGCCGTCGATGTCCCCCGAGACGCTGGACGTGCTCGCCGAAGCGATCACGAACCGGGACGTGCAGGGCAGCCACCTCGTCTCCAACGCCGGCTTCGTCCGCGACCGCGAGGCGCTGACCCAGGCTGCCAGCCACCTGCTGAACCTCGAGGGCGTCACCACCACGGCGGTCTTCGGCATCGCCGACGAGACGATCTTCCTCGCCGGGCGCTCGAAGGACATCCGCATCAACATCGGCAAGGTGCTCGACGACGCCTACGGCGAAATCGGCGAGACGGCCGGTCACTCGACACAGGCCAGCGCGGAGATCCCGCTGGGCATCTTTACCGGGATCGAAATTTCGGAGGACACGCGGGACACGCTGCTCGATCTGACCGAAGAGGCGGTCAAGCGGACGCTGTTCGACGCGATGGGGGTCGAGGGAAGCAGCGAGGGCTCGAACGGTAGTTAGAGAGCTCAGGCCAGCAGCTCGTCTTCTTCCTCGTCGGGCTCGCGGACGCGCTCGACGACGTCATTGATGAGGATGATGTCGCCGACCGACCGCACCCAGCGGTAGGGAACGATGACGCCCTGGCCGCTGCGGGCTTCGTTCGCGAACAGTTCGCTGTTGAGGTTCGACAGCGCCAGTCCGGTGACCGCTTCGCCGTCGATGTTCAGCCGGAGGTCCTCGACTTCGCCGACGAAGACGCCGTTGTTCGAGTACACCTCGCGACCGACGAGGGACGTGATCTCCTGGGGAATGTCGTCCATGTCAGGCTCCATGCGTGGCGGACTCTTAATTCTTGGTCAGACGTGACAGTCACCGCGACGAACGTCGGTCCGCGCCTCGAGCCCGATCACTCGTAGTCGGGCTCTCGTCCCTCGCGAAACGCCGCGACCGACTCGGCGAAGTCCGGGTGGCGCACGCACTGCTCGTCGAGCGCGTGTCGATACGCCCGCCCGCGAGCGATCTCGTCGGCCCGGTGTCTGACCATCGCCCGCTTCGTCTGTGCGACCGCGTTCGGACTCCGGGCGGCGATCCGACTTGCGATATCGCGAACCGCGTCGTCGAGTCGCTCCGGCGCGACGACGCGACTGAACAGGCCGGCGTCGGCGACTGCCTCGGCCTCGAGGACGCCCCCGGTGAAACACAGCTCCCGCGCGAGGCCCTCGCCGAGTTCCATGGCGAGGCGCTCGAACGGCGGTACGATCCCCATTCGAAGCTCCGCCGGACAGAGTTCCGCCTCGGTCGAGGCGATCCGAACGTCGCAGGCCATCGCGAGTTCGTAGCCGCCGCCGTACGCGGGGCCGTTTACCCGCCCGATGATCGGCACCGAGACGCCCTCCATGCGGGCGTACAGCTCCGAAAACGAGTCGAGGTAGTCGACCACGGCATCGGGATCGTCGGCTCGAGCGGCGAGCACGTCTATGTCGGCGCCCGCCGAGAAGGTCCCGCCGGCGCCGGTGACGACGATCGATCGGACGGATTCGTCCGCCGCGGTCGCCTCGATGAGTTCCTGCAGTTCGGCGATAACGGCCGGGGACATCGCGTTGCCCGCGTCCGGGCGGTCGATCGTCACGGTCGCGAACCGGTCCGCATCGTCGTGTGAAACGGTAACGTTGGCCATCTGTTCGACCCGACTTCGTCCAGCGATAAAAACGAACCGTCGAACGAAGTGGGCGACTGACAGGCGTCGCTCGACTGGCGTCAGACGCCCTGCCTACTCGAGGATCGCGTCGACCGCGGCGTGATCGGACAGCAGTCGCTGCATCCGATCGACGGTCGCCTCGTCTCGCGTCCGGCCGCTCCGAA
Organism: Natrinema marinum; assembly: GCF_024296685.1. Lineage (NCBI taxonomy): Archaea > Methanobacteriati > Methanobacteriota > Halobacteria > Halobacteriales > Natrialbaceae > Natrinema > Natrinema marinum. The sequence continues at coordinate 675,905 of NZ_CP100763.1, read as the reverse complement.
TCACGTCCTCGGCGCGTTCGACGGTCGCAAGCGTGTCCGTCCGGACCGCGAGGATCGGCACGCCCTTCTCGCTGGCCTGGCCGAGGATCGCCCCCGAGGGCCGGTGGCCGCCGGTGAGGATGAGACAGCGGACGCCGGGAGCCTCGAGCGCGGCGGTGTGAATCTCGGCGCGGTCGCCGCCGGTGATGACGGCGGCGTTTTTCGTCCGACGGAACCGTCGCAGGGCGCTGTCGGCGCCCATCGCGCCGACGGCGAACCGCTCGACGTAGGCATCCTGTCCGGCGTCGACGAGCGTCGTCGCGCCGAGTTCGTCCGCGAGATCCGCGACGGTCACACCCGAGAGTTCGCGCTCGCTCGGGAGGACGCCGTGGACCGGAATCCCGCGATCCTCGAGGAACGGGATCACGTCCGTCTCGAGGCCGTCGAAGGCCGCGTCGGAGACGTTGTTGAAGACGACGCCCTCGAGGCGATCGCCGAACGACTCCGCGGCGGCGATGACGTCGTCGATATCTGCGGGCACCTCGTAGGGTGCGATCAGCAACACGCGCGCGTCCAGCAGGTCCGCGATGTCGGCGTCCGCCAGCTCGACGATACCGCCGACATCGTAGCGGCCGCCGCCCTCGACGAACATGCGGTCCCGGCCGGCCGCGAGCGTCTCGAAGGCCTCGCCGACACGGTCGCGGAGTTCGCCTGGGTCCTCGCGGCCGCGGATCGCCTGCTCGATGAACGTCGGCGAGTAGACGACTGGCTCGAGATCGTGCATCTCGGCCTCGAGCTCGAGCAGTTCGCGGGCGAGCAGCGGGTCCTCGTCCAAGGTCTTCCCGACGTTGCTCTGCAGCCGGGTCCCCTTGGGCTTCATGTAGCCGACGCTGTCGCCCTCGTCGCGCGCGAGCCGGGCGAGCGCCAGCGAGATCGCGGTTTTCCCGGTGCTCTCGGCGAGCGAGCTGACGAGCAGCGTGTCGATGTCGCCGCCGGACTTGGCGTCGGTGGCGGCGGGTTCGGTCTCCGATTCGGCGTCCGTGGGTTCGGGGTCTGAGTCGGTGTCGGTCATGGTTCCTCCGTGTCGAGTTCGTCCGGGTCGACGGTGAGCCGCAGGTCGACCGCCTGTACACCATCGGGGCCCGCCACGAGCGGGTTCACGTCGAGTTCGAGGATCGCCGGGAAGTCCGTCACCAGCTGGGAGAGTCGCTGGATCGTCTCGACGACGCCCTCGACGTCTGCGGGCTCGCGGCCGCGAGCGCCGCGCAAAAGCGGCGCAGCACGGATCTCGTCGACCATCTCGCGGGCCTCGTCCTCGCCGATCGGAGCCACGCGAACCGACGTGTCCTCGAGAATCTCGACGAAGATGCCGCCCAGCCCGAACAGCAACAGCGGGCCGAACTGCGGATCGCGGTTCACCCCGACGATGGTTTCGGTCGCCGACTCGAGGTCGAGCAGTTCCTGGACCTGCACGCCGACGATCGTCGCGTCGGGTTGGTAGGTGCGCGCTCGAGCGACGATGTCCTCGTAGGCGTCGTAGACGTCCTCGTCGGCGACGCCGACCTTGACGCCGCCGATATCGGACTTGTGTGAGATGTCGGGGCTGACGATCTTCAGGACGACGTCACCGTCGATCCCTTCGGCGACCTCGCGGGCGCGGTCGGGGTCGTCGACGATCTCGCCCGCGGGCGTGGGGATCCCGTAGGCCTCGAGTAGGTCCATCGACTCGACGCCGAGTCGGTTGTCGCTGCGCCGCTTCGTTCGTGCCAGAATCTCGCGGGCGCGCTCGCGATCCACGTCGAACGCCTCGGGCTCGGCGACCGTCCGCCGTCGAACGTCGCGAAACCGCGCCAGCGCATCGAGTCCCGCCACCGCCCGCGAGGGATCGAAGTAGTTCGGAACCCCTGACTCCCGCAGCGTCGCTTCGGCCTCGCGGGCCCGCTCGCCGCCCATCAGACAGGCGACGACCGGCGTCTCGTGGGCCTCGAGTTCGTCGATGACGGTCTCGGCGAGGTCGTCGTAGGGGAGCACCGCCGTCGGCGCGGCGACGACGATCGCGCTGCCCACGTTGGGGTCTTCGAGCGCGATCTCTAAGGCCTCGGCGAACCGCTCGACGTCGGCGTCACCGATCGCGTCGATCGGATTATAGACGTTGGCCTCGTCGGGCATCGCCTCGGCGAGCCGATCGATCGTCTCGTCGGTGAAGGAGGCCATTGCGAGGCGCGAGTCGCCGACGGCGTCGGTCGTGAGCACGCCGGGGCCGCCCGCGTTCGTGACGACGGCGACGCCGTCGGACTCGGGCTCGGGCAGTCCCGAAAGCGCCCGCGCGTAGTCGAACAGTTCTTGAACCGAGCGCGCGCGGATCACGCCGGCCTGCTCGAGGCCGGCCTCGTAGGCCCGCTCGCTGCCCGCGATCGCACCGGTGTGCGAGGAGGCCGCCTGCGCGCCGGCGTCGGTCCGGCCGGACTTGACGAGGACGATCGGTGTCTCCGTCGTCACCTCGCGGGCGGCCTCGAGAAACGCCTGTCCGTCGCCGATGTCCTCGAGATAGCCGATGATCACGTCGGTGTCGGGGTCGTCGCCCCACTCGCGGATAAAGTCCGTCTCGTCTAAGACCGACTTGTTGCCGAGCGAGACCACGTCTCGAAAGCCGATCCCCTGGTCGTTGGCCCAGTCGAGGACGGCCGTGATGAACGCCCCCGACTGGCTCATAAAGGAGATCGAGCCCTCGAGCGCGCTCTCCGGGCCGAACGTGGCGTTCATGCCGTTCGGCGTCGACATGATCCCCAGGCTATTGGGGCCGACGACGTTCAGGTCGTGTTCGGCGGCGATCTCGCGGAGCCGTCGTTCCCGCGCGGCGCCCTCGCTGCCCGTCTCCGAGAAGCCGGCGGTGATGACGACGACGTTTTCGGTGCCCGCCTCGGCGAGATCGCGGATCGATTCGATCACGATCTCGGGCGGGACCACGACCACCGCCAGATCGAGCGGCGGCGCGCTCGTCGCGTCCGGATAACACTCGAGCCCGAGCACTTCGTCGCGCGAGGGGTTGATCGGCACGACCCTCCCCGCGAACTCGTCGCGCAGGTTCTCGAGGATCGCCCGCCCGACCGCGCCCTCGCGGTCGGTCGCGCCGACCACGGCGACGGTCTCGGGATCGAAGAGTGTGGATAACCGTCCCATCGCTCGAGGGGTTCGCCGAGTAGGGTGTTAAACGTGCGGCGTGTTCCAGCAGTCGGAGAGGACCCGCGGGCTGATCGAGTCGGCGTCGGAGATCGGTCGTTCGGCCTCGAGTCGTCGGTTCGATCGGTTTTCGCGGTCGATTGCGACGATGAGGTATTTTCAAGGCGGAACTATCGGCATATTAACCTGTGCAGCCGATGCCCTCCCTTCGACCCCGCACCCTCGCTTCCAGTACTGCAATACTGGGTGCGATCAGCCTCCTGACCGCTGCAGTGTTGTACGTATCGGTCCCCGAAAATCCACCCGGCGACGGGTTCGCAGCCGGAATCACGGCGATTTTCGCGGCGGTGTGCGTGATTTCGGGTCTCCTCGCCCTCGCCGAAGCCGGGCTCCTGTTCCTCGTCACTCGCCTGTGGAACCCGACCGCACGGGCACAGCGGTTTCTCACCGGTGGAGCCGTCGCCGGCAGCCTCTCCGTCGTCCTTCTGGCCGTGCCCGTGCTGGTCACCCGGGCGTTCGACGTACTGATTCCCGGCCCCCGTGGGGCCTCGGAATCGGACTCGTGCTCGTCCCTGTCGGCGCGGGTTGCTCCGGACTTGGCGTCGTCTTCCGGCTTCTCGACGGATCACGGACTGAAGCCCGCGCGTGACGGGACGCTACCGCGTCGAAATCGCCGCTCCGAGGACGAAACAGGCGAGCAGTCCGCCGTACAACACCAGGTGGACCGGGCTGATCGGCTCGATAACGATTGCAATGAGCGCCATACCCGCGACGTAGGCGATCAGTCCGCCGGCGGCAAACTCCGCGAATCGCACCTCGAGGAGAGCGACGGCACCGCTCCCGACGATTACGGCGAGAACAACGACGAGCGCGAGCGTCAGCGGCTCGCCGAGGGCGTTCGCGACTCGCGACCAGTAGACGTGTCGGGGCGGCCAGAGCGCGAACCCGGCGACGAACGCGAGGACGGCGCTCGCGGCGACAGCGGTCGATCTGTCGTTCATGCGGAACGGTTAGCGGCCGGACACGTAATCTCGGCGGTCGCGCCGCGGGCCGATTCCACCCGTCAGTGCGTCGAGAGCGCCGCCGTCGACCGACTCGAGGCGGCGACCGCGAGCAGGTAGCAGGCGATGGCGACGACGACGATCGAGCCGCCGGTCGGCAGTTCCTGCGAGATCGAGAGGACGAAGCCGCCGATGACCGCGACTTGTCCGAACAGGATCGAGAGGGACAGCGTCTCGCGGAAGCTGTGAGCGAGCTGGGTGGCCGCGGCGACGGGGACGACCAGCATCGCGGCGACGAGGATCACGCCGAGGATCTGCATCGCGCCCACGACGACGACGGCGGTCATGACGATCAGTAAGGTGTTGTACCACGTCACGTCGAGGCGCGCGACGCGGGCAGCCTGCTCGTCGAAGGTGATGAACAGGAGTTGCTTGTAGGTCGCGACGACGGCGGCGACGACGAGGACGGTGATGACGGCCATCAGCCGCGCGCCCGAGGGGGTGACGACGGAGATGCTGCCGAAGATGTAGTCCTCGACGTTGATGCCGGTCATCCCGCGGCCGTAGCTGATGACCAGCGTCCCGACGGCGAAGCTGCCGGTCAGCATGATCGCGATCGGCACGTCGCCGTAGGTGTCGGTCCGCTCGGCCAGCCACTGGACGCCGAGCGCGCCGAGGATCCCGACGACCAGTGCGACGAGCATCAGCGAGCCCTGCCAGCCGGTCGCGCCGCTGACGAGGAAGCCGACCGCGACCCCGGCGAAGGCCGTGTGAGCCAGCGTCTCGCCGATCAGGGCCATCTCGCGGTGGACGAGATAGGTGCCAACCAGCGGCGCGACGACCCCGATCAGGAGCCCCGTCGCGATCGAGCGCCACATGAACGGATGATAGAACACGTTCGTCCCGAGGTAGTGATCGACCCACCAGCCCGCGATCCGGGCCTGCTCGTAGAGGACGCCGACGACCGGCGCCTCGCGTAGCGCGTCGATCGCGAGCAGGCCGATCATCGCGACCGCGAGGAGCGCGGTCAGTCCGATGCCGACCTGCTCGAGTCGCCGCCGGAGTGAGATTCCCTGCGTCATGGCTCAGTGGTGGTGATGGACGACCTGGCCCGTCGCGCCGTAGGCCTCGGTCAAGGCGTCGCTCTCGACGAACGATTCGGTGTCGCCGTGGTGGTACAGCTCCGTGTTGATGCAGGCGATCCGAGTCGCGCGGTCCGTGACGACGCCGATGTCGTGTTCGATCAGGATGATCGTGATCCCGTCGTCGTTGAGCGACTCGAGCAACTGGTAGAAGGCGTCGCGGGATTCGGCGTCGACCCCGACGGTGGGTTCGTCCAACGCCAGCAGGTCGGCCTCGGAGGCGAGCGCCCGCGCGATGTAGGCGCGCTGGCGCTGGCCGCCCGACAGCTGGTTGACCTGTCGATCCGCGAGGTCGGCGATGCCGACCGTCTCGAGGGCGTCGGCGACGGCCGCGCGGTCCTCGTCGCTCAGTCGCCCGTAGCCCGCGTGGGCGAACCGGCCCATGGTGACGGCCTCGCGGACGGTGACGGGCATCGAACCGCCGCCGCTCGTGGCCTGCTGGGAGACGTAACCGATCCGCTCGCCGTCGTCGAACTCGTCGACCGGCTCGCCGAACAGCTCGATCGAGCCGCTGTCTGGGCTGCGGAGGCCGAGCATGAGATGGAGCAGCGTCGTCTTGCCCGAGCCGTTGGGGCCGATCAGTCCCAGAAAGTCGCCGTCCTCGACCGTCAGCGAGACGTCTTTCACGGCGGGCTGTGCGCCGTAGGCGAACGTCACGTTCTCGAGGGCGACGACGGTCACTGTGCGTCTAGTGCCTCTCTGAACGCGGGGACGTTTATCTCTTGCATCTGTTCGAGATAGCCCCAGTTTTGATCCTGCCACCGAGCGAAGGTTCCGGAGAGATGGGTGACCGGCATCGCGTCGGTGGCGTCGCTCTCCGCGACGATCGTGTTGACGAGCGGGTAGTCGCCGTCGACCGCCTCGAAGGGGTTGTAGAGGATCGTCTCGATTCCCTGACTATCGACGAGGTCGATCGTTTCCGAGATATCGTTCGGACTCGGTTCCTCCTGCGGGGAGACGCCGACCGGCGTGTGGATCCCGAACTCGTAGCGCTCCTGCAGGTAGGTAAACGAGTCGTGGCCGGCGTAGACAGCCGTTTGGCGGTTCGCCGCATCGATTACTTCCTCGAACTGCCCGTCGAGAGCCTCGAGCTCGTCTCGGTACGCGTCGGCGTGTTCCTCGTAGGTGCCGGCGTTGTCCGGGTCGGCGTCGGCGAGGCCGTCGGCGATGGTGCCGACGATCTCCCCCGCGAGCACGGGATCGAGCCAGACGTGGGGATCGATCGACGACTCGTCGTGGCCGTGGCCGCCGTCGCCGTGGTTCCCGCCGCCGTCGTGCTCGTCGTGGTCGCCGTCCTCAGTGTCGTTGTGACGGCCGTCTCCGCCGTGGCCGCCGGTCTCGACCTCGTGGTCCCAGCCGAGCAACTGCTCTTCGAGTCCCTCCAGTCCGTCGATCACGGCGACGTCGTCGTAGTCGGCCTCGAGCGTGGCCGCGATGTCCTGGGCCCACGAGAACTCGGGCGTATCGAAGTAGACGAAGACGCCGGCGTCGGCGATGTCGCGAGTGAGGTCGCCGCTGGGCGACCAGCCGTGGCCCGCCTGACCGGTTCCCACGGGGTTCTCGAAGGCGATCGCGTCGCCGCTCACGCGTTGTGCCCAGTCCCAGAGGGTGAAGAAGGCGGCGTACCCGCCGTCGAGGGACCGATCCGAGGCCTCGATGTCGTCGAGACAACCGGCCAGCGCCCCGGCGGCTACCCCAGCGCCCGCTTTCACCACATCGCGTCGCGTCCAGTCCATACTCGAGTCTGGCCGCATCGCCATATAAGCATTATTATCTTTGAAGCCATAGTTATTAACAAACGGCTTCCTCGAGATCGTCTGTTAACAACAACTGGCGCTATATCGAGTCGAGTTATTACCGGTTTGCCGAAAACCGTGTCGACCGCCTCGCTCGAGGTGACACGACGGCGCTCGCGCGATCACTCGAGCGAGACAGTCACGCCGATCCCGTCGCGCCGGCGGTAGGCAGGGGGCCGGTCGGGGTCGGAATCGCGAACGACTTCGAAGGCGTCGAACCGGATCACCAGCCGTCCAGGGTCGATCGTCGCCCGGAGGACGGGGCCGCGGCTCGTCACGACGACGTACGGCGGTGCCGGTACGGGGGTCGCCCGAAGATCGTAGCCGGTCGCGTCGACCGCATCGGCGAGCACGCCGGGCAGCGCCGCGAGCACCCCGGTCTCCTCGAGGGTTCGCTGCAGTCCCTCGGCGACGGCCTGGCTGTCCGTCGTGCGAGCGGTATCCCAGGGGTCGGCGATCGCGTTGGCGCAGGCGTCGATCCCGTCGACGACCGACGCGTGCTCGGTCTGGATGCGCCGCCGGGCGGCCCGGACTGGATGGGACACGGTCTTCGGTGGCACGGGAACTCACTAAGGTGTCCCGACTCGAGGCTACTTGTTCCGATTCTCGACGACGCCGATCTTCAGCGTCTCGGCTCGCCGCGACAGGCCGCGAAACCCCCGTCGCCACGACGTGCCCCGACTGGCCTCGAGTTCGCGTCGGAGCCGTTCGTTCTCGTCCGCAAGCGCCCGATTTTCGGCCTCGAGACCGTCGATCTTCGCATCGAGATCGTCGACGCGGTCCTCGAGTCGGTACCGGCGCGTCCGCTGGGCTTCGTGGTCGTTTCGCAGGGTATCGCGCTCCCGGCGAAGCTCCGAAATGCGCTCCTCGAGTCGTTCGCGCTCGCGAGCCGTCGAATCGACGAACGGTTCGCGGTCCGGGTCCTCGGGAATTCCCTCGAGCGAGTCGTCACCGGCGGTTGTCTCGTCGGGCTCGATCTCGATGTGGTCCGAGTGAGTGGCGTTGACGACGGCACCGACGAGCAACACCAGTCCGCCGAAGTACAACCATGTCAGCAAGAGGAGGATGGCCCCGACTGGGCCGGCCGACTCTGAGCTGCTCGAGAGGGAGACGTATATCTGGAACAGCGACTGGAGGGCCGCCCAGCCGACGGCGGCGACGATCACGCCCGGTAGCACCTGCCGAACGGAGACATCGACGTCGGGGAAGAAGTAGTACATCGGGAGGAACGCGATCGTCAACCCGACGACGAGCAACAGCGGATTCAACAGCCCTATGAAGGGAATGCTCGGGAAGAACGCGAACACGATGGTCGTTACCGCCGCCGCGACCAGCGCGACGCCGATGGCCCCGAAGACGACGACTCCGTCGCGCAGTTGGTCGGTCAAGGAGTTCTTCTCGGTCGTCGCGTAGATCTCGGAGAACGCGGTGTCGAGTCCGCGGAAGATCTTCAGCGCCCCCCAGAGGAGCACGACGATGCCGATTACTGACGTTCCGACGCTTCCGGTATCGCCTTCGATCCCCCCTTCGAGCAACACCTGGCCGCTCTCGGGGAGGAACCCTTCGGTCATCGACGACACTCGCGTCGCGAGGGCCTGGTCGCCAACGAGCGAGACGAGGAAAAAGAGGAGGACGAGCAGCGGGATCAGCGAGACGAACGCCTGATAGGCGATGCTCGCCGCCATGAACGTCACGTTCTTCTCTTGAATCCCCGTCACGACCGACTTCGCGAAGGTGACCGTGCCGCGGTCGCTGCTGCTCATACGGTATCGTCCGCCACAAACGCGGATAGCGGCCCGGCTTGCAACCACCTGTGTCGACTCGAGCAGCCGAACGCTACCGCTCGAGCACCGCCGTCACATCCTCACGCGTCGGGAGCGCAGTCATGGCACCCGGTGCGGTAGTCGCCGTCGCCGCGACTGCGTTCGCGAACGCCGCGGCGTCGGCGAGGTCGTGCCCGCGCTGGAGGGCGTCGATCGCCCCGCCGACGAACGCGTCGCCCGCCCCCGTCGTATCGACGGCGTCGACATCGAACCCCGGATGTTCGACCGCGTCCGCGGACCACGGCGCGTCGTCGCCAGCGGCGGCGACCGCCCCCTCGCTCCCGCGCGTCAGGACGACGGTGTGGCCCGACCAGCGGTCGATCGCCGCTCGAGCGAGCCCCCGCGGCGAGTCGCCGTCGACACCCAGCGCCTCGAGTTCGGCGACCGTCGCGAAACAGACGTCGACGTGGGCGAGCGCGTCGTCCATCGCAGCCGCGAACGTCTCCTCGTCCGACCACAGTTCGGGTCGCCAGTTCGGATCGAACGAGACGGTACAGCCCGCGGCCGCCGCGCGCTCGAGCAGGTCCAGCGTCGCCGCGCGCGCGGTGCCACTCGAGAGGGCGACGCCGCCGGCGTGGACCCACTCGCAGGCCGCCAGCGTCTCGTCGTCGATACGGCCGGGCTCGAGGCGCGTGTCGGCGGTTCCGTCGCGGTAGAAACTGAACTCGCGGTCGCCGGTCTCGTCGTGGGTGACGAACGCGAGCGCCGTCTTCGCGTCGGCGTCGCGCTCGACGAACCGATCAGGGAGGCCGTACTCGGCGAGCGTTCGCTCGAGATAGCGCCCGAACGAGTCGTCGCCGACGCGGGTCCAAAAGAACGGCGGGCGCTCGAGACGTGCAAGCGCGACGGCGACGTTTGCCGGCGCACCACCGGGGCGACGCTCGAAGCCGGCGACTTCCTCGAGCGGCCCCGACCGCTCGGGGATGAAATCGATCAGCGTCTCGCCGGTGACGAGGACGTTCCGGGCCATGTCTCACGTCGTCTACGTCCACGACGGTAGTCCGTTCGGTGTCCGTGACTGTGGCTCGGTGCCGTCAACGTGTCATGGGAAGAACCAAATAGTATCACTTTCGAACCCTCAGCAATCATGACTGAACTCCCGCGGCGAAAACTACTCGCGATGGGTGCGACAGGACTCGGTGTCGGCGGAGCCGGCTGTTTGAACGGCGATTCCACGACGGACGGGAACGGGTCCGAGACGTCCGAAAATCGGAGCGGCGACGAAGAGTCACTCGCGCCGCCGGCGCGATGGGTTCCGACCTCGGCAGGGTCTCGGCTGTTCTTTCAGTACACGGATCTCGAGACCGTCCGGAGCCACGAAGAGAAACTCACTACCGAGACGCTCGAAGAAATTCCGTCCGCGCCACACGGCGCCGGCGGCCGGGTCGTCGGCCGCATGGAAACGGAGCCGACGTTCGAGTACGTCCTCGAGTTCGGTCCGTCCGGCGAGGGTGGACACTACGTGATGGGCGGCGAGTTCGACCTCGCCGGGCTGGACCTCGGCGACCCCATCGAAACAGTCGGCGAGTTCGAACGCTACGAAGCAGCGGGAGCCGAACTCGCCGCCTCGAGCGAGACGCTGGTCGTCGTCGATCCCGAGAGCGGTAGTCTCGACGACGTGCTGGCGACGGGACTCGACGGGACGGATCGACGGGTAGACGGTGACGGGTCGTTCGAGACGATACTCGAGCACGTCGGCGAGGAGACGCTCGCGTACGGTGTCGTGCCCGAATCGGCCGACGAAATCGCCGTCGGACGGTCGTGGTCGGTCGCCGCCGAAACGGCGACGTACACCCAGGTCATGGCCGGTATGGACACGTCCGACGTCGACGAGGATCAGCTGGAATCCGAACTCGCCACCCAGTCTCCGTTCACCGGACTCGACGAGTTTTCGCTCGATATCGAGGGCGACACCGTCCTCGCCACGGGGACCATCCCCGTGAGCGAGTTCCAGTACGTCGACTCGATCTCGAAACACCAGGCCGGCACCGGCAGACCGCTCCGTGCGACCGTCTCCGTCGACGTCGAAACGGCCACGCAGTCGGTTACCGTGGTGCTCGGGTCTATCGGGAGCGGCCGCGTCGAACTCCGCGACAGCAGGGGGACGCGGGCAACGTTGACCGAAGAAGGCGAGGAAGCGACGCTCGAGTACGAGATCGACGCGACCGAGACGATTTCCGTGGTCGTCGTCGGCGGCGACGAGGAGTCGGTGCTGGTGCGCAAAACGGTCGAGTTCTGACCGGATTCAGAGCACGATACTCTTCTGGCGCATCATCGCGTGGATCGAGGCGTCGAGGCCCTCGCGGCCGATCCCCGAGTCCTTGTTGCCGCCGAAGGGCACATCGCCGAGGCCGTGGCTGGGCGCGCCGTTGATCCGGACCGCGCCGGCATCGATGCGCTCGGCCATCCGCATCGCGCGCTTGTAGTCGTTCGTGAACACCGCCGCGTCGAGCGCGAGGTCGGAGCCGTTGGCGATCTCTAAGGCCTCGGTCTCGTCGTCGAACGTGGTGATCGCCGCGATGGGGCCGAACTGCTCTTCGTCGATGAGTCGGGCGTCGTGGGGGACGTTCGCGAGCAACGTCGGCTCGAAGAACTGGTTGCCGAGTTCGTCCGGGACGCCCTCGGGGGCGCGGCGTTCGCCGCCGCGGATCAGGTCGGCCCCCTTCTCGACGGCGTCGTCGACGAGTTCCTCGACCCAGTCGGCCTGCTCCTCGCTGATGAGCGGGCCGAAAGCGGTGGTCTCGTCGAAGAGGTCGCCGGCCTGCCAGGCGTCCATCTGCCCGTCGAGCAGGTCGACGAGGTCGTCGTGGACTGACTCGTGGGCGAGCACGCGCGAGATGGCCGAGCAGCGCTGGCCGGCGTACTTGAACGAGCCCTTGGCGCAGTTGCCCGCCACGTCGGCGAGGTCGGCGTCCTCGAAGACGACCGCCGGAGCGTTGCCGCCCAGTTCCATGTGGAGGTTGACCATGCCGCTCTCGCGGGCGACGTGTTTGCCCGCGCCCGAGGAGCCGGTCATGGCGATGGCGTTGACGCGGTCGTCGCCGGCCAGTACGTCGCCGATCTCGCTCGCCTCGCCGGGGACGAAGTTGAACGCGCCCTCGGGGATCCCGTCGACGTCGGTGATGACGTCCGCGAGGATCGCGGCCGAGACGGGCGTCTTGCTCGCGGGCTTGAGCAGCACGCTGTTGCCGGCCGCGAGCGCGGGCGCGACCTGCAGCGCCGTCGTCGCCAGCGGATAGTTGTAGGGCGTGATACAGAGGACAGCGCCGATGGGTTCGTGCTTGACGATCGCCTGCCAGCCCTCGTGGCCCGCCGTCGAGCCCTCGAGGTACTCGCCTTTGTTGACGATGTTACGTGCTTCCTCGGCCGCGCGGTCGAATCGCTCGGCTGCCTGTCCGACCTCGCCGCGGGCCGACGAGATCGGTTTCCCCGCCTCGCGGACGATGACCTCAGCGAGTTCCTCCTCGCGTGTGCGAAGTCCATCGGCGATCGCTTCACACCACTCAGCGCGTTCGACGACCGTCGTCTCGCGCATGGTCGGTTTGATCTCGTGGGCCGCCGCGAGCGCCGCCCGCGCCTCCGCCGGCCCCGCCGCGGCGACCTGCGCGAAGGTCCCGCCCTCGGCGAGGTCCGAGACCGACAGCGCGTTCTCGGCCTCGAGCCACTCGCCGTCGACGTACAGTCGCTCCCGCCGCTGGGCGATTCTCGTTGCCATACCCTCCCTTGGAGTCGAAGGTTGAAAATGTTTACTCGACCTCGAAAAAACAAACGCTTTCTTGAGGGTGTCGTTTGGTAACACGTTCTGAAACCGGGACCGGGAAGTAAAACTCTCAGTATAGGAATCTGAGTTTCGAGCTAGCAAAGAAATGTTCCATACTGGGTAAGCTTTAAGTAGAATGCGCGTGTACTCCGAGATAGGATGAGTACTCAAAAGACCGTTCGTCAGCAGGCCGGCACCGTCGAAGAGAACGCGCTTCGCCTCGAGCAGGACAAAGCCGAGCAGATCGTCGAGGCACTAAACACCGAACTGGCGAACTCCTACGTCCTCTACCATCAGCTCAAGAAACACCACTGGGTCGTCGAGGGCGCGGAGTTTCTCCCGCTTCACAAGTTCCTCGAGGAGGCCTACGAACACGTCGAGGAGGGCGCGGACATCATCGCCGAGCGCGCACAGGCGCTGGGCGGCGTCCCCGTCTCCGGCCCCGCGGCTCAGGAGGAACGCGCCACGGTCGAGTTTGAGGGCGAAGACGTCTACGACATCCGCACGATGTTCGAAAACGACCTCGAGATGTACGGCGACATCATCCAGTCGATGCGCGGTAGCATCGAACTCGCCGAGAACCTCGGTGACCCCGCGACCGCCGAGATCCTGCGCGAGATCCTCGTCCAGTTAGAGGAAGACGGCCACCACTTCGAACACTACCTCGAAGACGACACGCTCGTCCTCGACGAAGCAACGCACTAACCGCCCGGTTCGATCGGTCGGCGACGAACTGACAAGGCGAATCGTGCCGACGGCTGTCGACGAGCGCAGATGCGAAGACGATTTTTCGGCCGGAGAAGATAGCTATCGACAGTTCACGGTCGGCACTGAGACGAGTCGATCGTGAGAGTCGGGCCCGGTCAGCGCTCGAGTTGGACGGCGAGATCCGTCGCGATCCAGCCGTCGCTGTTGTCGCGTTCGGTAAAGACGATCTTTCCGGGACGGGTTTCGTGGCTCGTCACGGTCACGGCCGGTTCGTCGGGTTCACCTTCGAATTTGCGATCCTCCCTGCGGGCGGGTGCTTCCATCAAGAGAAGTTAGGTGGGCCTAATTCTAAAAAGGTTTTGGTCCGCCTAAGATCCCGAGAACGGTCGCTCGAGCGACTGGCCGGAACAGGAGCGTGCCCTTATCGGTGAGACGGCCTCCCCGTGAGCGACTCACCGAGAGTTCGACCACGAGGGCCACTGCGTGCTAGCGCTCGAGTGCTCACGAAGATAGTATCATTTTTCCCGATTGACCGAAACGATCATCATATGCGTTCACACGAGAACCGGTCACAGGGTGCGAACGGTCGGTGGCGAGGACGGGAGCTGGTCGCGCGGCTGTTCGACATCGATACCAGTCGCGTCGAATCGTTGAGCTGGTCCCTCGGCAATCGCGTGACGGTCGAAGCGGATGCAACGCGGCGCTTCGAACTCGCACATCGACGCTCCATGCGGTCGGTGACCGCGTTCGAGGTAACCAACTACACCTGCGTCCTGCGGCTCCGAACGCCGATCGGCCGCGAGAAATTCTACGGCGTCGCAAACACCGATATCGCGATCCCTCCCGCCAGCGACGAGTGGGTCCGCGCCGACTAACCCTCACCCCGACGATCGGTCGTCACGGTCAGGTTCTTTGTGCTCGCTCCGGAAGCTCCGCGTATGGAGTACGGCTTCGTTCAGGGCGACATCGCCGACCAGTCCGCCGACGCGCTCGTCAACGCCGCCGGCACGAGCCTCCGAATGGGGTCGGGCGTCGCCGGCGCGCTCCGTCGCGGCGCGGGCGAGGAGATCAACGACGCCGCGATGGAGAAGGGGCCAATCGACCTCGGTGCCGTCGCGGTCACCGACGCCTACGACCTCGAGGCCGAGTACGTCATCCACGCCGCGGCGATGCCCCACTACGGAGACGGCCAGGCTACGGCGGAGAGCATCCGCGATGCAACCCGCAACGCGCTCGAGCGGGCCGACGACCTCGGCTGTGAGTCGATCGTCGTCCCGGCGTTGGGCTGTGGCGTCGCCGGCTTCGACTTGATGGACGGTGCCGAGATCATCGGCGAGGAGGTCCGGAACTACGAGCCGGAAACGCTCGCGGACGTTCGCCTGATCGCTTACAGCGACGCGGAGTACGACGCGATGCGGTCGGCGACCGAACGTTAGGACAGCGAGAGGCCGCGGATTTCGACCGAGTTCCCGTCTTCGACGCGGCCGATGACCCGTCCGTCCGTTTCCGCGACGAGGTCGTCGGCCCGTTCCTCGGGCACCGCGACGACGAAGCCGGTTCCCATGTTGAACGTGCGGTGCATCTCCGCGTCGGTGACGTTGCCCTCCTCCTGTACGAACTCGAAGACCGGCTGGGCCGGCAGCGGATCTTCTATCGTGTACTTGCGCTCGCCCATCCGCAGCAGGTTCGTCCAGCCGCCGCCCGTGACGTGGGCCGCGGCGCGGACGCCGTGGTCGCGCATCGGCTCGAGCAGATCGGTGTAGATCCGGGTCGGGCGCAGCAGTTCCTCGCCGATCGTCCGCTCGGGGGCCAGCGGGAACGGATCGGTGTAGTCGTGCTCCCGCGTCGCGGCCTCACGGGCCAGCGTCAGGCCGTTCGAGTGGATGCCGTTCGAGGGGAAGCCGACGAGCGCGTCGCCGACTTCGGCCTCGCCCTCGAGGATGTCGTCTTTCTCCGCCAGCCCGGCGCAGGTCCCGGCCAGGTCGAACCCTTTCACGACCTCGGGCATCACCGCCGTCTCGCCGCCGAGCATCGTGAGGTCGGCTTGTTCTAACCCCACCGCAAGCCCCTCGCCGATCTGGTTGGTCAGCTCCTCGTCGGGTTCGTCGATCGCCAGGTAATCGACGAACGCGACGGGTTCGACGCCGGCCGCAACGAGATCGTTGACGTTCATCGCGATGCAGTCGATGCCGATCGTCGAGAAGTCCTCGATCGCTTCTGCGACGAGCAGCTTCGTGCCGACGCCGTCGGTTGCCAGCGCCAGGTACCGGTCGCCGATGTCGATCAGGCCGGCATACTCGGTCCGCAGGTCGCTGCCGAAGGCCTCGAGCAGCGCCGCGGTCGCGTCCTCGCTGGCCTCGATGTCGACGCCGGTCTCGGCGTAGGTGAGCCGTTCGTCGTCCGCATCGGTCGCTGGATCGGTCATGTCTGAACGACCTCTCGGGGTGAGCAAAAGGTCACCGGTCCGGCGGAGACGACGGTGCGGCGACGAACTCGTCAGAACAGCCCGACGCGGAAGATCACGAACGCCGCGAGCGCCACGCTCGGGACGAAGACCAGCGCGAAGACGCCCTTGTGCCACTCGAGGACGGACTTGCCGTCCAGCGGGCCGAAGGGGATCATGTTGAACGCCGCGAGGAAGAAGTTGATCCAGATCCCCATCTGGCCGACGACTCCCAACACGCCGGGAAAGATCATCAGCGGGAGGAAAAGCAGCGCGAGAAAGAGGTTCGTCACCGGCCCCGCGAGCGCGATTAGCCCGTTCTCCCGCGTCGTGATCTGGCCGCGGTGGTAGACGGCACCCGGCGCGGCGACCAGAAATCCGATCAACGCGCCCATGATCGCGAGGAAGAGCATCTGGTAGTCCGCGCGGAACTCGGCGAGCTGGCCGAACTCGATCGCGACCATCTTGTGTGCGATCTCGTGGAGCAGGAAGGACACGCCGACCGTGACGAGGCTCAACGCGACCATCGTCAGAAAGAAGCCGACGCTCTCGCCCATGTGGACCGGCGCGAACAGCAGCGCGAAGGCGACGCTGAGCGTGAGCCACGCGATGGCCAGGTCGCGAAGCTCCCGGTCGCTGAACTGGAGTTCCGACTCGGATTGCTGCTGGGGTCGGTAGCTCATAGCAGTCCCCGGAGGAGCTCGAGGCTGTTTCTCGCGCCCTGCAGCAGTTCGCCCATGAGCGCGTCGACGCCGCCGATCTCGGGGGCGAGCCACGGCAACACGACGAACGGGAACAGCGCCGTCGCGATCATGCTCCCGATGTTCGTCAGCGCAACGATCATGATGAGCCGGAACAGCGGCACGTCGAACATCGCCCCGATGGCTTCGTCGATCGGCCGTTCAGTGTCGCCGACGATCTCGTTTAGCGTCTGGATGTCGCGAACGTTGACCGGCCGGTGTTTGAGTTCGACGTAGCCGGCGAACCAGCCGGGCGCGAGCAGCGGGTTGATGCTCGTCAGCCAGGCGATCGCGCCGCCGACGCCCGCGCTGGTCCAGCGCGCGCCGGCCAGCCGCGCCAGCGTGAACGCGAAGATCCCGTTGAACAGGAACCAGGCGACGAACAGCTTCAGCAGGAACGTGTTCTGAACTCCCGCCATAATCAGCAGGAAGAAAAACGCCAGGAAGCCGACCATGATCAGGTAGCCGACGATCTTCAGCGGCGAGAATCTGCGGCTGGAGGCCGTACCCGACAGCGACTCGAGCGACGGAATATTGGCCGGATTCTGCAGGTGGCGCTCGATGCCGGCCTTGTGGCCCGCGCCGACGACGGCGAGCACGTCGTACCCCTGCTCGCGGAGCTCGTGGAGGTTGTGTGCGATGTAGGCGTCGCGCTCGTCGATCAGCGCGTTCGCGCCCCGCGGGCTGAAGCGGCGGAACTCCTCCATCATGGCGGCGACGACGTCGCCGTCGGTCATCTCTTCGATGTCGATCTCGTCGATCTCCTCGACGTCGCCGCCGACGGCCTCGAGGAAGAGGCCGAGAACGGCCCCGATCGAGACGCCGACCCCGAGCCCGGCGAGGACGCCGGTCGTTCCCCGAACCGCGTAGATACCGGCACTCTCGGCGGCACCCGCCGTGAACGGACCGACGAAGGTGTCGGTCGCGACCAGCGCGAGACAGCCGGCGATCCCGAGTCCCACGCCGGCGAGGACTCGTATCGAGAACCCGGAGAGATAGCCACCGGTGTATCGCCCGGCGGACTCGAGGGGCGGGAGAAAGAGCAACCCGACGAACGCGCCGACGAGCGCGCCGATCGCGCCGCCGCCGACGTACTGTAACGTCGTCGGCGCGGTGACGCCGACCAGCAGGAGATCGCCGAATCCGAGCAAGGGAGCGAGAAACGCGCCGACGAGGAAGCCGACGACGATCCCGCCGATCGCACCGAAGGTGAGCCCGATCGTCCGGGGATCGGTGATCCCCAGCGCGAGCCCGCCGATCATCTTCAGCTTCTCGGTGACGGAGAGGCGCCGCCAGAACCGCTGGATCGTGATCTGGATGTCGCGATCGACCAGCGCGACGCCGCTGCCGTGTTCCTCGGCGGCCTCGATCGCGGCGCGCATGTCGGCTCCGGGTTCGATGTCGAACTGATCGCCGAGTCGGGACTGGACGTACGACAGCATCCAGTAGGCCAGAAACTGGAAGACGGTGTTGCCCGAGAGGAGATCCTCCGCCTCGATGTCGTCGGGCGTTCCGCCTTGCATCTGACGGTAGCGGCCCTCGTCGAGTTCGACGGCGACGACGTCCGGCCGCTCCCGTTCGATCGTTTCTCGTACTTCGTCGACGCTCGCCTGCGAGACGTGTGCCGTTCCGAGGACTTCGACGGAGCCGCGGTCGCGGTCGGGTGGGGCTGGCGGCTCCGGCACGTCGGCCTCGCCTGCATCGCTCATTACCCGATCAACTCGGCGGCGACTTTTACCAGTATCGGACCCGGAACCGACGTAAAATACTTCGACTCGAGCGGGGTCGCTCCGCCGACGGTGGGTTGAGCGGCGGACGCGCCGCTGCGCTATCGGACGGCGGCCGGGGAGCGAGCCGGTATCGGTGGACGCGCCGGGGGAAGGCCAGCGAGGAGGCGGTCAGAAGGGCTCCGATGACCGCCGCGTAGGCGAGATGGGGAACGCGCCGAAAGCAAGACTGATTGCCGGTGTGAGGAAACGTCGCGCAATGACGGATCTCACGGAGACGATCGTCGAGA
Source organism: Natrinema marinum (assembly GCF_024296685.1). Classification (NCBI taxonomy): domain Archaea; kingdom Methanobacteriati; phylum Methanobacteriota; class Halobacteria; order Halobacteriales; family Natrialbaceae; genus Natrinema; species Natrinema marinum. The sequence goes on along the minus strand of NZ_CP100763.1, from coordinate 657,316 downwards.
ACCGCGAGATGGTCCAGCCCAACCACGCCAACATGCTCGAGACGGCCCACGGCGGCAACGTCATGAAGTGGATGGACGAGGTCGGGGCGATGTCTGCCATGCGGTTTTCGGGCGAGACCTGCGTCACCGCTCGGGTCGAAAGCATGAACTTCGAGCGGTCGATCGCCGTGGGCGACACGGCCTACATCACCGCCTACGTCTACGACGCGGGCACCTCGAGCGTGAAGGTGCGGCTGCTCACCGAGCGCGAGGACCTGCGGACGCGCGAGCGCGAGCAGACGACGGAGTCGTACTTCGTCTACGTCGCGATCGACGACGACAACGAGCCGACGACCGTGCCCAGCCTGACGGTCAGCACCGAGAAGGGCGAGCGACTTCGTCGGGCCGCGCTCGCGAACGAGGAACAGCGGTCCGAATAAGCCGCCCCTCGCGACGGGACCGGTCGCTACTCGGCCGGCTCGAGGTTGCCGAGGACGCGATCGCCGAAGACGAGGACGAGCAACGCGCCGACGAGATCGAAGACGAGGTCGAACAGCGTGTCGGCCCGCCCGTAGGTGACGAGCAGCGGCTCGAGGCCGACCCAGTCGGCGACCGTGTGGACGACGTACTCGCCGATCTCCCAGAGCACGCCGGCAACGGCGACGATCGCGACGACCCGCGGGCGGGGATCGCGGCCGCGGCGACGGGCCGCCGCGAAGACGGCGCCGCCGAGCAGCGTCGCCGAGTGGGTGTGCGTGAGGTGGTCCCACCACCAGACATCGTCGTAGGGGCCGAGCATACCGACGGCGTGGGTGAGCATCGCGCTCTGGAGATAGACGCGCTGCCAGGCTTGGAACTCGATGTCGTACCGTCGTTCGGCCACGCCGGGGAGATACGTCGCCGCGAGGGCGACGACTGCGTTCACGACTGCGCCCGGATTCCGCCGGCGAACGCCGACGACGAAGACGGCGAGAATAGCATACCGGATCCCGCGCTCCGCTTCCCGCCCGACGGTCGTTTGCATCCTGTGCCGACAGGTGTCGGCTTCTCGAGCATAAAACTCCCGTCACGCCGCCGCGATATCGGCGAGCGCTCGAATCGGCGAACCGAAGTCGGCCGCCTCACTCGGCGCGCTTCTCGGCGAGGTGTTCCCAGATTTCCGTGCAGCCGGCACCTTCCTCGATATCGTCCAGATGGGCGTCGTCTCGCTGCTCGTCCGACTCGGTCGCCTCCCGATAGTCTTCGACTGCGTCTGTCATCGGACGGAAAAAGAACGGGCGGGCGCATAAAAACTCGATAGCGAGCAACACGTACCCGTACTCGCGCCTGTCGGACAGCCCTGCCGCTATCTCGGATGCCACCGTATCGGGCGACACGACGGGCTCGAGGGGTATCGAGGGCTCTCCACCGGGTTGGCGGTTCGAGGGCGTGTCGAAAGACGGCACCCGTCTCGGTCTAACGACTGCATAATAATCCCCGCGTCGTCGCCGATACTCGCTATGTTCGGAACCAGCGGTATCCGTGGTCCCGTCGGCTCGGAAGTGACGGCCGCCCTCGCGCTCTCGGTCGGTCGTGCCGTCGCCTCGGAGGACTACGACTGCGTCGTCGTCGGACGAGACGTTCGAAAGAGCGGAGCGGTGCTGGTCGACGCGCTCACCGCCGGCCTCCGCGAGTGCGGCGCGGACGTCCTCGAGGCCGGAGTCGCGTCGACGCCGACGATCGCTCGAGCCGTCGCGCGGACGGACGCGGACGCTGGCGTCGTCGTCACCGCTTCGCACAACCCCGCACCGGACAACGGGATCAAACTCTGGTCGGCGTCGGGGAAGGCGTTCGGCCCCGAGCGGCTGGCCGCCATCGAATCGCGGGTCGGCGACGACGAGTACGACCTGCAGTCGTGGGACGAACAGGGCTCGAGCGAGCCACTGGCGGACGCGACCGATCGCCACGCGGCGGCACTGCGCGAAGCGGTCACGGTAGCGGACCCGCCGAGCATCGTCGTCGATATCGGCAACGGGACCGGTGGGCTCACCGCAGGTGTTCTCTCCGATCTCGGCTGCGAGGTCACGACGCTGAACGGCCAACGGGACGGCGCGTTTCCCGGCAGGCCGAGCGAGCCGACCCGAGAGACGCTCGGCGACCTCTCGGCGCTCGTCGCAGCGACCGACGCCGACCTCGGGATCGCCCACGACGGCGACGCAGACCGGATGCAGGCCGTCGACGAAACGGGTGCGTTCGTCCCCAAAGACGCGCTCCTCGCGCTGTTCGCCCGTGAAGCCGCGAGCGACGGCGACACCGTCGCCGCGCCGGTCGGGACGAGCATGGCCGTCGACGACGCGCTCGCGGCGGTCGGCGCGTCGGTGACGCGAACGCGGGTCGGCGACGGCTTCGTGGCCGACCGCGCCGCACGGTCTGACGTGGTTTTCGGCGGCGAACCCAGCGGCGCGTGGATCTGGCCGGACGAAACGCCCTGCCCGGACGGCCCGCTCGCCGCGTGCAAGCTCGCCGAACTCGTCGCCGATCGGGGACCGCTGTCCGCGCTCGTCGCGAGCGTCGAGACCCATCCGATCCGCCGCACGTCGCTCGAGGTCGCGGACAAAAATGCCGTGATGGACCGGGTTCGCGACCGCGTTCGCGAGCGGTACGACGACATCGACGCGCTCGACGGCGTCTACGTCGACCTCGAGGACGGCTGGTTCCTCCTGCGCGCGAGCGGCACCGAGCCGCTCGTCCGCGTCACGGCCGAAGCGCGAACCGCGACGCGGGCCGAGCGACTGGAAGCCGACGCCGTCGACGTGCTCGAGGACGCGATCGCTGCGGGTTCGAACCCGGAGCGGGAGTCGGACCGAGACGCCGATCTGCTCGCACCGGATCGGCCGTGACCGACCGACGACCGGTATCGGCCCGCCCCGCTCGCATCGGTCGTCAGTGCCTGTACCCGTCGATTCAGTGCGACGGAACGATTTATCGGATCGATAATGAAGTGTTTCGTCGCGCTCGCGGGACGTAGAGACGTGGTGCAACGAACGCACCGCTGTCGCGCCGCGTCGGCAGCGGGAACGGGAACACCGATTACACACATGACGCAGGAACGATGACTCGGACGTTTCGCCGCGACGACGCTGCATCGACCGAACGGACCGCGAGCGACTGGGACGGACTCGACACGCTGCTCATCGGTATCGATGCAGGGTGTCTTCCCGTCTTCGAGCGGCTGTTCGAAGCCGACCGTATCCCGACCATCGAGCGGCTCTGCTCGGAGGGCGTGAGCGCTCCCCTCGAGTCACAGATTCCGCCTTGGACGCCGAGCGCCTGGCCCTCGATCTACACGGGCGTCAACCCCGGCAAACACGGCGTCGTCGGTTTCGTCGGCTACGACGGCTACGACTGGCACGTGACGAGCAATGACGATGTCCGCGAGCACCCGCTGTGGACGCTGCTGGATCGCCACGACCGCTCGAGCGTCGTCGTCAACGCCCCGGTCACCCACCCGCCGGACGAGTTCGACGGGGCCATCATTCCGGGCTTTCTCGGGCCCGAAGACCCGCCCTGTCACCCCGAGGGGCTGTTAGACGATGTCCGCGAGGCGATCGGCGAATATCGGGTCTATCCGGCGTATACGCGCGACGACGACTCGCTGTCCGACGCCGCGAAGATCGACGAGTACAGGAACCTCGTGGGGATGCGCGGCGAGGCCTTTCGCTACCTCGTCGACGAGTTCCGGCCCGACTTCGGGTTCGTGCAGTTCCAGAAGACCGACACCGTCTTTCACGAGTTCAGCGGCGAACAGCGACACGTCGACCGCGTCTACGAGGCGACCGACGAACAGATCGACGAGATTCTCGCGGCCTGCGATCCGGATCGCGTTTTCCTCGTCAGCGACCACGGAATGGGACCCTACGACGGCTACGAGTTCCGAATCAACGAGTTCCTCCGCGACGAGGGCTACATCGAAACGACGACCGGCGGCAAGGGGATGCCGTCGTGGACGCCGATGCGCCGGCGGCTCCGCGAGGGCGAGCAGGTCGACACCTGGGAACCGGGCGCGGTCGCACGCGCGGCGTCGGTCGCTGCCCGGTGTGGCATCACCGCCCGTCGCATCCGGACGGCCTTGGAGCGGGTCGGACTGGCCGACCTGGCGAGGGAGTACGCGCCCGGCGGCGTCACCCGGACGGCGAACGAGCAGGTCGACTTCGCCGCCTCGGAAGCGTACGTTCGGGCCCGAACAGAACTCGGCGTTCGGATCAACCTCGAGGGGCGTGACCCCGAGGGCGTCGTCCGTCAGGACGCCTACGACCAGCTTCGCGAAGACCTCATCCGGCGGCTGCAGGCCGTCGAAACGCCCGACGGCGAGCCGTTCTTCGAGACGGTCGCGCCGCGCGAACAGTACTTCCACGGCGACGAGATCGACGCGACCGTCGACATCGTCACGATCCCCGCTGACTTCGAACACACGCTCTCCGAGCAACTGGTCGACGGCGACTACTTCGGCCCGGCCGAGCCCTGGAACCACAAACTCGACGGTGTCTTCGTCGCGGCGGGCGACGGAATCGACGACGACGCTCCGCTCGAGCGAGCACATCTCTTCGATGTCGCACCGACGATCATGGCCGCGATGGGGGTCCCCTACAGCGACCGCATGGACGGCAGCCTCGTCCCAGTCGTCGATCCGGTCGATCCGATCACCTATCCGGCCTACGACGGCGACGAAGCTGAGCGGCCGGCGACGGACGAGACGGTAACGAACCGGCTGGCCGATCTCGGCTATATGAACTGAGCGAGACCGTTTCGAGTCACTGCAACCGTTTCTTACCCGCGCTATAAGTATGGGCCGACCGCTCCGAGGACAGCGTAGCTCTCGACATCGCAATGGGATTCATCGCAGAAGTTCATCTGGTACACGACGACTTGCCGCTGGTACCGACTATCGAGCGTCGTTCCGGCATGACGCTGAGATACGAGTACGGGACGACCCACGACGACCGACGCCTGCAGTTCGTGTCGGCGTTCGGCGACGACTACCCGACGCTCGAGGCGGCGATGGCGGCGGACCCGACCGTCTCGGAGCCGACCCGCATCGCCACCTTCGACAACCGGGCGATCTACCGCGTCGTCGTCGACACCGACCTCGAGATCGTCCCCAGCCAGTGTGCCGACCACGGATTGTTCGTCTTCACGATCACCAGCGACGACGGCGGCTGGGTGGCACGAGTTCACCTGCCGGATCGGGACGCACTCTCCGCGTTCCGGCTGCACTGTCGCGACCGCGACATCTCGTTTCGCGTCACCCAGTTGTACGACTCGTCGGTGTCGGACGACCAGACCTACTTCCTGACCGACCGTCAACACGAAATCCTCACGATGGCCTACTACGCCGGCTACTTTCAGGTCCCGCGAAGCGCCACGCAGGACGATCTCGCCAACCGACTCGGAGTTTCCGACTCGGCGGTCTCACAGCGACTTCGCCGTGCCATCTCCGAACTGATCGCGGCGACGCTCGAGAACGATCGATTGCCTGCCAAACGCAGGTGATCTTCGCGCAGGCACCGGCGATCCAACCCGCACGAGGCGACTACCGGCTGTTGTTCGGAAGCCGAACAGTCGTCTCGAACGGCTCGTGGCGGCGTCGCTATCGGTCCGACTTGTGCACCGTCTGTAACGAGTGGCGAGACCGACGGTGCTCCCGGATCGGCGGCCGCTCGAATGGGGTGATCCCCGTCCGCTCTTAAAAGCTTGCCATCCGAATCCATAGATACTGAACGCCTTCATTAGTCAGAAGGAACTGAATTTCAATGTCGGAACGAAGTGGTATGACACACTCGAATCGAGGCAGTTCTCGCGGTTCTCGGCAGGCCCCTCGGGGAGACGGCCGGCCACCGAACGGTGATTCGTCTGCCGGAACGGGATCGAGACGCACCTTCTTACAGGGGACCGTCGCCGCGTGTGCCGCCGGTATGGGACTTACGTCGACCGCGAGCGCGTCGTCGGAGCCCTACGGCCACTACTACGACGAGTATTCGACCGTCGTCGACGTGACCGACGTGGGGGCAGACGCGACCGGCAACGAGCCGATTACGCCGGTTCTCGAGGAACTCCGGGACGACGACACCCTGCTCGTGTTCCCCGAGGGGCGATATTACATGGACGAACAGTTCCGGTTCACCGGGTTCGAGAACTTCGGCGTCGTCGGGGAGAACGCCACGCTCGTGCCGGCGAACTACTACGACTTCGCCGGACCGCAGTACCGACTCTTCCGCCTTGGCGTCTCCTATAGTCCCGGCGACCGCATCCGTTTCGAGGGGTTCGATGTCGATCAGACGGCCCCAGATACGGGGATCAGAACCATCGAAGCATACGCCGCAGAACGCCTCGAGGTACGCGACGTAACGATTCACGGCCAACACGATAGCGGCACCTGGGGGCCGGGAATGTTCAACGTCACCGACCCGGACGGGACCGGCCTCGTCGACCAGTTCCGTGCGCCGGACGGCGGTGCGTGGATCAACGATACGCCGACCGCGGGCGACCGCTGGCGCGGGCCGATCGGCATCGTGGCGAACCAAAACGAGGGGACCCTCGAGTTCAGGCACTGCTGGCTCGGCGCGTTCCCGGATAACGGCCTCTACGCGGCCAACGGTAACGGAAAGATCATCGTCCACGGCGGGCTGTATCGAAACAGCAACGGCGCGAACGTCCGCGTCGGCGGCAACGGCAGCGAGATCCGGTGGCCGACGGTCGAGGTCGATTCGACCCGGCCAGAAGACCGGTCCCAGCGCGGCATCCGGATCGAGAACGGGCGCAACATCACGATCCACGGTGCCGCAGTGACGATCACCGAACCGGAGCCGACGAGTCACGCAATATCGGTGATGAACACCTGCGAAAGCGCCCGTATCGAGAACACCCGCCTCGAGCTTCAGGGCGAGGACGTAAACCACGGGATCGTTCTCTCGCCCGACTGTGGGGAAGCGACGATCGCCGACACGACGATCGCCCACGAAACGGCGGGCGGCTATCCGTTCTGGATTCAAGACAGCGACCGGACCGACCGTATCCTCGCCGAACACGTCACGATCACGGGAGCGGCGGGCGACGCCGGCGGCTTCCGCGACGGGATTCGCTGTGAACGCAACAACTGTCGCTTCAACTACGTCGACATCGAACAGCCCGGGCGCAGCGGCGTGAACCGAAACGCCATCGTCAACACGGCCAACGAGCTCACGGTCTACGAGAGTAATCTGCGCGCCAGCCAACACCCGTACATCGACATCGGTGCGAACGCGCTCGTTCGCGATTCGGCGCTCGAGTCCTCCAGCGGACGCGAGGCCGTCTGTCTCTACGCCTCGTCGACGGGTCCGGCGTTCAAGAAGAACAGACTGGCCCAGGGGATCCGCGACCTCGGTGCAACCGACGTCACGACCTGGGCGAACACGTACGAATAGCCGACCTCGAGCGGCGTCATCGACACCCGCTATCCGCTCGGCCCTCCCGGTCGAATCAGCTTGTCGTCCCGTTTAACCCCCGTATAATAACGCCTCCCAGTCGTCTCGTCTCGGTACAGTGAGTCCGCCGGATGGTAAACGAACGTCGTCGATAGGGTCTGCCGACCATCGGCTCGAACGTTACAGGAAACAATCGTGAACAGAAGTATCGCGAGCGGCGTCGTCTCGGTCGTCAGCGCGAAACTCATCGTGCTCGTCGTCACGGCCCTCTCGACGCCGCTCCTCTATCGGTTCCTCGGCGCATCGGCGTTCGGCGAGTACGCGTTCCTGCTGTCGATCTTCGCGATCTACATGATCTTCGTCAGCTCCGGTATCACCGATGGCGTCCGGAAGTTCCTGGCGGAAGACCGCGCCGCGGCGAACTGGAGCGAACACGTCGTCGGCTTTTACTTCCGGCTGGCGGTCCTCCTCTCGGTCCTCGGCGCGCTGTTGCTGGTGCTGGCGACGTGGGTCGGACTCGTCGGCCGCGCGTTCGGCGCCGAACTGTCGGGCTACTTCTACGTGCTCGCCGCGCTCGTCGTCACGGCGCAGTTCCGCGATTACGCCCGCAAGACGCTCATGGGGTTTGGCCTCGAGCGCTACTCGGAGCCGCTGAAGATCGTCGACAAGGTCGGCTTCGTCGCGGTCGCGATCCCGCTGACATACGCCGGCGTCGGCGTGCTGGGGGCGCTCGCGGGCCATCTGGTCGCGAGCACGCTCGTCGCCGTCATCGGACTCGCCCTCGTTCACCGCCGGATCCCGCTATCGTGTACGCTTCGCCGCCCACCGACGCGGTTCCCCCGGACGCAGTTGCTCACGTTCAACTCGATGAGCATCGTGCTGGTGTTCCTGCTGATGTCGCTGTATCACATCGACATCGTCATGCTCCACCGGTTCCGGGCGGATGCGGCGGTCGGCAACTACCGGGCGGCGCTGACGCTCGCCGAGTTCCTCTGGTTCGTCCCGATGGCGATCCAGACGGTGTTCGTCCACTCCACGTCGGAGCTGTGGTCGCAAAACCGGTTCGGAGAGATCTCGGAGCTTGCATCCCGGACGACGCGCTATACGTTCCTGCTGACCGCCGTCATGGCGGTCGGGCTCGCCGCGCTGGCGGACGTTGCCGTCCCGATCTACTTCGGCCCCGAGGCCGAGCCGGCGATAACACCCCTGCTGTTGTTGCTCCCGGGGGCGCTCGGGTTCTCGCTCGCACGGCCGATCCTCGCGATCTCCCAGGGCGAAGGGACGCTCCGCTACCCGGTCGCCGCAACCGGCGTCGCGGCCGTGATCAATCTGGGACTCAATCTCGTCCTCATTCCGCGATACGGGATGAGCGGGGCGGCCGTCGCCACCAGCGTCGGCTACGGTTCGATGTTCGTCTGTCACTGCTGGAGCGCCCGCCGCGTCGGTTTCGACCCCCTCTCGGACGCGCGACTCGGCCGTGCGGTCCTGACGACCGTCCTCGCGGCCGTGCCGATCGTGGCGCTCTCGGCCGCGATCGCGAACCCGTGGCTCGCGCTCGCGGTCGTCCCGCCGGTGGGCTTCGCCATCTTCGTCGCGTTCGCCCTGCTCGTCGGCGCGCTCGAGCCGGCCGAGCCGTTCGAAGTACTCTCCGCGTTTCCCGATCCGATCGGTGCGAAAGCCGACGCGGTCTACGGCTGGCTCGTCGGCGGTGACCACGGCAGTTCCTCCCGCAACTGGCTCCAGTCTATCCTGTTTGTCGCCGGCCTCTCCCTGCTGCTGTCGGGGCTGGCGTTCGGGCTCCTGAACCCTGGCCTACAGACCGTCACACCGTAACGGGGCCGCGAGTATCGGCGGTCGCTGGGTCCGGGCACAGTGAACAGAACGGACGAGTAACGGCCTCGAGGCGAACGATCAGCGCCGGAGACAGCCACTTCGTGACTCCGGCGGCGCATCGCCTCTATCAGTCGGCAACCCGCCCTAAGCGTCTAACAGGTCAGTCGCGGTCACGACATCGACGTCCCGTTCGGCGACGTACTCGAGGACGCGTTCGAACGTGCCCTCGCTGATGCCGTCCTCGCCGAAGTAATCGAACTGCAACACCGCGAGCTGGCCGTATTCGGCGGCGTAGTCGACGTACCGATTCGTCACCTCGCCGGCGTCGCCGGCGAAGAAGCCGACGTTGTACGGGTCCGTGACCGGCAGTCCGTTCGGACTGCCGCCGAATCGGAACGCTTGCTCGTGATACTGCTCGACGAGGTCGCGAGCGGTCGGGCTGAGGATATTTCGGGGCGTGACGAAGTGTCTCGCGCCGTCTTCGAAGCCGTGGTGCTCGAGGTAGGCCTTCGTCTGTCGGATCAGCCCCTCCTGTTTCGTGGCGGCGAACTCGTCGAGGAAGTGCGCGCCGGTCCGCGGCCGGGCCGCCATGTCCCAGCCGGCGTCGTCGAGTGCGGCGAGTTCGTCGATCGTGAGTCTGCCGTCCTGACCGACGGCTTCGGGGATGACCGCCTCGACGCCCGCAAAGCCGTACGGCTGCATCAGCTCGAACGCGGTCGCGTGGTGGCTCGCCAGCGTCCCGTCGAACAGGAACATGACGCGCCCGGTCTCGGGCCGGTCGACGACGCGCAGGTCGTCGATCGAACAGTCGAGCGGCCCGGACGTGGTGCCACGGCGGCGGGCAGTGAGCTGAATCCGACGGACGTCCGCGAGGTCGGGCTGGCCTTCGATCCCGCCGGTACCGAAGTCGACGCGAGTCCAGCGGTCCCGTGGACCCGTAAGCGTCCGTTCCAGGGCGTAGACGTTGCGCGAGTTCGGCGCGTACAACTCGAGCTCGATGTGGAGCTGCTCGCGGCCGGTGAATCGCACCGCGAGCGAGAGGGCCGTTCCGCGCAGGTCCAGCCCGTCGGTGACGGTGTAGGCGGCGGCGTACTCGGTGTCCGGATCCGCCGAGAGGTGGGCCGACTGCGATCCCGCGTACGGGGCCGTCGTCTCGGCGCCGAGTTTTCCGCCGTCGATCATCGCGGTCCACTCCTCGAGAGATTCGAAGTCGTCGAGCGATTCCCCCGGCAGGGTCGGCAGGTCGTCGGCATCGGTTCTATCGGTGGTCCCGTTCGGCCGCGGTCCGGACGCGGTCGGGTCGCCGTCCCCGCTCCCCCACTCGCGTACCTGCGAGAGACAGCCCGCGAGTCCGAGCGTTCCGGCCGCCGCAACCGAGGTCACGAACGATCGGCGGTTTCGGTTCGTCATCGGCCACGTGGACGAACCGTTCGACCTTCCTTATACAGTCATTAGGACAGTTGTCGGCGGCCGAGCAGCCGCTCACTCCGCGGTCGTCGCATCGAGGTGCAGTCGAGTCGAGCGTCGGGAGCCGGCGGCGGCCGGCGCTTACCCACGCGATAATAATCCGCGCCGGCGAGAAAGCTCGCGACATGACCCAGGTCAGCGTCATCATTCCGACGTACAACAGGGCGGCGACGCTTCCGCGCGCGATCGACAGCGCGCTCGCCCAGACGGTCGCGGACCTCGAGGTGGTCGTCGTCGACGACGGCTCGACCGACGACACCGATTCGGTGCTGGCCGACTACGAGGACCCGCGGGTCCGGTCGGTCACGCACGCGACCAATCGGGGTGCGAACGTCGCCCGAAACACCGGCATCGAGCGCGCACGTGGCGAGTACGTCGCCTTCCTCGATTCGGACGACGAGTGGCACCCGGAGAAACTCGAGCGCCAACTGTCGGCCCTCGAGGAGCGCTCGAACGACTGGGTCGGCGCCTACTGTGACTCCGCGTTCGACCTCTCGGGCGCGAGCGGCCGGCTCCGAACGACGGCAGCGTCGATCCTCGCTCGCCGGGACGCGGCGCCGACGCGGGAGGGCAGCGAAGAGCTGATGGCCGAGATCCTCGCGGACACCGTCCAACCGGGCGCGGGATCGACGCTGCTCGTTCGGACGGCCGTCGCCAGAGATGCCGGCGGCTTCGACGAGGAGCTAGACCGGTTTCAGGACCCGGAGTTCTGCCTGCGCGTGCTCGAGCACGGAAAGCTCGCCTACGTCGACGATGTGCTCGTCCGTCGCGACGAGACCGGCTACCCGCCAGCGGCCGTCATCGAGAACGCCAGCGAGCAGTACCTCGCCGCGTACGAGAGCGAGGTCGAGCGCTTCGAGGACGCGGGATACGAGATCCGCTCGAGCCACGAACTCGTCATCGCGAAACGATACCTCGCGGAAGGACGGTTCCTGCAGGGGATCCAGCATCTGCGAGCGGCAGCGGTGTCGCCGCGGGCGTACCCCGGCCTCTGCTGGGTCGCCGGCGTCGGCGTTCGGCGGCGGCCCCGTCCGATCGTCGGCGTACTATTGTTCATCCTCGCCGCGAGCGTGCTCGGCTGGCGCGCGCTCTCTCAGTAATCGAAACCCAGTCCCTCGATCATTGCTGCTCCGGAACGATCCGGGACGACGAGTTTTATCGCCTCAGACCGTTGCGGAAGCGAAACGGATCCGTTGCCGTCGGTTATCGCACCTGTAGTAAAGCCGACTGTCCCCAACGGAACGGGTAGGATGAGACGCGAGATACTGTCTCGACGATCGGTATTGGCCGGGACCGCCGGGATGACGGTCGCCGGGACGACCGGCGTCGTCGGGGACTCGATGCAAAGCGACGAGGGGGCCGTCTCTCGAGAGTCGTTCGAGATTCGCGAGGGGACGGCCGAAGCGACGACGGTGTACGTGACGACCGCGGACGCAGCGGGGCCGACGGCCATCGTCGTCGGCGGGGTACACGGAAACGAGGTCGCAGGCTACGAGGCAGCAGGACAGATCGCCGACTGGCCGATCGATGCCGGCCGGCTCGTCACGATTCCCGAAGCGAACGCCGCCGCGATCGAACGGGGGACCAGAACCGACGCCGCGGGCAACGATCTCAACCGGCAGTTCCACGAGGGGGAAACGCCGGACACGAAACTCGCACGCGCGATCTGGGACGTGATCAGGGAGTACGACCCCGATATCCTGATCGACCTCCACGAATCGACCGGAATCTACGCCGGCGATCCGGTCGACGGCGTCGGGCAAGCGATCTTTCACTCGGGGAGCGAGGCGGCCCTCGACGAAGCCGCCGACGCGGCCGACTACGTTACCAGAAACCACGTCGACGACGCCGGACTGGCGTTTCAGACCGGGCCGTTTTCCTCGCCCCAATCCAGCCCGAACGGGCTGCTCGCACACAAGGCGGCCCGCGATCTCGGCGCCGAGGCGTTCCTCGCGGAGACGCTCTCCGACGTGGCACTCGAGACGCGCGTGCTGTGGCAGACGACCATCGTCGACCGGCTCTTTCAGGACGAGCTGTTGCTGAACGCCAGCCCGCCCCAAGAGCCGGTCGACGAGGTGGAGGCCGCCGACGAGAGCGACGATGGGGCCGACGGCGGCGACGAGACTCCCGCCAGCGACGCACCGACTGCACGCCTGCAGGTGCTGCCGACGTGGACCGACGAGACGGCGCTCGAGCCGGGGCAATCGATCACGCTCGACGCGTCGCGGTCGCGCGACCCGGACGGCGAGATCGTCCGCTATGAGTGGCGCGTCGGGGAGAACGGCGCGTTCGACGAGGCCGACGAGACGCTCGAGGTAACGATCGGGCCGAACGGCGACGGCACCCACCCGATCGCGCTGCGCGTCGTCGACGAGTCCGGACGGATCGATATCGACGAGGTCACGCTCTCGACTGGCTGCTAGAACGGACAAGGGCCACTCGGACGAGCGTCGGCGAGAACCGAGCCGTTATTTCGAGGAAATCAGCGATCGCCTGCTCGCAGCGCCCAGAGGTCGTCGAAGGTGATGACCTCGACGTCGGCGCTGTCGATGTGTTCGAGCAGCGCCTCGTAGTCGGCCTTCGACATTGTGTTCTTGGCGGAGAACTCGTGGAAGTTCAGGATGGTACACTGATTGTGCTGTGCGGCGAGGTCGACACAGCGCTTCGATATCTCGAGGTCGTGGCCGATCGTCCGCGGGAGGACTAGCGGATCGAAGCCGTAGACGCTCGTCGTGTTGACGTTGCCGGCCTGGTTGAAGCCGCCGCAGTAGTGGTAGTCGGTCGTGTGCTCGAGGCTCGTCTTGTCGAAGCTGTTGTGCGGATAGACGATGTAGTTCGCACCCTCGAACTCGTTTTGGATGTACCACCGCTTGTCCTGCTCGAGGCGGGTCTCGATGGCCGACTCGTCGTCGAGTTCGGCGATCGGGTTGTGGGTCCCGTGGACGACGATCTGGTCGCCGGCATCCTGGCGCTCTCGCAGTTCCGAAATCGACATCACGCCATCCTCGCCCCGTTCGACCCAGCGTGGCACCGGGGCCTGCACCGCCGAGAATCCGTACTCGTCGTGCATCGGCGCGGCCGTCTCGTAGTAGTCGAGCATCCCGTCGTCCCAACTCAACATGACGTACCCCTGGTCGGCCGTCTCGTGCGTGCGCAGGTCGTCGATCCAGACCTCCGCCTCGGGCATGGAGTGAAGCACCTGGATCTCGAGCCGATCGAGGTGGTCCAGTGCGGGTTCGTACGCGCTCTGCTGGAAGACGCCGGGGCTCGCCCGGAACCAGCCGACATCTGGTTTCCGATACCGGATCTGTCGAAGGGAGTAGATCTTGTCGCTGCCGAACTGGTCGACGATTCGCAGGTTGATCGTGATGCTGTCGGGCGTCGACGTCCGAACCGCAAACGACAGGTCCGTCTCCCGGAGGTCCTCACCCGCGAGGCTCCGCTCGGCGATGATGTTCTCGCTACCGTTCGACCGCAGCCGGAAGCTCTGCTCGCCGTCGAAAACGACATCGGTGTCGGCCTGGCCCGAGCCCTGCGTGACGGTCCAGGGCTCGAGATCGGCGAAGTCTTCGAAGGAGTCGCCCGGTTGGCGAAACCGCTCGCGGCTGTCGAACTCCGTTTCGAGCGGTGGAACGCCGTCGGTGAGCCCGGGCGTGGACGATTCGTCCGGTATCCCGTCCGTTTCGTTCGACGGATCCCCACCGGACTGGCCGGTCACAGACTTGAGTCGCTCCGTACAGCCGGCCGTACCGGCGATCCCGGTCGCACTCGCGAGTGCGAGAAACCGCCGTCGCGTCGCGCGTTGCTGAGACATTGGCGAGGCGAAGCTACCGACAGCGCTCCCATTATTATAGAGACGGTAGGTCACAGCGACGGGGACTCGAGCCGGCTCGTGACGCCCGTTCCGACGCTTAACGGTTGCATAGTTATTGAACGAACCGCCGAGGGAGACGACGGAGGCGTCCGTGAGTCGATCCGTCCGGAACGCTGCCGTTCCGAGAGGACAGGCGGACGCCAGTCCTGAGGGAGTCGTCGACGATGAACAGAGAACTATTCGGAGTATTCGGCGGTATCGACACGTTCGAGCGTCTCAGATCCCGTAACGAGTTCGACGCGGTCCTCACCGGGTCGACCCTAACGGTCGGCATCAGAGACGACGATCTCGGAACGCCCGGCTGGAGCACGGCCTACTCCGGCGACGAGGGGGCCTGTCTGATCTGGGGCGAGGCGTACGCTCCCGGTGACGAATCGAACGCCGCCCGCTGGTTCCTCGAATCCTTCGCGGCGGACGGAGTCAGGGCGCTCGGCGATCTCAACGGCTCGTACCTGGCTGTCGTCGACGCCACGGGCAGGGACGCGTTCGTCGCAACCGACATGGTTCGTTCTCGGGAGTGTTTCTACACCGACGCGACCGGGGTTCGAACCTTCGGAACCGATGCCGCCGCGGTCGCCCGGACGATCCCTGAACCGACGCTCGACCGAGACGCCGTCCTCGAATTCCTGCATCTGGGTGTGACCCTCGGCGAGAAAGCCGCTGTCGAAGAGCTCCGTCGGGTGCCGCTCGATAGCCGTCTCTTGCCGACAGCGATCGAGCCGATCGGTCGATTCGTCTACGATTCGCAGTCGACCCGGGAGTTCGACCCGGTCGACGAGCTCGCCGAGCGCCTCGAGCGCGCGCTCGAGCGTCGGTCGGTGTTGCCCGGTCGCAAGGGGATCTTGCTCTCTGCGGGGTACGACTCGCGGATCATCCTCTCGCAGCTCGCAGACATCGACCGCAGTTACACGGTGGGCGCACCCGACGCCGCCGAAGTCGACGGCGCGAGGCGTCTCGCGGAGCAATACGGTGCGAACCACACGGCTTTCCCGCCGGACGAGCGCTACCTGCGTCCCGACGACCCGAAGCTCCGACACTCACACGGTATCAAGGAGTCCCTGCACATCCACCACGCCGGTTACACGGACGAAATCGAGGTCGACACGATGTACCACGGGCTCCTCTGTGACACCTTCTTCCGCGGACATTTCACCGCTCAGGAGACGATCGACGTCCTCGGGAAGCGCGTCCCGACCGGTCGGCTCGAGCTGGATCCGGACCCCGTCGAGGTGCTCCTCGAGAAGTTCGGCTACAGCCGTGAAGCCAGCCGCAAACTCGCCGACCACACCTCGTTCGACGCGGATCCCGCGTCGTTCGTCAGGGAGGCGATCGCCGACGAATTCCACGAGAGACGGTGGCGAGCGGGTACGATCCAGAACGCCCTCACCTGCTGTGGAATCGCCAATCAGCCGTCGATGCCGTTCCACGACCACCTGTCGGATCGGTTCCTGACGTCGTTTCTGGCGACGGACCGCGAACTGATCGACTGGCATCTGCAGACCCCGCCTGAATTCCGGACGACGGATACCTTCCTCCAGGCGTGCCGGCGACTCGATACCGACATCCTGCGACACAGGCCGCCCGACCGCCCGTACGATACGACGCTGCTCAACGAGATCGAGGGATTCGTGCGCCGGAAGACGCCGCTTCTCACCTCGTTCGAACCGCCGTGGCCGGACCGCGAGACGCTCTTCGACCGACACGATCTCGACCGACGCCTGTTGAGCGACGCCGAGCACGTCCACGACCTGCCGGCCAGGCACAAACTCAGGCTCGTGGACCTCCGTGGCTGGCTCGACAGTTGGTCGGACGGGTGTGAGCGATCGCTTCCCTGGTTGCGCCCACTGCAACCGGTCGTTTCGTAGCTCGAGAGGTCCCGATCGGCCGACGAGACGGACCGTTGACGGAGTTCAATCAGGGCTCTCTCGATCGGAAAATCGCTCAAGGGCTCTTTATTTCGTTCACCGTCGATGAACCATGAGTATACTTATATACCACTGGGCGGTAGCGCGGAATATGCGTCTGACGCCGTCCTGGTTACGCACTTCAGCGGACGGGTCCACGGATACCCCTTCAAGGGAGTCACGGAACGCTTCGGGAGTGACGATGGTTTACACCCCTGATTCCGAGTCCTCGAACGACGACGATGAAGCCGACGGCAGAGCCGCGACGTTCCTTCCGGACTCTGAAGCCGCGCTACTGGCCGTCATCGACACTCTCGATACGCCCGTGACCGTCGACGAGATCGCCGATACGCTGATCGAACCGGCGCGGCCGTCGATCGAGACGTGGGCCACCGTCCACGAACGATTGCATCGGGACCGGCTCCCCTCACTCGACGCCTCGGGGGCCATCGAGTTCGACGAAACGAACGGACTCGTCGAACGCACCCGCCGCTCGAGCGAGGGGAATCGGGTCTCGAGCACGCTGCTCGCAGCGATCTCGCTTTGCTGTGTGCTCGTCGTCATCGGCCTCGTTTCGATCTCCGTTCTAATCGCTTGATCGTCGACGACGGCTACTGTTCGTATTGGCTGGCAAACGAAACTACTGTGGCGCCTGTAACCGGCTCAATCGACGACGCGGCTCAGCGTGAGGACCGTAAAGAGGAACAGAATAATCGCGCTCAGGCTGATTCCCGACAGGAACGAGACGAACGGGAGTTCGATCACTGCACCGAGTAAGATCGCATAACAGAGGACGATCGTGACGACGTAGTAATCGTCCCACTCGCCGTCGTCGGAACTGTCCTGCTCGCTCGAGTCAGCGTCCGCGTCCGTCTCGAGATACTGATCGACACGGTCGGCGAGCGGCTTTCGCTCGACGATGCCGCGGTTTTGCTGGTACTCAATCAGACCCGCGTTGTCGAGCTTCGAGAGATGAGACTGATAGAGCGGGATGTAGACGCGCTGGCGCTGCGTCGACGTGAGATCCTCGACGGTGGTATCGTGTTCCCACGCTGCGACCTGTTCTGCGACATCGCGCATGCGTACGGGCCCCTCAGTGCCCCGAAGATACCGAAGTACCATCCGGCGGCGTTCGTTTTGCAGGAGATGAAAGATTTCGTCCTTCGAAAACGCCGAGGTCTCGACGGCAGAATCGGCGTCAGTCTCCACCCCAGGAGCCTCGTCATCGGATTCCTGCCCGTCCTTTTCCTCCGGGCTGATATATTCAGCGTTCATTGCACAGTCTTCCCTACTCAGAAGGAGGTAATAAAGTATCGAAACCGTGTATCCCTTCATTATTCTTTTTACGTGCTTTCACAGAACTTGATCTCTTTTCACGTCATTTTTATACCGCCATATTTGGGCCCTTAGTGCCCCTATGCTTAGATCTACAAATCGACTTCGCCATTAATTCCGCCGGTTTATCGTTCACGTACTTTGAATACTCAATTCGAATTTAGCCACATTCACGGAGAGATGTCGGTCAGCATTCGGCGACTATCTCCGACGTCGAAATCGTTGTCGAGATCGTTATACTTCGGGGGAAAACGTCCCCCGAATTACCCCCTTCACGAGGGGCTTACCCCCGCGATAATAAACCACCGCTAGCACCCAGTATCGACCGAATGAGCGACACCGACTGGTGGTTTTTCGATCTGGCGATCGTCATCGCAGCGACTGGCGCGCTCACGTTCGGCATTCTCGCGGGAGTGGCGGGCGGAGGACGGATCGCACTCGCGATCCCACTGTTGCTCTTTCTGCCGGGGTATGCACTCGTCTCCGCGCTGTTTCCGGACGAACCGAACGACGAGTATCGGTCCTTCGACGAGGAGAAAACCGGACTCGGGAACCCCCTGCTGGTCAGCGGTGGTCTCGAGGCGATCGAACGGGCGGTCCTATCAATTTCCTTTAGTGTCGCGCTCGTCCCGACGATCACCCTTTTGGCGGCCGCAACCCCGGGGGGAGTGACCCTCGAACCGGTGCTCCTCGGGATCGCAGTGGTGACCGTCGTCCTCTCACTCGTCGCGATCGGCGCGCGGTACCGCTGTTCGCCCGACCGACGGTTCGTTCCGTCGCTCTCGTCGATGTCGCCGTTCTTCGCGCAACGAGGACCGAGCCCCTACGGACGGACGAACGCGCAACCGTACAACGTGGCGATCGCCATCGGACTGGTCCTGTTGGTCGCCAGCGGCGGCTTCGCGATCGCGAATCCGCCCCAGCACGACGGGTTCACGGAACTGTCGGTCGACACGCGGAACATCTCCGGAGACATCGAGACGCCGTACGAGGCGAGCTACGCGGCGGGTGAACCCCAGCGACTCGAGGTGACGATCACGAACCGAGAGCACGAGGAGCGAACGTACACGACCGTGGTACTGCTCCAGCGGGTGGACTACGGCGGGGAGACTGCGACCGTCAACGAGTCGGCTGAGTTGACCAGGGGTACGGCGACGGTCGCCGACGGTGACTCGCACCGTCAGCCCCTCGAGATCACGCCGACGATGCGTGGAGAGGACCTCAGACTGGTAGTCTTGCTCTACGAGGACGAGCCGCCGGCGGAGCCGACGGTCGACAACGCATATCGCGTCGTTCGCCTCCTGATCGAGGTGGCGTAGATGTGGCCGTGGGAGCACCTCGCGTTCGCGTACGTCCTGTACTCGCTAACGACGAACGTGATCCTGCGGCGGTCGCCCACGGCTCGCGAAACGGTTGCGGTCGCCGTCGGCTCGCAGCTGCCGGATCTGATCGACAAGCCACTCGCCTGGACGTTCGGAATCACGGAGACCGGGTATTCGATCGGTCACTCCATCATCCTCGCGCCCGTTATCTACCTCGCCGTGTACGCAGTGGCCGCCAGATGGGGATACCGATCGCTCGCCGGTGCCCTCTCGCTTGCACATCTCTCGCATTCGGCCGGCGACATCCTCAACCGGATTCTCAGGGGAGACCCGGTCGATATCCGAATCCTCCTCTGGCCGATCGCATCACCGCCGGCCGGCACGCGCGACGGGTTCGTCGATCACGTGCTCAGATACTTCCTTCGGTACGTCTACCTGCTTCTCGTGGAGGGGCTGACGGTACAGATACTGGTTCAGTTGCTGCTGGGCATCGGCATGGTCGTCCTCTGGGTGTTCGATGGTGCACCGATCGCCACCGACCTCTGGCGGCTGGTCTCCACCCGGAGACAGCAGTGACAAGCGGGACTCGAGCGCTCGGATAACCGGTCGGCCGCGTCGGTCGGCTAACGGACGTTCGCTGTCGGCCAACTCGCGACCTCCTCTCTGGACACGCTCCGTCGAACTGGATGTGAGTCGGCGCTCTATCGGCGCGAACGACCCAAGGAAAACGAGGACCAGTCCGGCTCTACTCGCACGAATCGTTGGGGAAGGCAAAGAGCGAACCGCCCCGACGCACCGCCGAGGCGGACGAGAATACGTCACGCTCCCGTGACCGGCGACGGCGTACACAGCGTTACGTCCCCGTTCGTGTAGACCGTCGCCTGCTCGGGACGGCAGAGTTGCGAACGAGAGACTTTCCGCATCTCCGCACGCCCCGACGGGGTCCTGAAGTAGGATCCCTCGCTCGACTGCCTAGTCCGATAGACCGTGTAGTCGTGGGTTACGGTGCCGTTGCTCGCCACGACCGCCGGATCCGTCGCAGCCGGGGCATACGCGCCGGTCCGGCCGATCAACGTCTGATAGGGGTGATCAGTGTGGAGCTGCTGATCGGGTCTGATCTCGTCGCCGGCGGGCGAGCCGGTCACCGTCCCGATCGATTCGGCCGCGGCGAGTTCCGACCGGTCGTACGCGAGCTTTTCGTGGTGCTCGGAGAAGACCGGGTTGTCGGCGGTGCTTTCGGCCGCGAACAGCATCGCACCGGGATAGACGAGGATGAACACGAACAGCACCGAGAAGACGATTCCCGGCGTGAGATTCTGCCTGAGCGTCCGGAGCCCGATCGCGCCGAGGATTGCCATCGGGGCGTAGAGGAAGGCAAACCAGCGCGTCGGGATGAAGTTCCTGATACCGAACATCGGCAAGCCGAGGACGAACACGAGCATAAACGCCGACGCGAGCAGGAGCGTGAACACCGACTGTTCGGCGCGTCGCCGATGAACGACGTACAGACAGCCGACGAACGTCGCACCGAGCAAGAAGAGGAAGCCGAGTTTGTCCACGTACGGGACTAACTGGTCGAGCAGCGTCATCGTGCTCTCGGTCGCCGTCGCTCCACCGGACGAGGAGTCGCTCGCGATGTTGAGAAAGCCGGCGCTCTCCTCGAGCGTCTGCGAGAAGTAGCTCAGTACCGTCGCCAGAAACGACTGCTGTCGGTACGGCGTCAGCGACCACACGAAGATCGTCAGTCCGAAGTTGAAGACGACGAGCCCGACGAGGTTGACCGGCTTCTTCGTCCGGAACACGCTCGTGTCGAGTCGCGTGAGCCCGAACGGGCCGAGCACGAACGTGACCTGCGCGAGAAACGCCGCGAGCAACAAGACGAGCATGATGAACGTCGACACCTGATGGGTGAGGATGACCGCGATGCTCAACAGGAGGAGAACGAAGAAGTCCCGGATCGTGTACTCGATTCGCATGACCCGGATCAACGCGTACAGCATCCCGAGGAAGAAGACCAGCCCCAGGCTCGTCGGGATGAGATGCATTCCCCACCGCGTGACGTGACCCGCGACGGCGTAACACGCCGTCGCCAGCAGGGCCCACCGCGTCGAGACGAGCAGGTTCGTGGTCGCGTAGACCAGCAGTACCGACAGCGGCATCACCAGCCCGACCGAGAGATAGAGCGCGCCTCGAACCGGGATGTCGTACAGCAACGACGAGGCGGCGACCAGCAGGTGATAGAACGGCGAGCCGTAATGCTTGTCGTGGGAGATCGCGCCGAGGGATTCCTCCGAGAGGATCGCCTCCACGAGCCCGCTGTGGGTCCAGATGTCGATGCCGACGTAGCCGGGCGTCGCGTACAGCGCGGTAAACCGGATGACGGTCGCGAAGCAGACGATCTGTAACACGATGAGACCGGGATGCAGATCGCGCTCGCTCGCAAAGAGGATCTGTGAGAGCAGGAGCGTCCCCACGACGCCCGCGGCACCGAAAAACAGCGCCGTCCGCTCGCCCTGAATCACCATCAGCGTCACGAGTCCGGCGAGCCCGACCAGCACGACAGTCGGCAGCGCCATCGCCACTCGAGCCGGGAACGCCGGAAACACGCGTGCGTGATCCTGTTGGTACAACGAGAGCAGATAGAGGCCGCAGGCGACGGCGAGCACGATCGGGACCGTATTGAGGTAGATCTGCGAGACGAAAAATCGCAGCGCGAACAGCGCCAGCGCGATCAACATGCCGACGATCGCCGCGACCGTGTCGAGTCGCAGCGGCCGCAGTTCGGAGAGCGATCTATACCTCATGTCCGACCCCCGTCCGGTGGGCCGCACCGCTCGGCCGATCGAGGACGCGGCGATAGACGCCGACGAGGCGATCGCCCATCGCCTCGAGCCCGAGTCCGTCGACGACCTCGCGCCCGTTCGACCGGCGGTCGCCCTCGAGGACGCGCTCGAGGCCGGCGGCGAGGTCGTCGTCGCTCGTCCCGACGACGCAGTCGTCGACGGTGGCGATCGTCTCGCGGACGAACCCGACGTCGGTCGAGACGATCGGGACGTTACAGGCGGCCGCCTCCTTGACGACCATCGGCCCGCTCTCCCGTCTCGAGGTCACGAGGAGCACGTCGCTCGCGTTCATGTAGTAGGGCATCTCCTCGTAGGGGACGTCGTCGATCGTTCGGAGCTCGAGGTCCGCGTCAGCGCGATCGACGACGCGCTCGGCTCGCGGGAAGTCCTTGACGGATCGGCTCCGATCGTACGGGAACAGCGCGATCCGGGCGTCGGGGTCCCAGCCGACCCGCTCGCGGGCCTCCGCGCGGGGGATCGGCCTGAACCGCGTCGTATCGACGCCGAACGGGATCTCCACGTGGTCGACATCGAGTTCGCGAGACATGGCCGGGCTCGGGACGACAGTCGCGTCGGCGAACCGAGCGCCGTACCGGCTGATCCGGCGGAGCCAGTCCATGTCGCTCATCAGGTCCGTTCCCCACAGGCTCAACACGGTCGGCCGCGTCGGCTGTGCGAGCACGAACGGTGCGACGAGGCCGTAGTGGCCGTGGACCAGATCGTACTCGTTTGACAGCACGTGCTCGAGCACTCGCGGGTAAAACCGCAGGTACTCGAGCGGCGTCCGCGGGGAGTCGGCGCTGTACTCTCCGGGAACGCCGACGATGGTACAGTCGACGCCGCGGTCCTCGAGGACCGCGATCTGCTGTTCGAAAAACGATCGCGTGGAGGTGATGAGATGAAGGACGTGCATAGTTAGCCTGGATTCGGTGTGGGCGTCGACCGGCCTGGATCGACCGCGGAGCCGGCCGTCTCGACCTCGCGGACGATGACGTCGGTCACGTCGATCCGATCGGCGAGGAGTCGGTCGCGACGGCGTTGCCACCGCGACGACTCTCCGTCCTCGACGATCGAGACCGCCCGCTCGAGCGATCTGGTGTGACGGTCCTCGCCGTTGTAGCTGAACACGAGCCCGTACTCGTCGGCGAGTTCGGACACGTAGCCCAGCGCGAGCGAGTTGACGTACACCGCCGGCGTGCCGAGCACCGCCGCTTCGGCGGCCATCGTCGCCCCCTCGCCGACGAAGCAGTCGGCGTAGGCGAGCAGATCGTGCATCCGGTCCGGCTCGAGCGTGTACCGGCAGGACTCGAGTCCGGGCGGGAGATCGACCTCCGACGTGAGCAGGACGGTCGCGCCGGCGTCTTCGAGGCGATCGACGACCTCGACGGGGTCGTCGAACCCGCCCTGGCCGACGTCGTGCGAGGAGTCCCAGCTGCTCAGTCGCATCACGACGATGGTGTCCTCGGGCTCGAGGCCGGCGTCGCAGAGGACCGCGGGATCGGGCTCGAACCGATCGGGATGCAAGTACGCCAGTTCGTGATAGCCGGGATAGGTGATCTGTTTCGGGCCGACGTCTCCCTGATAGCACTCGGGTGTGCAGACCACGTCGGCGAACGGGTACGCGAGCGTCTTGATGATCGTGGCGTGTTCGGTGTCGTAGAAGACCACGCTCGTCGCGCCGACGAGCGACGCGACGTGGGCCGCGGCGACGCCACCGATGGCCGTGATCACGTCGGGATCGATCCGCCGCGCGCGACGCAGGAGTCGCGTTTCGTAGGTCGCCTGCACCGCCGCCAGCGAGACCAGCGAGTGCGATTCGCCGGCCAGCACCTCGTGGTCGATCCCGGCGCGCTCGAGGAGGTCGACCGTTACTTCGTTCTCGCGAGCGAAGACGTGGAGGTCGTGGCCCCGCGCCTCGAGCGTCCGGATCGCGTGTTTGAAGAAGTGGACGTGGCCGGGATGTTGGATCGTAACGATCACTCGCATCAGCGACGCACCCCCAGGTCGGCGTTGTCCCGCGCGTCGACTCGCGTCGCGACCAGCAGGAAACTGGCGCTGGCGAGCAGCGTGAGCGCGGCCGCGACCGGTTCGCGGACGGACGGATCGCCGGCGACCGCGTTCGCGACGCCGACGGTCGCGATGGCGGCGGTCGCGACCAGCGCGGCGGTCCCCGCGGCATAACAGAGCACGGCGGGATGTCGCCGATCGACGGCGAACTGTGCCCGCATCCGGCGAACGAAGCCCCGAAGCAGCGTGACCGATGTGACCGGGACGAACGTCGAGTACCGGATCGTGCTCTCCTCGTCGTCGTAGACCGCCGGCATCGACACGTCGGCGACGCGCATGCGGGCGACGTTCAGCCGAACGAGCAGGTCGTTGGGGTAGTCGTGGTCGTCCGGCAGCGACTCGATATCGACCGCCGACAGCGCCTCGTGTGAGATCGCGGTGTACCCGTTCTGGGGGTCCTGGAGGCGCCAGTAGCCGCTCGCGATCTTCGTGAGCTGGGTCAGTAGCCAGTTGCCGAACAGCCGGAACGGCGGCATCTCCCGCCTCGAGACCCGATCGGCGAGCCGGTTTCCCTTCGCGTAGTCGGCGTCGCCGTCGGCGATCGGATCCAGCAGCGCGGAGAGCTGGTCCGGATCCATCTGCCCGTCAGCGTCCATCGTGACTGCGATATCGACGCCGTCATCGCGCGCGTGAACGTAACCGGTTCGGAGTGCACCGCCAGCGCCCTGATTCTCCGCGTGGCGAATGGGTACGATCTCCGAGCCGACGACCGTCCCGCCGTCCGGGACCGACGCCTGCACGCGCTCGCCGCTCGGGGCGGTGTCTTCGTCGGCCGCCTGCCGAGAAGCGGCCGCGTGCTCCTGGATGATCGCCCAGGTATCGTCCGTCGAGCAGTCGTCGACGGCGTAGATTCGGTCGACGAACGCCGGCATCGTCGCGAGGACGTCACCGACGCGTTCGGCCTCGTTGTACGCCGGGACGATGACCCCGATCGTGTGTCCTCGATACATTATAGGCTGCGGTAGACGAGGTCGGCGTCGGCTGCATCGTCCGGGTCGAACGCGCCCGCGATGTCGACCAGCGCGGCGTCGTCGTCGAGGGTCGCCGCGACATCCTCGAGTTCGATGTCCTCGAAAGACGAGTGCGAAGTCGCGAGGAGGACCGCGTCGAACCCGTCGAACGAGAGCGAGTCCTGAACGTCGATGTCGAACGAACGCCGGATCGCGTCGGCCTCCGCGTACGGATCGTAGCCCGCGACATCGATCTCGAACTCGCGGAGGTGGTCGACCACGTCGGCGACTTTCGAGCTACGGATGTCGCCGACATCGGATTTGTACGCCAGACCGAGCACCAGAACACGACACTCCCGCAGCGTCTTCTGACACTCGTTGAGCGCCTTGATCGTCAGTTCGGCGACGTGGCTCGGCATCGACTCGTTTACCTTCCGGCTCGTGCGTATCAGCTCCGGATCCGCACCCGCTCGCTTCGCGCGGTGGGCGAAGAAGTACGGGTCGACGGGGATGCAGTGACCGCCGACGAGGCCCGGTCGGTAGCCGTGGAAGTTCCACTTCGTTCCCGCCGCCTCGAGGACCTCGTGGGTGTCCAGTCCCATCCGTTCGAAGGCCATCGACAGCTCGTTGACGAGCGCGATGTTGACGTCGCGCTGGATGTTCTCGATGACCTTGCTCGCCTCGGCGACCTCGATCGACGGGGCGCGGTGGACGCCCGCGTCGACGACCGACTCGTACAGCGTCGCTACGTCCTCGAGCACCGTCTCGTTTTGCGCGCTGACGATCTTGACCACATCTGCGAGGCCGTGGTCGCCGTCGCCGGGCGTCGCGCGTTCCGGCGAGTAGCCGACGAAGAAGTCCTCGCCGGCGGTCAGCTCCGACGCCTCCTCGAGCGCCGGCACGAGGACGTCTCGCGTCGAGCCGGGGTAGACGGTCGACTCGAGGACGACCGTCGTACCGGGATTCATTTGTGCGCCGACGGTGGTCGCCGCGCCCTCGACGTAGCCGAGATCGGGACGGTCGTCCTCGTCGATCGGCGTCGGAACGGTGATGATGACGTAGTCCGCCTCGCCGATCTCGCCAGCGTCGGTGGTGTAAGAGATGTCCTCGTCGCAGACCGCCTCGTCGGAGAGGTCGCCGGTCGTGTCGGTCCCCGCTTGGAGCCGCTCGACCGTCGTCTCGTCGATGTCGTAGCCGATGACGCGGTAGTTCGACTGCGCGAACCCGACCGCGAGCGGGAGGCCGACGTAGCCGAGTCCGACGACGCAGATCGTCGCCGAACGCGGGGTCGCTTCCGCGTGCTCGAGGGTCGTTCCCGTCGAGTCGTCTCGTGCGTTCCCGCCGCTCTCTCGGTCGCCCGCTCGTGTCTCCGTGTCGCTGATTATCGAGGTCATGGGTGATCGGTATCGCTTGCCCACCGCACGCGGCCGTGCGACGGGATCAGGTTCGGAATTGGTATACCCGCAATCGGTGGCCGTGCCGTAGTCTCGGCGAGTCGCCGTTCGGGGTTTACTATACCGCGAATAAACGGATGCGAGAGCGACAACGGGACGGACCCGCCGATCGAGCGCGCTACCGGCGGATCTCTCTCGAGCGATCGGTCGGCAGTTCGATCGCTTATACCGTTGCTAAACGGTCCTGTATGACTCCATAATGAAGGTCCCGTGACTCCGATCTCCGATGCGGTCGGCGAGCCACCGATGATCCGTGGCTCGATCACGCACCGACTGCAGAAGAACCGCGAATCATGGTGTCCACGCCCCAGATCGAAGTCGGAGCCCAGCTCGCATCGATTCACACCACCATCTCGAGCGGCGAGGGTCCGGCTTCGACGGCACAGTACGATGGCCGTGCGATCGCGTCGACAGCGGTCGTGCTGCCGATGGGGGACCGCCCCGATAGACCGTTACAACTGCTTCGCACGACATCAGCCTGGGAGTCGGCCCTGATCGCGGTTCTGTTCCTGCTGATCAGCGGGCTCGTTGGCCTTCGGTTGGCCGAGTTGTTGTCGACCCGCGACGTCGAGTTATCGTCGCTCCCGCTGGTGACCACGGCAGATGACGACGGCAAAGCGAGCCGCGAACACACCGACGATCACCGAGCGTACGAGTCGTATCTCTCGCCCGAAACACCACCGACACTGCTGAGCGACGAAGGGAAGGTGGTCCGGCTACTCGTCGCGAACCACGGTCGCATCCGTCAGCATCGGATCGCCGAAGAGACCGGTTGGTCGAAGTCGAAAGTCAGTCGGATCTGCTCGCAGATGCACTCCGACGGGACGATCGAGAAGCAATCGGTCGGCCGGGAGAACGTCATCACCCTGGCCGATCGAACGCCGGCCGACGAGGCGCAATCGGACGAGATCGGGAACCCGCTTCCGTAATCACGCACCCGCTGGCGTCGGTGACGACATCCATCCACCGGTTCGGAAGTCGGGACGCTCCGAGCACGACCACCGTTCCCGCGGTCGCTTCTGTGCCGACGGGCGATCGAGTGCAGTGAGATGCCGAACGAGCCACGGTGGCGTCCCGCGGGACGATCGTCCGTTTCGAAACGATCAACGGAGCGTTCGATCGACTGTAACTGTCCGAACTGGCCGTCCCGCAATGGCAGGCGGGCACAGTCACGATCGGCATTGCAACCTCGAATACCGACTTAGACAGTCAATAGCGTCCGTCGTATTCCCGGTATCGTCTTACTCGTCGTATAGTAATGGCCGCCGTTGCACGTGGTTGGAGTAACGCCCGATCCGTCAGCAGCGACGGCGGAACGGGTCGGTGATACCAATGATACGGAACAGCACTGCCCTGGCAGCGGTCTCGTGCCGACTCGACACCTCCGATACAGCCCCCGTTTCCACCGTCGGGTGCCGGTTGAACGCCGATCGACGGGTATCGACCACCGCTCGAGCAGGGGTGACCGGCTAATGTGCGGAATCATCGCCCGAATCGGCCACGGAAACGCGGCCGAGACGCTCCTCTCTGGGCTCGAGAACCTCGAGTACCGGGGCTACGACTCCGCCGGGATCGCCGTCCAGAACGGCTCCGGCGTCAAGGTCCACAAGTGCTCGGGCGAGGTGTCCGAGCTCAAGTCGGCGCTGCCAACGGAGCCCCACGGGAACATGGGGATCGGCCACACCCGCTGGAGCACCCACGGGCCGCCGACCGACGAGAACGCCCACCCGCACACGGACACGGCGGGCGA
Source organism: Natrinema marinum (assembly GCF_024296685.1). Classification (NCBI taxonomy): domain Archaea; kingdom Methanobacteriati; phylum Methanobacteriota; class Halobacteria; order Halobacteriales; family Natrialbaceae; genus Natrinema; species Natrinema marinum. The sequence goes on along the minus strand of NZ_CP100763.1, from coordinate 629,099 downwards.
CGTCGCCGTCGTCCACAACGGCGTCATCGACAACTACGACGAACTCAGAGCGGACCTTCAGGCGAAGGGCCACGTGTTCGAGAGCGATACCGACACGGAGGTCATCCCGCACCTCATCGACGAGTTCCGTGAGGAAACCGGCGACACCGAGCTGGCTGTCCGCCGCGCCGTCGACACGCTCGAGGGCAGTTACGCGATTGCCGCGATCGTCGACGGCGAAGAGGCGGTCTACGCCGCCCGAAAGGGCTCGCCGCTCGTCCTCGGGATCGACGAGGAAGAGTGGTTCCTCGCGAGCGACGTGCCGGCCTTCCTCGATCACACCGACGAGGTGATCTACCTCGAAGACGGCGATCTGGTCGTCCTCGAGCCCGACTCCTGCCGGATCACCGACCTCGCTGGGACGCCCCTCGAGCGCCCGGTCGACACCGTCGACTGGGACCCCGAGGACGCGGGGAAAGGCGGCTACGATCACTACATGCTCAAAGAGATCAACAACCAGCCGACATCGCTCGCCAACACGATCGAGGGCCGCGTCGAGGACGGCGAGGTCGCCTTCGACGGCCTCCCCGCCGGCTCGTTCGACGAGGTCGAGTCGGTCCAGTTCGTCGCGTGTGGCACTTCATACCACGCTTCGCTGTACGGCGGCCAGCTGCTGCGCTCCGCCGGCGTTCGCACGGAGGTCATTCGGGCGAGCGAGTACGGGTACGCGTCCGGTCCGGTCGACGAAAGCACGCTCACCGTTGCGGTCACGCAAAGCGGCGAGACCGCGGACACCCTCGACGCGCTCCGGAAGGCGGCCGACCGCGGCGCGCGAACCCTCGCCGTCACCAACGTCGTCGGCTCGACCGCGGCTCGCGAGGCGGACGACGCCGTCTACATCCGCGCCGGCCCCGAAGTCGGCGTCGCCGCGACGAAGACCTACTCCTCGCAGGCGGTCACGCTCGCGTTGCTCACCCAGCGGATCGCCGGGGACGCACCGGACGCAACCCCCGCTGCGGACCGCGCGGCGATGCTCGAGGCGCTCGGGGATCTCCCGGCGCACGTCGAGACCGTCCTCGAGACGAGCGGGGCGGCGGCGCTCGCCCGCGAGACCCTCGACAGCCGGTCGTTTTTCTTCATCGGCAACGGCCTCGGCCGTTCGGTCGCGCTCGAGGGCGCCCTGAAGTTCAAGGAGATCACCTACGAGCACGCCGAAGGGTTCGCCGCCGGCGAGCTCAAACACGGCCCGCTTGCGCTCGTCACCGAGGAGACCCCGCTGTTTGCGGTCTACACGAGCGGCGACGACGAGAAGACGAAGACGAACGCGATCGAAGCCCGCTCGCGCGGCGCGCCGATCGTCGCCGTCGGCCCGGACGACCATCCCCTCGTCGACATCGCCGACGCCCATCTGTCAGTGCCCGATACCCACCCCGTCTGGGCCGGACTGCTCGCC